>NZ_CP131935.1:1257113-1885669 GCF_030704305.1 Massilia sp. R2A-15 | reverse complement strand
GCTGGCGCTCGATCCGAAGATCTTCCGCCGCTACGGCGACCAGGTCGAACTCGAGCATCGCCACGAGGGCGGTGCGGTCCGCCTGCTCGTGTTCCGCAACGTCGCCAATATGGGCACCTACACGGACGCACTCGCGCTTGGCGCACCGCCCGCGGTGGCCGGTGTGCGCAGTCGTCATGCGAAAATCGGCGTCGGCGCCAGCGTTGAACAGGCATTGACGGCGCAGGCCGGCGTGTTTGCCCGCGCCAGCTGGGCAGACGGCAAGACCGAGACCTACGCCTTCGCCGAAATTGACCGGTCGATGTCCGCCGGCGCGCTGGTCAAAGGCGCGGGTTGGTCGCGCCCCGCCGACACCGCCGGCGTCGCGCTGGCGCGCAACGGTCTGTCGGCGCCGCACATCGCTTATCTGGCTGCCGGTGGCGCCGGCTTCTTCCTCGGCGATGGCCGAATTACTTATCGGCCCGAAGTGGTGGGCGAATGCTTCTACAACCTGGCACTGCGCGACGGCGCCCACTTCGGCTTGAACCTGCAGCGCATCGCAAACCCCGCATATAACCGTGACCGCGGCCCGGTCACCGTGGCCTCCGTGCGGCTGCACGCCGAATTCTGAGCATGCCGATGAGCGAACGCAAGCAATTCTTCCCGCGCCAGGTCGTCGAAGCGGGCGGCAACCGGTGGGACTGGGCGCTGCTGCCGATCGTGCTGGCGGCCCTGGTCCTGCTGGCTTACGGCGCGGCGCAAATGGCGCATCCCTATCGCTTGGGCCAGCCAATGACGCTGTCGCTCGCGCCGGCCCAGCTGCCCTATTATCTGCTGCGCACGACGCTGCGTATGTTCCTGGCGCTGGGCGCCTCGGTGGTGTTCAGCTGCGTGTTCGCCACGCTGGCCACCAAATACCGCGCTGCCGAAAAGGTGCTCGTGCCCCTGCTCGACATCCTGCAGTCGATCCCCATCCTCGGCTTCCTGTCGATCACCGTGACCGGCTTCATCGCGCTCTTCCCGGGCAACCTGCTGGGCGTCGAATGCGCGGCGATTTTCGCCATCTTCACCTCGCAGGCATGGAACATGGCATTCAGCGCCTACCAGGGGTTTCGCACCGTACCGGGCGAATTGGTGGAGGCGGCGACCGTCTATCAGCTGTCTTCCTGGCAGCGCTTCTGGCGCCTGGAACTCCCGTACGCCATCCCCGGCCTGCTATGGAACATGATGATGTCGATGTCGGGCGGTTGGTTTTTCGTCGTCGCCGCCGAAGCGATCTCGGTCGCCAACCAGAACATCAAGCTGCCCGGTATCGGGTCGTACATCGCCTTGGCCATCGAGCAGCGCAACCTGTATGCGATCGGCTGGGCCATCGGCGCCATGCTGGTGGGGGTGCTGATGTACGACCAATTATTTTTCCGCCCTCTGCTCGCATGGGCCGACAAGTTCCGTTTCGAGGAGACCGGCAGCGAAACCGCCCAGCAATCGTGGCTGCTGACGTGGCTGCGCCGCACCGAACGAACCAAGGCGCTCGGCGCCCGCTGCATCGCGCTGCTCGAACGTTCGCTTGCGATCTTCCGGCTGCGCCACGACGGCACGTCGGTGCGCGCCCAAGCCGGCGTTGGCTCGATCGTCTCGGAACGCGCCTGGGATGCGATCATTGCGGCGCTGGCCTTCTATGCATTGTGGACGCTGGTGCACTTCGTCCAGAGCGAAGTGGGATGGGCTGAAGTTGGCCGCGTGTTCCTCCTCGGCTTCTACACCTTGAGCCGCGTGCTGCTGTTGCTGCTGCTGGCCGCCCTGGTGTGGGTACCCGTGGGCGTGTGGGTCGGGCTGAATCCGCGCCTGGCCCAGCGCGTGCAGGCGATGGCCCAGTTCTTCGCCGCCTTTCCGGCCAACTTGATGTTCCCCGTGGCGGTGGTCGGCATCGTGCATTTCAAGCTCGAGCCGGACATCTGGCTCTCGCCACTGATGATCCTGGGTACCCAGTGGTACCTGCTGTTCAACGTCATCGCGGGCGCATCGACGATCCCGACCGAACTGCGCTATGCGAGCCGCAATTTCGGCCTGTCCGGATGGCTGAAGTGGCGCCGTTACCTGCTGCCGGCGATCTTCCCGAGCTTCGTCACCGGCGCGATCACCGCTACTGGCGGCTCGTGGAACGCGAGCATCGTCGCCGAATACGTCACCTGGGGCGACACTACGCTGCAGGCGCACGGCATCGGTAGCTATATCGCCGAGATGACTGCGAAAGGAGACTTCCCCCGCATCGCGCTCGGCATCGCCATTATGTGCATTTACGTGATGGGTCTGAATCACTTCGTCTGGCGGCGCCTGTATCAGATGGCGGAAAACCGCCTGCATTTTTAGGAACATCCGATGTCCACTCCCATCCTCGAACTGAAAGGCGTCGGCAAGGCGTTCCGCTCCGCCGATGGCACTGCGCGCAATGTCCTCGAAGGCGTTGATTTCGCCCTGCACGAAGGCGAGATCGTCGCCCTGCTCGGCCAGTCCGGCTCCGGTAAGTCGACAATGTTGCGTATCCTCGCCGGCCTGATCCGCGCCGACCAGGGCCAGGTGCTGTACCGCGGCATGCCGCTGGCCGGCGCCGCGCGCGGCATCCGCATGGTGTTCCAGTCGTTTGCGCTGTTCCCGTGGCTGACGGTGCAGAAGAACGTCGAACTCGGCCTGGAAGCGCAGGGTGTCCCGCTGGCCGAGCGCGCGCGCCGGTCCGACAAGGTAATCGACCTGATCGGCCTGTCGGGCTTCGAGGGCGCTTTGCCGCGCGAATTGTCCGGAGGAATGCGCCAGCGCGTCGGCATCGCCCGCGCACTGGTGATGGAGCCAGAGGTGCTGCTGATGGACGAGGCCTTCTCCGCGCTCGACGTGATGACCGGCGAACGCCTGCGCGAGGAAATCCTCGAACTGTGGGAGTCCGGCAGCATCCCCACCAAGGCGATGCTGGTGGTGTCGCACAATATCGAGGAAGCGGTCATGATGGCCGACCGCGTGCTGGTCTTCTCCAGCAACCCGGGCCGCGTGCGCGCCGAATTGCCAATCGCACTGCCGCGTCCCCGCTCGGTCGAATCGGCCGAAGTGCGGCTGCTGATCGACGAGGTGTACGGCCTGATGACGGCGGGCAGTGCGCGTCCCGGCCGGACGGCGGAAAAGGAAGTCAAGCTGCAGCTGGGCGACCGTCTGCCGGAAGCGGACAGCGCGCGCATCGAAGCGGTGCTCGAACTGCTGCAGGAGGAACCGTTCCGCGGCAGCGCCGACCTGCCGCAACTGGCCGAAGAATCCGACCTGACCGACCGCGAACTGCTGGAAGTGTCGATCGCGCTGGCCTTCCTCGGCTTTGCCAGCCTGGCCAACGGCGACATCGGCATAACCGCGCTGGGCGAGCAATTCGTCGCGGCGGACCATGCGCAGCGCCAGGCGATTTTCGGCAAGCAGCTGCTCGAACACGTGCCTCTGGTGGCCTACATCTGCCACGGACTGGAACAGGACCGCTCCGGCGACCTGCCCAAAGAGCTGTTCCTGCGCCTGCTGCGCTTTACCCTCAACCCTGAGGAAGCCGAAAGCGCGCTGCGCGTGGCGATCGAGTGGGGCCGCTACGCCAACCTGTTCGAATACACTTTCCACACCGGGACGATTCAGCTGCCGCGCCCCGACCTGGTCGGCGAAGGTTGAAAAAACGGCCCGCAAGCGCGGGGCGAATGTGCTCTCGCACAGGAGAAATTCTCGCTCGATCGGCTACATGCCTTGTTCGACGAACTGCACCGGCCGCCATTTCAGCAGCACGTTCTCGAGCGCCGTCAATGCGTACTCCGCGGCCAGCGCAACGACCGCCAGCACAATCATCGCGGCGAACACGCCGGCCGCGTTGAAGGTTCCTTGCGCGGTCGAGATCAGCAGGCCGATGCCATGGCGCGCCCCGAGGAATTCGCCGACCACGGCGCCGACCAGCGCAAAACCGAAGCTTACGTGCAGGCTGGCCAGTATCCACGTCAGCGCCGATGGGAACACCACCGTGAACGTCACCTGGCGTTTGCTGGCGCCGAGGATATAGGCGTTGGCGATAAGGTTCTTGTCCGCTTCGCGCACGCCCTGGAAGGCATTGCCGAACACCACGAAGAACACCATCACCACCGCCAACGCCACCTTCGAGCCCATCCCGAGGCCAAACATGATGATGAAGATCGAACCGAGCACAACGCGCGGGATGGCGTTGGCCACCTTGATGTAGACGCTGAAGACGTCGGCCGCGAGCCGGTTCCTGCCCAGGCCAATCCCGAACAGGATGCCGAGGGCGCTGCCAATGATAAACCCGAGCGCGGTCTCCTCCATCGTCACCAGCAGCTCCTTCCACAAGGGACCTTGCGAAGTTCCCTCGGTCAGCCACACCTTTAGCTGGTCATAAATCGCCGACGGCTGGGAGAAGAAGAATGGGTCGATCAGGCCATACCGCACCGCAGCTTCCCATCCGGCGAGCGTGCAGACCGCAACCGCAATCCGCAAGAAAAGGACCAGGCGCCGATGATTGATCGCGCGCGCGATGGCTTTTCGTTCATCTTCCCGGTCGACCGGCGGCGCCGTCGTGCCATTCAGGGTATTCGTATTCATCTCGCTCCGATGTAAATCTGTACTTCGTCTTTGAGGTCCGACCAGATCCGCTTCGACAAGTCGATGAATTCGGGGGAGTAGCGCGCCGTGGCAACCTCGCGCGGACGCGCGAGCGGAATCTCGTAGCTGCTCTTGACCGAACCCGGGCCCTTGGTCAGCACTACCACGCGGTCGGCCAAGGCGATGGCTTCCTCGATGTCATGGGTCACGAACACGACCGACGCCTTCTTCTCGGACCACAGCCCCAGCAACTCGTCCTGCATCAGCGCCCTGGTCTGTACGTCCAGCGCCGAGAAGGGTTCGTCCATCAGCAAGATCTTCGGCTCGTTGATGAAGGTCTGCGCCAGGGCCACGCGCTTGCGCATGCCGCCCGAGAGCTGGTGCGGATAATGCCGTTCGAATCCGGCCAGCCCGACCCGGCGCACCCACTGCGCCGCCATCTCGGTCGCCAGCTTCTTGTCGGTGCCGCGATAAATCGGTCCGAGCGCGACGTTGTCGATCACGTTCTTCCACGGGAAAACCGCGTCGGACTGGAACACGAAGCCGATATCCGGATGGATGCCGGTGACGCGCTGGCCGAAAACGCTGACCGAGCCGGAAGACGGCGGATTGAGTCCTGTGATCATCCCCAGCGTGGTCGATTTTCCGCATCCGGTTGGTCCGACGATTGCGCAGAAATCGCCTTCGTTGACCGTCAGACTGAAGTCCGCCAGCGCCAATGTGGTCTTGCCTGCGGGGCTGATGAATTTGCGCGTGACGTTGCGCAGTTCGATCGCGACATTGGACATTATTTGACGGCCTTGACGAACTCGGTGCTGAAGGTGTTGGCCAGGTTGATGGACTTGCCCTGCACCGCCTTGTCGAAGCCGTTCAGCACCTTCAGCACCGTGGGCGGGCCGTTCTCGGGCATCACGCCGTCGGCGGTAAACATCATCTTGCTGGCCTCGAGCGCGTCGATGTACTGCTGGCGATTGACGGCTGAATACTCGGCCGGCATCTTCTCGGCGATCTCCTTGGCGCTGTGGGTGCGAATGAAGCGCAGCGTCTTGACGAACGCAGTGGCCAGTTTCTGCACCTGCTCCTTGTGCGTATTGACCCATGCGGTCGGCATGTACAGACAGGCCGCAGGATAGGTGCCGCCCAGCGCCGCTTCGGTTTCCTTCACCGTACGCAGGTCAACAAGGACGGTGGCCGCGCCGGTCGACAGGAGGCGCGAAATGGTCGGCTCGGTAGTCATGCCCGCATCGATCTTCCCCTGTCCCATCGCGGCGATAAAGCTCGCGCCCGCACCTACCGGCAGGGTGGTGAATTCGGTGTTCTTGATACCGGCCTTCGCCGCCAGGTACAAGGTGAGGAAATTGGTGGACGAACCGAGGCCCGTGACACCCAGCGTGCGGCCCTTGAAGTCCGCCGGCGAGCGCACCTCTTTCGCGGCCGCCTTTGATACCAGGATCACTTCGCCAGGCGCCTGGCTGAACTGCACCACCGACTCGACCATCTTGCCGCGCGCCTGCAGGTCGATCGTATGGTCGTAGAAGCCGATCACGCCCTGGGCTGCGCCCGACAGCATCTCGGTCTCGGCGTTCACGCCCGCCGGCTCGCTGAGCAGCTCGACGTCGAGTCCGGTCTCCTTGAGATAGCCGAGCTGTTCGGCCAGCTTCGCCGGCAGGTAGATTTGTTTCTCGATTCCGCCGACCATAATGGTGATTTTTTCCGCTGCGGACGCGTGCATGCAGCCCAGAAGCATTGCAAAGGCGGCGAGCGGCTTGAGGATGGTGTTCATGGTGTCTCCTTCGAATTATTTTGGGAACTGAACAATATAAGGGGCGGCGGCTTTCAAAATGCTTTCCTTTTGATTACCGCCTCGTGAGCGATCAGAACTTGAAGCGCATGCCGACCGCGGCTTCGTTCTGTTCCTTGAAGCCGTTGGCCTGGGCGGCCAGGTAGGTGCCGTCGGTCTTCAGGCGATCGACCGCCAGGTATAGTTCGGTGCGCTTGTCGAAGCGATAGAACGACGATGCGTACAAGGTCTTGCGCTTGCCGGTGCCGGTACGGGTGGCACTGGCGGTGTTGGCGAAGGCGTTGAGCACGTAGCCGCTGCCGTTGACGGCCGCATTGTTCGCATTCATGGTCTGCCAGCCCAGCTCGTAGTCGAAGCGGCCGGCCGGCGAGAAGCGCGCCGAGATGGTGTAGGCGTTGTCGTCGCGGTTCCCGATCGCCGCTGGCTGGTCCGCCGTGTAATGGACGTAGCCGGTATTCAGGCGCAGCAGGCCGAACTGGTAATTGCCGCCCACAGAATACGAGGTGTGCCTGAAGTTGTTGACGTTGGCGCTGGTGACGAAGCCGGCGATGTTGAGTTTGCCGCCGTTGTACGCCAGACCCAGCGATTTGGTGGTGCCACTGTCGAAGTCGCCCGGTACGCCGCCGAGCTGGTAACCGAGGCCGACCATGAACTTGCCGACCTGCTTCTTCCAGACGATGCCCTTGTCGTAACGGGTGCCGGTGGCGCTGCCCGAATAAAAAATGAACTGTTTGAAGTCGTTGTTGTTGCTGTAGCCGCCCTCTTCCATTGTCACGCCCGCCGAACCGTAGGGATCGCCGTAGATCTTGGAGAACTCGCGCGCCAGGGTGTTCTGGCGGCCCAGCGTGATGCGGCCGATGGTGTCGCTTTCCATTCCCAGCCAGGCGTCGCGGTTGAACAGCACGCCGGGCGAGTCCATATTGCCGGTCGGTAGTTCATACTCGCTCTCGAGCTTGAAGATCGCCTTCAGGCCGCCGCTGTCCTTCAGCACGTGCTGGCCTTCGATGCCCCAGCGATTGCCGCTGAACCAGGCGATTGGCATGTCGTTCAGGGTATTGCCGGCCTTGTCGGCATTGGTACGGCGGCTCAGGCTCATGTCGAGCAGGCCGTACAGGCGCACGTAATCGGCGCCGCTCTTGAGCATGACCCCTTCGCCGGGCGTCTGGCTGAGCGCATCGTCGGCCGCTGCGGCTTTCGGATGGGCTTTCGCGGCGGCGCTGGCGCGGATCTGCTCGAGCGCCTGCTGGGCCTGCTGCGCCGCAACCGTTGCGTCGGCTGCCGCCTTCTGTGCCTGCGCCAGGGCCTGCTGCATGTCATCGGAGGTCTGGGCATGGACGCCCTGCGCCAGCGTCGCCAGAACGGCGACCGCGATCAATCGTTGCTTCATTCTTGTGTCTCCTGGGGTTAGAAATGGACGTCTGCCAGACCCGTCTGATGCGGTTTTGGCCAACAGCAGCCAATGTAGAGCGCCCTACCCTTCTATTTGCCTTCAATAAACAGTGGCGGAAAAAATAATTGCCGCGTAATGAACGATTTGCCGAAATGCAGTACGCTGTGGCGATGAAACTTTTGCTAGTAGAAGATAATCAGGAGCTGTCCGGATGGCTGAGCCGGCTGCTCACCCAGTCCGGCTTTGCCGTCGAGCAGGCGTTTTCCGGCACCGATGCCGCGCACCTTCTGCTCACCCAGGCTTACGATGCGATCCTGCTGGACCTGACCTTGCCGGGACTGAACGGACAGACCTTGCTGCGCAGCCTGCGCGCCAAGAACAATCAGGTGCCGGTGCTGATCATCAGCGCGCAGAACACCTTGCAGGACATCATTGCGCACCTGGACTTGGGCGCCGACGACTACCTGGCCAAGCCGTTCGACATCCAGGAACTGGAGGCGCGCCTGCGCTCGCTGCTGCGGCGCGCGAGCGGCAAGGCCAATCCCGTCATTTTTTGCGGCGGGCTATCGTACGACACCAACACCAAGCAGTTCAGCAGCAAGGGCGCGGTGCTGGGGCTGACGCCGCGCGAGCACGCGGTGCTCGAGACTCTGATCCGCCACAGCGGCAAGACGGTGTCGAAACAGAATCTTGCCGACAACCTGTGCACGCTCGACGACATGGTGTCGGCCAAGGCGCTGGAGATTTACATCGTCCGGCTGCGCAAGAAGCTGGAGCAATCGGGTGCGCAAATCCTCACCTTGCGCGGCCTCGGCTACATGCTGAGCTATGTCGCCGCCTGACATGCGCGGCGTTGGCAGTCTCAAACGCCGGCTCGCCTTATGGGTGTTGTTGCCCGCCGTGCTGATCGCGGCGGTCGATTTCATGTTTGCGCGCAGCGACACCGATGGCGTGGCGACCCTGGTGCAGCAGCAGCTGCTCATGGGCGCCGCCAAGATCATCTCCGAACCGTTGGCGAAGATCGATGGCGGCTACGAGATCAGCATTCCGCCGGCGGCGTTCGAACTGTTCGCCAACAAGACCCAGGACCGGGTGTTCTACTCGGTGCGCAGCAAGAGTGGCATCCTGCTCGCGGGCGATGCCGATATGCCGCTGTACGCCGGAGCGCTGGAGATCGAGCAGGAAAAGTATTTCCTCGCATCGATGCGGGGCGAGCCAGTACGCGTGATCGCCTACAAGCATGCGCTGCCAAGCACGCGGTCGACCGATTACGCCATCACCGAAGTCGCCCAGACCCTGCATGGTCACACCGCATTCCGGCACGATTTGATGCGCACCGCCGTGCGCGAGACGCTGATTCTGTTCGTCCTGCTGGTCTCGGGCCTCGCATTCGCGGTGCGCTGGACGCTGCTCCCCTTGATTGCATTCGGCGCGCAGCTGCGCGACCGACGTCCCGGGTCTCTGCAAAAGCTCGACGCAGACACCTCGCTCGCCGAGCTGCGCCCGATCATCGTCGCGTTGAATGATTACGTCGTCCGCCTCGACCACACGCTCGGATCCTACGAGCAGTTCGTCGCGAACACCGCGCACCACCTGCGCACCACGTTCGCGATCCTTACGTCGCAAATCAACTTCGGCCGGCGCGATCCGAGCGCGAATGCCGCCTGCATGGAAGTATTCGGCGCGATGCAAAAGTCGGTCGCGCATGGCGGCCGCGCGATCAACCAGCTGCTGGTGCTGGCGACCGTGGAACAGAAGCGCCCCGACGCCGCGTCGGTGGCGGTCAACCTGGCGGCAACTGTCACCAGCGTCATCGAAGAACTCGCGCCGCTGGCGCAGCAAAAAGGTATCGAGCTCGGTGTCGACGCCCTCGACGAGCAGGCGACCGTGATGTGCTCCGCCTACCTGTTGCGGGAATTGATCGCCAACCTCGTCGACAACGCGATTCAGCATCTGGCCGGCAATGGAACCGTCATCGCCTCGGTGCTGCAAGCGGCGGACGCGACGGTGCTCGAGATCACCGATTCGGGCCCGGGCATTCCCGAGCACCAGCGCGCGCGCGTGTTCGAACGGTTTTACCGGATCGACCAGACCAAGGCGCAAAGTTCCGGCCTCGGCTTGGCCATTGTGAAGGAGATCTGCGACGCGATCGGCGCGCAGGTTGCCCTCTGCGCCGGCGATCACGGCGCCGGCCTGCGCGTCACCGTGCGCTTCCCGATCGCGGGCAACCATGACTGAGGCGAGCGGATACGTCGCGCAGTTTCGCCAACACTGGCCGCAGTATGCGATCGAAGCGGCGGGGCTGGGCGCCTTCATGCTCGTCGCCGCCCTGGTCGACACGGCACTCGAGTCGCACCGTTTTCCCCTGCACGTGCTGGTCGCCAGCGCGCTGCTGCGGCGCGCCCTGATGGGAGTGGCGATGGGCGGGACCGCGGTGGCGCTGATTTATTCGCCGTGGGGGGCGCGCTCGGGCGCGCACTTCAATCCCGCGCTGACCCTGACTTATGCGCTGCTGGGCAAGATCGGCCGCTTCGATGCCGCCATGTACGCGTGCGCGCAGTTCGCCGGCGGCGCGGCGGGCGTACTGCTCGCCCATCTGCTTGCCGGGCCGGCGCTGGCGGAAGCGCCGGTTTCCTTCGCTGTGACCGTGCCGGGCAGCTGCGGTGTGGGCGTGGCGTTCGGCATGGAAATGCTGATCTCGGCCATGCTGATGGGGGCGTCGCTGTACGCCAGCAACCAGGTGCGGCTAATGCGCTACACGGGTCTGATCTGCGGCGTGCTAATCGCGCTGTTCGTCACCTTCGAAGCGCCGTTTTCCGGCATGAGCATGAACCCGGCGCGCAGTGTCGGCTCGGCCCTCCCGAGCGGCATCTGGACCGCGATGTGGCTGTATTTCACCGCGCCGATCATGGGGATGGGCTTGGGCGCGCTGGTATATCGCGCCACCGGACCGGCCGTCGTGGCGTGCGCGAAGCTGAATCACGACACCGATGCGCCCTGTCCGTTCCGCTGCCATTTCACGGCCAGGGGCATTCACGTTCCGAGCCTGATCCGAGGCGCCGAATCCGAGCTCGCCAAACTCGATAAACGTATCCGCGGACGATGACGACGCGCCTTACGATACGATGAGTGCCGGCACGGTCGGTGTCGCTCGTAACTCCTTCGCCAGACCGGTAAATTGATAACTATGCCAATTCTTAATAATTCACCCTTGCGATCTGACCGCATCCAGGCCTGGCGCTGATGTTGGGCAGCTTGCTTCTCCCGCCAGGCGTTCATGCAACCGCCCTGTCGCTTCTGGTCGCGCGTGCGCTCCGAGCCTTCGCGGACGGCTATGTCGCTGTCTTGCTGCCGGCGTACCTGCTTGCCCTGAGCTTGGGGCCGTGGGAAGTGGGAGTGCTGGCGACGGCCACGCTGCTCGGGTCGGCGTGCGCAACATTGGCCGTCGGAGCGTGGGGGCACCGCGTGCACCATCACCGCCTGATTCTGGGCGCCGCCGCGCTCATGGCAGCCACCGGCTTCGCATTCAGCATGGCGTCGACGTTCTGGCCGCTGTTGGCGATCGCCTTCGTCGTAACACTGAACCCCAGCTCGGGCGACACGAGCGTATTCCTGCCGCTTGAGCATGCGCGCCTGGCCGAATGCGCCGACGGCGACGCGCGCACTTCCCTATTCGCCCGATACAGCCTCCTGGGGTCGCTTTCGTCCGCGCTGGGCGCCTTGGCAGCGGCGCTGCCATCCCACATTTCGGCCGCAACCGGTCTCTCCGCGGTCGATGGCTTACGCTGCATCTTCGGGCTGTATGGCCTGGACGGCTGCGGGGTGTGGATGCTTTCCCATCGCTTTCCGTCCCCCATGAAGCGGCGCCTCAGCCACGAACTCCGCTCGGCCGGTCGAGCCCTACTGTCGTCCGCCTGGCCGCCCTCTTCTCAGCCGACTCGTTCGCCGGAGGCCTCGTCGTCAACGCACTGCTGGCGCTCTGGCTGTTCAAGCGGTTCGACATGTCGGTGGCGTCTGCCGGCCAATTCTTTTTCTGGTCCGGGGTCTGCGCCGCCGCGTCGCAGCTTGCGGCGCCGCCGCTCGCGCGCAGGATCGGCCTGGTGAACACAATGGTCTTCACGCACATCCCGGCGAGCCTCTGCCTGATCGGCGCCGCCTTCGCTCCCACCATCTGGCCTGCCTTGGGGCTGCTGGTCGTCCGAGCGCCGCTGTCGTCGATGGACGTGCGGGCGCGCAGCGCCTTCGTCATGTCGGTGGTGACGCCAGCCGAGCGCGCGGCAGCCGCCAGCTTCACCCCGTCCCCAGGAGCATGGCGTCCGCCGCCCCGTTATTGGCGCCGGCCTTTTCGCTGCCGGCTTGCTCGCCGCTCCCCTGGTGGCGTGCGGCTGCCTGAAAATCGCCTACGACTTGGCTCTCTGGAAGTCCTTCAAGGACACCGAGCCTTTGCCCTGATGGAGGACGCGCGCGCCTATCTGCGTGTCGTCAGATCACCAACGGGTTTTGTTCGCCTCTCCACAATCAGCCAAAACCGCTCGTCCTCATCGCCCGGCCGGGCGCCCGACCAGACCAGCCTTTGGGCGCCGCCCGCTTCCACCGATGGCGTTCGCGTGGCGGGCCCCTCGACCAGCAGCGCGCCACAATGCCGCGAAGAGGCGCGCGTTGCCGTCATGCCGAGATAATAATGGAGCATCGCAAGCTCGCTTTCACCCAGGCCCGATTGCGACAGGCACTTCACGCCCGGCGGCAAAGCTTCGCGCACGGATTCGAACACGCTGCGATAGCTCTTGGCGGCGTCGATCCATGGCCCCCACAAGATGGCAAAGGACGCCCAGGTGACGGACAAACCGACAAACCAGCAGCGTAGCCCATACCCCCTGAAAACCCGCGCGCTCGCTGCGAGCCATAGCGGTATCGCCGTCGCCGCCAGCGCCGCGGCAAATCGCCATGCATCGAACACCGGATGAAACTGCGAAGGCAGGTAGTTCGCAACGATCGGCCAATCCGGCACACTTCCAGTCGCCATCATCGACGTCCAGCCAGTCCAGACCGCGATTGTCATTGTTCCGAACAAGGCGCAGGCGCCGCACGCCCACCATCGATCCAGCGTGCTTGGCAAGGACTCGGCGGCGGGCGCGGCGAGCAGCGCCAACGGCAACAGGATAGGCAAAGCGTAGTTGTCGCGGGCCGAAGCGGAACATCCGAGCACGAGCAGCAGGACCGCGCACAGCGTCAACGCGAGCTGAATCGCCGGGTCGTTCATCGCACCGCCGCGCCTTCGCCACAGCGTGAGCAGCGCCAGCGGCCAGCCAGGCAATGCAATCCAGGGAAGGTTCTCTATCCAGAACCACGGAGGGTGCGCAGCGCCGAGTTCGGCCACCGAAAATCCAAGGAACCTGCCGATGTTATTGGCCCATATCCATTCCTTCAGCAGTTCGGGCGAGCGGCCGAGCAACAGCATGGGCCAGATCGTCAGCCACGGCAGCGCGGCCAGGCAGCCCATCCAAAGCTCGCGCAGGTAGCTGCGCCGGCGCCACTGAACGAACAGCAGCGGCAGCATGAGCGCGCTGCATGCGAGGACGCCGGGGCCGAGCAGCCCTTTCCCCATGAATGCGATCCCGGCGCCAGTGCCGAGGATCAGTCCCGCGTGCTGACCATACCGTGCGGAGCGCAGCAGGCCACAGATAGCGACGCCAAAGCCGAACAGCATCGCAAAATCAGTCAGCATGAGGTGGGCGTACCGCTCCAGTCCGAGGCAGGACAACAGCACCAGCACGCCGACTTTCGCATGCCTGCCGTCCCAGCACGCGCGGACGGCAATCGCTGTCGCGATACAGGTGCCGACCAGGAACAGGGTCGTCGCAAGACGGGCCGCGTCGTGCGGCGCCAGGAAAGGCGAGGACATCCGCACGCAAAGCGCAGCCACCCAATAAAACAGCGGAGGCTTTTCCATGAAAGGCGCGCCGGCCATCGTCGGCACCATCCAGTCGCCGGAATCGAGCATGTTGCGAACAATATCGGCTATGTAGGTTTCGTCCTGCTTCCAGGGATCGTGGCCGATCATGCCCGGCAGCAGATAGCAGGCGACGAGCGCTGCAAACGCGATCAGGCCGTTGCCACGCGCCGACCATCGAACAAGGCGCGCGCCGCGCGATGCGCCAACAACAGCGATGGGCAAGCAGTGCGAGGCGCGAATTTTTCTGATGGTCTCCATTCGATTCCCATGGCCGCATCGTCAAGACAATCGTACCTCCTCCCGGCGCCGATTCCACATTCCGTGGCGCAAAACAAACAGTGTGTAATCGAGTGGTAATGGACCGATGCACACGGCGTACCCTGGGAAGAATGTTTAATGTTTGGCAGTCACGTCGGAAGTATATTTAACGCGCCGCGCCTGAACTTGTATATACCATTTTTCTAGCGCGTTAGCGACGTGGGACTACGCCGGAGCAGTCCGCCGGTAATTCCCCCTGTAGAAATTACCGGCTCGAGCATCCGGCGCGCCGCGTCGGAAACCGCGCTGCCGATCACCACGCTCAAGCATGAAGACATCGTGCATACCGGCGCCACCACGGCGCAGGACCTGGTCGCCCTGGTTCCTGCGAATTTCGGCGCTTCGGTGCTGGCAAACAACGGCGGCTCGACCGGGCGCCCTCCACCGCCAATCTGCGCGGACTGGGCTCGAACTACACCCTGGTGCTGCTCAACGGACGGCGCGTCTCCAACCACGGGCTGGGCAACAACCCGGTCGACCTGAATTCGATTCCGCTGCCGGCAACCGACCGTGTTGAGTTGCTGCCCGACGGCGCGTCGGCCACCTACGACGCCGATGCCATCGCCGGCGTCACCAATTTCTTTATCAGCAGCCAATGATGATGAAAACGTAATGATGAGGAGCCAGCGCGCGGGTTTATGCTGGCACTGTCGGTTCAAGCGTTAAGGTCATTGAACCGTCCCGCTTAAATGTGAACTTGAGGTGTCGATCATGGCCGTCATTCCCAACCGCACCCTACTTTCCGGCAGCGCCCCTGCTGCAGTCGCCCGGGTACACGCCCAAAGCCCCGTGTCCGCCGACGAACGTTTCGAGGTGACCGTGCGCCTGCGTCGCAAGGCGCCGCTTCCCGCGGCCCATGCGTCGATCGCCGCCACCGTGCAAGCGCGAAGCTATATGACGCGGGAGGAGTATGCCGCCACCCACGGCGCCGATCCGGCCGATATCGCCAAAGTCGTCGCCTTCGCGCAGCAGGCCGGGCTGGTGGTGGTCGATACCAGCGTGGCCCGCCGCAGCGTGTTCCTGTCAGGTACCGCGCAGCAGTTCGTGGACGCATTCGACACCGAGGTCGAGCAGGTCGAGCTCGATTCGGGGGTGTCGCGGCGCCGCACCAAGCCGATCACCTTGCCGGCCGACCTGGCCGACATCGTCGAAGGCGTGTTCGGCATTGGCGACACGCCGACCGCCATTCCCCATTTCCAGGTGCTCGCGGCGCCGGCAGTCATGCGCGCTGGCGCCGCGGCCAGTTCCTTCACGCCGCCCGAGCTGGCAAAGCTCTACAACTTTCCGACGGGCCTGGACGGCGCGGGCCAGTGCATTGGCATCATCGAGCTCGGCGGAGGCTACCGCTCGGCCGACATCAAGGCCTATTTCAGGCGGATGAACCTGCCGGTACCGCAAGTCAAAACCATTTCCGTCGATGGCGCCAAAAACCGTCCCACCAACGCCAACAGCGCCGACGGCGAAGTCATGCTCGACATCGAAGTGGCGGCGGCCATCGCGCCGAAAGCCTTGATTGCCGTGTACTTTGCGCCGAACACGGACAAGGGCTTCCTCGATGCCATCACGATGGCGATCCACGATACGGTCAACAAGCCATCGGTGATCTCGATCAGCTGGGGCAATCCAGAGAAGAACTGGACGGCCCAGGCGATGCAATCGTTCGACCAGGCCTTCCAGACGGCGGCGGCACTGGGCGTGACGATTTGCTGCGCCGCTGGCGACGCCGGCTCGGGCGATGAGAACCCGGACCACACGCAGCCAGACGGCCTGGCGCATGCCGACTTTCCCGGCTCCAGCCCGGCCGTACTGTGCTGCGGCGGGACGCGCCTGACCGCCGCCGGGGTCGAGACCGTCTGGAACGACGATCCGCTGCGCAGCGCCGGCGGCGGCGGCGTCAGCGACTTTTTCCCGCTGCCCGCCTACCAGGCTGCGGCCGGTGTGCCGGCGTCGGCCAATCCCGGCGGACGGGTTGGACGCGGCGTGCCCGATGTGGCGGCGGACGCCGACCCGGTCACCGGCTACATGGTGCGGGTCGATGGACATGAATACGTGTTCGGCGGCACCAGCGCGGTCGCTCCTCTGTGGGCCGGACTGATCGCGCTGATGAATCAGAAGCTGGGAAAACCCGTGGGATTTCTCAATCCCTTGTTGTACGACGCGGCGGTCAGCAAGGCGTCCTTTCGCGACATCACGACGGGAAATATCGGCGCCTATGAAGCGAAGCCCGGCTGGGACGCGTGCACTGGCTTGGGCAGCCCAAACGGGGCCAACTTGCTGCACGCTTTGGGCGGCTGAATCGGGGCGCCTGCCGTTTGACAAGGAGAAGACCATGCCGCATCCTCACCACGCGCGTCGCACAATCATCGCCATTTCGGTGCTCAGCTGCGCCACCTGCTTTGCCGGCCTTCTGTTCGCGCAGAATGGTTCGCCTGACATTCCTCGAGGCGTGACGACCAAAGTGCTGGGCAACATCGACCTCAACGGCCAAATCAACGACATCGCCGGCCGCCAGCTTCGCGCGCGCCTCGCGACCATGGAACCAGGCGGCCACCTCCCTGTCCATAACCACGCGGGCCGGCCCACGCTCGAATACATCCTCCAGGGCACGGTAATCGAAGTACGCAATGGCGTGGAAATCCCGCACAAAGCTGGCGACGTCGTCATTGCCACCCATGACGTCTCTCATGGCTGGGAAAATCGCAGCACGGCGCAGGTGATGCTGCTGCCGGTGGACATTTATAAACCATAGAAAAACGTTCTCATTTTTCAGCTGCGGGCGCCGCGCCAAATACCGAGCAGTAAGTCACGCTTCCTTCCAGGTTCGCGCCCGCGCCGCCGTTGCGATCGATCAGCTTGAGCCACCCGTTCGGATGCGACGCCGATGGCGTGCCGCCGCAGTTCACATGCACCCAGTGAAGCCCAAAGCCCTTCGTGTAGAGCGCGCCGCACACCTCGACCTTGTCGTTCAAGCGAATCGAATTGATCGGCGCCGGCACCGCAGCAACCCGGGGATCGAAACCGGCGGCGAACACATTATCGATCGCTACGTCATAGGTTTTGCCATCCTGGTCGGCCAGCAGCGACAGGTGCGTGTGCGAGAGTTCGATCCCTTTGCGGAACTGACCGTGCGCGAACCTCGGTCCCTGGACGACGACGCCGGTGCGATAGGCGCCGGCCGCGGCCACGCAGTCAGCCTCCTCACCGGCCCGGCTCGATGTGCTGATCACCAGCAGCGATAAACCAATCAGTAGCGCTTTCACAGCGTCTCTCCTTCGGTTGCGCACCTTTCGGCTTCTGGTCCAAACAATGCTTCATGCTACTACTGCGCCGATCAGTCTCCACAGACTGGGATCAAAGCGTGTTGTTCGCTTGCGTTACGGTCGATCTATCTTATGACAAGACGACTGCGCCGAGCCCTCATCAAAATTACGCAATCGCAACGATTCGGAGAACAAGCGGACATCTTGGACTGCTATCATCCGGCGCTTTGCGTCGCGATGGCATGCGGTATGATCGCGCTCACTGAGACATCATCGCACTCCGCGTGCAGGAGAGAATATTTGCCTATCGCATCATCGATCAAAATTGCCGGAATAACTCTGTTCACGATGTCGCTTGCCGGCTGCACATTCAATTTTCGCTTGCCTGCATCCGAACCAGTGCGCCTGACCGTGTTCCAGAACGGGCATGCAGGACAGGAGCGCAGCCTCGCCGCGGCCGATTCGATGCGGGAAGCCGCGAATCGCTGGCTCGCGGCCAACCCGGATGGCTGGAGCTACGCGTTCCAGACGCGCGATCCACGCCTCTACCTGCGCGGCAAAAGCTTTTACATGAACGTCTCGGAGACGGAAGTCGCGGTGAAATATTGCCGCGGATTTTACAACTGCCATTTCTGGGTCAAAAAAGACGACCGGCTGTTTATCCAGATGAGCACCGAATTGAAACGTCCCGGCTAAGGCGAGCTGAACGATACGCCCTGGCCTCGCTTGAGCGCTATTATCAAGTCGCAATCACTCCTCCACATGGCGGAAGGATCCCTCCGCTACCATTTCTACAGGCGCAATCCGCACCGTCACCGATCTTGTATCGCACGCTCCAACGAAAGCAATCAACACCATGTAATGCCTAGTCATTGAGGATGAAGTCGAAACCTCACGCTATATCTGCAAAGGCCTGCAAGAGGCTGGCATTTCGCCCGTCCGCTGCTACGCCGGTGAAATTGGCTTGCAGCACGCATTGGACGAAACCCGGGACGTCATCGTTGTCGACCGCATGCTGGCTGGATCGATCGATGGCCTCACCCTCATCGGCCAGCTGCGCGCACAGGCAAGCGCACGCCGATCATCGTCCTCAGCGCGCCGGCCAGCACCGATGTGCGTGTGAATGGACTGCGTGGCGGCGCGGGACGACTACCTGACAAAGCCGTTCGGCTTTTCCGAGCTGCTGGCCCGGATCGAAACTGTTGCGCCGCGTTGGAGCGGCACGGCAAAGCACGCGCCTGCAGGTCGCGGACCTGGCGATCGACGTGAATACGATGCGGGTGGCGCGCGCCGGCAAGGCGAACACGCTGCAACTGCGCGAATTTCGTCAGCTCGAGTTATTAATGCGCAATGCGGGTCAAGTAGTGACGCGCACCATGCTGCTCGAAGGCGTGCGGGAATATCACTTCGAACTGCAAACTAATGTGATCGACGTGCAGATCAGCCGGCTGCGCACCAAGCTCGACAAGGACTTCGGCCGAAAGCTGATTCACACCGTTCGCGGCGGTGGCTACCGCCTCGCTGCAGGCTCCGTTCCGGTCGATGCTTAAGCTGCCCGGTTCGGTCGCCGCCCGCCTCGTCATCAGCTACGGTCTCCAGGGGATCGTAGCGATGGTCGCCGTGTCCAGTGTGTTCTATTTCGGTACGGTCGGTGTTCTGCACAAGAACATCGACGAGAAGCTGCTCACGCCATCCCAGCGCTTCGCCAGCGAGACGCCAGACGAACTGGCCGAGAAAATCCGGCGCCAGTGAAACGATGGCATTGACAGCGACCGGGAAATCTATCTGCTGCTGGACGGCGGCGGCCAGCGCCTGGCAGCCAACTTCGAGAAATGGCGTGGACTCGAGAGTGACGCCACGGCAACCAGACCCGCGACCGGGTGCGCAACGGCGCGCCATCGCACGCGCGGATTCTGCACCAGCGCTTGCCGCGCGCCGAAACGCTCGTGATTGGCTACGATCTCGACGAGCGCAGCGCGATCGGCCGCATGATGTGGCGTTCGCTCGCAGAGGGCGCCGCGCTTTCGCTGGTGTCCACGGTGCTCGGCGCGCTGCTATGCCGGCGCCAGGTGGCGCGGCGCATCGGCGATATCCGGCGCGCCGCGAACGACATCGGCGCGGGCGATCTGCAGCGCCGTGTGCCGATCTAGGGCAGCGACGAGTTCGGCTTGCTCAATCGCGACATCAACACCATGCTCGACCGCATCGGCCAGCTGATGGAAGGCATTCGCAATGTGTCGAACGCGATCGCCCTGACCCGCGCACACCGCTAACGCGCATCCGGGGCAAGCTGGACGATGCGCTGCGTAACGAGGCGTCGGTCGAGGTGCTCGGCGGCGCTGCGCTCGGCGCCATCGACGATATCGACGACCTGATTCGGCTGTTCGAGCGCCTGCTGCAAATCGCCGAAGTCGAATCCGGCGTCGGCATCCATTCGGCCGAACCGATCGATTTGCAACGCGTCGCCTTCGACATGGCCGACATGTTCGATGCCAGCGCTCAAATGGCGGATGTGCGACTGCACGCCGGACCGGGGCCGCCGGTGCCGGTGCTCGCCGACCGAAACCTGGTCGCCACGGCGATCGCCAGCCTGATCGACAACGCGATCAAGCACGCCGGCGCCGGCGCGACGGTCACCGTCAGCACCGCCCTGCACGCGACCGACGCATCGATCACTTTGCGCGATAAGGGCCCGGGCATACCTGCCGGCGAGCACGCCAAGGTGGTCCAGCGTTTCTATCGGCTCGACAAGAGCCGCGCCATTCCCGGCAACGGCCTGGGACTGTCGATTGTGCATGCGATTGCGACCGTGCACGGCGGCGAATTGCGACTTGAAGATACCGCATCAGGGCTGTCAGCGCGCATACGGCTGCCGCGCCACTGATTCCCCGCTTGTTGCAGGGAGCTCTCAACCACGGGCTTTCCTCAGTCTTGCCATCGCATTGCGCATTTGTAATTGCCTTTTCAGGAGAACCTAACTTGGGTCAAGAAAACGCGCGTTCGGCCCATCTATGATCGCGTTGCGGATACCGGCCGAGGCCGCGCACATCGAAAAAAGTTCGGCGATCACATAACAGGATGAGACAACAATGAAGATGACATCTATCGCGGTTTTGGTTTCGGCGATGTTCGGCATGGCGGCATCCGCCAGCGCCGCTACGTCGGACGAAGTCGCCACGCTGCAGCAACAGATGGCGGCGCTGCAGCAGCAAATGGTCGCGCTGCAAAATAAGCTCAACACCGTCGCCGCAACGCCCGCCCCTGCTCCCGCGCCGGCACCAAGTGGCGCGGCAGCGGAGCCGCTGACCGCCCATGTCGGCGGCGCCAGCGTCACCCTGTACGGCTTCGCCGACCTCTCCGCGGATGCGACCTCGAACGGCAAGGAGCACCTGAACCAGGTCTCGAGCAACCTGTCCTACCTCGGTGTGCGCGCTGAGAAAGACCTTGGCGGCAGCGGCCTGAAGGCCATCGCGCAGGTCGAGACGCTGGTCAACGTGTCTGGCACACCGACCGAGACCAGCGGGCTGGGATCGCGCAATTCCTATGTTGGCCTGGCCGGCTCGTTCGGTAAGATCATGCTCGGCAAGACCGATACGCCGTATAAGCGCGCCACCGCGATGATGGATCCGTTTGCCTCCAGCATTGGCGACTACAACACCATCATGGGCAACACTGGTGGCGACCTGCGCGCCGAATTCGACGCGCGCATTCCGCATGCAATTTTCTACGACTCGCCGAAATGGAGCGGTTTTTCGATCAATGCTCTGTATTCGCCGGGCCAGAAATACGCCAACCTTGCGGACTCGGACAAGTACGCATTCGCGCAGGGGGAAAAGGTCTGCTCGGGCGCCACGCCGGGCAGTTCGGGTTCGTTGCCCGATCCGGGATCGACGCTGTGCAACGATGGCGCCTTCACCAACGCCTACAGCATCGCCGGCGCCTACGAGCAAGGTCCGCTGCTGCTGACGCTAAGCTATGAACGCCATCAGGCGGTCGACCGCAGTTCCGACAATGGCGGTGTGGTGTCAAACGAAAGCGCGGCGAAGGCGGCTGTCTCGTTCCATGCGCGCGGCAACCGGCTTTCGGCTGTCTACGAAAAGTTCTACCGCAATGGCGGCGTGGCGCCGGGCCTGAACGAGCGCGCGCGCAGCGGCTATTACCTCAGCGATGTTCAGGACCTGGGAAATGGCCTCGATCTGATGGCCGCCTGGGCCCACGCCGGGCAGACTCCCGGCGGTCCCGACTTCGGCGCTGCCGACGACAAGGCCAATATGTACGCCGTCGGCATGAAGTATCACTACGACAAGCAGACCGCGCTGTATATGACCGGGGCGCTGCTCAAGCAGGGTGCGGGCGCACACTACGCCCTCGGTGCCGGTGGCCACGGAACAGCCATCGCGTCGCCGCGCAATGATGCTGGCGACAATATTCCGGGCCAGACCATCAAGGCGCTGAGCGCGGGCATGCAGTACGCGTTTTAATGGGAGACTTCCGAATCGGGTATTGCTAACCGTTCTGTAATGCATCGCGCAACAGAAAGCGGTGATAATCAAGCTGTTTTCCAAGAAGGGTGTTCTTATTGGCCGCGTCGATCAACGCGGCCTTTTTTTTTGATTGTCCTCACGGCGCGACCACGATGCTGCCATTCATTTCCTCGTGACCGCTCCCGCAAAAGTTATCGCATAAAAAGGTGAACCTTCCGGGCCGGTCAGGTCGGAGGCGTAATCGTACCGGCTGGCCGATCGCAAGGTCGGTTCGAATCCGCCATTCCGGAATGCTGAACCCGTGCACGAAGTCGAGCGCGGTCAGCTCGAGCACGACCGCTTCGCCCACCTTCAGTTCGATCAGGTCTGGGGCGAATCGAAATTTGCGCGCCTCAATCTTGATCACTCTTCCCGCCTCCTCCGGCGGCGCGGAATGGACGGCACCGGCCAGCATCAATCCAGCACACCATGTCAAAGGGACCTCAATCAAAAAGCGCCGTCTCGAGCCTTGCATGATTTATCCCCTCCCGATCGGGAATTCAGTCATTTGGTAGGCAGCAGGCCTCGCCAACGCGTCGACTTCGCGGAACCCGAGCCCCTTGTTGGGCATGGTCGGATCCCATGGCAGTGGCGTGCGTTTTTCCTGCGAGCCGGGCGCCGGCAAGGGAAAGATCAGTGACTTGGCCGAATGGTGCGCGATGTGACCGGTCATATGGTGGTTCTCCTGGTGAATGTGACCGTAGAACACCGTCACGTTCGGATAAGGCATCAACAAGGCGATCGCCTGCTCGCCGTCACGCGTCGCCCAATCCCACTTCGGCTCCAGGTCGAACAGCGGGCGATGGGTCAGGACGACGATGCGGGCATCCGGGCGCTGGGTGGCCAGGTCGGACTTCAGCCACGCCAGCTGCGGCTCGCCGACGCGCGCGCCCGGGTCGGACACATTGTCGAGGGCGATAAAGTGCACACCTTTGTGATCGAAGCTGTAATGCGTGGGCCCGAACAACTCCTGGAAAGCCGCTCCCTGGTCGAGCGAAGCGTCGTGTTCGCCAGGCAGAAAGTGCACCTGCTTGACGTTCAGGGCCGCGACGATTTCCTTGAACTGCGTCATGCGGCGGCGCCGCTCCACGGGATCGTCCGTGGTGTGCGTCAGATCACCGGTGAAGACGATAAAGTCCGGACGCACTTCAAGCCCGTTGACCTGCGCCACGGCCTGATGCAATGTGTGCGCTGCGTCGGGATTGGCAGGGCCTTTGTAGCCCCAGTGCGAATCGGACAGCTGCACGAAAAAGAAGTCGTCTCTGGGCGTTGCTGCCACCGTCTGGAACAAGCCCGACATGAAGACTGCCCCGCCGCCGACGACGCCCAATTTCAGAAAATTCCTTCGATCGATCATGATGTGCTCCGCGCCTCATCAGGCTCAGGTTCAATAATGGAGGCCGCTTCCATGCCATAATTGGGTCGGGCATATGGGGCGGATCTAACAGTCAGAACCCGAATTCGGGCACAAATATTCCCCGCCGCCGCGATTTTTTTCTGACGTTGCGGGAATAAGCGCGCCCCGCGCCGAGTCTCCTTTACCGGGAGCGACCACGATGGGTACGTTGATCGGAGACGACGGGAACGACGCGCAGGCGCGTTTCGAGGCCATTGCGATGCCGCACCTGGACGCCGCATATAACCTCGCGCGCTGGCTGACGCGCAACGAGCACGACGCCGAGGATCTGGTGCAGAGCGCCTACCTGCGGGCATTCCGTTTCGCCTCGAGCTTTCGTGGCGGCGATGCGCGCGCCTGGTTGCTCACCATTGTGCGCAACACTCACTACACCTCTTTGCGCGACGGCCGCGCCGAACGCAGTGCCGTCAGTTTCGACGAGGAACTGCACACGGATGCCGCTGGCCAGTCGGGCGACAACGACCCCGCCTGTATCGTCGGTCGCCGCAACGCGGCGCTTACCGTGAACGAAGCGCTGGAGCAATTGCCAACGGCTTTTCGCGAGATACTGGTGATGAAAGAATTGGACGACCTCACGTACAAACAGATCGCGCAGGTGGCCGATATACCGATCGGCACCGTGATGTCGCGCCTTGCACGCGCGCGCAAGATGCTGCTCGACTGTCTGCAGCACGGCGCAGCAGGAGATTGAGATGGAATGCAAACATTCCCAGGAATGGATGTCGGCTTACCTGGACGAGGAGCTGGAAGCATCGACGCGGGTCCAGGTCGAAATCCATCTGGCCGGTTGCGCACAGTGCGCGCAGACGCTGGCGCAGCTGCAGGCCCTGCGAACCAGGCTTGCAGGGCACGCGATGCGCTACGCCGCGCCCGCGCACATGCAAGAGCGAATCCACACAGCGATCCGGGCCCAGCGCCAGGACCGCCCGGTTCACACTGTCAAACCGTGGCGCTGGAACTGGCTCGCCGCAGGCGCGGCCGGTGTCGCCGCCACGGCACTGGTCCTGATCGCTGCATGGAACCTGCCCATCCGGCAGCGCGGCGATCTGCTCGCGCAGGAAGTCGCCGCAAGCCACATCCGCTCACTGATGCCGAATCACCTCGCCGATATCGTCTCCACCGACCAGCACACCGTCAAGCCCTGGTTCGCCGGCAAGCTCGATTTTTCGCCGCCGGTGATCGATTTGGCGCAGCAGGGATATCCCTTGATTGGAGGGCGCCTCGATTTCCTTGATCAGCGGCCGGTCGCATCGATCGTCTACCAATATCGGAAACATATTCTCAACCTGTATGTGTGGCCTGCGGCCGCGCCCGACATGGCGCCGCAGGCAAGCAGCCGACAAGGATTTCAGTTGCTGCGCTGGCGCCAGGGAGGCATGCAGTTTTTCGCAGTGTCGGACTTGAATCCGCAGCAGATGGGCGCGTTCTCGCTTGCGCTGCGCACCCGGCTCGACGCGTCGCCGGGGCAGCAAGCCACCGCGCAAACGCGTTAATTTTTGCGTTCGCCGCAGCGATTGTTCACGCCGCGGCGAATAAGCCGGATTATCGGTCGTCTCCATCGCGGCCCGCCGATGCGGCGACGACCGGTCGCACGGCGACCAGGGAGCCGCTCAGCACCCATGCTTTCTGGCTTGGCGCGAAGCGGGGTGCCAGGTAGCCGTCGTTAATCTCGCGCGTCACGGCGAAACGGTGGAAGGCGGTCGCCGGCAGGAACAGGCGCGTGTTATCGGCAAATCCGTCGCTCGCTGAATCGACATCGCCTTCGGCCGCGGAGATCACGCCGTCGTTGTTGCTGTCGATGCGTTTGACCTCGCTCGCGTACGCATCAAACAGCCGTTGCGGGAAGCCCACTCCCGGCTCGAACGAGGCCAGGCGTTCATAGGTGTCGAAATAGATCTCCTGCGCCAGGCCGCTCGGAATGAAGCGCTGACGGAATTCGCGCTGGCCATCGGCCGTGGCATCGAACTTGTCCGGATCGCGCGGCCCGGAGCCTTGCGCCAGGCCCGCATTGTTCGGATTGTCCCCATACCTGAGCGCGTTGTTCTTCACGCCCGCGGGACCCGATCCCGGAATCAAGGACGACAGCGCGCCTACGTTGCCAGCCTCGAACGTGCCCATGATGCCGCCTGTGAACGGCAATTCATAGAGCGGATGAATCCAGTTCGTCGTGTAGTTGAACTCCCAATAGCCGTGGCAGTCGGTCTGCTGCAGGCAATTGAATGCGCCCATGCTGAGCTGAATCGGCACGACGTTGGTTTGCCGATCCGGGAAGTGATCGGATGCGCTCGGCAGGCGAACGGCATGTCCGTCGGTGGTGAACGTCCTGCCCGGGATATTCTGGCCAGATCCCATCGCCGCCAGCTTCTCCGCATCTTCCCGGGTGATCGTTCCGAACTGCGCATGCCCGCCAGGCCGCGGCCGTGCGACGCCGGGGACGGTCAGATCGTGGATCATCCACCCTTCATACCAGCCGCTTTCGTTATTGATCACGAACAGGTTCGAAAGATCCGTGAACACGTCGATGAAGGCACGAACGCTGTTGGGATCGGTTGGCAATCCTGGTTTCGGTTCGACCACCA
Organism: Massilia sp. R2A-15; assembly: GCF_030704305.1. Taxonomy (NCBI): domain Bacteria; kingdom Pseudomonadati; phylum Pseudomonadota; class Betaproteobacteria; order Burkholderiales; family Oxalobacteraceae; genus Massilia; species Massilia sp. R2A-15. The sequence goes on along the minus strand of NZ_CP131935.1, from coordinate 1,859,826 downwards.
CCCGCACAGAACCAATGGACGGCAAACCGCAATTGCCACCGGTCGCGGTCAGCATCGCCGTGTCGTTGGCCCCAGGCAGGCGGGCAGTGAAAGGGTTTGGTTCGAACCCGTTCGAATCGAGCAAATAATATTGAAACAGCTGGCTGGGTTTGTCCGCCTCCGCATAGGCTTGTATCGGCAGGAAGGTGTGCGGCCGACCTGCCATTCGCTGCAGCCGGTCCTGCAGCGGGTCGGGCAAGTTCTTCACGTCGCCGCGCGTACGCACGGCTTCCTGATCAGCGGCGGCATTCGGGTTCGCGTGGCATGGCGGCGGCGGTTGCTCGGCAAACGCCGCTTCAACGAGCACCCCATTAAGGCCCGCCATGGTGATTACGCCTAGTGTCCAACGACGAACAGCGTAGCGTCGGCCTGAATTGCATTTTCGGTCCATGATTGTTCTCCGATCTCCACAGTTTTCACGCTTCGTAGGAGGTGCCGACACCGCTTCGTTGTCACCCTTCGCCAACGGTATCGCACCGGATCGCCGCCATGCGTTGTTCACCGGATGCTGGATCAGCAATGCATGATCGGGGTAGGAGGTTAATAACCGGGGGCGCCGCAAGGTTCAATTTTGAGAGCGCCGGGCATCGCACCGGTCGTTCCTCGGTCCGACAATGCTGGTGCTTTTTGTCGGTGTCTACAGTGCCACCGCGTCGAAGCGCGAGGAGTACTGAAACGCCGCAGCGCGGCGCCACGCGTTGGTCAGGCGATCCCGTACGCAGTATCGGTTTGTAATTTAACATTTAGCAACACCTGTCGGGAAAATGCGACCGGTGACGCCGTAACCGAGAGTTAACCCGGTCGGGATACGACCTTCGGTATAGTTAAGCCTTGTCACCCTCGATAATTCTGCCGTGCCAAAAGCACGGCTTTTTTTTGTTGAAGCCAGGCGGCCGCGATCCCGCACCTGGTTTGTCGAGAAGATGCGAGCCACCCGCGGCTCGTTACATAGTCGCAATTACGGATCCACTTCCCAGAAAGATCCGTCTGCTACCATTTCCCCTACGTAGAATCGCCGGTTTGCGCCCAGCCCGTTGCGGTTCGCTCGCACGAAACATTAAAAACCATGAAGCTTCCTACCTCGCTGTCCCTGCCACTGTTTCGGCATCGCCGCGCCACTCTCAAAGACCAGTTCAAGCTGATTGCCGGCGCCCTGGTCTATCCGGCACAGACCTGGCGCTGGCGCGCCTTCCTCGCCAGCCACCCGTCGACGGCGCTCCTGGCGCTGCAGTATCCGCGCGTCCTGCACAAGATCTACCGGCCCTACCTGTCGCGCCATTTGCACTGCGCCGACCGGGTCGATGCGATGATCGGCCACTACCAGCACATTTCCCGGTTTGGGCTCGAAACCCTGATCGCGCGCGCCGCGGCGCGCCCTGTGACGCTGGCCGCGTTCGAGGGGAAGAACGGGACGCCCATGGAAGTGCGCTTGTCCGCAGCGAACGTCGGCCATCGCGAGGGCGAGCTGACGCTGCAACTGTTCTGCGAGGAGTCGTTCGTCTATGCGATCAGCTTCACGCTGTCCGCCGCTCTTGGTGCGGCCAGCATTCAGCTGGGTGCCCTGCAAGGCGTGCGCTCCGAAGAAGGAGCGCAGCTGATAAAGCTGGTGACCAAGGCACTGCACGGTTCGCGCCCAAAGAAATGGATGGTCGCGCTGCTGCGCGACATCGGCGACTACTTCGGCTGCAAGACGCTGCGCATGGTCAGCAACAGCAACCGCGTCACGATCAACTGGCGCCGCCATCGCCGCATCTCCTCCGACTATGACGCACTGTGGCAGGAGCTGCAGGCCGAACAGCGTGGCGACGGCGACTACGAAGTGTCCTGCGCGGCAGCGCCGACGGATGTCCCGGCCGATGTGCCGTCGCACAAGCGCGCCGAGGCGCGCCGGCGCAACGAGCTGCTCGCCGCGGTATGCGGACAAGTCAGGTCGGCGTTCGACCAGCGCCGCTTATCAACCATGCGGAGCAAACTCAGGCGCGCGCGATCCCCGGCAGAGGCGCCCGTCGCGCCCCTGCACGAGGGCCTGCGCGCCGCCGCCTGAAGTACCACGTCCCCAACCTTGCGGCCCCAAAGCGAGAACCTTTATGCAATGCCTGGTCATCGAAGATGAAGTCGAAACGTCGCGTTATATCTGCAAGGGGCTCAAGGAGGCCGGGTTCATGCCAATGGCAAGCCTTAACGCCGACGAAGGCCTGCACCGCGCCCTCAGTCATGGCTGGGACGTCATCATCGTCGACCGCATGCTGGCCGGATCGATCGACGGATTAAGCCTTGTCGAAACCTTGCGCGCACAGGGCAAGCGAACCCCGGTGATCATCCTCAGCGCGATGGCCAGCACCGATGAGCGCGTGGCCGGCCTCAGAAGCGGCGCCGACGATTACCTGACCAAGCCTTTTGGCTTCTCTGAACTGCTGGCCCGCATCGAGGTGCAACTGCGCCGTGGCAGCGCCGCGAATCAGAGCTCCCTGCTGCAGGTCGCCGATCTCACGCTCGATGTGCGCACCATGCGCGTTTCGCGCGGCGGCAAATCGATCCCATTGCAGCTGCGCGAATTCCGCCTGCTCGAGTTCTTGATGCGCAATGCAGGCCAGGTTGTCACCCGCACGATGCTGCTGGAAGGCGTATGGGAGTATCACTTCGATCCGCAGACCAATGTCATCGACGTCCAGATCAGCCGCTTGCGCACCAAGATCGACAAGGATTTCGGCCGCACGCTGATCCACACCGTGCGCGGCGTCGGATATCGCATGGCCGCAGATCCCGTCGATACCGATGCTTAGCCTGCGCGGCTCGATCGCAGCGCGCCTGCTGCTCAGCTACGGGCTGCTTGGCGTCATGTCGATGGTCGCGGTCGCCAATGTGTTCTATTTCGGCACCATCGGCGTGCTCGACAAGAACATCGATGACGGCATTCAGACCCAAGCGCAGCGATTCGCCGGCCGCGCGGCCGCCGCGTCGCCTCAATTGCTGGCCGAGGAGGTGCGGCGCCAGCTCAACGACGGCATCGACAGCGACCGCGAGATCTATTTGCTGCTCGATTCCTCCGGCTCGCCGCTGGCGGGAAATGTGGCGAAATGGGCGGCAATCGACAGCTCCCCCGCCGGCATCTTCAGCCGCGACGTGGTGCGTAACGGCGCGCCCTCGCACGCGCGCCTGCTGGTCACATCGTTGCCCCTTGGGGGCACACTGGTGATCGGCTACGATCTCGGCGAACGCAGCGCGCTTCGCAATATGGTTGGTCGCTCGCTTGCCGAAGGCACCGCCCTGTCGCTCGTGTTCACGGTGATTGGGGCCCTCCTGTTCCGGCGCCAGATTGCGCGCCGTATTGGCGATATCCGGCGCGCCGCAAACGAGGTTGGTGATGGCGACCTGAAGCGCCGTATCCCGGTCTCGGGCACCGACGAATTCGCGCTGCTCAATCGCGACATCAACACCATGCTCGACCGGATCGGCCAATTGATGGACGGCATTCGCAACGTGTCGAACGCAATTGCCCATGACCTGCGCACACCGCTCACCCGCATTCGCGGCAAGCTCGATGACGCGCTGCGGCACGAGCGGTCCGTCGAGGTGCTGGCCGGCGCCGCGCAGGGGGCGATCGAAGACATCGATGAGCTTATTCGCCTGTTCGAGCGCCTGCTGCAAATTGCCGAAGTCGAGTCGGGCATGAACGTGCATGCGGACGAATCAATCGACCTGCAACGGATCGCCTCCGACATCGCCGATCTGTTCGACGCCACCGCGGAAGCGGAGCGCGTGCGCCTGTCGGTCGCGCCCGGCGCGCCGGTCCTCGTGCACGCGGATCGCAACCTGATCGCCAACGCCATCGCGAGCCTGATCGACAACGCCATCAAGCATGCCGGCCCGAACACCACTGTCAGCCTCAGCACTGCAATGACTGCGCGCGGCGCTTCCATTACCGTGCGCGACGACGGTCCGGGAATACCCGCCGGCGAACATGGCAAGGTGATCGAGCGCTTCTATCGCCTCGACAAAAGCCGCGCCATTCCTGGTAACGGCCTGGGCCTGTCGATTGTCCAGGCGATTGCCACCGCGCATGGCGGCGAGCTCAGCCTCAGCGACGCAGATCCAGGCCTGGCCGCACGGATTGACCTGCCGCGCGAGACCTCCATGGCAGCCACGACGCGCGCCAGATAAACCTCTGCCGGGGCGCGACCCGAAAATTCGCACATTCTCAATTAACAACGAACCAGAACTATTCAGCCAAAGGAGGGAGCAAATGAATACATTGGAGAAGGACTATGTTGTTTCCTATTTGACGTTGCGGCAGATGATCGGCTGGGCTGGCTTGCTGATGCCACTGGTGGTGCGCGGTGGCGGCTTGTTGTTCGAGGACATCGCCAGCAATGAATCGATCAGTGCATATTACTACACCGACATGCGCGATATTTTCGTATCCACGCTGGTACTGGTGGGCGCCCTTCTGGCATGTTACAGAACACCGCAACTGCGCGACAACCTCGCCTCTACAGCAGCCGGAATCGCTGCAATCGGAATCGGTCTGTTCCCCATGAACCCCTCCTATGCGGCAGAACTCATCGCCCAGCACCCCCATCTCACCAGCGCCGACTGCTATTCCATTCACGGCGTGCTCGGGTACCATTTTATATTTGTGGCCACCTTCTTCGCGCTCTCGTTTTACCTGGTCTATTTCCGATTCGCCGCCAACACGCCTGTGCATCCGGGGCGCAACAAGCTCATGCGTAACCGGATTTACAAGCTGTGCGGCCTCGTCATGCTGCTGGCGTTTGCGGCGATCGGCTGGATTGCCTTGGTGGCGCGCGGCGCATCCATTTTCTGGCCCGAGTCGGGCGCGGTGGGCGCCTTTGCGATCGCCTGGCTGGTCAAAGGGCAGACTGTATTGAAAGATACGCATTCTCCCCAAGTCGCCGCGCCGATGTAGGCCCATTGGCAGGCACAGCTCGAAACCGCGCGGCCGCTGGCGTGCCGGACCAACCTCGGCTGCGCCGCGCAAATCAGCGTTCGGACCAATTCGATACGCCTGGTGGCCCGACGAGCATCGCCGCCTGGTTGGGCACGGCCCGCGACGGGCGGGCCGTGTCACGCATTCAGAATGGCTTATTTGCCGATCTCCTTGCTGACCGCGTTTTCCTGCTGGTTCAGCGTCTTTTGTTCGAGCTTGGTGATGTGGCCACCGTTTTGGCTGGCCATCGCGCGCTCTTCCTGGCGAATCTGACGGTCCTTCCTGCGCAGACCGGCGGCCTGCGCCTTGGTCAAGTCGCCCTCCTTCACTTCGGCGCGAATGCGCTTGTTCTGATTCGCCAGGCGGTCGTTCACCTGGTCGCGGCGCGGGTGATGCTTTTCCCATTTGGTCTCGGCAGCGAAAGCGCTTCCTGCCACGCTCGCCATGACGGCGACCAGGGTGGACAGGACGAGTGCTTTATTGACGCGGTTCGAATTTTTCATCTTGGGTCTCCAGACTGTTGAGTTGATCGGATTGATCGGTGTGACAAGCTATCAACGCTGCTGCAGCGCGCCGCGACGACTTCGAACCTGTATCAATCGTAAGAAATTGCAACACGGAAATTTATCTTGTTGCCCCGGTCTTCGATGTCGGATTGATGGCGTTGACAATAACGCCATGTCCGTAGTCGTCTTCTGATAGCGAACTAACAGACGCCGGCCGGCACCCGCGCCATAGTGCCGATATGGCGCTACGCGTCCCACCACATTTATCGAGGTCCATCATGAAATTGAAATTTCTCTCCGCGTCTTTGTTACTCGCCCTTTTCGCTTCCGCAGGAATGGCCAACGCAGGCTGCGGTAAGGGTGCGCTGGTCGGCGGTGTCGCCGGCCACGTGGCAGGCAAACACGGCCTGGTAGGCGCCGCTGCTGGGTGCGCCATCGGCAGTCACATGAGCAAGAAGAAAGCGAAGGAGCAAGCAGCACAGCAGCCTGCGGCGGCGCCGGTCGCCGCGCCAGCGCCAGCGAGGAAATAGCCTTCGCATCGCGCCGGAGCATCGTCGACGACCTGTCGGCGTGACGTCGCTGCGCCGTAAGGCGCTGGAGTGACTCGCTTTTCGGCAAGGAAGAGCGCAATGGGCTGACTCAGCGGGCGCCATGCCCGCAGTTGCGGCGCGCTACGCTTGCGGGCGAAAAACTATGTAAGAGTGCCGACACGACTTGCGTCTTGTCGCGCCGGTCAAGCCGCGCTCGGCCTGCCAGAGCTGGCTCCGTCCCCGGGTGCTTCCACGATGGAATGTGCCCAGTTCATCAGCGGCTACACTTGGGGTGGCATAGTCCATGCCTACGTCAAGCAGGGCGGCGCAGTGGCCCCGGCGCAGTCGATCCAGCTGGCAGGATTTGCGCGAGCCGGCGCCCCGCCCGTTCCTGCAGATTGCACCAGCATCGGAACCAATATCGGCACGGTTGTCGCTCTCGACGCGAATGGCGTCCTCGGCGTCGGTCTGCTGCATGAGGATTGTGGCAACGCCAGCGCCACGAGCGCCATCAGCGGCACATACTACGCTTGCACCGGATCGACCTGCGCGGCGACCCAGGTCAGCAATCCCGTATTCGTCTTCGCGACGGACAACAATGGCATCGTGTTGACCTTGCCCGCCGTTGCCGCGGACGGCGCCAAATCCCTGAGCGGCACGCTGACGTTTGGCATTGGCACGCAAACCGACAACAGGATCGCCAGCGAGGTCCAATACGCCGCGGACTCTTCCGGCAATTTCACCACGACGGATTCGAAGGTAACCAGGGTGGTCCGTATGGGGCTTTACTAGTCGTATGACGCACGGATGCCGAGAGGACGTCAGTTCAAACCAAGGCGAGCGCGCCAACCCATCCGCGCCGCTATGCAATGCACTAGGGGCTTGCGTGAGGTTGGCTCATTCAGTTTCGAGTTGCGCAGACGGCGCCCGGCGTTGCGATGGTCGAAATAGCAGGCTTGGCCGAAACACAGTTGCCCATATAAACCACGAAGAAAAAGCGACACCCGCAATCGCGAGCAGCACGCCCACCCACGTGTCGGGAAGAACGCCTGGGGCGGTCAACACAGAATCAGTTGAATCCGAAGGGTTCACATGGACTGTGACTGCTGCGCCAAGTTGGAAATTCTTTGTGACTGATCGCGCACCAGAATATGAGCCGCATCCGTTGCCATACGCCACACGATCACCCCTGAAAGTCGTTCCATCAATCACGTAGGAATATTTCACGACTGGGTAATATGACGAACCCTTGCCGCAACCGCGAACAGGTTCTGATTCGATCACTATTCCCTCGACAGTCGGCCAACTGCCAGCCGCATTCGCAGCCGCATAGTCGAGTCCGAAATGAACTAGCCCAAAAATGGAAAGCGCGCCGATAAACGTGCAAAAGATCAGAAGATAGACCCTTTGAAATACACCGGGATTCGCTTGCTGTGCTTCTTTTTCCATGGTCTTGGTATCGAGTTTGCATTACATCAGCAGACACAGTCGCGAAAAAAAATATCCGATATTCAGCTGAGCAACCAGTCGCCAGGACCATTGGTCGGCGCTGACCCAACCGATAGCATTTATTCAACTGTATCCCAAATCAAGATGACTCGTCCAGAACATCGGGGTTTCTTCTTTTTCTAAAGAGTCACTGCGTTGAGGGCGATGCTCGCTCCACTAACTCTGGTCGGACTAGCCGCTGGCGTCGGGCCATTGCAAAGCCGCAGCGTCACCGCCATCAGAAAAAAAAGCCGCCTGCTCGCGGCCGTGTTCGATGGCCGGTCCACGACCGCATGCGCGTACCGCCCCCCTCAACAGCGAAACACACACGCGTTGCCTGGTCATCGAAGACGAATTTGAAACTTCCCTCTATATTCGCAATGGCATGAGGAGGTGGGGTATTCTGCGGTCGCATGCCGCGCCAACCCCGACCGGCTGCACCCGCGCCAGACTGTCAACGGGACTTCATCATCGTGGACCGGATGCCGGGCGGGTCGAGCGACGGCTTGGCTTTGGTCGAGCAACTGCGCGCATACAGCAATCAAACACCGGTGATCGTGCTCGGCGACCTGGCCGATACGAACGGTCGCGCCACCGGACCGCGACGCGGCGCTGCCGACTGCATCTCCGAAGCTGTCAGCTTGTCCGAATTGCTTTCCCGCGTCGAGGCGTTGGAGCACGGCGCCCGTGCGTCCCCTGGCAAACGGGCGCGCGAAGTTCAGATCATCCTTTACGCACCAGAGTCGATAGCGAGTTCGGCGCACCATTGGTGCACACGGTGCGCGGTGTGGGTCAGTGCCTCGCCGCGAAACGATCACCCTTGAATACCCGGCAGTCGCCATATCGCAATTTCGTCCTTCCCGTTGAAGGGGCCCGGTTTCATTATCGAGTGGATGTTCGTGCGAGCGCTCAGAAAAACGTCGCGAGAGCGATCGCCAATCCCACCGCCGCAGTTCCTACCGCCCCCCATAACAGCCAGCGGCGGCGAGTCAGTACCGTGATTGCGGCCAGCGCGATCGCGATCTGCAAGAACGTGAGCGCCAGCGCCAGCCTTTCGTGCGGACGCAATTTCGCTTCGGACTCTTCGCCCAATTTGCGCGACTCCGCCTGCAGCTTGAGCGCTTCTGCCTGCACCGCCGCCTTTTCCTTGTCCTGCTTCGACTTGTCGTCGAGGAATCGCTGCTTTACTAACTGGTCGGGCGCGAGCGCGCCGACCGCGTCATCCAGATGCCCTTTTACCGATTTCGCCTGGTAATAGGACCATTGGTCGCTCGCTTCAGCCTGTTTCAGAATGCTCTGATTTTTGAGGAACATCGCCTCGTTCTGCGCACTTCCACTCTGATAGCTGATCAGCGCGGCGACGGTGGCCAGCACGGCCGTCATTAGTGAAACTTTCTGTGCCAGGCCGTCCCGCTCCTTCTCGACCAGATCCTCCACGTGGTGTTCGTGCGGACTCGGCACTTCATAGTCATCATCCATTATTTTTCTCCATTTGCACGAAATTCGACGGCCAGCGGCGGTGCGCGCTTCCATGTCTGCGGCGCGCGGCGCCACCCCTGCCTGATGAACGGACGGTCCTGTCCAGACAAATACAATGCCGATGCGATCATCCAGCGCTGGGTCGGAGCGGGCCTCATCATCGATGCCGCCGCCAGCGCTAGCAGGCAGGCGACCACCAAGGGCCGGCGCATCTCCAGCTGCTGCGGCGCCGCCAAGGACCGCACCACCAACGCACTCGCAGCCGCTCCAATCAGCATGGCACCCACGACTTCCGCTACCGAATGCGCGTGCAGCTTGACCCGGGCCACTGCCACGCACGCCGCGACAATCAATCCAGACAAAAGACCGCACCAACGCAGGGGACGTGAGCGGCGGTGCAACGCCGACACGAAAGTGGCGGGCAGCACTGCGGCGGCCAGCGCGGCGTGTCCGCTGAAGCCAGTGAAATCCAGTGACCGGATGCCGACGCCCCACCCTAAGAAGGCGATCTTGCTGGCGGCCGTAAGGCATACAAGGCCGAGGATCGAACCGCACCACCACCGCAGCGTATGCCAGTTGCCGCTCGCAGCAAGTCCGCATCCGAGCGCCGTTGCGATAGGGATCATCACATTGAACGAACCGATACGGCTGATGAGCATCCAGCCGCTCATGCGCGGGCGTCGCCCGTCGTCCCCTGACTATGGGTATTGCTACATAATCGAATCAGTGACACGGTCAAAATCACACACCTGGAATTGAGTTGCATTACATTGCAGTTAGCGATCGGAGCGCGCAAGCAGCGCCTGTCGCTCTGTCGGCGGACCAGAAGCATCCGAGGCGAGCTACACGGAAGAGTACTGCATCGCACCCATTTTCTTGAGTTCATGGCCAGAATTTAATCTGTGCCCCCTGGCGCGGCAATCATCCTATCCCTGTAGTGCCGCATCGGAATCATGTCGAAAATTTAATCCGGGAGCGCGTTCGCGCCTGCTGTATTTCCCGTGCCGGCTGCTATTCTGAAATTCGAACCGCGCTACGAAAGAACGGAGGAATATCATGGATTCCGCTTCGGGAACAGGGCGCGACGTGCCCTTCGCTTGCGCCAGTTCGGCATCGCCTTGATGTGCGCCGCGGGTACATTGCCCGCATTCCAAGCGTTGGCGGACGGCGCCACGCACAATCACCGGCCACACGTCTTGATCGCCGATCAGTCTAACAATCGCGTGATCGAGGTCGATCCCGCCACCCACCAGGTGGTCTGGCAGTTCGGCACGGGCTCCGACGAGCCGGGCCCGAACAGCGTCGTCGGCGTCAACGACGCCGAAGGGGTCGGGCGATTCACGCTGATATCCGGTACCGCCATCCCGACGGGTTCCCCGCCCCTACCGGGCTGCTCGAATCCAGTCAACGGCTGCCCGGACAACCAAGTGATGCTGGTCAGCCATCGGGCCAGGATCGCATGTCAGTAAGGGCAGGCCGGCGTCAGCGGCGCGGGCTTCCACCAGCGCAACACACCGGTGCACGCCGTCGTGCTGTCGGAGTTTCAGCGACGTCGCGGACTGCATGTGATGATTACCGACCAGGCCAACGAGCGCGTGATCGTGGTGGATCGTTCTTGCCGCATCGTGTGGCAGTACACCCTCATTAGCGACCAGTTCAATCAGCGCGTGATCGAGGTAGACCACGCAAGACAAATCGTGCTCCAGCAGAGCGCCCTCAACATGGCCGGGGCCGGATTCAACCAACTGAACGGTCCCTGCGATGGCAAGAAGATCGGCGACTTACCGGGATCACGACGCCGGTCGATCCCGAGGCCGACGATGCGCGATGAGCGCCCCATGATGCCAGGTCATGCCACTGTTGCGGCAGGGCGGTCGGAGGTCCGATGAACGGCCGCGCGGGAAAGCAGAGGTTCCGGGTTGCATCAGCGCTGAGACGGCTCACGGCATCCTCATCACTACGGCATTGCCATCGGTCCAGAAGGGGTCGCCGGCCGCATTCTTATTGCGCTGCGGCCCCGCAATAGCAAGCATGCCGTCGCGGGTGGCGCCGACTTTGCCGAGCTCGCCCGCAACAAAGGCGCGCTCGTGGTCGATTGCGGGGTCGATGCGGTGCGTCGGCAGGTGCAGCGGCTTTGAAAGTTCCATGCCCACGTCGAAGCTGGCAGTAGCGACCCAGACCGGGCGGCAGTCCGGGTTCAGACAGGCGTCCGTGCGCCACACCCGCGCATGATGTCGCCGCCGAATCGTGGGCGCCCCGAGGTCGGGCTTTTCAAAGGTATAGCTCTGCGGCTGGTTCATGAAGAAGGCCGGCGTCGCCGGGCCGCTCGGATCGGGATCGTTGCGCAAGGCTGCAATCCCCTCCTTCAGCAGGAGCACGGGCGTCGGCGGATCCGCGCGGGTCCAACCGGCGTGTGCGAATGCCTCGTTGAGCTGGTCGGCCGATCCGACCAGCACCATCGATACCGGTTCCATTCGTCCACCGGTCAGGTCCTCGGACCATGGCGACAACGCGGCGGGAAGCGCACTGCTGAGACTTTCGAGCGCCTTGTTTGGTGCGGGCGAAGCGCCAGGCAGCAGTGTCGTGCGACCGTACAACACCATAGGCGCGATCAAGGTCAACACCAGCGCCCCATAGCCGGCGACACGTGCCGCACCCCTGCCCTCTGGCAGCTGAAAGGTGTCGAGCCAGGCAATCGGCTTTGCGTAGTAAAAGAAAAACAGTGCACTCAGCACCATCAGCGCCACCGCGAGACTGCCGAGCAGATCGGACGGCCAGTGCACGCCGAGATACAGCCGGGACAAACCGATCAGCCCCACCAGGATCATCAGCAAGGGCGCAGCCACGGCGCGCATTCCATCGCGCAATCGCCCGCCCAGCAACAAGCCGGCAATCCATCCGTAGACCACCACAGCAGTCAGGAAATGCCCCGATGGAAAACTCGCTTCGTGCGCAGTGACAATTGCATCGCTCGGCCGCGGACTGTGGACGAGCGCCTTCAGCACGACGGAAATGAGCGAGGACGCGCCGATTGCCAGCACGAAGCTGGCGGCCAGTCGCGCCTTCTTGCGCGAAAGTGCCAGCAGCGCGAAACCGCAGCACAGAAGCGCTAACGTGACAGGGCTGCCCAATTCGGTGATGAACAACATGAATCGAGTGATGTCGCTTGTCCGAAACAGCGGAACCGCATTATGCAGTCGAAGATCAAGGATCGCCAGCGGATCGCCCGACGCGAGTCCGCGCAGTACCCGCAGCAACGCCCAAGCGCCAATGCCGATCAGGAGCAGTGTCACTGTGGCCGGCAGCCCGAAGGGGTCGCGCAGAGTCAGCCGATGCAGCAGCGCGCGGGTCGCACGTGGAAAATGCATGCGCAGGGCGTCCAAGCCGCCGCGGCGGGCCAGCCACCGCGCGAGCGGGTCGACTTCAGGGGCGATCCGCCGCCATAACTGACGTTCGTGCTCAAGGAACAGCAACACCAAGTAGAGCAACCCCGCCGGAAATAAGAACAGCAGGCAGAAGAGTACGAAATAGAAGATGAAGGCTGGGAGCATCGATCGCTTCGCATATCGCTGGAATCTGCAGCAGCGCGACCAGGCGCGCGGGGGCCGCAGCGAAAGTACTTCGTTTATTCGCCTGGATGGGTCCATGCGCAAGTGCCATGATCCGCGCCCGCGCCAGCCATGTCTGTTCGAGAATTAACGCTGAGTCCTCGCCGCTGGCAAGGCATCGTCCTCGGCCGTGTCCAGCACAGGGCGCTCGAAAGCGCTTGCGGTATCAGGGTTTCGCGCTTGCTTCGGACGCGGACATCCCACTCCGCCGGGCTCGCGCCGAGAGCAAGCCTTGCGCCGCGCTCACAGCATCATCGACGCTCAGGTCGCCGAGGGCGGTCTCCGCCAATCCAGGAATATGCGCCCGGCCAAGCAGCGATAACACAGGAGGCTTGAGCCGGGCGAACAGCACTAGCTTTTGCTCGGCAACGAGGGCGGCGCAAAAATCTCTGATCGCTTCAAAACTCGAACTGTCCAGATCGGGTGATTCTTCGAGGCTGAGGATGACCGCCAGCGCGTCCTCGCCGGCGGCCGTGACCTGGCGCCGCGCTTCCGCCATGATCCGGTCGGCGTTGGCGAAGAACAAGCCGGTATCCGGACGCAGAATGAGAATCCCGTGCACCGGCTCGGCTTGCGGATAGACGATCCTGCTGACGAAATCGTGTCCATCGCCGAGCCGGGCGAGAACGGTGACGGATGACTCCGACAGCCTGCGCAGCAGCATCACCAGGCTGACAGCCACTGCCGCCAGCAAGCCATCCAAAATCCCAAACACCAGCACGGCCATCACGGCCGCGGCCACCACCAGTCGGTCGCGATGGAGCGCAAAGACGGGACGGAACACGGCTGGATGCAAGGTGTGACTGACCGCGTGGATGACGATCGCCGCCAGCACCGGTTCCGGCGTCAGCGCTATGAGCGGCAGCATCGTAAGGACGATGACGAGGAGCGCCGCTGCGGCGCACCAGCCGGCCCACCGCGACGAGGCGCCGGCTGCCTCGTTAGCTGAAGTGGCCGAATAGCCAGCCCCTGACGGCATGCCATGAAACATACCGGACACGAGGTTGGCGACGCCGATGGCGAGCAGGTCACGGTTGGGTGCGACGGCGTCGCCATGTTTCATCGCCAAACTGCGAATGGAACTGTACGATTCCGCATACAGGATCATGACCATTGCCAGACTGAGCTCGCCCACGCGCAGCCATTGGACATAGGACAGCGCCGGCACGGTGGGAACCGCCAGGTCCAGATGAATGGTCCCGACCAAACCGATGCCGTATTGCGACAGCTGCAGCCATTGGCCAGCGCCCACGCCGCATGCGATCACCAGCAGCCCGCCGGGCAGGCGCGGCACGCGCGCAAGGAAGAACAACAGTGCCAGTGCACCAACGGCGACGCCGAGCGCGGGCCAGTTCCAGACCCGCGCCTGGCCAACCAGATCGATAACGAAGCGGATCATGTCGCTGCGCGCCGGATGCACGCCGACCACATTGGCAAGCTGTTTGAGAATGATGACGATGGCCAGGCCAAATGCAAAGCCGCGCAACACCGGCTTCGCGATGAAATCGGACACGTTGCCGATTTTGGCCGCCCCCGCCAGGACGAAAAACAGGCCGGTTAGCATCACCATCGCGACGGCGACAGTCAGCCTGAGCGCATTGGCGCCATTGCTCATGGTGGCCGACGCCGCAGCCAGCACCGCCGCCGATGAAGAGGTCGCAGAGACGATCGCAAAACGGCTGGTACCGAGCACCCCGTAGCAAACCAGTCCCGCGAACAGGGCGATCACCCCCGCCTGGGGCGCCAGATTGGCAATGCTGGAATAGGCCACCGCCTCCGGCAGCAGCAAGCCCGCCAGCGACAGCCCGGCGATCAGGTCAGGCCAGGCGGGCGCCGCGAACCTCGCGCGCCTGCCAGGCACCGCTTGCGAGTCCGGCATCTATGCCTTCTCCGCCACGCCGCACCATCCGGGTAAATAGCGCGCCTCCTGGGCGCCGGCGATCTTGATTGCCCTGTGCAAGGCCGCCGGAAAATCGTGGTCGAGCAGCTTGCGCCCTATGCGTGCGCGAAAGAAGTCGGCCCACAGGAATTCGCTGAATGGCGTGACGTCCTTTGAAAAGCCGCCCGCCTGCCGCACCTCGCCCGCCAGGCTCCGGTAGGGATCGTCGTGCATCGCCGTAAGCCGGCCAGGTATCGCATCGAATCCGCAGCGCTGGCCCTGACTGTCGTAGGGGTGGACCCATTGGTGATGATCCATCACGTTCCAGAAGTGCGGCAATCCCAGCCAGGAGAGGTCCGTCAGCAGCATCAGGCTGACCGTCTTAACGTCCTCCTCCAGCAAGGCCAGGCCAAAATGGTGATGGTCGACGATGTAAAAGCGCTCGCCCGGGCCGGCGACGGCGGGAAACCAATGGCTGGACAAGGCGGCAATGCGCGCTTTGCGGCCCATCGCCCCCCAGTGCTTGCGCTTGAGGGCGACCTCTCGCTTGCCGACCGTGATCTGGGTCGGGTGCAGCTTTTCGAGCCTGGTGTGAATCAATTGCGGGTGAGCGTGCATCACTTGTCTCCTGCAGAAGGGCTTGTACCGCGTACGCGCGACGCGCGAATTCTCCGGGCGAGGCACCGCTAATTGCGACACGCCTCGATAGCGTCAGCACGTGCCCAGATGGGCGAACCAGGATGGGTCGTGCATGCCGGTATTCTGACGGAACGGTAATGCCTATGCGCGGAGAAACCATCGATAATCCATGAGGTAGCTCCCTTGAGCGTTGTTTTGGAGGCCGCGTGGATCAACGCGGCCATTTTTCTTGCGCACCCTGAATAACCGACGCGTTCGCCACAGACACCATGAATCTGCAACGGCCCACTTCGACCACCGCCACATACGGCGTTGCGGAATCCCTATGCTTTCGGCTGCGTCGCGGGCTTCTTGCGCGCGGCATTCTTCTTGAACTTCGGCGTGGCTAACAATGGAAGAATTGCCGCCTCAAATCCCTTTTCAGACAGCCTATTTAGCAGCTGCAGTCCCGCAAAGATGACATCACCTTTCTTGGCGGCGTGTCCCAGGCGCACGCTGCGCGACTTTAACTCATCGAGCAAGGCCGATTGCGATGCGGTCATTCGATGCGAAACTTTCAGACGATTCTCTTGCTTAGGCGCCCGCTTGGACCGGGCGACGACAGGCGCATCGACGTCCGCTGCGGCGGCAACGGCGTACGGCGGAGGCGCGGCAATGCTCTTCACCACAGGGGCGGCGTTCGCCGATACGCGACGTCGCGGCGGCGTTGGCACCTTGGTTTTGGTTGGCGGCATGGCTGGACTCCTTTGATGTCATGATCGATCATATGCCTGAGCAGCGCGCGGCGCAACGGGCGCGCCGTTGGACCAGCCGATGCAGTCGTTTCGATTACGCGACAACGGCCCCATCGCACCCTTTGCGTATGGCCAGCCCAGCGTCGGAATGATCTCGGCGCTTCCCGAAATGGGTCACATTAATTTTTCGAAAGGCTTGAATGAACACCTTGCAAATCCTGATCCTTGCCGCAGTCCAGGGCATTGCTGAACTGCTGCCGGTCTCCAGTTCCGCGCATGTCATTGTCGCGGAAAAGCTGATGGGACTCGATCCCACCGCGCCGCAGATGACGCTGCTGCTGGTGATGCTGCACACCGGGACAATGTTCGCCGTGATCGTCAATTTCTGGAAGTCCTGGCGCGAGACTTACTTCAGTTCGGCACAACAATTCACCAGCAATGGCGCCCGCCTCATGGTGGCGACAGCGGCGACGGGCGTAGTCGGCCTGGCGCTGATGCAGGGGATCAAACATTTCGTCGCAGCGAACGCATCCAAATTTGAGATCGAACAATTGTTCGGCAATGCACACCTCATGGCCGCAGCGCTGGCGGCGGCGGGGATCCTGATTATCATCTCGGCGCGAATAGCCGCGTCCGGCTTGAACAACGTATCGATGCGCAGCGCCCTGTGGATAGGCGCGGTGCAGGGGCTTTGCCTTCCGTTTCGTGGATTTTCGCGCTCCGGCGCGACGATTTCGACCGGGCTTGCGCTGGGAGTCGAGCGACGCCGTGCAGAACAGTTCAGCTTCGCCTTGGCAGTGATCCTGACACCGGTGGTGATCGCCAAAGAAGGCTACCGGCTGTACACGGTGGAGCACGCGGCCGGCGCTGCGGGCGCGCACGACCTCCTCCATTCCCTCGCGCCAGGCTTGCTCGGCATGGTGCTGAGCTTCCTGACCGGTCTGTTTGCACTGCGCTGGCTGTCACGCTGGCTCGAGCAAGGCCGGTGGTACCTGTTTGGCCTGTACTGCCTGATCGCCGCACTGATCGTTGTATGGGTCGGCTGAGCAGACCGGCGCGCGTCTTGGACTTCAACCCGTCCATCCTGGTGAAAACGATGTGCACCTTATGTTCCACGAACGCCGAACTTCAATATCCCCGCGCCCTATCGTTTGCGCCCCTGTCGCTGACTTCGTTGCAGGATTCGGGGGCTACCGTTCCACCGCATCGGTGCGCGAGTCGGGCCGAAACGCCGCTGCGCGGCGACATGTATTGAGAAGAGTGGCAAGGGTGGCCGAGCCGACCCTTTTCAATCCCAGAAGCGCTGCAGGATCCTGGGCGAGAATCTTCGCCGGCGTATCCATCCCGAGCATCATCATGGCACGCACGGTATGGGCAGACAGGCCCGGCACGCTGTGCAGGAATGAAGGGAAGAACAGCTCGACCATTTCTGGAAGCGCGAGCGCCGGATGGTCACGCAGGCCGGGCCAGCGCGGCGCCGTCATCTCGCGCGACAGCATTCCGATACGCTCGTCGATACTTATGTCCGACTCGACAATCTCTCGAATCGCGATCAGGCACGCGAGCAGTTCACCGCCCTGCCAAGGCACCATGCCAATCAACGACGGCACCAGCTGAGTCCCGTCGCCCGCAACACGCCAGTATCCCGTAATCCGTCCCTCTTCCATGTCGTGCGAACGAACGCCCGGAGCGTTTACCGCGCCATGCAAGCGCAGGGCACGCAGTGGCGTGGTCAGCCGAAGATGCGAGCAAAACCACAACGGCGCGGCGAAAGCCGCGGGAGAGCGCTCCAAACCGACGTGTCGCGCGCGCCGTTTCTCCGCCAGCCGTTCCGAGCATTGTGACCACCAATTCATCGTGCCCCCCACTCATGACTGTCAACGAACATGATAACGACGCAATCGCCGCGTCCGATTGGTGGCGGGCATGCATTACCGAATTGTAATTGCCGGCCTGCCCGCTGGAAACGTTGTTGTCGAGATCGCGTACCCGCCGAGCTGCCATTTTGAATTCGGCCATAAGGGCCGCGCGCGGTGTCGACTGCTGTCTTGCAGCCGATCCGGTCGTTGAATCTTCTCCCCGGGATGTGAGTGACGCGCAACCGCGGGCTATCCTTGGGATGCCTGCCGCTGCGACGGTCCAGCTTGCGTCAACTTCGCATCTTTGGTGAACCAGCGAACACAGCGTTGACCACAAACTCTCTATCATGTGGGTTTGCGGGAAGGCATCTTCCACCACGTGCTGTTGGCGCATCGAATCCATGCGCCCACCGGACCTGAGCGCTCCCTTCATTTCCTGATGCGCAGTATCGCGGCGAGTACGGTTTGCGCGCGCCCGCGCTCCTCTTTCGCAGGAATAAGAATGAACACACTAAAAGACGCTCCACCCGCTCACCTCCAGGACCACTTTGGCAAGGTGCCTGCCGTCACCCTCGGATTTTGGCTGATCAAGATTGCCGCCACGACGCTGGGAGAGACTGCCGGCGACGCAGTGACCATGTCAATGAATCTTGGCTACCTGGTGGGAACCGCAATCTTTGCTGCCATTCTGATCGTCGCGCTGATCGTCCAGATCCGCGCGAAGCAGTTCCACCCCTTGTTATTCTGGAGCGTCATCGTTGCCACCACGACCGTGGGCACGACCCTGGCCGACTTTTGCGATCGTTCCCTGGGAATCGGGTACATGGGAGGATCAACGCTCCTGTTCGCCCTGTTGATGGCATCATTGTTCACGTGGCATCGTTCTCTCGGTTCAGTATCGATTAACCGTCTCGACACGCGCAAAGCCGAATGCTATTACTGGGTGACGATCCTGTTCTCGCAAACCCTGGGCACAGCGCTGGGAGACTGGGTCGCCGATCCGAAAACCGGCTGGGGCTTCGGGTATGAAGGCGGAGCCCTGCTGTTTGCGGGCGGACTGTTGCTCGTGATTGCCGCGTACCGCTGGACCAGGATCTCGCACACCAGCTTGTTCTGGGCGGCATTTATTCTCACCCGCCCCCTCGGCGCGACGGTGGGAGATCTGCTCGACAAGCCGCTGGCAAATGGCGGCCTGGCGCTCAGCAGATATACCGCTTCCGCCGCACTGGCCACCTGCATGGTCGCGCTGATTTTCTTGCTTCCCCAGCGTGCCGAAAAGCTGGCGTCGGTGCGCCCCGACTAGATACGTCTATCAAAACCCTACTTGCCAGTAGAGCAATACGGGCCATACACTGAGCCTTGCGAACGGCCGGTTGAGTTAGCAGCCAGGAGCGGATGGTCGCCAAATGCTCAATCCGGAGTTGCCCGACGGCTTCTTAATGTCACCATCCATTGTGTTTCACGCAACCACTACGCAAATTGGCAGGTGGCCCGTTACAGGTCATAACAATTATGCCGGTATCTATGTCCCGAGAAGAGCTAGTTGCTTGGGCTGAAAGGTCAGTCGCGTTCTTTGGTCTCGATCTCACGAGAATAAGTACTGTTCTACTTGCACAGGCATATGCGTTCGAGATCAATAGCATGTTCAGCACTTTTGACCTCACCCAACCAATCAAGGTGCTCGAAGGTGTCAACGCCTCAAGCGGCACGCCTACGGAAGATCAGTTTCGCCATGCGCCGCTTGCGGGCCTTTACAAGAAGCACTTTACTAGTCCACGGTTTCTCACAAAGAACCTGCTTAACTTTCTTGGCAGCAACGAGGGCGGTGGCCATTTCAACGATGCCTGAGATGAAGCAGCCAAAGTAAGCGGTTCTGAGTGCATCGACGAAATCTTTACCAAACACCTCACTCATCACATTGTCTTCGATCCAATCGAGATGAAGACATCCGCAGCATGCGCTCCAGCCAGACCGGCGGGCGACCGCGCCACCCGAAGGTATGCGTGCCTTTTTCAACACCCGCTGCTAAGCTAAGAAAGCAGGCTCCTCTGGCGAGCAATTACGAGCTAGACTGTGCTTCTTTTAAGTCGCGATCTAATCAAATGACAGCGGTTCGACATGAAAAGGAATGGTATGGAATCGACCGGACAGGCATTCGCGGCCCACCATCGCTGGGATCGAAATTTCTTTCTCTTCATGATAGGCTTGATCTGGCTGGGCGTCATTATGGGCTTCGGCCCCGGAGTGCTGAAACACTTCACCGGCGAGAGGCAGGACAATCCCCTGATCGTTCACCTGCATGCCGCCGTCTTTGTCGCTTGGCTGGCCCTATTGACCACGCAGGCCCTGCTGATACGCACAAACCGCCGCGCCACGCATAAAAAGTTGGGAGGCGGGCTGGCGCTCTTGGCTGTCGTCATGATCGCCATCGGGCCGTTGGCCGAGGTCGCGATCCAGGTCGACCGGTTTGGCACACCCAGATCCAGACCTGCTTTTTTGGCTGTCTCCATTTTTCTAATGGTCGCCTTTGCCGGCCTGGTTGGCGTGGCCCTCAAACGGCGCGCCGATGCTGCGCTGCATAAGCGCTTGATATTGATGGCGACAATAATGATCGCCAGTGCAGGCTATGCGCGCTGGACCGGCAAATGGATCACTGAAATGATCGGCCGCGATCATTTTTGGGGCAATTTCACCTTCCTCTACCTGGGCGTAAATGTACTGTTTGCCATCATGGTCGGTTACGACCTGGTCACGCGGCGACGCCTCCATCCCGCAATGGTCGCGGGGCTGGTTTGGCTGCTGACCATCCAGTTGATCTCGGTGTGGTTGTATTTTTCGCCGTGGTGGCTGCGCTTCTGCACAACCTTGATCGGCCACTAGCCGCGCCACTTATCTAGACTGGTCATGATCATCAAAATTTGGTGACTGTTGAATGACAATTGGCACCCAAAAACGCGGCTCTGTTGAGAGGGTCTTCTTCACAGAAATCAGCAATTGTTCAGCGCTTCCCAGAGGTCGATCTAGGCGAGACAAGCGTGCTGGGCTGCGTGTTCACGTCAATCCAGCGGGGGCGATACAACTTGCGACGCTGAATGGATCAGCTGCAAAGTGGAGCAAGAAAGTTCATTGCTACTGGAGGCGCGCGTCGCCTGGAAGAGATGATTACGACGTTTCTCCCATGGAATACCGCCTGATAGCTGACCAAATCCGCATGCGAATGTGAAGTCTTCTCTCCATTGAGAGGTATGTGGTTCGCTATATACAATCGTCCGCTTTGGGTCGTAAGCGGACCTAGCGCTAAGTTTTTCTTCGACCCTAACCAGGCATTTTCAAAATACGACGTTTCCACGTCAGCCTCGTTCCCACTTAGCGAGCTTCCCGTTTTTCCTGTTCACCGGGTCGGCGGTTGCCGTACACTGATCGACCAAAATTGGGAGACAGCTGCCGTTCGGCACGGAGGAGTGTACGGGGTTGTTGCTATCCCGGCAAGCATGAAGTTATGGCTGATCTTTTGCAGCAAAAGATCAGCCAGGTTTTACCGACGTCGCCAGGTAGCGATAGTGCCGGCAGCGACGATGAAAAAAAGCACCCCGGCGCCGATCGGGTGTTGGTCGAGCACGATGACAAGCTGGGCGATGGCGTGCAGTGTGTCGGCGGAAAAAAAATTTTGCATGTCGAACTCCTGGATTGATTGGATAGAGACTGTGTCGTCACGATCAGCTCCATCTGTCCATTTTCAAGCGCCCTGACTCTTTCCGAAAGACCTGTGCAAGCACGGTACTTACTGTGCATGCAGAATGCTATTTGACAGCCGAGTTCCACTCACGTACCCATTTGCAAATTACCGGCTCACTGGTCAGTTCATCAGGCCATTTGTCCTGCATCGCTCGCGCGAACTCGGTCGTGTAGATGTAGCTATTCGGCTGCTCTCTCCACCGCTGCCAGTGCTCTTTAACTTGAGCTTTGATTACCTGTTTGGGGTCCTTTAAATAGCGTTTTGCCGCAGCTTTTGACATTCGGTCGCTGTGGACTTTAAGGTCAAACTGATAGCCCATATGTTGCCGGTTTAGTGAACGTGCCGTGAGAGCAAAATACCATGCAGCCCCATAGCTCTCTATTACGTTGTCACCGTCCGGCGCACTGCGCAAGAGCAACGCATGGTCAAGAATTGCTAACCCGAAGGCAGCACATAGATTGCCTGGTGTTGCAAGCGGATCTTCGCCCCCAGTGAAAGGGAAAATCTCTGTTGACACGTAGTCAGTGCCCCACTCGTCCCCGTCCTCACCCCATCCCTCAAACATCAATCGCAATGAATTTCGTGACGACCACCCTTCCCTCATGGGCTCACCACGCAAAATCTCTTGAACACTTAATGCACGATTGCGCAGCTCCTTTGCTACTGTTCGATTAAAAATACTAACTGTCCAGTCAACAAGCTCACAAATCTCGCTCGTTGGCCGATCGAACATTGAAATGCGGATGTCCTCCGCATCCTCTTGAGGTGGGTAAAAGTCCATTCCCCGTGCTTGCTCTCGTAGTTCGACAAGTAGATCTAAAACATAGTCAGGGCACCAGTCATGGACATCTTCTTTGGGACCAGGTGTCAAATATCGGGTAAAAATTTCTGATTGAAATAAGAATTTGTCTTTGGCGTTTCGTCTGCCTCGGACAGTGGGATTTTGCATTGACGCCTCCTTGGTGCGTTGCCACGGCGATCAGAAGCGCCACATAAAGTGGACTTCCAATGATCATTAAAGCAACACGTTATCATATTGGCATTAGTGTGCTAGGGGCGGCTCCCGCGAAAGTTGGCCCGTTTTTCGAAAAATAGGCAAAAATTTTCTCGATCCATAGGCGACAGGACGCGCGTTTTTGAAACCGGCTACAAGAATATTTTTTTCCTACTCAATTGCGGAGCCGCCTTGGGCGGCACGCCGTCGTGCGGACTCGGTTCGCCGCCTGACGCTCCCGGGTTTGCCGAAGCCCACGCGCAGGCGTCCGCCGAAGACAAAAGGTACGGCCACCTGCCGGAGTGCGATGCCAACCTAGACCGCTACCATATCGCATTCCTGCCGGCGGCCGATCAAGGCCAATCTGGCGTTCCCACCGGGGACTTAGCTCGCACACAGTTCGCGCATTTCGAGAGTCTCGGCGCCATGGTCGATCCCGACAAGTCCACCCGCTCGCGCCTGTACCGTGGCTTCCGCATGCCGGATGGCCGTACCGTGACCCTTTTCGAGCGGACGACCGTTGTGAGATTGAGCGTTCGCAAACAGGAGCTGGAAAGCGTTGCGAGCTCGTGATATGTTGTCGATTTTGAAAAAGGCAAGCTATGAGTGATCAGATTCGTGCCATGTGGCCACGCTTTGACGAATTGGCCGCAAAAGCTGAATCGTCAGAAGTGAGACTTATAATCGAAGCGATAAAGTTGCAATCCGGGTTGATGAATATGCGGCTTGGCGCAATCGAAAGCCTGAACGCCGTGCAGATGCGACAGGCCGGTGCGGCTGCGATGAACCCGCTTGGGCCCAGGCGCTGACCATCACGCCTGCGGCTTGATGCCCGAACGGCGGCAACCGGCCAAAAGCAGAACACATTTGATTGATAAGCAGTCGCGTTTTTTACTCGGCGGTGAGTTTTCGTGAGCTTTCGCGCAAAATTGGCGTCGTACAATTCCAGAGTGTCCATGACTCGAAAATGACGATGCGCAACGCGATCCTTTCCTGCCTGTTGCTCCTTTCAGGCATCTCCGGTCTCCACGCTGAGACTAGCTCCGCCCCTACCCATATATATGTCGCCGACGGCGAATTAATCTATGTGGGCGAAATTGACGAACTAGCGAACCAGCTCCTTTTCACGCTGTACGACAGCTTGACGGACAAACCGACAGTACTTTCCATCCAGAGCCAAGGAGGCAACGTGATTCCGGGAATGGCTCTTGGCCGCTGGGTACGAGCGCGCAAGCTTGACGTGAAGGTCATGGAATATTGCCTTTCCTCATGCGCCAACTACGTGTTCCCAGCCGGAGGACGCAAGGTTGTCAGCAACTTTGCAGTCATTGGGTTTCACGGCGGGGCAAACAGTTTGTACCTGCGCGTCGCCGAGGCCACCAACAAGATGCTGTCCGCAGGGCCGTCGGAGGAGATCAAGAAAATGGCGTCCGGGATGTTAAAAGATATGCAGGCCACTGCACAGCAGGAGCTGACCTATTTGAAGGCTCTCGGCGTGCGGGAGGACCTCGTCTCGTTGGGTCAGGAGGAGCGCTACCAGCCGATCTACAAAAATAATCCGAATACCGTCGGCTGGACTTATTCCGTTGACGACTTTGCTCGCATGGGCGTGCGTGACATCGTCGTGGTCAATCCTCCCTGGTCACCAAAGCTGTTGTCGGCGCAACAGCAATTTTGGATCCTTCCGCTGCAGTAAGGGCTTGCGCCTACCACAACAGCCGACAACCCACCGACGAGCATCGCCGGTCGATAGCGATGGTGTCGGGTTAGACTGCTTTCGGCCAAGAGCAGACATCGGAACTCTCACACTGGGCTCAACCCGCTGGAATCTCTGCCAATTCGTAATAGACCGGTAAGCCCAGCTCGTGAGCTAGCCTGACATCACCATCGGCGCCGCCTGAAGCGCCCGAAATACGCAGCACACCATCGCAGTGACTCAGCATCCGGGCCGCCACTGGATATAGGAACTGTTGGCTGATGCAGTCGCCTACTTCAGTCGAACCTGCTTGAGTCGCGAGCGGAAGCGCGGCCCATTCGCCAATCATGGGCATGTGACCGAGTCGGTACACCGCCAACGCGGCCGCCTCCAAGCGTTCGAGGTTTTTTGCGATGAGCACGGTGTCGCCATTTGTACCCGAGCGGTAAGGTCCTGCAATGAGGATCATTTTGGATGCCATGGTCAAACTCCTGTGAACAGATGTAGGGCCGCGTACTGCAGCAGCATGATAGTTTTGCCGTCCTGTATCTCACCGGACGCGATCGCCTCCAGCGCTTGGGGGAACGGAAGCTCCAGCACTTCGATGTCTTCGCCCTCCGCCTCGACTCCACCGCCTGAGTCGACCTTTGACATTGCGTCATACTCGGCCACAAAGAAATGCAGTTTTTCAGTGACTGACCCAGGACTCATGTAGGCATCGAATATCGGCCGCACTGCGTGTGTGCGGTAGCCCGTTTCTTCTTCGGCTTCCTGGCAAATACGTTCCTTCGGAGAGCTTGCGTCCAGCAAGCCAGCCGCAGCTTCGATCAACATGCCCTCATGTCCATTGACGAAGGCAGGTAACCGGAATTGCCGCGTCAGCACTACGGTCCCTTGCGCCAGGTTGTACAGCAATACCACTGCGCCGTTGCCACGGTCATAGGTTTCGCGACTTTGACGCTGCCAGACGTTATCGCGTCGAAGGTAGTCGAAAGTTGTCTTCTTAAGCACGTACCAGTCGTCGGACAGGATCTGCACATCGACGATACGGACACGCTCAGCAGTTGGGATCATCTCTACTCCTCGAGTTAGCTGCTTCATGCTAACATGCAAATTCGTTCAACTTCAAATGGTTTCGTGACTTCATGCTTACCTCTCAGCGCAAACGCGAAATTCTGGACACCTTGACCCGCGACGGCCAAGTAATCGCAAAAACTCTAAGCGAACGATATGCGGTATCGGAAGATACGATTCGGCGCGACCTCCGAGAGCTGGCTGCCGAAGGCCTGCTGCAACGGGTGCATGGCGGAGCGTTACCAGCCTCCCCGGCAGCGGCAGACCTGTCGGTGAGGGAGAATCTGTCTAGTCCATCCAAGGAGCGTATCGCCCGCACGGCCGCCCAGTTGGTTGCCCCCGGACAGACAATCATCCTCGACGGCGGCACTACCTCAATCCAATTGGTACGTTGTCTACCGAAGACTCTGGCGGCAACGGTAGTGACACACAGCCCAAACGTGGCAGTCGAGCTTGCTGGCCACCGCGACATTGAAGTGATCCTGATCGGTGGGCGACTGTTCCGTCATTCCATGGTGACCGTTGGCGCGGCGGCTATCGAGGCACTCGGGCACGTTCGTGCAGATATGTTTTTCATGGGCGTTACCGGCGTGCATCTTCGCGGTGGCCTGAGTACGGGCGATCTGGAAGAGGCATACGTCAAACGCGCGTTGTCCGTCCAAGCGGCAGAGACCATCGTGTTAGCCACCATCGAAAAGATCAACGCGGCGTCCCGTTGCAAGATTGGTGATATTGGATTGGCGAACAGCATGGTGCTTGAGCGAGACACGCCAGCCGACTTTGTTGCCGAGCTAGAGCGGCTCGGTATTACAGTGGTGTTGGCTTAATGTTCACAGAGTATTTTGAAACAGAGAGGCTAGATCGACGCGAACGTCTGGAATGGGTCGGTTGCGGCCGCTCGTGACAGAGCGTGACTTTTTCAGCTCGGCAAGGTGCTATGCTCGGCCAAACGGCCGAGTTCGGCCAAAAGCAGTCCTTTGCTCACCTTACAACCCAAATAGGTAAGTATGAACATCATTTCCGACGTTTTCGTACTGATCGGTGGAGCTTCAGCAACCACTGTGATTTTCTTCTATCTTCATAGCCGTTCCTCGATAGCCATCCGTCACACTTGGCGACTACCATACTTATTTCTTGGCCTTCTGTGGGCGATCTGCGTGATTGCCGACCGCTTTTTGGGGGTACTGCCATTATGGCCGTCTCATGTAGCCTTTGGTTGCTTCTTGGCTGCTATGGCTGCAAATTGCTACCTCAATTTTAAAAATGAAAAAGGCGTCCAATAGAACGATTGATCCGAACTGGTTACAAACTTTCCAACCGCTGTCTTACGCAGGCGACACGCTACGCAGCGTTTTCTTAGATAAATTTTGAGGCCCACCCGAACGTCTGGTTTGGGTCGGGTCCTGCCGGTCGTGACATTGCGAGAGTTTTCGATTATGACTAGATGTTATTCTGAGTCCAACGGCAGGATGCGGCCAAGAGTGCCCCTTTGAGGTCGCATGAGATAGACGTCCTCCTTCGCGCGGCAACGGACATACACCGAGGTCGGATACCGGCCTATAGTGTTGAAAAATTCAGTTACGAAACTGATACAAACTTTAATGAAAAATGAGCCGTTAAAGCCTCCTTTTCGACGTGTTGCACGCTGCCTCACATGTCTAGCATTGCTTGTTGGAATGCTGGTAATCATGCTTTTCGCGGCCATGTATTTACCGTCACCGATCAACAATATTTTGAATCCGCATTCCACAGGCGGAGGAATCACACTGCTGGTTCTATTCGGACTAGCCGTCATCAATTTTATTGCATTGATGTACTTCGTGTCGATCGCTGCAGTGGATTTGTATCGACAACCGGCCATGCGAAAAGCTTCCCATTGCTCGATAGTGATACTTGGCGTGCTTGGAATCCTGTTGCTCGGTTCCTGGCTGAACTGGTTTTATCACCGGTAGAACAGCAAATCGATCTTCGCTCCAATTTGGAGACAGAAATCCTCGTGTAGGAATTTTATGAACAATCGTATTTCCGTTCGCAGCAGTCCCCATTCGACTAGTAGCGGTCATTCGGATATTCACTTAGCTGTTCGAGGAGTCCGATGCTCATTTCTATCCAGCTCCAATTTAGTGCCGGTTTCGAGATAGTGGCCGTACAGGGAGATGTGGTCGCGATTCAGTTCCTGGAGACGGGTGTCGCGTTCTAGTGGCGTCAGCAGGTCGCGGAGGAAACTTGAAAGAGATAGCTAAGCCCGATAATTCGACAGCTCCCGATGAGACCGTCAATGCCATGCGTAGCCTTCGGCGCGCGCGCCAGTTCATGTGGGTATCGACCGTATTGGTAGCCGTGAGCTTGTTCGCGGTCATCGCATGCACACGCCTAGAATGGTCGCGCATCGTCCCGTATCTAATGTGGAACCACGTCGCCATCATTGCCGTATTCGCATTTGGCATGTTTGCTGTGCGCGGACTCAGCGGGCGCCCGCTCCACCGTTCCATGCCGCGACCCGGCGAGTTATTTGCCCGCCCAATCCTGATTGTCGCCGTGGTAGCTGCACTAGTCGCCGCTCCCAACTGGGTCGATACGCCATGGGACATGGGACCAGCGCCCGACGGCAGCATCGCGACCAGTCATAACTGGCATGCGTCGCCCGATGGCTCACATTACTTCGAGAGCTTCAATCGAGGGGCAGATCGCGAAATTAGCCAGGAGCAATATGATCAACTCAACCGCGGCTTGTATTCGATGTTTGCCCGAATTTGGGTTCTGTTCTCGTTCCTTGCCTTGATGACGTGGCGCTTCGTCGCACTCAGCAGGGATGCGCCGCCGAAATCTAATAGCGCGCCAAGCGCTCCCGCTGTACCGGCGGTCACCAATGATTCGTCCCGGTCAAAATCGACTGCCCTGATTGCAGCGATCTGGACCTTGGCAATTGGCGCCAACCTGGCGAACTTTGCACTAGGTGGGCAACAGGAATTCTGTTCGACGCCCATGCCCCCGGAGATGCAATTGATCGTCATGGCTATGCCTATCGTATTTTTCTGTGTTACGTCGATATTCATGAAGCGGGCTCTTTTCGTTTCGCCGTGGATTGCGAGCCTGATCGACCGAAAGAGGGGAGCCGGATTCAGCGCGAGTTTCATGGTCCGCCTGAAGCCGCTGTTATTGTTCTCGGCAACGAGTCTCATCTGTGCGGCGGGGACGGCAATGCAATGCGCGAAAGGTGGCGAAGGGCCAGTCGATTGGACGGTGCCGGGATTTCTGCTGTCATGCAGCGTCGCGTTTGCACTCACGCATGTGATGATGCGTTGGCGACGCGTGCCCGGCGTTTAGGCGGTTACGCTGCGCGATCTGTTCGGCGGAGCTCTTGCGGCCACCGCAACCGGCCCACAGCCGCCGTTGGCCTGATCAACAGCAGTATTTCCGAACGTCCGCAATGGGTCGGGAGCAGACGTCATAATGGATGATCCGCTATAAAATTCGTCTTCAGCTTATTTTTACGTTGAAATGACATGCTTCTCATCCGTTTGTGCTTTGCAGCGCTTTTTTCTCTTCTTACAGTAAATCTGTGGGCAGCAGATACCATTCGCCAGCGTCGTACGGTCGTTGTCGATGGAACCCTCGAGGAATGGACGCTCAGGTGGTCAGGGCCAGTGCG
The DNA here is from genome assembly GCF_030704305.1 of Massilia sp. R2A-15. Classification (NCBI taxonomy): domain Bacteria; kingdom Pseudomonadati; phylum Pseudomonadota; class Betaproteobacteria; order Burkholderiales; family Oxalobacteraceae; genus Massilia; species Massilia sp. R2A-15. Next base: position 1,830,965 of record NZ_CP131935.1, on the reverse strand, counting down.
ACCTGTTTGCTCAGCCTTGGAAATGACCCAAGCAGTTACATGTCCCTGTAGTGGCTTTACGTACGGCGAACAGGGTCATTTGTTCCTGGAGCGAAAACATAACGACGCGTTGCTCGAAAGTATGGACTTATCTCCACTATTTGCCGAATTCGACAACCCGGCTGATAACGGAAATGCCGCACTGGTGCTTTTACCGCGCAGGCTGAACGACCCTAGCGACGATTTCGGTGACCGCACCAAGGTGCGTGAGTTTGAAATCGAACTGCGGAAACGATCGCCTGTCGATGTTATGGATCTCAGAGATTTTACGCAAGACGGAATGAAGGCGAGTTTCCTGCTACAGGTAGGGAACGTGCCTTGTGGCAAACAGGAAGCCATGCTTATTGGTATTTCCCGGAAGTTTCCTAAATTGCACGCTTTCTCAACGGCCGCTCATCCGGAGCGCCCACTTGTTCTGCAACGCGGCGCATGGATGGCCTTGTTGGCAGCAGGTAGGAAAACCACAATTACGGATTTGGCGTGTGGTGACCACGGCAGTGAGAACGAAATAGAGCAAATCATTTACTCTCATGAGGGCAGTTTTTCTGTACGGGAAAATACATACTCTTGTGAGAAAGACGGGGCACGAGGACCACAGCTTCGAAGCGTAGACAAATGATCAGCTCCCCGGAGCATCCCTGATTACCGTCGCTGGCCGGAAGCAGGCATTCAGTTTCTGTACGTCCTAGGCCGAGTTTGGTTGAGAACTGTCGGTCGCGACAGTCTGCAACCGGCCAAAAGCGGACCTTCCGTTGTCGAGCAAGGTCCAGTGACTCGACGTCGTTTGAGAGCCGATACCTACGGAGTGAGGTGATCCGCGTTTGCGCGCCCTGCATTAGGGAACGCACGACGTATCGAGCGTCGAAATTTCTCTCGATGGAACATGATACTAACAAGCACGTATTTTCGTGCGCTAACCGGAGTTATCCCATGAAAATATCAGCACTTTCCATCTTGGCCTGCTGTTTGATCAGCGGCTCAGCATTTTCACAAGCCGCATCGACCCCGCCAGCAAAAACCGCCGCTAGTGCCCAAGCTGCCGCTGTCCATGCCATGTGCAAAGACGGCACAAGTTTTGACGGCGCAAGCATGCGCGGTGCGTGTAGCGGCCACGGTGGAGTGGATAAGAAGGCGTCGACAGCAGTGGCAGCTTCCACCGCCGCTAGTTCAGCTACAACGCCCGCTCCGAGTTCTAGCGTGAAAGCAACAAATGAAGCGACTGCATCAGCCGCACCGGCCGCCGGCGGAGGAGCCGGTAAGGTGTGGGTCAATACTTCGAGCAAGGTCTATCACTGCGCCAACGATAAATATTACGGTAAGACCAAAAAAGGCGAGTACATGACTGAAGCAGATGCAAAGAGCAAAGGGTTCCACGTCAGCCATGGAAAGGCTTGTGCCGCCTAAGGCGATTCGGCCACAGGTCAACGAAGCGGGCAATTGCCCGCTTTTTTACGCCTACAGGTAATGGAAAGCAGCTGCCCTTCTTGGCCCGGATTGCGGTCGGAGTCGACCTATTGAGTCTCCACATACGTAGACGGATCGATTTCTTGAGGACCACTCCGCTGAAATGTTTGGCTTCAAAAACCGCAAATTCTATTGCTAGATCGTGACGAGTGCTCAGGTCCACGGTTTGACGAAAATCGGCCAAGCCCTGGCGCTCCTCCTCGCCCATGTGATCGCTATTGGCCTTATTTACCTGGCTCACCGCTTCAAACCAACTTTCACTGCCAGCGCGGAGCGTTTGTACTTTAGCAATAGTATCGCGAATTTCGTTGTGACATGAATGGCATCTTTCGTTTCGCTTTTTGCATCAGGCGTACCGCCCTCCCACGTCCCATTCCTAACAGAGTGGGGTAGAAAAACGGTTCTGCGGCTTTTGCGTGTGCTTCACGAAAAGCACGAAGGGGAATGCTTGGCTGAACGATATCGCGCAATTCAAAATAACACATCCGTGCGAACCGCCACGAAATTCAATCACCACGCAAGCACACAGAGGATAAATGCGCTTGCGCGTCAGTCGCAGTGCCACGCAAAATATCTTCGGCCCGCACACGACCTGCGACCTCGTGCTATTTCTGTGGGAGTGGCCGAGTGAACGCGAGTTTGGAAAAATTACAAAATCGGTCTGACCAGCGGAATCGTTTGCTGATCGTTTCCCTGAACGAACAGGCGCTTCGCGGAGACGTTATCCGGAAAAGCTACTCTTGAATTGAACGCGACATGGAGCGTTAATCATGTGTTCCAGGGGAAACCATATGGCGGCGCGGCAGCGGGACACGCCGCAAGACCGCGACCACTATTCCATCCCAAGCAGTCGCAGTGCCCGCTCAAGTGCATCGATCTCGCGCTCAAGGTCGATGAACGAGCCATCAGCACCGAACGGGATCTGCGCATCATGAAGCAGCTCCAGCGCCTGATGCACCTTGCAGAGATCTGCAATGACGATGCTGTCTCGCTTCGCCTGCCTTATAAAATTACGCGCCGTACTCATAGTCATCAATGGTGAAACGAAGCCGCGCGCAGTCGGGCGCTGCACGACGCAGAAATCATAGTTCAATTCCCTCACCTTCGAAATTACAACCGCGACAGGTTAATGCTCACGTGGCGCGTTCTTACACATGCGTAATCAACGGTCCATTCGAATGACTGCGCTGGCGCAGTTCCGGTTCACCAGCGACACCGGAGTTATCGCAGGCGACCACAACTGTAGAGGCGAAAGTCGGCGACGACAAGCGCTGCAAGTCGGCCACGCACCGTGCTACCGCTGCTGTATCGGCCAGGCTTGTGACGATGCAAGGCAACGGAATGCTGATTCGCTTGGGGTAACTTCACGATCGCCCCCGTTCGCTCAGAAGGCGGGGCATGCCACCGTGGTCGAGCCGACCATTGCAAGATCGTACCGGATCGCAGCAGGAGCTACAGGCCGAGCGCAGCGGCAACGACGATCACGAAGTTATCTCCGCGTCGGCGACGATGGAAGTTTCCCCCCATGTGCCGTCGCACAAGCGCGCCGAAACGCGCCGGCGCAACGAACTACTCGCAGGGTTTGCTTCCAGGTCACGTCAGCGCTTCACCAGCGCCGGGTGTCATCGATGCTCGTCAGCTCTCTACCGTGCCCGCACCGCTGCACGTCGGGCTGCGCGTCGTAGCCTGAGCCCCCCCGTCAGCGCATCCGCTGGCGCAGATGATCGGCCACGCGCAGCGCGTTGGCGATGATGGTCAGCGAAGGATTGACTGCACCGCACGACACAAAGAAACTGGCGTCGACAACATAGAGATTGTCGAGGTCATGCGCTTTGCAGTTGACGTCCAGCGCGGACGTAGCGGGATCGCTGCCGAAGCGAATCGTTCCGTTTTGGTGGGCTGTGCCGCCAATCGGAATATCCTTGCCGAGATACAGATTGCGAGGTAGCAGGTGCGGATGGCAATCCATCGCATCGAGCATCTCGCGCAGCTTTTCGCGCAGCCGGTGGTGGCCTTCCATATTGTTCGGCGCAAGATTGAGCACGATGCCGCCATCGTCGGCCAGCGTGACGCGGTTGGCCGGGTCGGGCAAGTCTTCCGACGTGAGCCAGAAATCGATCGCGTGGCCGGCCAGTTCGGATAGCGCCAGCTCCGGATGAAACGGCAGCCAGGCTGGTAGTTCCGCGGCCATTGTGGCGCCGTGGGATTTGCCGAGCATCTGGATGTGGCCGAGCGGGTATTCCCAGTCGGGCGCGCCGAAGTAGTAATCGTTGATTGCTAAGGTCTTCTGGAACACGGTGTCGTTGCGGCGCCGGCTCACCGCCATGAAGGCCGAATTATTGTGGCGCATGTAGTGGCGACCGACGACATCGGAACTATTGGCCAGTCCTGTCGGATGCTGGGGCGAGGCCGAGCGCAGCAACAGTGCCGCGGAATTGATCGCACCGCAGGCAACGACGACGATGTCGCCACTGTAGATTTCCGACGCGCCGCCGCGGCGAACGTGAACACTGTTGACGTTGCGTCCGCCCGCATCGGTGCCGAGCTTCTCCACATAGGCATTGGTCAGCAGCGTGACGTTCGGATACGTCAACGCCGGCTCCAAGCAAATCGTCTGTGCATCCGCCTTGGCGCCGAGCAGGCATGGAAAGCCGTCGAAGGCATCGCACCGGATGCATGGGCTGTGCCGGTCGACCTTGCCCTCATGCTCGTCCAGCAGTATCCCAAGCGGCAAGGGAAACGGATGCAAGCCCTCGCCGGTCAGTGCCGTGGCGAGTTCGGCGATACGCGGTTCGTGGGACACCGGCGGATAGGGGTAAGGTCGCGATGAAGGCGGCTCGGTCGGATCCGCACCACGGGCGCCGTGTACATGGAACAGCGCTTCTGCCGCGCAGTAATACGGCTCGAACTGCGCGTAGCTCACCGGCCAGGCCGGCGAAACGCCGCCGTGATGGAGTATTTCGCCGAAGTCTTCCGCGCGCAGGCGCAGCAAAGCGGCGCCGTAAAATTTCGTATTTCCGCCCACGTAGTATTGAATTCCGGGCCGGAACGCGCGGCCTTCGCCGTCCCGCCAGATCTCCGGCGACTGGTATTTGGCCTGCACGAACACCGCGGACGGATTCCAGTTGTCCTGTTCGCGGCGCAGAAAATCCCCGCGTTCGATGATCAGAATGCGCTTGCCCTCGGGCGCAAGGCTAAGGGCAAGCGTGCCGCCGCCGGCGCCACTGCCGATGATGACGATGTCGTAGTGATTGGGGTTCATCTCGCGCGCTAACCTCCATGCGCGAAGCTTGGGTAGTCGGTCATGCCGCCATCGACCAGCACCGTCGTCCCCGTCACGTACGAGCCGAGATCGGACACCAGCACCGCCGCCATCTTGGCAATCTCCCCAACCTGCCCCATGCGGTTCAACGGGATCTTCTCCAGCAGGTCCGGCAAGCCGGCCGCGTCGCTCCACACCTCCTGGTTGATCGCGGTCTGGATCGCGCCGGGCGCCAGCGCCAGCACCCGCACGCCGAACGGCGCCGCCTCCTGCGCCAGCGTCTTGGTCAGCATCGACAGCCCCGCCTTGCTGGATGTGTAGGCGCTGTAGCCGGTCCAGGCAATGGTCTCGTGCACCGACGTGATATTGAGGATGACGCCGGCGCGCCGAGCGGTCATGCGCTTGAGCGCCGCCTGCGCACAGTAAAAGGAACCGAACAGGTTGACCTCGACTACCTTGCGCCAGCTGGCCGGATCGGCGTCCCATCCCAGCGCGCTGTGCCCATCGATGCCGGCGCAGTTGATCAGGATGTCGGGCGATCCGCACTCGCTGTCGGCGCGTTCGAACATCGCCTGGACCTGGCCCGGATCGGACACGTCGGCTTCGATCGCGGTCGCGCTTCCGCCAGCGGCGCGGATCGCATCGACCGTTTGCGTCACCGCCTCCGGATTGCCAAAATAATTGGCGACAACATGGGCGCCGCAGCGGGCCAGCGCCAACGCAATGCCCTGGCCGATGCCCGTTGCCGCGCCAGTGACCAGCGCGACTTTTCCTGTGAGTTCGATTTGCATTGTTATTGAGCCTTGTCTGGAGTGACGGCGGCATCGAGCCAGCCGCCGGTGACGGCGGCATCGAGCCAGCCGCCGGTGAAGCCGGCCCGGCGCAGGCCGGCCTGAATGTAGGAACAGTGGCGCATCAGGTTCCACACGAAGCCGGTGCGGTAGTTCTCGATCATCACGATGGTCGGGCCTTCATTGATGCCGAAATGGTAGGGCGAAACCCAGCCCGCCTTGTGCTGGCGCTCGCCCTCGAGATGGTAGGTCGGCGAGAACGATGCCTTGAAACCGTAAGGATTCACTTCGTGCAGGCGCATGCGCCAGAATGCTTCGATCGTCGGCAGCACCACCTCCGGCGCGAACGGCAGGCTGGCCACTACCGCCCAAGGCGCCAGCGTACCGTCATCGGGGCCGTAGGGCACGCCGCGCGCGACGTAATCGAAGAAGATGCGCTGGACGCCCTTGACCTTCTTGCCGACGTAGCCAGGTCCGTCGCTGGCGGTGACGCCCCAGCAGAATTCGCCGTACTGCTCGAAATTGAATGGATTGCGGATCGCATACTGCTGCTGCACCAGTGTCGCGCGCCGGCTGTTTTCGAAGTAATCGATGCCCCGCTCCTGCATGAAGCTGTCCTGCACGCCGCGCAGGTCAAGCCAGACGTGCGACATCTGGTGGATGAACAGCGGCCCGGCATACAGGTAATCGATATCGTAGATCGACTTCCATTCATAGCTGGCCAGCCAGGCGGCGTAACTGGCCGGCTCGACCGGCAGTGTCGGCGAGCCGAGCGCCAGGATATACAGGATCAGCGCCTCGTCATACCCTTCCCAGTGATACGGCAGGAAACCGGTTTCCGGCTTCCAGCCGTGGCAGATCAAGGGCGAACCGGCAAGCATCCATTGCCAGTCGACGCGGCGGTAGAGCAGATCGGCCAGGCTGCGGATGGTGGCCTCGTGTTCGTTGTCGGCGTCGAAGAACGCCGCCGCCGCGAGCACGCCGGCCATCAGCAGCGCTGTATCGATGCTCGACAGCTCGCAATCCCAGGCGCGCTTGCCCGTCTCCATGTCGAGGAAATGATAGTAAAAGCCCTTGTAGCCGGTGGCGCCGGGCGACTCGCTTTGCTCGCTCTGCGCGAAGAACTGCAGCGTCGTCAGGGTGCGCCTGGCCGCGTGCTCGCGCGACATCAGGCCGCGCTTGACGCCAATCGGATACACCGTCAGTGCCATGCCGACCGCGGCGATGCTGGCCGGCCAGTCGTCGGCCGACTTGTCCTTCACCAGACCGTTGCGCAGGTTGGTCTCCTTGACAAAATAGTCGAAGGAATCGCGCTGCAGGCTGGTCAGGAATTGGTCCTGGCTCCCTTCATCGATCATGCGTTCTCCCAGTCTACCCGCAGGAAAGCGAGCGCCTGCGCCGGAATCCCGAACTCGAGCCGCAGCGCGTCGCCATCCTGCACGAACCCCACCGCCGTGCGTGGCGGAACCGATACCGCCACCAGTTCCGCGACCTGAGCCTTGGCAAGATACTCGGGCCGGCCCATTTGCTCCCACTGCCTGGCCGGGTTGCAGTTTTCCTCATCGATACGTTCGATCCAGACGGCGCGCACCCGCCGCGCGGCGCAGCCGTACAGCGTGAGGGCCACGGTCTCGTCGGCGATCGGATGGCGCGGCATCGCCTGATTGATACACAATATATTGCATCCGGCCGCGTCGGCGCCCTGTTCGCCTACCCACAGCACAACGGTCGGATGCTCTTGCGCGACCGGATGATGTCGATCCCCCAGCCGCCGCAGCATCTGGAAGGCGCGGTAGATCGGCTTGGGGATGCCATGCAGGTTCATCAGGCCAAAGCCGCCGTGAAACGGCAGGCTGGGAAAATAGTTTTCCTCGAATATGTCGGTAAAGGTCCAGTAACTGTAAGCGTCCACGACATCGTCCACGCTCATCAGGATGCGCACCGCGAGCGCCGCCGCCCACGCATGATCGTGCAGTGGGTCGCGTGGATTCGACGTGACGTTCCACTCGGTGTAGAGCAGCGGCCGGCCCTGCCCCTGTTCGCGCGCGGCCAGAGCGCGAACGCGCATCACGTCGAGCGGCGCATGCTCGAGTTGGGTGACCGTATCGGCACCAATTTCACCGAAGGCGTCGGTCGGATAGAAATGCGTGCTGATGAAATCGACAGGCAGCTGGTTCACTGCGCAATAGCCGAGAAACTCCTCGATCCAGGCGTTCTGCGCGGTGGCGGGACCGCCGACGCGCAAGCGCGGATCGACCGCCTTGATCGCATTGGCGGAACTGGCATACAACTTGAAATAGCCTTCCTGTCCGCCGGTCCAGAACGCCTCCAGGTTCGGTTCGTTCCATACCTCGAAATACCATTGGGCCACCTCGTCGATGCCGTAGCGATCGACCCAGTGCGCCACCAGCCGGCGCACCAGTTCGCCCCACTGCGCATAGTCCTTCGGCGGCGTGATGTTGGCCTTGTAATGAAACACGATGTTCCCGCCCGACGACAGCGTGGCGGGCATGAAGGACAGTTCGACGATCGGCCGCATCCCGATCGACAGCAAAAAGTCGAAAATCTGGTCGGTGTTGAAGAACGAATACAGGAATTTCTCGTCCTGGCAAATCAGGGTGCCCATATCGTCGCACAGGATGCCGTGGAAACGCACGTAACGGAAATCCAGATCCTGCCTGGCCTGGCGCAGTTGCGCCTGCCAATCGGCGCGCAGCGCGGTGGGTGCATGGCAACTGCCGACGCTGGTCTGCCAGGGATGGCGCAGCGGAATCGCCGCTTCTGCGAGGTCACACATTAATTGAATCGACATTGAGCGCCCGTGAAATGGAATGGCGCGAGTGTATCGAGGCCGATGCTGCCAAACGGTACGCTAGCGAACAGTCCGGTAAAGTGCGGCCTTGGATTACCTATTCGTAATCACCGGCCCATCCCCATGACACCATGCACTTGTTACCATTTCGTCCAATCATATTTGCAGGAAGGACACCGTGCACACACTTCATCGCTTTGCAAAGAGCCGGCCCAGGCTGCTCATCGCGTTCGCGCTCGGCGCCGCCGCAGGCGTCCTGCTGCCGCCGCACTGGCGCATGGTGACGCGGCTATTGGGAGGCTGGAACGTCACAATCTGGTCCTACCTGGTTCTGATGGGCTGGCTGATGCCGCGCGCAAGTCATGCGCGCGTGCGGCGCATGGCGGAACAGGAGGACAACAGTGCCAAGGTCGTGTTGGCGATCATCTCCATCCTGGCCGTCGCCAGCATCGCCGCAATCGTTCTCGAGCTGACCGGCGTGCATGATTTGCCGTTCTCGCGCCGCGTCGGTCATTACATCTTTACCGGGGCAACGGTGTTTGGCTCCTGGTGCATGGTGGCGGTGATCTTCACCTTTCACTACGCCCATCTGTTCTATCGGGCAGATCCGGCCCGGCGCCCGTTGCGGTTCGCCGACGACGAGCAGGCGCCCGACTACTGGGACTTCCTGTACTTTTCGTTCACTATCGCGGTCGCCGCGCAGACCTCCGATGTGAGCATCATGAGTCGGAGCGCACGTAAGACCGTGCTGACGCAGTCCTTCCTGAGCTTCGTCTTCAACACCGCTATCCTCGGCCTCTCAATCAACATCGCCGCGGGGATCGTCGGAGGCTAGCGGCCCAATTCGGTTCATTACGAATTTGTAATTGCGGCAGAACCGCGGGCGAAATCACGTAGTGCATAATTTAGTACTCTCAACTTAATTTCGGAACCGCATACCATGCCATTGTCGAACACGATCAAGCGCGCACTACCGATGCTGCTGGCATGGGGGGCGTTCTGCCACGGCGCCGCCGCCGCGGAAGGCGAATACCGCCTCGCGGAAAAGACGGTACTGCCCGGCGCGGTGCGATGGGACTACCTGTCGATGGACGCAGCGTCCCATCATCTGTACCTGACCCGCGGCGACCATGTCGATGTATTCGATACGGCGGACAAACGCGTCGTCTCCACCATTTCCAATACCGCTGGCGTGCATGGCGTGGCCATCGCCAGCGATCAGGACCGCGGCTACACCAGCAATGGCGGCACCAACTCGGTGACCGTGTTCGCCTTGTCATCTTCGGCACCTCTTGCTACGGTATCGGTTGGAGGCAAACCGGATTCGATTGTCTATGACCCGAAAAGCCGACGCGTCTTCGTCGCCAATGGCGCGGACAAGAGCCTGAGCGTCATTGACGCGAGCACAAATAAAGTCGTCGCGACCGTGATCCTGCCAGGCGTCCCGGAGACGGCGGTAGTTGACGCCAAGGGGCTGCTGTTCATCGCTATCGAAGACAAGAACGCGATCGCTGTCATCGACACGGAAACCTTGCGCATCGTTCGCCGGATCGATGTATCGTCAGTCTGCGACGAGCCGGCCGGCCTGGCGATCGATATGGCTTCCGACCGGCTTTTCGCCGGCTGCCACAACCAAAAAATGGCAATCGTCGACGGCCTGACCGGCAAGATTCTCGCGGCGCCGGCGATCGGGCGCGGCAACGACGCGACGGCCTATGACCCCGAGCGCGGTTTGGCTTTTGCGTCGAATGGTGAAGGCACGCTCACTATCGTCGATGCGCATGCGCCATATGCGATCCTGCAAACCGTCGCCACCATGCCGCGCGCACGCACCATGGCGCTCGATCCCCGCACCCATGCGATTTATCTCGCGGCGGCCCAGATTGACGACGCGCCGGCGCAGCAGGTCCAAGGTCAGCAGCCCAAGACAAAACTGAAGCTGGACACGTTCACGGTACTTACCGTTTCGCCGCGCTGAATACCAGCGTCACGTCCCGACCGTTTCGCTTGTTTGGTGACATCGGGCGCGGACGTGGCCGGATCGCTGCCGACCCGGATCGTAACCTATTGATGGGCGGTGTCGCCAATCGGGATGTCCCGGTAGGCCGAGGTGAGCCAAGTCGATCGCGCGCAGTCCGGCGGCGATCGTATCGCCGCAGAACTGCCGAGCATCAGGATATGTCCAGCCGGGAATCGTGGACGGGCGTGCCGGTACAATAATTGACCGGCCGCTGCCGATTCTAGGTTAGCGGCCTTCTGTCTATAAGGCCGCTTCCGACTGCAAACATCTAGTGGCTTCGTGCCAGGAGCCGCCGTTTTGCGCCAATTCGATATTAGCTATCGAAAAGCCACCATTCGATAGCCAGCTATACGGTTAATTATCCGATTGACGAGGAAGATGACCTCACCGCTGGCTGGGTGGTGCTTCTGACGAATAACCAGTTCAACTGGAAGTTCGGGCTGGACTCCCTATGCAAGCTGCAGCGGTCACATCGTACCGCTTCCCGCCCAAGCGATGTCGACGTCAGTCTGTCAGCAACGTCCTCCGTTACCGGTCAAGTCCGGCAACACCAAAGCAGCGGCCACAGCGGCTTTTAGATCCTTTCAAGCGTTAGATTAATGTACATGCCCAGCGACGATTTCGCCCATTCCGGATGATTGACCTTGCATATCGCTTCAGGTTACAGCGGGTCGAAAACCTCCAGACGGCCAAGCAGCATGTGCAGTTCAGTCTGCCTACGGATACCGAGCTTGGCGAAAACTCCCTTCAGTTGCGTGCGCGCCGTATTGACGGAGATCTGCAAGGTGTCCGCTGCCTCCTTTAGCGACAGGCCCCGGCGTAACTGCTCAACCAAACGAACTTCGGCAGGACTCAGGCCAAACAATTCGTGCAGGCCCGTCCCTCCCTCAGGCTGGCGTTCTGAAATGTCAATCACAACCACCAGCGCGCTGGGCCCGCCGCGCTTCCACCCCTGTTCCCAGGTGTCGGGAAGCGGGATCACATTGAGAAAGACCGGGCGGCCGTCGGTCTGCTGTAGACGGACGATGGATGCGACGCGGGCGCCGGCACCGCATGCCCGCGTGACAGCCGACAGGACCTTACCATGGATGGGTGAACGGACAGTAAAAGGCTGCTCAGGCCTCGACAGCCAGGCGCTACCGGGCCGGTTGCTGAGCACCGGATGCCCGGCCATATCGACAATTATCAGCGGCATTGAAACCCGGTCGAGGACATCGTGCAGGAGGAAATTGGGCTGGGTCAGTGCCAGGAGACGAGAACGCAGTCGGGCCGCACGCTGGATATGCGGCATGAGCGTTTGCAGGCGCCGTGCCACTGGAGCCTGGTCGAGCATGCCCATGCGCGAACTCAAGGTCAGGAAACCATCGTGCCCGACCGAATCGCGAACCACCGGCGCTGTCATGGTCGAATCGAGCTCGTAGCGGCACAGGAAATCCTGGTAGAAAGGCGCGCGCCGCATCACCCCCGCACCGAGGTCGCGTTCGTCCAGGTACCATCCGCCAAGGGGCTGTTGGTCAACCCAGGCGCGCGCAGGATCGATCCAATGATAGTGGCGGGCATATTCTTCGCTCAACTCCGGCGGCAAGCCGATCTGTTCCCCGACCATGCCCTGATCACGGCGCCGGTCCCATACGACCAGGCAGGCAGCCTGCGAGCCTGTTGCTGCGGTAATCTTTCGCAGGGCCTCATCCCATCCGCGTGGCGCCAAAATGCCATCGTAGAACGAGCCAGCGAGCGCAAGAACTTCTGTATCTCCCATTGCTGCCCCTAGTGCAGAAATTGCACATAGTAGCTACAATTTTACACCTCGTCACTCATCCTATTGTAAATTTAATAATATGTTAATCGAGCGGTTGTGGCGGTCCATCCTGGCTGAAACGCCATGGTCACACGGGCTTCCAAATCAATCGGTATGGCGAGCCTGAGGTACCGAATCACGTAGGAACTTGTCTAATATCCGGTCAGGCATTCATTGCAAAGGATAAACCGGTCCACTGTCGGGCCCTCGTCTTAAAACACACCCCAATCGTCGTGGCGCTACATGTCTTGCCTTCGAATCATCAGCCGCCAGCTGCGGCATTTGGCGCCCTGGCGCACTGGGGAACACTGCCAACAAACGCATACGCAGGGGGCGCTCACCCGCCCGAAGCGGAACGGCAAAAATGCATTTCGCCACGCACTTCGCAGCGGCAAGCCTGTGCGGTACCGGAATCGGCCTGTGCTTTTTCCTGAGCCCGCTGGCAAGCTTCCCTTTCGCTGCGCGCGGTGCCCAGATGATCGGTGAAACCATCCTGCTTTTCACCGGGCCGCGGGGAGGCCACGACCGGCGCCGGTGAGCCCGGCGACCTGGGCGCCTTTGCTTCGCGCAGCCGGCGGTACGCGTCATCGAGGGTGTTGATATCAAGGTAACCGCTTTGTAGTCCACCTGCTGTCTTGAGGTGCTGTTCAGCGCACGTGAAGTCCCGACTGCCGATGCACCTATCGACGGCCTTGAGTTCCTTCACGAAGTCGAGCTGATCCTTCTTCTGTCGCGCCTGCTCTTCGTACCGCAGAATGTCCCCGGCGCTACCTGCGCCGCGAACCGGTAGGGGCTCGCTCGAATGGTCGATCGCCGGCGGCGCGCCGAGTTGGCTCGGCGCGCTGTAGGCGGCTTGGGCAGTCAAACGTTGGTACAGTTCACGCGCTGATGCCGTGCTACGCAACGCTGGGGAGTTCGCCCAGTCGGTGACGTGCTGCGCAGCGACCGCCACGACAACGACCGCGGCCACGCTTGCGACAAAAGGCGTCGTTGCGGCGATAACCCCAGCCGCGCTCGCCAGCTCTCCATGGGCAGCTGCTTGTGCAACTAGTCGCCCTGTAAAAGCTGCGGCTCCTACAAGCGAAGCATTGAGCATTTCTTGCATGGGGGAGGGGTAAAATTCGCGGGCGCCGGCACTCCTATCGCTGAAGAAGCGATGGATTAAATCGTCTACCTGGGCATGCGCCACCGGTAGAACTTCAAACTGCTTCCAACTGCGCGCCAGCACAGCAGTCACGTCGAATTTGCTTACTACCGCCTGCATTACCTCTGGGGTAACGTCCACTACATCGACGAGTGCTCCGTATCCCTGAAAAGCAGCGCTGGTCATGAGTCCCTGCCGCCAGCGTGTTCCGTCGCGAAACAGTACAGAGCCGGTTATCCAGCGGCGATCCGGTGAGTACAAACGGTATTCAATCCGTTCGTTACCGACCCGCTGCACCGTGATGCGCTCGCCGGTATCAACGGCCGCAATTTCGTTAAGACCATCACGATCATCGATAGTAAGGCGGATGCGCTGCGCCACAGTCCCCCCGAACACGGACCAGCTGCCGTTGCCATGGGTGATGGTACGCACGAGGTGAACCGGCCGTCCAAGATAGGTCGCAGTGAACAATAGTGTGTTATCGGCCACCTGGGCGTACGCCAGATCGCGCAGCTCACCATGTCCTGGTTCGCCGCGCGCAGCATTCGAATTCAGACTGAATATGAGGAAGCCCAGCAAGAAGCTGGCAAGCAGGAAATGGCGCATCATGATTCCTTGTTGGCGCGTGCGCGCGGCGGTTACCGTGCTTACTTGAGGGGTACGACGTCCACGCCGATCACGTCACGCTGTTTGCTACGTTCGTAATCGACCCTTGGCCGACCGTCGTGGCAAGCACTGCACGGCACGTTCGGGTAGCTGGTCGAAAAGGCCTTGCAGGCGCTCCTGCGTTCGCGCACTATTGCTTCGTTCACAGACGGCAGCGCACTGGCATTTTGCAGGCATTCCAATGCATGGTTCAGCCGGCATTCATCGCTACCTTGGTCGACGTCTCGGATCGTACTCATCACATTGTTGTAGCATGCGACGGAGGCTTCGGTCAGTCCACTGTAGCGGTCGACGATCCCCTTGCCGCCCGATTTCAACGCCATGGCCTCGGCACAGGGCTGCAAGCACGCGTTGGCCCCGCCCAGTTGCTTCACCAAGGCGCAGGTCCGTTTGGCGTCTTGCGACTGTGAAATGAAGCCCGTCGACTTTTGCATGCACACTTCCAAGGCGACTAGTGCGCACCGCGTGTCGACAACAGAATTGAGCGACTTTGGCAGGCTTTTGGCGCTTTCGGCACAGGCCTGTGCCCGGGCTTGAAATTCCTGGGTACCTGGCGATATTGACGGCAGACTCTGCGCCAGCACACCAGTAAAAGAGAGCGAGCAGGCAAGTATAGTCATCAGGCGAAAGCATTGCACCATTTCGAGACCCTCGACGTTTTTTAAGTGGTAACTGTGAAGACGCAGATCAACCGCACCCAATGCTTTTTACGTAATTGACGAGCGTGTTGTATTGCGACTTTGCAGTCGCTGCGGCCGTCGCGTTCCCGGCCGAGCAGTTGGCGATTGCTTGCTGGCGCATCGCTTCAGCATTTTGGACCTGGGGCAGGCACTGTCCGTCATTCTTGTACTTTGTAAGCAGCGCGTTGTAGCCTAATGTGTCTGGAAAAGTCGTGTTGTTGCAGGTAGCACTAACGGGGGCAGCAGAACTGATGTCGTCGCCGACGCCGACGCCGCAACCGGCAATGCCAAACGATGCAAGACATGCTGCGCCTAATACCAGTCGATAGTCTTTTTTCATAATTTTTCCCTTAGTAATCGGTTTTACAGGGTTGTCCGGGCTCCGCTTTTAAAGACGCGGTCAAACAAACGCCGTGATTCCAGACTACGTCAGGCAATAACTGTTGTAATCCCATAAACAGGGTATTGACAATTTGGGAAGCGCTGAACAATTCGAGTTGTGCCGGCAAAAATGAAATTGGCGCTGACCGCGAGGGATTTTTCGAACGCAGTCGATTTTCTGACTTTGCAGGTGCCACTGTCCGAGTTTTTCTTGGCGATTCCTCGCCTTTTTCATACTGCTGGCGCAATTTGGGTTAGAGTGTTGCGGCCACCGATTGAATCCACAGTCAGGAGCGGACGCTCAATGACGTAGTCCAGTCGATCAACGACAGCTCGTGCTGCCTCCACGTCCTTCCCAGTGGCGGTGTACGAAAACATCACGATCGAAATCCCAATTACTGTCAGTGGCGCCGGAAAAAGATGGGAACTAAGTCGCGCGGACATGCCGCGCGATGGAAAAATGCAATGAATTGACTTGGACGTGCAGTCGACAGATGACGCCCCTGTCGAAAGCCGAAGCAAAACGTGCATGTGCGAAATGCCACCGAGTAAAGGCCACATTCGACCTAAAATTTTTCGCGCATAACGGCGTAACTCTGCCCGCACCTAACAGAATTCAGCAAAGTCTATCCTTCGACATCCGAGAAAATCAACTGCGCCAGCCAGGACTGGGCGACGCATTTTCCTGACAATGCGTCCATTTCAAAGCCGCTGATCGTCACGGTTCCGTCGCCCAGCCAGCGCACAACCGCATCGCGCAGGGGAGGCAAGACGTCCACTCCAGATTCTGTCGTTCTCAAATAGGCAGTGCACACACTGCGGCGAAACTGCCTGTCATGTTGATCACACATGCTAAGCTTACCGACGTGTACCGGCTGCTGTGTCACCGCGCGATTGCGCGGCAGCGGTCTGCCGCCATCCTCAAACATTTGTGCCACCTTTACCAACATCTCGCCCCCGAAGAACTACTGTATGCGCATACAGTATAGCGCAAGCCGCTCCGACGGCAAGGTGCGCGGACCGATGGAGCTCCTTCTAACTCTGAAATAACGGGTGCAACAACGTCCGCATCACGCAGTAGCCAACGAACAGCGCAACTGTGACACCCAGCACTGCCGCAGTAAGCTCGACTCCAAAACGAACCACGCCGACCCCGAGCGCGACCATCACCCGCCATCCCAGCGCAATCAACCGGAACGGCACCGCGAGCTTCCAGAACAAGAACATCCCCCACGACCAGCAGGAACTAAAGACGTTAAACCGGCCTGGCTTGCCTGCCGCTCCGCCCAAATAATCCATTGTCGCCTCCATCGTTTACTGTCGATCGCGGGTAACTTCCCGGTCGCGCGCTTTGCGTCTCGTCCCTGCCGCCACCTCCAACGCCAGTTCGAGCGCAAGCTGTCGATCCTCTTCTCGTTCGGAGGCCGCCAGTGTCTGTGCGAGTCCCTGATAACCGGCCACCACCTGGGCCTCGGCCATGCGCGCCCTCTCGATGCGCTGCGGATCTGGCACAGCAATCCCGATCCGATCGAAGCGCTCCCCCCGCTCCTTCTTGTGGCGAACGCTTTGCTTGTCGCCACGTCGGGATTGCAAACGTTGCAGCCGCGGCGTCGCTTCGCATTCCACGCCATGCTCACGCAGGCGCTCCGCAAACGCTTCCCGCCAGCGCTGCAGGTCCGCCTTGCGCGGGTTCAGCCTCACACCGTCAAGCCCGATTGCTTTCACGCAGAGATGGACATGCGGGTTCGGAGACGGAACAGCGTCTGGGTCCGTATCGAAGGTATGCAAGGCCATCGCGTACTGATAGCTCTGAAACTCGGAAGCAGCAAATTCGCGGGCTGCACGTAGCACTGCGACATCTCTCGTTCCGTCGGGCATGGACAGAATGATGTTGAAGGCCTGACGCGTCGTCGCATTGTCGTCGATCGCGAAACCGCCAAAACGCCACTCGTCGCGCAAGGCAGCGAGGTCGTCTTTTCCAGTGAACTTGTCACCCTGTTGATCTTCCAGCGGGAGCTGGCCGTTGCGCGAAATGTAATCGAGGTGCGCCTTGATATGGCGGATAGTCTTCCCGCCTCCCGATATCCGCACCATGACCTGAGGTCGCCGCTTTACCAGCGAATGCACTCTGCGGCGCACCTGCGAGGCATCCATTCGCCCCGAACCGGCGCCGGCTGCCTGCGGCGCCAGTAGGCGCAGTCCTGTCATCCCTTTGCGGATCCGCTTCTTCACCGGCCCGCCATTGAAAACGCGGTTGCCCCATTCCTGCAGCGCATCGTCGACTTGGCGCGCGTTCATCAGTGACTCCAGCGGCTGGTGTTGGCCGTCATTACGCTGGCGACCTGGCCCGCGTGCTGCATGACGGTGGTGCGCAACGCCTCGATCAAGTCCCTTCCACCCGTGCCTATCGGTATGCCGTGGTTAGCGGCCCGCGCCAGCTGATTCAGGTTGCGACCGATCGCGAGCATCTGCAGGTTTGACCGCGCCAGCATCTCGAGCTCGCGCTGTCCGAGTTGCGGCGTCTTGTCCAATCGCGCGTTTATCAACGCGACGATCCAGCGCGTCAGCGAGAAGCCCTCGTGTTTCGCAATCGCTTCTGCGCGGGTCAGTTCGGATCGGGTCAGGCGGATCTCGCGCCGTATCTTTTCAGCGGATCGCGGGGTCTCTTGCGGCGCAGGTTCGGGAGCCGCGCCGGCGGTGAGCTTGGCGACGATGTGTCGGAACGCCTCGCTCGGGGTTGTCGAATGCGCCTTGCAGTAATCCAGCCAGGCCTGCTTGTATTCACCGAGGTCGATGTTGATACGGTTTGGGCGCAGTGCGGTCGTCATGGTCGTCTCGCGAGGTGGTCACGTCGGTCGATGAGTCCATGGTAGTCAAACGTGCGTGGAGCACTTTGACCGGCGTCAGCCTATCCTGCATTAGTCCTCAAGACCCCAATTATTTTAAAATTTAAAATGCCTGCGAGATATGGCTGCAAAATGTATCGCGACCAGGGGCGCAATGACCACAATTCGCCCCCAGGCACAGGTACACGCGCCCGCCCTCACTCTCGCAAAAAGACGCACAAACAAAAACGGGGCGGCTAACCGCGCCGTCCCTTCTTCCACCATCAGGCATCAACACGCCGAGATCATTTCAACCTCAATGGCTCCGGACATCACGCCACGTTGCCTAGCGCCCGCTTCGCCCCCTCGTGCAGCGAAAGCGGATGACCGGACGCTAGAGTTGAGTGACGGCTGTCGCCCCTTAACACACGTTCGCTTTGCGCTGGCACTCCTGTCATTCGACTCGCTCACTTCGCACATGCGAACGTAGAACAACAACGACTGTGCAGGAGGACGTTGTTCATGATGGTACCAACGACTGGCACAAGCGATTCGGCGTTGCCCCAGCATGCGGCGATGCGCGTTTACGCTCATCGGGAGTCCGCATGGGAAGCCTCGCGGAGGTGAGATACCGGGTTTGGCGGTTCCACCACACACGAGGAGGTCCGTTGATATCGGCGCAGCACATCACGGGCAATGAGGTAAGCCTGAATCTGCTTTTCGCTTATATACGACAAGCCGTGATGCCGCATCGCCGCGCGTTTGTATTTCGCTTTTTCCGATTGGGAAGTAGCGCGCCCTGAATTCATGATCAACTCCTTTCTCCGACAACAATCGGCGGCTGCAAGTATTGTTGCGTCCTTAAAGGTAAATACCACTTTCGGCGTTTCGACTCGCTTCCAACTTCATAGAAGCTCAGGATGCGAGGCCAGGCAACTGACTGCGAAGTCCAGTCATAATGAAGTGGATTCCGATGGCCGCCACGAACAGCGCCATCACCCGCGTTGCTACATTGATTCCGGTCCTGCCGAGCAATCGGTTGATCGGCAAGGCCAGACACAAGGTTACGCCAACGAGAGCGGCAGTCGAAACCGCCGAGCCGACCAGAGCTGCCTTCGCCTGCCAGTCTCCTATGTCGTTCGCCAAGGTGATCATCACGCCAATCTCCGCCGGGCCGACCAGCAGCGGGAACGCAAGAGGCGTAACGGCGATGGCCCGGTGGTCGGACCTGGCTTCGCGACGCTCTTCCGAAGTTTGCATAAAGCCACCGTAGTGCGCCTGGAACATTTCAAACGCGATGAAAAGTGCGAACAGTCCGCCGGCAATGCGGAAATCGTCGAGCCCGACATAGAAGAATGCCAGGATGTCACGACCAAACAGCGCCGAAGCCGACAAGAAAGCCGCTACCGCCAGGCTGGCAATCACAATGGTCTTGCGCCGTGTGCGTGCCGCCATGCCGTGAGTCAGGCTCAGAAAAATCGGGATTACGCCGATCGGATTGGCAAGTGCGTAAAGCAGCGTTGTGGTGCCAACAAATTCGTTCTGATGCATCTTATTCTTTTCCAGATAACATGGCGCGATGCCCCAGCAGGCCCTCGCCTGAAAGGACGGGCGTCCACATTGCACCTTTCTGAGCGCATCGCAGTCTCAATGCCGCCGGCGCTTAAAACGGCGCCGGGCGCCGGCCAGGCCACCGGAGGTTCCCAAGGAGCCATACGGTGGCCGCGTTCACCGTGCAATCGATTAGAAGGCCTCAGCGACTTGCTTTCGAATTTTGGCAAACCAGCCGGATCCGCTTTTGCCGGCCGCGGAGGCTTTCTCGATGGATTCCAGTTGGGCGTACATCGGCTGGAAGTCGCTCTTCTTCCCATAGCCGAGCATCTCAGCCATCTGCAATTGGGCGCGCACGCTCTTGAGTTGGTTCGCCAGCTTTTCGTTATCGTCTTTACTGCGGTCCTTTTTCTCCGCCAGAGCCTGCGCATCCTTCAGGAGGTTTTCGGCACGCAACTTCGGCAGCGGGATCACCTCGGTGGTGACTACCAAGGTACTGAGGGCCATTTCCAGCTGCGTCTTGGCCTCCTCGATTTTCCCCGCGTCGATCAGCGGCGTAATGCCCTTAATCGCCGAGGGGTAGGTCGCCAGCGGAATGTTCGTGGTTCGAATCTGAGTCTCGCTAGCAAGCGCTTCCACCAGGGGCCGCGCTCTGGGAATATCACCGTTTGAAAGTGCCCTTTTGGCGTCGGCAATTGCAAGTTTGAGCGTCTCCGGTTCGGCAAACACGTCGAACGTCACTACCTCGGTGGCAATGGGCGCGAGCCTGAGAGAAGGATCGCGAGCGACAATGAGCTCCAGCTTGCCGGTGGCGTCCGCAAGCGCTTTGAGCGCCACATCATTCTTCTTGTCCTCAAGTGCCTTGAGTGCCTGCTGCGTCTGGGCGATTGCTGCCGCAGCATCGGTCAGCAGCTGCTTGCGCTTCTCGGCGGCGGCGGCCGCAGTCTGCTTGTCAACCTGGGATTGAACCGCCTTGCTGGCCCCTGCCTGCATCTGCAGCTTGCTCGGGGTGGACGATTCTGCGGCAAGCAGCGGGGCCGCCGTTACCAGACCGACGCTCAGCAGTGCTGCCGCCAGCCCCTTCAGCGCATTTGAGCGCTGTGAATATTTACGATCACCTCCATTCGATGAACCGATTACCTCGTTTGGATAGGTCAGCATGAATGGCTTCATAGTGATGTCTCCTTTCGATTCATTAGATTCATGTCGGCCAGCGTCCGCCGGCGACATGAGCCCAGTAATGTAGCTCCAAGCCTGAAACATCCTTCATCCGATGACGTGGGCCGCCCGGCTTTGGCCGACCGGCGCAGCACCTCTGATGCTCAGGCTGTCCTTACAGCAATATGAACAGCGCGGGCCGCTTCCGCTTTGGGAAGCTCGATGCGCAGCACCCCGTCGCGGTAGTTGGCCCTGGCTTCTTCAGCCCTAACGCGCGCAGGTAATGCCACATCGCGTCGGAAGCTGCCATAAGCACATTGCACGACACTGTAGTGGCCACGTCCGATCTCTCGATCAGACCGTTTCTCACCCCACACGGTGAGAGTGTCGCCGTCCAATTCGATGTTGAAGTCTTCACGGCGCATTCCGGGTGCTTCGATGCGGACGATCACCTTTTCGTCGTCATCGAACACGTCCGATGCCATGAAGGCCCATCCGCCAAACGGCAACCGGCCTTCTTCGCGCGGGGACGGCGTACCCGATTGCGCCCCCGCGCCCGGCGCTGCCCAGAAGCGCGTCAGAGCGCCGCCGGCGCGGGCGCTAAGCTCACGCCAGCCCTCAGCCAAGGATTGCCACGCGTGGTCCGCGCCTTGCTTGAATTGCTCTGCAAGCTTCGTCATGGTGGTTCCTCCCTAACCTTCGGCCCAAGGTCAACCCGCCGATACGGGGATTCGCCGAGGCTGTGCCTGCGCCTGCTTGGGAATGCGCAGGCTGAGCACGCCGTCTTTCAGGTTGGCTTCGATGTGCGCCGTGTCGAGTTCGCGGCTCAAGGTGAAGCTGCGGCGGTATCGCGGCACGCGGACTTCGGCGTACACCGCCTCCAACCCATCTGGCGTGAGCTGCTGCACGCCACCCTCGATCAGCAGGGTATCGCCCTCGATCTTTATCTCCAGTTGGTCCCTCGGCACGCCGGGCATGTCAGCGAGCAACGTAATGCCGACAGCGTCCTCGAACACGTCAACCACTGGTTGCACAGCCCGTTGTGGCTCCTGATCGGCGCCTTGACGGGTCACTTGAGTGTTGTCGTTCATGATGAATTCTCCTTGTATGTTCGATGAGTTACTGCACGGTGATGCGCTTTGGTTGGGCCGATTCGTGACGGGCGATGCTTACATGCAACACGCCGTCGCGGTAAGTGGCATTGACCTGCGACGGATCGATGTCATCGGGCAAGGAGATGGCGCGCGCGAAGCTTCCTGAGCCGCGTTCGCGAGCGTACACCTGAACCTTCGGATCATTCGCAGGGATGCCTGCTACGCGTTCACCGGAAATGCGCAAAACGCCACGCTCAAGCGTCACTTCGGTTTTCGAGGCGTCCAGGCCGGGGGCGAACGCATAAATTTCCATGCTGGAAGGCGTGCGGCCGACATTGACTGCGGGCACCGTTCCGGAGGCGACGGAGCGGATGCTGGTCGGGAAACCAGAGACGCCAAACGCATCATCGAGTTCACGGCGCAGTCGCTCGAACTGGCCGAACAAGCTGTTGGGGTGATTCAAGATCGAGTCGTACATGGTATGTCCTCCGATTCAAAAGTTGCACCGGCAGGAGACCAAGACCAGCCGGCTCGAATCCGAAAATGGGGATTGACAAAAACGGCTTCAAGGGGGCGTTTCACAAAAAATGAACCTCCGCGGTGAGTTGCGTCCAGCGCACACTCCCGGCCGCATTCTGGCTTGGGGGAAGATTGGCGCAACGGGCGGTGCGGCCCGCGCTGCCGCCTTTGGATTGGTGCCGAGGCGCGCGCGCTTCACAGTGCAAACGGCGGCTCGAGGGCCGTGCCACGAGGTAACTGGCGCCGCCCTGACGGCATCCGGCGCGACTCACCTCAGTCTGCCAGCAAGTGGGCGGTGCGCGGTGCGCGAAGCGCTGCGCCGGGGTGGCCTGCAGATGGGCGCGAAGCGCCGAGCGTGCCGTGGCGGTGCGCGAAACGCTGCGCCGGGGTGGCCTGCAGCTGGGCGCGAAGCGCCGAGCGTGCCGTGGCGGTGCGCGCAGCGCTGCGCCGGGGTGGCCTGTAGCTGGGCGCAAAGCGCCGAGCGTGCCGTGGCGGTGCGCGAAGCGCTGCGCCGGGGTGGCCTGCAGCTGGGCGCAAAGCGCCGAGCGTGCCTTGGCGGTGCGCGAAGCGCTGCGCCGGGGTGGCCTGCAGCTGGGTGCGAAGCGCCGAGCGTGCCGTTGACGTTGCCGTTGCGAGAGGAGGACTGAAGGCAGGTCGCAGGCCTGGTCCGCAGGACGGAGCGCAGCGACCCGCAAGGAGGACGGGCCCGCAGGGCCTCGCCAGTCCAACCGACGAACCGCTACTACTTCGCCGCATCGACCAGCCGACTCACCAAGATCTCTGCACAAGGCACTTCCGCCTCGCGCTGATCGTCACACCACTGCACCCAGATCAACGCCTCGGTCGAAGGCCGCACCCGAAGCCGCATCACCGCCTCCCGCCCCTTCCAGGTCACGATCAACAGCGGCCGCCTGACCCGGTTATCCCTGCGTGCCGCCAAGCCGCGCAAAACGCCGCGTGCAGTGTCGGGCCCAGGCTGCGGCGCCCCAACAGGCGCGAGCCCGCCGGGGACCCGCGCCGCCCCCGCATCCGCACCGCCTGCCGCGCCGCCTGCAGGCAGACCGTCCGCCGTTGCCACCTCGCGCCGTCCGTTCCACTCCGACTCGAGCCGCTCGATCAGCGCCGCCCCAATCTCCGTGGCCGCCGCACATGCCGCCTCCACCATCGGCGCATCGCGCCGCCACAGGCGCAGCAAGCGATACAGGTACAAGGGCGTGCGGCACTTGCGCGCGTGATACAGCTCCAGCAGAAACGGCGGCGCCGCACCCGTGAGGCACAGCAGATGACTGAGCGCACTCGGTCGCATCCCCAAGCGTGCAGCGACCGCGATCTTCTGCTCGCCGGAGGCGATCTTCTTCGCCGCAAACAAGGCCAGCTCGAGCGGCTGCATCGGCGCGCGCCGCTGGTTCTCGGCCACCTGGGAATAATCGTCGAACTGGCGTGGATCCTCAGTGACGATGTAGGGCGCATCCGCCAGGCCGGCAGTCACTGCAGCCCGATAGCGGCGCGCCCCGAACCGGATCCGCAGCCGCCCGCCTTCCACCCGCCGCACCACGATCGGCTGCAGGATGCCGTGCGCAAGGACGTCGGCGACCAGCAGCTGGAATTCCTCCGCATCGTCCTCGAAGCGCGGATTGTCGGGATCTTCCTGGAACAGCGACAAGGGAGCGCGCGCCGCGATGCCACCAGCGTCACCACGCGGCGCATAATATTCATCGAGCATCGACAGGTCCAGCGCCATCGTCAAGCCTCCTTAAAAATACGCCGCTCAATCTCCTCGAACACCGGCCGCACCTCGCGCCACGCCTCGCGCGCGGCCGTACGCAAGCTCCCGGCCCCGACCTTGCCCTGTCCGCTGACCGAAGCATGGCGCAGCTGCCACAGCGGCACGCCGGCCGCCTGCGCTTCCGCGATCGCCGTCCGGGTCTGAATGAAGGCATAGCGCAAGAGCTCGCCAGGCAAAGAAATCAACAGCTGCGGATGCGCCTGCAGTAACTGCGTCAGATTCGCGCGCTGAAACGGCGTCGCCTCGACCATGTTCGGCAACAGCCCGATCAGATCCAGCTTCGGATTCATCAAGTCCCGCACCTTGTGCACGCCGTACCGCGGATGGCGCAGCAGCGAACCGATGCCATCGAGCGCCTCCTGGTTCAACTGCACCGGCGACAGCACGCAATCGGCGCAGATCAGCGCTGCCGCATACCGGATGTCCGGATTCGGGTTGGTGTCGATCACGCAGACGTCGAACTGCGCGCCGACCGCATCCAGAAAGCCCCGCAGGTTGGCCACATACGAATTGTGATGTTCCGGCTGCCTTTCCAGTCCACTCAAACGGACATCCCCGCTCACCACCACGAACGGAAAATCGATTAACGCCGTGACCGGTCCTTGCAGAACATCGCTCGCGGCACATCCGGCCAGGCGCGCCAGGCCGCTCTTGATCAAGGGTACCGACGAATTGCGCTGGTGATCCAGATCGAGGTGCAGCACGCGCTTGCCGCGCTCGGCCAGAAAGAACGCCAACTGCGTAGCGACGAAGCTCTTGCCCACCCCGCCCTTCTGATTCGCCAATGCCATCGTCTTCATCGTTCTTTCACCTCGTTTGGTCCATCCATCCACGTGCGTCCACTCCCGCGACAGCAAACACAAAGAGAATCGGAGCGGGGCCCAGCGTCCCGCACTTTGCCATGCCTGAACGATGCGTTGTCGAGGATCGCCACCTTGTCTGTTATGCATCAATCGCCGCGAGAACCCGAAGGCAATACTGAAACTATCGCAACATATGGGCGAGCCATGACAGGCGAGCCAGAGGAGCATGGTGCAGTCATGGCCAACATGCGGTGTGCACGCGAAGAAGAATTGATCCCCACCGTCGATGCCGGCGGCCTGGAAGAGATGCGGATCACCCGCGTCGGCGAATCGACCTACGTCCTGAGCGTCAAGCTCAAGTCTCCGCGACACCGGATCTACCTGTCCACCCGGCGCAACCCTGCGGCGCCGCGTCACTTCAAGCACATCGAGGCCGCCGCCGCCGCAGGTCGCAGAATGTTCAACGCCAGATATTTCACCCTGGTCCTGCACTGAGGCGGTACACGCACTATCCTGCGGTCCATCGAATGCGACACCGAGCCCACGCACGACCCGCACGCCAAGACCGACCAGGCACGCCCGATGTGTACAGCGTCAGCCTCAAGGGGCGAATCACATCGAACGCAACCTGAAGCCGGCATGCCCGCTTCGCTGAACGGACCACTTTGGCGCAAGCTCAAGCACCCTGATGCAGATCGCTGCTACCTTGCGCGCATGCTCCCCACAACAAGCTACCCGCGCTTCGCACGATACTCCGTATCGATCCTGCCGCGGCGCCGGTTCAACACCGTTGAAGGCGGAACAGCGACCCACGCCGCCAGCTCGAAAAAAAACGGAGAGTGCCTTACATGAACGTCCCCATCGACTTCGACGCGATGCTGCAAAGCTGCGCGCCGGCGGTGCACGCTTCCACGATGCGCCGGCTGGTCGAAGTCGAATCCTCCTTCAATCCCTACGCGATCGGTGTCGTGGGCGCCCGCCTGCAGCGCCAGCCCCGCACCTATCAGGAGGCGCTCGCCACCATCATCTGGCTGCACGCCAAGGGCTACAACTACAGCGTCGGCCTCGCGCAAATCAACCGGTACAACTTCAGCACGCATGGCCTGACACCGGCATCGGCGCTGCTGGCTTGTCCGAATCTGGCGGCTGGCGCCGCAATCCTGACCGATTGCTTCCGCCGCGCGAACTCGCAGGATCAGCCCCAGGCCGCCTTGCGCGCCGCGTTCAGCTGCTACGAGTCGGGCAATTTCACGACGGGTTTTCGCGACGGCTATGTGCAAAAAATCGTCGCCCCTCAACACTCAGCCGTGGCACGCACACCACATCAAGCTCAACGGTCCAACGTTGCTCGCGCCGCAACTGAACAGCCTGGTTCGGACGCCGGCGAACCACGCGGCACCGCGCCGCACCTCCGCACCAATCGGCGCCGCTCAATTCCGTAGAACGCCCTCAACCACGGGCTTTTGAGCCATATCCAATGTCTGCGATTTGAGCCGCCAAAACCATTGTTTTGGCTTTTTGTTTGCCATATAGTCAATGCTGTCGCCATTGCAAAACCACCAACATACGAGTACGTGGAGCAACCTCATCCAGTTCATTTTTTTGTTATGGAGCGCCAGACCATGCAATTCCAGCCATCAGCATCGCAGCACGCAAAATCCAGGAAGGCCGCCCTTCTTCGCCTTATTGCTGCGGTAAGCGCCCTCACCAGCGCGCCTGCCTTCGCGCAGATCACCAAGGTCGACACGGTGATGACCAACGTCCAGAACCTCCTTATAGGCATCGCAGTCACGGTTTTCACAATTGCGATCCTGTGGGCGGCGTATAAGATGGCCTTCCAACATGCCAAGTGGTCGGAGATCAGCAATATCGTCATCGGCGGCATCCTAGCGGGCGGCGCGCCCGGCATCGCAGCGTGGCTGATCAACTAAGCCATGTCCACTTTTCGCGATCCGATCTTCCGCGGATGCACGCGCCCGGCCACGTTCGGCGGCGTGCCCATGGTGCCGGGCCTGCTCGTGACCGGCGCGTTCCTGATCGCCGGCGGCTGGCTGTGCTACCTCGCCAGCGCCTACGCTGCGCTGTTCATGCTGACGCTGTACATCCCGATCATGATCGCGATGCGCGCCGTGACGCGCAGGGATGACCAGCGCCTGCACCAGCTGATGATGCGTGCGAAAATGCGCTGGCGCCAGCGGGCAGGCGTGCGGCAGTGGTCGGCGATCTCCTACTCGCCGCTGCGCTACAAGCGCCGCAAGGAGGCATGATGCACACCGCGATGCATCCGCGCCAGCGCGCCGCGGCACAGATTGCCAGCGCCGACTATCTTCCCTTCGGCACCCCGATCCGTCACGACGTCATCAAGCTGCGCCACAACGGCGACTATTGCGCCACCTGGCGGCTGGAGGGGATCTGTTTTGAGACCGCCGACCAGTCGGCCATCCAGGAACGGCACGACGCGCTGCACCAGTGCCTGCAGTCTCTGGGCGGCGGCCAGCACGCGCTGTGGTCGCACAAGGTGCGCCGCAGGGTGCGCGAGCGCCTGCCGGCGCGCTTCGACAACGCCTTCGCCCAGGCCTTCAGCGATCGCTACTATGCAGGCTTCGATGCGCGTGCTGCCGACGGCGGCCAGCTGCTGCATCCGCAGATGGTCACCGAGCTGTACCTGACCCTGATTTACCGGCCGCGGCCCGGCGCCGGCGGACGCCTGCTCAAGCGACTCCTCACCCGCAGCGCGGCTGAAGTGGCCGATCGCGAGGCGGAGGAACTGGACGCCTTCGACGACCTCGCCAAGCAACTGAACACCAGCCTGAAACGCTATGCGCCGGAGCGCCTGGCCACGTTCCAGCGCGGCGATGTCACGTTTTCCGAAGCCGCCGCCTTCCTGGGATTTCTGACCAACGGCGTCTGGGAGGACGTGCCGCTGCGCCGCGCCAGCCTGTCGGATTATCTGCCAACGTCGCGCCTGCTTTTTGGCGACCGCAATGGGATGCTCGAAATCTGGCACCCGCTCGCCCACAAGTTCGCCGGCTTCCTCGACTTCCAGGATTATCCGAAGTTCTCCGAACCGGGAATGAACAATGCGATCCTGTATGGCGACTACGAGTACATCGAGACCCAGAGTTTCTCCATCCTGAACAGGCGCGATGCGAAGGCGGCGCTGCAGCGCCAACAGGGGCAACTGACGTCCTCCGAAGACGCGTCGGCGATGGAAATCGCACAGATTGACGAGGCCATGAACGCGGTGGGCAGCGGACTGCTGGAGATGGGCGAATACCACTACACCCTGGCGGTCTTCGGCGATTCGCCGACGGCAGTGGCGCGCAACATCTCCGAGGCCAGGACCGCGCTGCAGGACGGGCCCGGGTTCCGAACGGCCGTCATCGACGCCATTCCCGAATGCGCCTGGTTCGCCCAGCTCCCCGGCAACTGGACGATGCGCCCGCGCGAGGCCTCGATCACCAGCCGCAATTTCGCCGCCCTGAGCCCCCTGCACAACTTCGCCCGCGGCAAACGCAACGGCAACCCATGGGGCGAGGCGTTGGCCTTGCTGCAAACGCCCAGCGGCCAGCCCTTCTATTTCAATCACCACGTATCGGCCGACGACCACGACGCCACCGACGAGAAAAAGCCGGGCAACACCGCCGTCATCGGCCAGATCGGTACCGGCAAGACCACGCTCGTGCTGGGGCTGATGCTGTTCGCCCTGAAGTACCCGGGCCTGCGCGGCGTGTTCTTCGACAAGGACCGCGGCGCCGAGATCGCGATCCGCCGTCTCGGCGGCAAGTACAACGCCCTGAAGCGCGGCGAGCCGACCGGATTCAATCCCTTCCAGCTGGCGCCCACCGAACACCACATCGGCTTCTGCGAAAGGTTCGTTCGACTGCTGGCCGGTCCCGCCGCGCCCAACCAGATAGCGGCCGAAGACGCCGAAATCAGCGCCGCCGTGCGCACCGTCATGAGCGAGAACGTCCATATCGAACTGCGCCGGCTGGCGTCGGTGTGGCAGAACCTGAAGGTCGTCCAGGGTGGCAACAGCGTGCGCGACCGCCTGGTCAAGTGGATCGGCAACCACCAGCACGGCTGGGCCTTCGACAATCCGCGCGACACCCAGGATTTCAGCGACCCAACGATCCGGATTCACGGCTACGACTACACCGAGTTTCTCGACGATCCCGAGATCCGCACGCCGATGATGGCCTACCTGCTGCACGTGACCGAATCGCTCATCGACGGCAATCCCTTCATCTACTGGATGGAAGAATTCTGGAAGCCGCTCTCCGACCCGTACTTTGCCGACTTTGCGATGAACAAGCAGAAGACCATCCGCAAGCAGAGCGGCCTGGGCGTCTTCATCACTCAGTCGCCGTCCGACGTGCTGCGCCACGCCATCGGCAAGACGATGGTCGAGCAATCCGTGACGAAGATTTTTCTCCCCAACCCTTCGGCCGACCATGACGACTACGTCGAGGGATTCAAGGTCACCGAACAGGAGTTCGAGATCATCCGCAACCTCGGCGAAGACAGCCGCCTGTTCCTGGTCAAGCAGGGGCACCGTTCGGCCATCGTGAAATTCGACCTCGGAGCGATGCCCGACGTCCTCAACATCCTGTCCGGCTCGCTGGACAACGTCGAACTGCTCGACGCGATCCGCGCCGAACTGGGCGACGACCCGGCGGTGTGGGAGCCGGAACTACACAAGCGCATCGCCGCACGTCGCACCCTCATGCGTCACTAAAGGAGCCCCATGGTACCGAACCGCCCCACCCTGCTCGCCACCATGATGTTGATGGCCCTGTTCTCCGGCTGCACCGACCGGGACCGGGAGCTCGCGCGCCGAACCGGCGATGGTTCGGACACCTTCAAGTACCAGCCGCCGGCCGGGTCGACACCGCCACCACCGAAAAAGGAAGTGGACAAGCCGCCTGCAAGGAACGGGGCGGACACGTTCCACTACAAGCCAGATCCCCGAGGCTTTCCAACCGCACCTAAACCAGCAGGAAAATAATCATGGGGATCGCCCAAGAAGTTGAAGCCGCGATCGACGGACTTCTCGACACCGCTGTGTCAAGCAAAAGCGCGGCGCTGTGCGCGGCGCTGGCGCCGATCGCCCTGACCGGCGCCACGATCCACCTGATCGTCATCGCGTTCACCATCATGCGCGGCGATGCGGGCGACCCGGTGCAGACCGTTGTCTGGAAATCGTTTCGCATGGCACTCATTGCCGGGATTGCTCTTTCGGCCGGCGCCTACCAGACCAATGTGCTCGAAGGGACCGCGGCGCTCGAATCTGCGCTTATCGAGTCGATGTCCGGCTTATCGTCGGTCGGAGCACTGATCGACGATTTCGCCAAGCCATTCGATGAACTGGGCGTACAGCTGTGGAATCAGGCGGTGGTCGGATTCTGGCCCAATTTTGGCCTAATGGCCGCAGCCGCCGCGGTGGCGATCGCAGAATGTTTTATCTTCAGCCTCGGCCTCGGCTTCTATTTGCTCGCGAAAGTTGCCCTCGCCATCGTGCTGGCGATCGGCCCGGCGTTCGTCCTGTGCGCGATGTGGCCGGCCACGGAAAAGTACACCGAAAGCTGGATTGGACAGGTACTCAATTGCGTCGTGCTCAAGGTGCTCGTTGCAACCAGCATCGTCATGTTGACCAGTTTCGTCAGCCAGTACGCCGCCCATATCTCGGCCACTCCTGACACAGCCAACGTAATTTCCGCCACGACCTCCCTGCTCCTGTGCTGCGGCGCCCTTGGCGTCGTGATGTTCAACCTGCCGCAGATCGCCGCGGCCTTATCGGGAGGCGTGTCGATCGCCGGCATCGGCCGCACCGTGGGCCGGGCACTACTCGACCTGATGAACAGGCCAGCAAAGGCAAAACCGGCGCCTCCCGGCAAGCCTGCCGGTGGCGCCATTTTCCCCGGAGGCGGAAACAGTACGGCGGGACCGCCCCCGCCCCCTCGCGCTCCGCTCTTTCAGCGCAACACCATTGAACGGCTTCGCAAAGCCGCATAGGAGACCCCATGAAAACGAGAATCCAGCGCGCCATTGGCGCACTCACAATCGCTGCCATGCTGGCGAGCGCCTCGCGAGCGTCGGCGATGCCCGTGTTTGATGCGACCGCTTTGGCGCAGGCCATTAAACAGGTTGAAGCCTGGCGTCAGCAGTTCGCGCAGATGAAGGCGCAGCTCAAGCAGATGGAGGACCAGCATGCGGCACTGACAGGCTCGCGCGGGCTGGGGAACATCCTGAATAACCCTCAGCTGCGCGCTACTGTCCCGGCCGATGTCGTGCAAGTGCTCGATGACGTACGTGCGCACGGCGCCGGCGCGTTGACTTCCCAAGCCGCCGGCATCCGCAATGCATCGATGATCTACGACTGCCAAGACCGCACGGGTGTGGACCGGACCACTTGCCAGGCCTTCCTGAACAACAGTGCCCAGGTCGGCGCGCTACAACAAAACGCGATGGTCCACCTGAATCAGCGCATGAACCAGATCGAGGGACTGCGCGGACAAATCAACGCAACTACCGATCCAAAGTCAATTGCAGAACTGACCGCGCGCCTGGTCGCCGAATCCGCACAGGTGACCAATGATGCAAACCGCCTCGTGGTTCTCAACGCGATGGCGGATTCGGCCGACCGCGCAAACCAGCAAGCCCTCAAGGAACGCGAGCTGTTGCGGTTGTCGCGCCGTGGCGACGGCAGCGATACCTTCGTGTACCAACCCTACGTCGCAAGATGAACGACATGTCCAAAACCGCCCACAAGGCTGAAGCCGTTCGCGTCCCTCCTTCGGGCGAACAGGCGTATTTCGCCGACGCGCTCGGATGGGAAGCCGACCGCGAAGCGCGCCGTGAGAAATCCGAACAGCGCGCCTGGCGGGTGGCCGGCGCGGCCTCGCTGCTGGCGGTGATTGCGCTAGTCGGGATCGCTACTCTGGCGCCCTTCCGGCGCAACGTCCCGTACCTGTTCGCGATGGAGAAAGCGACCGGCAACGTGGAATTCGTGGGTGCCATCGACGACCGCCGCATCGCCGGCTACCAGGAATTGCTCGACAAGCACTGGGCGCAACGCTACATCGTGGCGCGCGAGTCGTACAACTACAAGCTGCTCCAGTCCGACTACGACACCGTGCTCGGCATGAGCAATGAGCCGGTCGCGCGAGACTTCGCGCGCCTGTACGAAGGTGCGTACGCCCGCGACGCGAAATACGGCGCAAGCGTCGAGATGCGCGTGACGATCCTCAGCGTCCAGCTGTCCGCCAACGGCGCCGGCAGCCAGGCGGTAATCCGCTTCGCAAAATCGACCAGGCGGGTCGAAGCCGAATCGAACGACGCGCCGCAATACTTCGTCGCCACCATCGGCTACGAATACAAGCCCACCATGGCCGGCAAGGAAAAGGACCTGATCGCCAACCCGCTTGGGTACCGGGTGACCAGCTACCGGGTCGACGCCGAAATCGCTCCCATCGGCGCACCATCGCAAAAGAGTCCCGCATCATGAGAACACTGCAAAAAAGCGTCCTGCTACTGGCCGTCTCGATGGCAAACCTGCCTGCCGGCGCTGCGATCATCCCGGCGTCTACGCGCGCGGACCCGCGCATCAGCTACGTTCGGTACAGCAGGGACGACGTCACGGTCGTGCCGGTCCAGCGCGGCACCGTCACGCGCATCGTTCTTGGCGCGGATGAAAAAATCGGCAAGGACGGCACGGCGACGGGCTTCCCGTCGGACTGCACCAAGCCGGACCTCGAATGGTGCATCCACGCCGATCCCGGGACCAACCAGGTACTGGTCAAGCCGAAGGAAGGCGCCACCCACAACAATCTCGAGCTGAAAACGGACTTGCGGGACTACAGCTTTCAGTTGCGCGTGCTGCCTGACGCCGGCCCCACCCGCGCCGCCAAATCAAAGCGCGTGGCCTCCGCCCAGAGCGTGCCGATGTTCAGGGTGATGTTCACCTACCCCGAACCCGACATCAAAGCGGTGGCGACCACCGTGCTCGCGCGGCTGGCCACAGCGGCCGAGCGCTTGCCCTTGAGGACCACAGCGAACACGCCCGCCAGGCCCGCCCCGCGCAACTGGCGCTACACGATGCAGCTTGCCCCGGGCAGCAGCGACATCGCGCCAACGCTGGTATTCGACGACGGCAGGTTCACCTACTTCCGATTCCCCGCCAACCGCGAGGTGCCCACCATCTTCGCGCTGTCACCCCAGGGAGAGGAGTCTCGCGTGAACTTCCACATCGATGCGGGCGACAGCAGCCTGTTCGCCGTGCAGCGGATGGGCCGACGCTTCGTGCTGCGCCTGGGCGCGTCGGCCGTGGGTATCTGGAATGAGGCATTCGATCCGGACGGCGTGCCACCGGTGGCCGGCACCACCGTTCGCGGCGTAATCCGCGACCTTCGCGAAGGAAAATAACAATGTCCCAACTTCGAGAAGATCAGCCAGCTCAGACGATACCGGAGCCGACAGGCATTGTCTCGGTCAACAGCCGTGGCGGCCCTTCGCCTCGCAGAGGTGGAAAGATAGTAGCGATCGTAATCGCCGCTGCGCTGCTGGTCACCGCGACGGCGATGTCGCTCGCCAAATACCGTGACGCCGGCAAAGCGCAGGATGCCGCGCGCCGGCTTGCCAGCGCTGACCAAAACAAGCCTGGCGACTCCGGAAAGCGCCGCATCTTCAACACGGATCCCCCGCCCCTGCCTGGCGCCGCCGCGCCGAACCGGTCGGTCGGCGCCGGGGACGCCTCCATCGCCTGCCCAGCTGGGGCCACCAGTCGCCCCTTGCTTGGTCCGGACGGTATGCCGATGACCGGCCCCGGCGGGCAGCCGATCCGCGTCTGCGGCAACGGCCAGGTGATCGTGCCCGCGATCGCGCCCATGCCAGCGGATTCAGTGGCGCCCATTCCCCTTATCGCGAACGGCACGAAAGACGCGCGCGGCGCGCATCTGCCGCCGCCGGCCAGCCGCTACGGAGGCGACGTGGTGCTGCCGCCGCCGGCTTCCGGCGCAACGCAGGCGTTCGATCCGAACAATCCTTACATTCAGGCGCTTCTTCGTTCATCCGCCGGCACGGGACATCACGAAGATCCGGCGCAGGCGACGGCTGCCCAACCGTTACCCGCGCCGCACACAATCGCATCGCCGCAGGGCGCCTTAGCGACCATGCCGACAGGCGGCGCCGCGAAGGCGGTGAGCGCCACGATGATCGGCAACCGCGACATGATTCTGCCGGAAGGCCGCAGCATCGACTGCAACCTATCGGTGCGCATCGTCAGCGAAGTGTCGGGCAAGGCCACTTGCGTACTGTCCTCGAATGTCTACAGCGATAACGGCAAGGTCGTACTGGCCGAGCGCGGATCCACGGCAGTGGGCGAATATGTGGCGACCATGGCCCAGGGTCAGCGCCGCCTGTTCATCCTATGGACCCGGCTGCAGACGCCGAACGGCGTCGTGGTGAACGTCAATTCGCCGGCGGCCGACGCGCTGGGAACCTCCGGCTCGCCAGGGCACGTGGATAACCGCTGGCCGGAGCGGATCGGCGCGGCGGTCCTGCTGTCGCTGGTCGACGATGCCATCGCCTACGAAACGGCGAAAGCGTCCAGCGAGAATGGCGGCGGCGCCCAGGGCGTCGCGGTCTTTCAAAGCACGACGCAATCCGGCCAGCGCTTGGCGGAGCGCATCCTCGACAGCACCATCAACATCAAACCCACCATCTACAAACATCAGGGCGATCGCGCGACGATTTTTGTCAGCCGCGATCTCGATTTCGGAGGCGTCTATGCCCTACGACCGCAATGACATACTGGCGCAGGACGCGATGGTCAATGAGCTGCTGCGGCCTCTAGCGGAATTCCTCCGCATTCCGCATGCCACTGAAATCGTCGTCAATCGCGCGGGCGAGGTGTTCGTCGAAGCCGGCCCGTCGTGGAGCCGGCACGACGCGCCGATGCTGACGTTCGAGCGCTGCACCTCGCTGGCCAATGCCATCGCGTCCTACACCAGCCAGCGGATCGACGCCCAGACTCCGCTACTGTCGGCGCAACTTCCCGGCGACCAGCGCATCCAGGTCGTGGTGCCGCCCGCCGCGGAACGCGACACCGTTTCGCTCACCATCCGCATTCCCGATGCCGCGACCCGGAGTTTTGACGCCTATGAAACCGACGGCTTCTTCAGTCGCTATCTCTGGTCGCGCCGCGAAGCCGATACAGCACGCGAGCAGTGCCTCACCGCGGCACAGCGCACTCTGATGAAACATCTTGAAAACAGCCGGCTCGCGCAGTTCCTGGTCGAAGCGGTGCGCGCCAAGCAAAACATCGTCTTCGTGGGCGACACCGGCTGCGGCAAGACCTCGCTGATGAAGGCCGCGTGCCAGTATATCCCCGAGGACGAACGCCTGATCACGATCGAGGACGTGCGGGAGATCCACCTGGACCGGCATCCGAATCGCGTTCATCTGCTTTATTCGAAGAGTGGCCAGCGCGAGGGCACAGTCACGCCGTCGGACCTGATCGCAAGCGCGATGCGAATGAAGCCGGACCGGGTTCTGCTGGCGGAGCTGCGCGGCGCCGAAGCGTTCGACTTCCTCAAGCTGCTCACGACCGGCCACAGCGGCTCGATTTCCAGCTTTCACGCCGAGTCCTGCGCGCTGGCGCGCGAGCGCTACGTATTCATGTGCAAGGAACATCCGCACGCCGCCATCTATGACGCCGATTCCCTGAAACAGCTTGTGACGCTGACGATCGACGTCATCGTTCACATCGCGGTGGAGCGGCATGTCGAAGAACGCGGCTCGCCGGCGCGCAAGGAGCGGTATGTCTCCGAGGTGTACTACGACCCGCTGGCAAAGCTCGACGCGCGTTTCGGCAAGGGCGTCATCCATCGAGCGGCGGGCTTGTCATGACGCGCACTCAGTTGATCTTCGGCGCCGTCTACCTGGTCGCCGGCACAGTGATGGCGTGCTACCTCGCCGGCTGGCTGTACTTCATCGTCAGCAAAGCGGCACCGGCCGGCGTCGGCGTGGACAGCTGGCTGCGCTACTGGGACGCCTACTCCGGCGACGCCATCCAGCGCAAGCGCTTGCTGCTCGCGATGGCGCTGGCGCTGGCTGCGGTCTTCGCAATCCCGGTGATCGTGCTGGTATCGCAGGCGCGGGCGGGAAGATCGCTGCACGGCGACGCCCGCTGGGCCACGCGTGCGGAGATTCGCAAGGCGGGCTTGTTATGAGCGGCGTCATCGTTGGCAAATACCGCGGCGAGTATCTGATCGTCGACGGCCAGCAATTCATCCTGCTGGCCGCGCCTACCGGCTCGGGCAAAGGTGTCGCGCTGGTCGTACCCAACTTGCTCAATTACACGGACTCGGTGGTCGTGTTCGACCTGAAGCTGGAGAACTTCCGGCTAACGTCTGCTTTCCGCGCCAGGCACGGGCAACAGGTGTTCCTGTTTGCGCCGTTTGCCGAAGACCGGCGTACGCACCGCTGGAACATGCTGGACGCGGTCTCGCGCGATCCGCGCCGCAGGGTCGGCGACATCCTGGCGATTGGCCAGGTGTTCTACCCGGGCGATTGCGATCCCCGTGAAAAATTCTGGAACGACAATGCGCGCAATCTGTTCCTGGCCTTCGTGCTGTACCTGATCGAAAGCCCAACCCTTCCGTGCACGATGGGAGAAGTATTCCGTCAATCGTCTGGGAAGGGGAAATCGCTCAAGGACCACATCCAGGGCGCCATCCTTGCACGCGCCAGCAGCAAGACACCGCTCAGCGAAGACTGCGTCGATGCGTTTAACCGCTTCCTGTCCGCGCCGGAAAACACGCTGGGCAACATCATCTCGACCTTCAACGCGCCGCTGCTGGTGTTTGCCAATCCGCTCATCGACGCGGCGACCTGCACTTCGGATTTCGACCTGCGCCATTTGCGCCGCCAACGCATCTCGCTGTACGTCGGCGTCGAACCGTCCCGGCTGGCCGACGCGGCCCTGCTGGTCAACATGCTGTT
The DNA here is from genome assembly GCF_030704305.1 of Massilia sp. R2A-15. NCBI lineage: Bacteria > Pseudomonadati > Pseudomonadota > Betaproteobacteria > Burkholderiales > Oxalobacteraceae > Massilia > Massilia sp. R2A-15. The sequence continues at coordinate 1,794,169 of NZ_CP131935.1, read as the reverse complement.
CTCCCAGATTATCAGTCTCAACACCAGGGAGCTTCCCGAGAACAATCCTGATCTGCGCCACCAGTGCCTCTTGATCCTGGACGAGTTCGCCGCGCTCGGCAAGATTGGCATCATCGCCAAGGCCAATCCCTACATCCGCGGCTACAACCTGCGGCTGCTGACGATCGTCCAGAGCATCTCGCAGCTGGAAGCGATCTACGGTGCGGGCGACACCCGAACTCTGGTCACGAATCACGGCGTGCAGATTCTGTTTCCGCCGCGTGAACAGAAGGATGCGAAGGAATACAGCGAAATGCTCGGCTACCTCACCGTTAAGTCGATCTCCACCGGTGTGAACCGGCCAAGGTCATTCGGCCAGCTCGGGTCGTCGTCGGAGAACGCGACCGACCAGCGTCGCGCGCTGATGCTGCCGCAGGAACTGAAGGAGATGCCGCAGACGCAGCAAATCATCGTCATGGAAAACACCCGGCCAATCCTGTGCGACAAGGCCAGGTATTACGAGGATCCGCAGTTCATCGAACGGCTGAAGGAGGTCAGCTCCTGTCTGGCGATGCTGGACCGGCGGCCGAACAAACCCAAAGGCCTGCTGCCACGCCTGGGACTCGGACGCGAACGCGCCGTGCAGCCGACCGAAGCGCAGCTCAAGCATGCGGCTTTCGTGCTGGAGGAGCTCAGTGCGCAGGTGCCCGTTCTCGACATCGCACTGCACAAGGCCAAGGTGGAACAGAAAATTCGTCCCCTTCGAGAAGAGGAAAAGCTCGATCTGTCGCTGCTGGCTATCGACGTCCAGGCGGTGCCGCGCTTCGCCGATCCGGAAGCGCCGACAGAGCAAGAAACTGAAGCCGTGGTCGAAGCGATATTCAGCCAGCTCGGCAGCTTCGCCGCAATCGATACCGCCGACGTCTTCGAGCCGCCCCAGCCCGATGCAGGAAACGAGATTTCCCAAGGGGACTCCTCGTTGCACGCAGTGAGTGCTACGCGACAGGCGCCCTCCCGGGCCACGCAGGCGATCGCCAGGCCTCCGCCCGCCGGGACCATCGACCTGTCCGTTCTGGATCAATGAACAATCAGCTTAGAGGAATGCCCATGCGACGTCTCCTTTCAGTGCTGCTCGCACTCGCCTTGCTGTCTTCCGGCTGTAGCTCGCCGCCCCGTCTGAATACCCCCGATGGCGCATCGCGCGTTCCGATCAATCGTGCCGACGCGATGGCAGAGTACAGCCGCGGGCTGGAGCGCGACCAGGCTGCGGAACGAGACCAGGGGGCTATCCAGCAGGCGGAACTGCTCAAACGCGACATCGAAAATTTGCGCGCGTATATGGCAGCATCGATGCGCCCGCCGGAAGCGCCGTCCGCCGCTCCCATAATTCCGCCCCCTTCCTCCGCACCATCGGCACCGAGTCAGCGACGTGCGGCTCCAGCCAACGTCCTGCCAATGCCGGCGGAGATCGTTCGCGCGGACGACCAGGTCGTCCTGTTCCGCAGCTTCTTCTCCAATGGCGACGCGCAGTTTGTTCCCAGCCCGGTTTTTCAACAAGCCCTCGTCAAGGCAGCAATGGAAGGCCAATCAATTGCGATCTGGGGAGCCACCGACGCGCGAGTAAAAACGCCGGCAAGCGAAGCCATTGCACGACAGCGCGCCAAAGCGGCGCGCAATTTCCTCGTCGGCAATGGCGTCGACCCGGCGAAAGTGAGGACGCATTTCCTGGCGGCGGGCGGTTTCGTCGCCGACAACTCCGTGCCCGAAGGGCGAATGAAAAACCGGCGGGTGGACATCGAGGTCTCAAACCGGCGAACGCCTGGTGAACCGCGGCAATAACAAAGTGAAGGGAGAGGCGCACCAATGAATACGATCGACTTGGAATCCGAGCGAGCACCAGCGCTGCCAGACCGGCAGGGAACGACTGCGCTCGACATCAAGGAAGAACAGCAGCGAGCGCACGGCCCGACTGAAAATACGCCGGAGGTTTCCGCCGCACTTTCGCAGGCGAGGATGGAGGCACACGATCCTTCCAATCTCGATTCCTCCGCGAGAATCCCGATGGATTCGGCGTCCCCTGACTATGACGGAACGGTCGCGCCTCTTCCCGCTGAAAGCGCCCCCGCAACCTCCGGAGCACCGCTGGCTGGGGCGGTGCCAAAGGAGCACGAGGTTCCGCGCGGCCCGGCCGATGAAGCGCATGCGGCGGCGCCGGCCGGCGCGAACATAAGGCTGCCGGGCGCCGAGGCGGAAAGGATCAGCGCCGCGTTTGTCGCCAGCCTTGAGGCCCGGATGGCGAAGTCCGGTCTTGAGGAGCTCGGATGGCGCGATCGTACCGACCTCGCGCCGGTGTTGCGCGATCTCGAAGTGCTGGCCGGCGCCAGCTGGAGAGCGGCCGCAAACCTGTGGGACAAGTATCGCCCCGACGACCCCGACAAGCCGATCTTCATCGACGCCGACGACAAGGATCCCGCGCCGCATGTAGGGCAACCTGAATCGCCAAAGAACGACGAGCCGTCTTTCAATGCGCCAGGCACCTCGCTTGATGGTTCGAAGTGGCCGAAATCGGACCTCGTTCCGGCGCCGGCGGTGCTGGCGAGGCGCTATCTGGTCGCGGATAACAAATTCTACTTCCGGGACGATCCGAACCTGCTCGCCTTCGAAGACAAGGGCAAGCGCATCGCGACGGAGCATAACGATCCTCTGATCGCGCGCTCGATGGTCGAACTGGCAGAGGCAAAACAATGGACCAGTATCCGGGTCAAGGGCACGGACGAATTCAGGCGCGAGGTGTGGCTGGCGGCATCCTTACGCGAGATCGAGGTGGAAGGATATACGCCGCACGAAGTCGACAAAGCCCGTCTGACAGAGTTGCGCGCGGAACTGCAGCCCAGGCGGCACAACGCGATCGAGCAAGGGCGGGACCGCACGCATTCTGTCGTTCGTGCAGCACCCGCCAAACAGGACGGTCCGGTCGAACGCCGGATTGAGCATGCCGACGAACACCATCAAGACGCGTACCGCTCCCTCAGCAAGCAGCAGCGTGTGGCCGTCGATACGCTGCGCGCCATTCTCACCGAACGTGGCGACTCTGCGAAAGCGGTCGCAATGGCTTCAGAGTTAGCCACCGAACGATTCCAGCAACAGCGCGTGTACGTCGGCAGGCTGCTAGAGCACGGCCGCGCTCCATACGAACATAACCCAGATGAGAAACAAAATTACTTCGTCACGATCAAGACGATCGACGGCGACAGGACCATCTGGGGTGTCGATCTGGAGCGCGCCATCGGTGTCGGAGGAATCAAGCAGGGTGATGACATGGCCCTGGTGTACCGAGGCCGGAAGCGGGTCACCATCACCGACCAGGTGCGCGATCGCGGCGACCAGACGACGCAAAAGCCGATCAAGGAAGTCAATCGTAATGCTTGGGAAGCGGACAAGCTCGACCGGCTGCGAGCCGAAGCGTTGGAACGTGTTCGCATCGCGGCAAAGGCGACGGAACATGCCCAGCCTATGGTGCCCGTCTACGACCTGCCCCCGCGTCTCGAGGCGCCGCACCCCGACAAAGACCGCAAGGTAGACCCCACTCTGAACCGTTAGCCCTTAATCACATTGCCATCCACCAAACTCGAGGAGATCGGAATTGAACAGCGCAGTGCTCGAAAGAGTCAAGGAAACGCCAGACCAGCCAAAATTTATCAAGCTACCCGAAGTAGTGTCGATCTGCTGCATGTCGAAAACCAGCATTTACGCAGCCATCCGCCAGGGGAGATTTCCGAAACCAGTCAAGCTGGGAAATCGCTGCGCCGTGTGGGTCAAGAGCGAGATCCATGGATGGGTTGAATCGTGCATCGCGTCGTCGCGCGAAAGAACGGAAACCGGCGATTAATAATGAGGTTCAATCTTCCGATCCGTGCTACGGGGCGGCCCTCAAGCAGTGGATCAGCTACCTCTACAAGAACCGCACGAAGGACGGCATAGGAGCACCCATTTATGCAGCAGCCGTAGGAAGACTGGCCGCAAGGATGCCCCAACCGAAGGGGCACCCTGACATCTGACAGCTACGAGCGCCACACCGCCCGGCAATGCTGGATCGACAGGGGGTGGCTATTGAACTTCGTCAGCAGGAACTGTTCGACAATCCAGAACAGGGGATTAGTCAGATTTACGACGAACCCGCTACCCTTTTATTTGTGTTTCCCGTAGCGGTTCCCAGTGCGGCTATTACGGTACGAACCGCCTTTGTGGGAGCTACCACGTCCGCCAGCGTAATGCCCGCCATGACTACTTGTATGGTGCCCACCACCGTAATGAGCATGCCCTCCGCCTCTTCCCCCCTTGGCGAACGCCGGAGCAGAAAAAGCAAGCAAGACCGTTAATGCTGCAACAGTGAATATCTTCATAGAGACTCCGTTAAATTTTAAGCCACGCCTCCATGGGAAGAGCAAGCGCCCTGTTTGCCACCAGACGGAGAAACCCAGCCGTCCTTGCATACAACATTTCCATCGTTAGCACCCGCTCCACAACCAGTCAGTAAGGTACTAAAAATCACACAGATACACAGCATTAAGGTTTTCATTCGTCACCCAAAAAATATTGCAGTAAATAAAATACTATTTATTAATTGAGTAAAATGCAATCCGTTTTAAAAAATGTAGCGGTATTGACACACCACCGTAAATACTTTCCAGCGCGTCTGTACGTAGGCTCAATTAGGGAGAGGACGAGCACGTCAAGATGCCCAACCAGCTAGAAGCTAGGCCGGCGAAAGCGACCTCCGAATTTCGCAGCCCACCTATCAGGGTGGCGCGGCGGCTGACGTCCGCAGATCAACTTCAGCATCACATCGCCCTCCTCCTCGCACACCGGCATCCACCGTTCGGCATTAGCGTAGGGGAAGGAGTATCGGTCGTGCACGTCCGCCGAAGTGCGCAGCGGTTCGCGGCCGTTTCCCGTACTTTTCCCGTACAACGCAAAAAAGGCCTGCAACTGATCGTTGCAAGCCTTTGAATTTAAAGCGAATCTTGGTGGGAAGTGCAAGTTTCGAACTTGCGACCCCTGCAGTGTGAATGCAGTGCTCTACCCCTGAGCTAACCTCCCGAAGCGGGGCGTATTATGACATATCCCCGCGAAAACGTCACGAAAAGTTATGCATCCGCGTAATTTCTCCAGACGCACTGGCCTTTGACCGCCTTGTCGAGGCCGCCCAGCACACTTGCGTGCTCGGCCATCTCCTCGTCGCTCGCGACCAGCACGAAAATTTCCGCCAGCGGCACTGCCTCCAGCAGGCCGCCGCCCGACGCCGAATCTTCTTCCGTATCCATCCACATGGAATTCTGCCCGCGCGTCATCGACAGGTAGACGTCGGCCAGCAGTTCGGCGTCGAGCAGCGCGCCGTGCAGCTTGCGGTGCGCGTTCGACACGCCGTAGCGGTCGCACAGCGCGTCGAGCGAGTTGCGCTTGCCCGGATGCATCTCCTTGGCGTTGACGAGCGTGTCGATCACGCCCGAGCAGTGCTCGGTGAAGGAAGGCAGGCCCAGCAGCTTGAATTCGTGGTTCAGGAAGCCCAGGTCGAACGGCGCATTGTGGATGATGACTTCGGCGCCCTGGATGTACTCGCGCAGCTCGTGCACGATCTCGGCGAACTTCGGCTTGTCGCGCAGGAATTCGGTTGTCAGGCCGTGGACCGCCAGCGCGCCCTCTTCCGAATCGCGTTCGGGATTGATGTAGCGGTGGAAGTTATTGCCGGTCAGCATGCGGTTGACCAGTTCGACGCAGCCCACTTCGATGACGCGGTCGCCGGTGCGCGGATTCAGGCCGGTGGTTTCGGTGTCGAGGACGATTTGACGCATAGGGACTCAGTGAATGAACGGGAGGAGCGCGGCAGCATTTTACCAGACGGCAACAGCCTGGCCGTAGCCAGGCCGGTTGGACACCGGTTATTTGCGAACCGTCTCCACGCCGCGGTTGGCCAGCACGTCGGCCCGCTCATTGCCCGGATGGCCGTTGTGGCCGCGCACCCAGCGCCAGTCCACCTTGTGCTCGGATTGCGCCGCGTCCAGCGCCTTCCACAGGTCTTCGTTCTTCACAGGCTCCTTGGCCGCGGTCTTCCATCCACGCTTCTTCCAGCCGTGAATCCACTCCGAGATGCCCTTCTGTACGTACTGGCTGTCGGTATGCAGCACCACCTCGCACGGCCGCGTCAGCGTGGTCAGCGCCTCGATCACGGCGCGCAACTCCATGCGGTTGTTGGTGGTGTTCAGCTCGCCGCCGAAGATTTCCTTTTCATGGCCATCGGCCACCAGCAAGGCGCCCCAGCCGCCGGTGCCGGGATTGCCCTTGCACGCGCCATCGGTAAAAATCTCTACTTTGCTCATCGATGCTGATTTACTTTCTGTTGGTTGCCGGGACCGCCTGCGGGGCCACCGTTTTTTTGTTCCATGCGGGACCGATGATGGTCATCCCCTTGACGCGCTTGATCGCGTGCACCATGTACACCGCGCCAAGATACGGCCACCAGCGCTGCCCCGTGCGCTCCATGAAGGCGAAGCGGTTGAGCCACTGCGCGCTGCGGCAAGGCGGCGCGTAGCAGCCGAAATGGCTGCGGCTCACGCCAAGATTCAACAATTTTAACCAGTCTTTCATGCGCGGCATAGAGATGAATTCGCCAGCGACCGGCAAATAGGGGCTGCGCGCGATCCGCCCCATCCCCTGGCGCACGCCCCACAGGCTGGCCGGATTGAAGCCGCAGATGATTACCTGCCCCTCGGGAATGAGCACCCGCTCGACCTCGCGCAGCACCTGGTGCGGCTCGGCCGCGAATTCGAGCACGTGCGGCAGCACCACCAGGTCCAGGCTCTGCGACGCGAACGGCAACTCGGCAAATTCGAGCGCCACCGCGATCTGCTTGCCGGTCGAGGCGATCGCCAGTTCGTCGGCCGTGGACGTGCGCGTTGCCGCCTGCCACTTGTTGGGCATGCGGTTGGCCGCCAGCGCGTCGATCTGCGGCAGGCCAATCTGCACCGCGTTGAAGCCGAAGATATCGGCCGTCAGCTCGTCCAGGCAGGCCTGCTCCCACGCGCGCACGTAGGCGCCGGCGGGCGATTGCAGCCAGCCGTCGAGCGCTATAATGGATTTTTCAGATGCCTCGCTATCCATGCCTGCCTTTTCGTCGAACTCCACTATGATTCCATCGCTACGCGTGCTTGCCGTTCCCGCCTTCAAAGACAACTACCTGTGGCTGGTGCATGACGGCGTCCATGCCGCCGCCGTCGATCCCGGCGACAGCGCGCCCATCCTTGCCGCGCTGGCCGAGCACAAGCTCACCCTCACTGCCATTCTACTCACCCATCACCATGCTGACCACATTGGCGGGGTGCCCGGACTGCTCGCGCACGCGAACGTGCCGGTGTTCGGCCCGCGCAACGATAACATTTCCGCGGTGACTGTGCCGCTGGGCGAAGGCGACCGTGTCGAGGTACCCGGCCTGGCGCTGACCTTGCGCGTGCTCGACGTGCCCGGCCATACCAAAGGCCACATTGCGTACGTGCGCGAAACGCCAGGCGAGCACTGGCTGTTTTGCGGCGACACGCTGTTTGCCGGCGGCTGCGGCCGTATCTTCGAGGGAACGCCGGCGCAGATGGCCGGTTCGCTCGGCAAGCTGGCCGCGCTGCCCGACGACACCAGCGTCTACTGCGCGCATGAATACACGCTGGCCAACTTGCGCTTCGCCAATGCGGTCGAGCCAGGCAATCGGCAACTGCACGCGCGCGTAGAGGCCGACAGCGCCAAACGGGCCGCCGGCCTTGCTACCGTGCCGTCGACAATCGGCACTGAGAAAGCGACCAATCCCTTCCTGCGCTACCGCGAACCGGAAATCGTCGCCAGCCTGGTGGCGGCGCACAAGATCGATGCCGGCGCCGCCCCGCTGGCCGCGTTTGCCGCGCTGCGCGAGTGGAAGAACAGTTTCTGATGACGGCCACGGTCACCTTCTATTTCGACCCGGTCAGCCCGTATGCGTGGCTGTCCACGGCGGCGTTGGATCGCATCGAAGCGGCTGGCGCGGAAATCGTGTTTCAGCCGGTGCTGTTCGCGGGCTTGCTCAACGCGCACGGACAGAAAGGTCCGGCGGAAGTGCCGGCCAAGCGCCAGTACCTGTTCAGGGATGTGATGCGTGAAGCGGCCCGGCTCGGGCTCGGCTTCAAGGGGCCGCCGGGGCATCCGTTCAATCCGCTGCAGGCGCTGCGGATGTGCCTGGCGTTGACGCGGCAGGATCAGCGGCGAAGATTTGCGCTGGCCGTAATGAAGGCGTGCTGGGAGGACGGGAAGGATGTGTCGAATGGCGAGGTGCTGATGCGCATCGCCGATGAATTCGGGCTGGACGGCGCAGCGTTACGCGATGCGGCGCAGCAGCCGCACATCAAGGCGCAGTTGGCGTCGGACACGGAGAAGGCAATTGCCTGCGGGGTGTTCGGGGTGCCGACGTTTGGCGTGGACGGCGAATTGTTTTGGGGCGGAGACCGGGTCGATGCGCTGGTTCGCCATTTGCAGGGCGAGCGGATCGACGAGCAGGCGCTTGCAGATTTTCTTGCAAAGCCGCCGTTGGCCGAACGCAGGCGGTAAAACAAATGGGGTCAGGTCCGCAGGACCAGACCCCGGAAACGCGGCCGCCGCAAGTCGGGGCCTGGTCCTGCGGAGCGGCGGGGACGCCTAGTCCCCATCTTCGGCTAATCCTTAAATTTCTTCGTACAAAGGCAAGGTCAGGAATTCTTCAAACGATTCCGACGTCGCCATCTGCTCGAAGATCTGCGCGGCGCGCTCGTAGCTCGGGTTGTCGCCATTCGGCGCATCCAGCTTCACCTTGGCCAGCTCTTCCGGAATCATCGCGCGCACCATCTCGGCGGTGACCTTGCGGCCGTCTTCCAGCACACCCTTGTCCGAACGAATCCACTGCCAAACCTGCGAGCGGCTGATCTCCGCGGTCGCCGCATCTTCCATCAGGTTGTGGATCGGCACGCAGCCATTGCCCGTCAGCCAGCTGCCGAGGTAGTGGATGCCGACGTTGATGTTGTAGCGCAGGCCCGCTTCCGTGATCGGCGCTTCCGGCTTGAAGTCGAGCAGCTGCGCGGCCGTCACATTGACGTCCGGACGCTGCTTATCGACCTGGTTCAGGCGCTCGCCCAGTACCTTGGTGAATTCGGTCATCGCCAGCTCGACCAGCCCAGGGTGCGCGACCCAGCCGCCATCGTAGCCATCGGTTGCGTCTCGCGCCTTGTCCACGCGCACGCCCGCCATCGCGATCTCGTTCTTTTCCGGATCGTTCTTGATCGGGATGAGCGCGGCCATGCCGCCCATCGCCTGGGCGCCGCGGTGATGGCAGGTCTTCAGCAGCAGCAAGGCGTAGGCGCGCATGAACGGCGCCGTCATCGTCACTTTCGGACGGTCGGCCAGGCAGAAATCCTTGTCCAGCTTGAACTTCTTGATGCACGAGAAAATGTAATCCCAGCGGCCCGCGTTCAGGCCCGCGCTGTGCTCGCGCAATTCGTACAGGATCTCGTCCATCTCGAACGCGGCCATGATGGTTTCGATCAGCACAGTCGCCTTGATCGTGCCCTGCGGGATGCCAAGCTCGTTTTGCGTCATCACGAAAATGTCATTCCAAAGGCGCGCTTCCAGGTGCGACTCGATTTTCGGCAGGTAGAAATATGGGCCGAGGCCGCGCGCCAGCTGCTCCTTGGCGTTGTGGAACATGAACAGCGCGAAGTCGAAGATGCCGCCGGAGATGCGCTTGCCGTCCACCAGCACGTGCTTTTCGTCCAGGTGCCAGCCGCGCGGGCGCACGATCAGCGTGGCGATCTTGTCGTTCAGTTTGTACGACTTGCCCTTCTGTTCCAGCGTGATGGTTCCGCGGATCGCTTCCATCAGGTTGATCTGGCCGTCCACCTGGTTATGCCAGTTCGGCGTCTGCGAGTCCTCGAAGTCGGTCATGTAGGCGTCGGCGCCCGAGTTCAGTGCGTTGATCACCATCTTGCGGTCGGTCGGGCCGGTGATTTCGACGCGGCGGCATTGCAGTGCCTGCGGAATCGGCGCGATCTTCCAGTCGCCGGCGCGGATGTGCGCGGTCTCGGCGAGGAAATCGGGACGCTCGCCGGCGTCGAGGCGCTTGGCCTGCTCGGCCCGCTTGGCCAGCAGTTCCTGGCGGCGCGGCTCGAAGGCGCGCGTCAGCTTGGTGACCAGCGCGAGCGCCTCCGGGGTCAGGATCTTTTCGAAACCGGGCTCGATCGCTCCGGTGATTTCCATGCCGGCTGGGGTGGCGATGCTCATGCGTGACTCCTGTTGAATGAATTTTTGGGATGGACTGCGGCATTGCACAACGACGCTTCAGTATAGGTCAGTTGGCGATTAATATCTTTTCCAGTATATTCACTCGACCGTACCTAAACGAGACAAAAAATACATTCATCTGTGTGTTTTTGTATCAAATCACCGAGACTTCACCTATGGGCCAGTTCCGCCAGATATCCACTTTCGTCGAAGTCGTCGCCCGCGGCAGCCTGTCCGCGGCGGCCCGCGCCGAGGGGATCGCGCCGGCCATGATAGGGCGCCGCCTCGATGCGCTGGAGGCCCGCCTGGGCGTCAAGCTGTTGCAGCGCACCACGCGCAAGCTCGCGCTGACCAATGAAGGCGCCGCCTTCCTGGAAGATTGCCAGCGCATCCTGGGCGAACTGGAACAGGCCGAATCGGCGGTGGCCGAGCGCAGCGCGCGCGCCAGCGGGCACCTGATGGTGTCGGCGCCGGCCGGCTTCGGGCGCCAGCACGTGGCGCCGCTGCTGCCCTCCTTCCTGGCCGAGCACCGCGATGTGACCATCAACCTGAACCTGAACGACCGCGTGGTGGATGTGGTCGGCGAAGGTGTCGACGTGGCGATCCGTATCGGCAGCCTGTCCGATTCGAGCCTGGTCGGGGTCAAGCTAGCCGACAACCAGCGCGTGCTGGTCGGCTCGCCCGCCTATTTCAAGCGCCACGGCACGCCCTTGTCGCTGGCGGATTTAGGCAAGCACAATTGCCTGGCGATCAGCAGCGAAGGCAGCCAGCGCGGCTGGACCTTTCTCGACAATGGCAAGACTGTGACCGTGAAGGTGGCGGGCAACATGGTGTGCAACGACGGCGAAGTGCTGCACGACTGGGCGCTGGCCGGCAAGGGGCTGGCGTGGCGCTCGATGTGGGAAGTGGGGCCGGAAATCCGCGCCGGGCGCTTGCGCACCGTGCTGGACCAGCATGCGGCGCCGGGCAGCGACATCCATGCGGTGTTCGCGCAGCGCCGGCACTTGCCGCTGCGGATCCGCGCATTTGTCGACTTCCTGCGCCACACCTACAACCAGCCCGACTATTGGCGGGGTCTGGTCCTGCGGACCTGACCCTATTTTGGGAGTCGCAACGAAAATCCAGATCGGGTCAGGTCCGCAGGACCAGACCCCGATGCTCTTTGCGCCGCGATTCCAAAAGCATCAGGCGAAAAAAAATCCCCGGAAACCGAGGATTTTTTGTTTCGTTGACTCAGCTACCTATTAGATAGGCTGAATGTTCGATGCTTGCTTGCCCTTAGGACCAGCGGTTACTTCGAACGATACGCGCTGGTTCTCTTGCAGCGATTTGAAGCCTGCCGACTGGATAGCCGAGAAGTGAGCGAACAGATCTTCGCCGCCTTCGTCAGGGGTGATGAAGCCGAAGCCCTTCGAATCATTGAACCATTTTACGATGCCAGTTGCCATTACAATTTCCTATTTCAGTTAGTTGGGCTTGCGCCCGTTTTAGATCGTTTGAAGAAGCAAGAAAGGAATGACAGACAGACTGCACTACTACCTCGAATCCAACGATCCCACATTATACCGAATTAAACTAAAAAAACACGTTCCCCGCAAAATAAAAATGCGCTGCACCCTAAAAATTCCAAACAACAACTTTTACGGGGTGCGTTGGCGGCGCAGCACGGTTGAATATAAGGCATCAACAGGCCTTGGGTTTGCGCCAGATCAAACGTCGCCGTCCGCGCCGTTGCAGGCGCTATGCCGGATAATCGTCCGATTTCGGGTCGGCCGCGGCCCACGCGGTGTATTGATCCAGGCTGGCGAGCCAGTCCTGCCAGTCGGCCGCGGGAACCTGCTCGAACGCCATCAGCACCCGCAGGCGCTGCTCGATGGCGCGCGCCTGCTGACCCATCGTGCGAAAGCCGAAGGTCGCCGCGGACCCGGCGATCGTATGCAGGATCTGGTGCAGCTCGGCGACCTGCCCCGGATCCGGCGCCTGCGGATCGAACCGCGCGCGCAGCTCGCCCAGGCGCGCCAGCGTGGCGGGCACGCCGGCGGCGAACTTGTCGTTCAGGGCGCGCAGGCGGGAAAAAAACTCCTGGTCAATCAAATCGCAACCCCTGCTTACTTGGTGCCGAAGATGCGGTCGCCGGCATCGCCCAGGCCAGGCACGATGTAGTCATGGTCGTTCAGGTGCGAATCGAGCGAGGCGACGTACAGCTTGACGCCGGGATGCGACTTCTGGAACACCTCCACGCCTTCGGGCGCGGCCACCAGCGCCAGGAAAATGATCTGGTCGTCGGAAACGCCGCGCTTTTTCAGCACATCGACCGCATGCACGGCCGAATTGCCGGTCGCGACCATCGGGTCGCACAGGATGAAGATGCGGTCGGCGGTGTCCGGCAGGCGCACCAGGTATTCCACCGGCTTGTGGGTATCCGGGTCGCGGAACACGCCGATGTGGCCGACGCGGGCCGACGGCACCAGCTCCAGCAGGCCGTCGCTCATGCCGATGCCGGCGCGCAGGATCGGCACGATGGCCAGCTTCTTGCCTGCGATGACGGGGGCGTCGATGGTCACCAGCGGGGTCTCGATCGAGCGCGTGGTCAGCGGCAGGTCGCGCGTGATCTCGTAGCCCATCAGCAGCGTGATCTCCTTGAGCAGCTCGCGGAAGGTGCGGGTCGAGGTATCGCGCTCGCGCATGTGCGACAGCTTGTGCTGAATCAGCGGGTGGTTCAGGATGAACAGGTTGGGGAAGCGTGGATCTTGTTTCATGGAGGGCATTCTGTAGATTGTTGTGGCTTGTGCCGGCATTATCCCAGCCATTGGGGGCATTTGTCCCTATTTTAAGAAAGAAATATCGGATTCTTTTGGCGCCGCGGCCGCCAACCCGGGGTCAGGTGCGGCGAACCCGGCCCCATTTTTCGGCTATTCGACAAGCGAGCGCGCGAGTATGGCGGCGCAATCGACGCCATCCGGCAGCCGCCCAAACGCCCCGCCCACGTCCCGCTCCAGCCGCGAACGCACGAACGCATCGGCCACATACGACGGCGCATGCCGCACCAGCAGCCCCGCCTGCACCGCGACGACGATCCGTTCGGCCAGCCGGCGCGCGCCATATTCGTCGGCCTGTGCGCCCGCCAGGTCGGCCAGCAGGCGGTCGGCGTAAGGCTTCAACGGCTCGCCAGCGAGCGCCAGCTCGGCCGCCAATGCCTCGCGCGCCGCCGGGGTCTTGCCGAACGCGCGCAGCAGATCCAGGCACATCACGTTGCCCGAGCCTTCCCAGATCGAGTTGACCGGCGCCTCGCGGTAAAAACGCGCCAGCGGGCCGTCCTCGACGTAGCCGTTGCCCCCCATGACTTCCATCGCTTCGAAGCAGAAGCCTGGGCCGCGCTTGCAGATCCAGTATTTGCCGGCCGGCGTCAGGATCCGAGCCAGCAGCGCTTCGGCCGGATCGTCCGGATGGTCGAAACAGCGCGCCAGCCGCAGCGCAAACGCCGTCGCCGCTTCCGATTCGAGCGCCAGGTCGGCCAGCACGTTCTGCATCAGCGGCTGCTCCGCCAGCTTGCGACCGAATGCGGATCGCCCGCGCGCATGGTGCAGCGCGTGGGTCAGCGCGGCGCGCATGATGCCGGCGCTGCCGATCACGCAATCGAGCCGGGTATGGCTGCCCATCTCCAGTATCGTGGGGATGCCGCGCCCGGCCGGGCCCACCAGCCAGCCGGTGGCGCCGGCGAATTCCACCTCGGACGAGGCGTTCGAGCGGTTGCCCAGCTTGTCCTTGAGGCGCTGCACGCGGATCGCGTTGCGGCTGCCATCGGGCAGGAAGCGCGGCACGAAGAAGCACGACAGGCCATGCTCTTCCACCTGCGCCAGGATCAGGTGCGCGTCCGACTGCGGCGCCGAGAAGAACCACTTGTGGCCGACGATGCGCCAGGTATCGTCCGCACCGCGCGTGGCCCGCGTGGTATTGGCGCGCACGTCGGTGCCGCCCTGCTTCTCGGTCATGCCCATGCCGATCAGGGCGCCGCGTTTCTGGCCAATCGGCAGCGGGCGCGGATCGTATTCGCGCGACAGGATCTTCGGCAGCCACTCGTCGGCGATGGCGCCGGCCTGGCGCAGCGCCGGCACCGACGCATACGTCATCGTCACCGGGCATTGGGCGCCGTTTTCGACCTGGCCGAACAGCAGGAACTGCGCCGCGCGCGCCACCTGGGCGCCGGGCCGGCCGCCTTCCCAGGGCGAAGCGTGCACGCCGGCGCCGATCATCAGCGCCATCAGCTTGTGCCACGACGGGTGGAACTCGACCTCGTCGATGCGGCGCCCGCTGCGGTCGAAACTGGTCAGCCGCGGCGGATTGGCGTTGGCCTGGCGGCCCAGGTCGAGGATCTCGGGGCTGCCGAGCTGCCCGCCCAATTCCCGCAGCGCCGGCTCGGCAAAGCCGCCGCCCTCGCGCTCGAGCGCCTCGCGCAAGGCGGTGTCGCAGGCGAACAGGTTCACCCCTTCGAAGGGAGGCGCCTGATTGAATACTTCGTGCGTGTCGAACTCGTTCATCCTGATCTCCGAATCGGCGGAAAGGTCGTTGCTACTTATATTAGAGCACGCTCGGGCTGTGGTGCTATGTTTCTGCGCTGAATCAAAAAATCGTGCTTTCAGGCATTTTTAAAGAATATTTAATGCGTTTTGGCATCTTTCAATGATACATTTCATATTATTTTGGTAAAAATGCCTCAGTGAAATGAAAACACCGCACCAGGTTCAAGATCCCGTATTTTCGCCAGTCACCAGACAGAAGGCCTGAATTTAAACGATGCGCGCCAGCTCACTCTCCGTGCCCACGCAGGAATTCGATCATGAGCTGGATCTTCTCATGGACGCTGCCGGCGACATCGCATTTCGGATCGATCCGGGCGGCCGCATCCTCGCGAGCAGCCGGCGCACCGCCGCTCTGCTGGGCGCCGCCGCAGCGCAGGGCGCCCTGCTCGTCAATCTCGTCGCCGATACCGAGCAGGCGGCGCTGCGCGAGGCGATTGCCGGCGCCGGCGGCCCTGACGCAGCGCTGGTACAGGCCCGCCTGAAAACACCCGACCAGGACAGCTGGTTCGAGCTGCGCATTGCGCGCCTGGGCGATGGCCTGCTGGCGGTCGGGCGCGACATGTCGGCCCAGCGCGCCACCGAAGAACGGCTGCGCCATATGGCCACCCACGACGCCCTGACCGAGCTGCCCAACCGCCTGCTGCTGTCGGACCGCATCCGCATGGTGATCGCGCACGCGCGCCGCTCCGGACAGGCTTTTTCGGTCGCCACGGTCGGACTGGACGGCTTCAAGAAGGTCAACGACGGCCTGGGGCACCCGATCGGCGACGCGGTGCTGCGCATGGCCGCGGCGCGCCTGCGCAAGACGCTGCGCGACAGCGATACGCTGGCGCGTGTCGGGGGCGACGAATTTGTCGCCGTCCTGCCGGGTACCTTTACCGAAGCGCAGATCAAGCTGGTCACCGGGCGCCTGCTGGCGACGCTGCAGTCGCCGTTCGAAGTCGAAGGCCATACCATCTACATCGGCGCCTCGGTCGGCGTGTCGGTCTATCCACAGCACGCCGAGGACGAAGTGCGGCTGGTGGCGCTGGCCGACGCCGCCATGTCGCGCGCCAAGGAAACCGGCAAGGCGCGCTGCGTGGTCTGGAGCGCCGGCCAGGCCGGGCCGCCGCAGCACGACATCTCGCTCGAAGCGGCGATGTTCCAGGCGGTGCGCGAAGGCGAGTTCCAGCTGTATTACCAGCCGATCGTCGATACCCGCACCCGCCAGATCCAGGGCTTCGAGACCCTGATGCGCTGGAAGCACCCGGCCCTGGGCATGGTGCCGCCGGCCCGCTTCATCCCGATCGCCGAAACCAATGGCCTGATCAACCTCCTCGGCGCCTGGGCATTGAAGGCGGCCTGCGTGCAGCTGAAGAACTTCGAGAAGGCCGCCAAGCGCGACCTGTACATCTCGGTCAACATCAGTCCGCGCCAGTTCCGCAGCGATAAATTCCTCGAGGTGCTGGACGACGCCCTCGCCTTCTCCGGCCTGCGCGGCGAGCAGCTGGTGCTGGAGATCACCGAAGGCACCCTGATGATCGACCCGGCCCACGCCGAGACCATCCTCACCCGCATGGCCGAGCGGCGCGCGCGCATCGCGATCGACGATTTCGGCACCGGCTACTCGTCGCTCGCCTACCTGAAGCGCTTCCCGATTTCGGTGCTCAAGATCGACCGCGCCTTCGTCAAGGACCTGCCGGCGTCGGAAAAGGACGGCGCCATCTGCAACGCCGTGCTCGACCTGGCGCGCCACCTTCAACTGTCGGTGGTGGCCGAGGGCGTCGAGACCGAGCAGCAGCTCGACTTCCTCGAACACGGCGGCTGCCAGTACATCCAGGGCTACCTGACGGGCAAGCCGATGACCGCGCACGTCGCCGCCGCCGCGCTGAAGGAAGACCTGTACGCCGCATTCCTGCCAACCGATAAACGGGCGGAGGCAACATGACCAGATCGCCATCGCCAACGCCGGCAGCCGCCGCCACCCTCGCCCTGCTGTGGGAGCGCGTGCGCCTGCGCGGCGACATGCCAGGCTTTGCGCGCGCGATCGGCGCCATCCTCGGCGCCATGCGCGGCGAAGACGACAGCCAGTTCGACATGGCGCAGACCGTGCTGACCGACCCGGTGCTCACGCAGAAGGTGCTGCGCCTGGCCAACAGCGGCATGTATGCGGCCTTC
Organism: Massilia sp. R2A-15; assembly: GCF_030704305.1. Taxonomy (NCBI): domain Bacteria; kingdom Pseudomonadati; phylum Pseudomonadota; class Betaproteobacteria; order Burkholderiales; family Oxalobacteraceae; genus Massilia; species Massilia sp. R2A-15. The sequence goes on along the minus strand of NZ_CP131935.1, from coordinate 1,777,130 downwards.
GGCCAGCACGTCAACACCGTCACCAAGGCGATCCTGGTGCTGGGCACCGACGCCATCGGCCACCTGGCGCTCGGCCTGAAGCTGATCGAGGAACTGTCGACCGCCTCGCCCGACCCGAGCATCGCACACGTGGAGATGGAAAAGGCCGTGCTGTCGGGGATGGTCGCGCAACAGGTTGCGCTGGCGGCGGCCACCTCCGACCCGGAAGAAGCGGTGGTCTGTTCCATGCTCCATGCGCTGGGACGCATGATGATCACCTTTTATATCCCGGAAGCGTGGCTGCGCCTGCAGGAGCACAGCGGCGCCGGCCGCGAGGACGCCGCCGCGCTCGAGGTGCTGGGCCTGTCGATGGAGCAGATCGGCCACGCCGCGGCCGAAAACTGGGGCCTGCCGCGCAACCTGATCGCCGGCATGCGCCGTGTCGAAGCGGGAGAGCGCGCAGACACCTTCAGCCACGCCGACTGGCTGTCGGCGCTGGCGACGATGGCCTCGCAATGCGCCGACTCGCTGTGGAACGACGACGAGGCGGGCAATGCGCGGGTGGCCGAACTGGCCGGGGCGTTCTCGGAGATGCTCGGCGTGGAACCGGAAAAGATCCTGCTGGCGATCGAGAAGGCCAAGATCGCCGCGGCCGCCGACCTCTCGATCGCGCCGCTGTCGAAGCCGGCCGAGCGGCGCGCCCGCGCGCTGGCCAGCAACCGCAAGCGCGCCGAGGGGCACAAGATCCTCAGCAGCGGCGTCGCCGACATGCGCGACTTCGTGGCCAGCGCCAGTCCAGGCCAGATGATGTCGATGGCGCTCGAAACGGCGTACCAGGGCCTGACTTTTTCTCGCGCCGTGGCCTTCCTGCGCAACCGGCGCGACCGCAACTATGCGGCCAAGATGGGCTTCGGCGACGGCGTGCGCGAATTGCTGCCGTCGATGACGTTCCCGGACGCCTACGAAGCGAACGTGTTTCACGCCGCGCTGAACAACGACCGCGTGATCTTCATCGAAAACGCGCGCGACCCGAAGTTTGCAGCCAAGTTGCCGCAGTGGTGGAAGGCCTCGCTGTCGGACGCGCGCAGCTTCGTCATCCTGCCTATTTGCAGCGACGGCAAGCCGGTCGGATTCATCTACGGCGACTGGGACGAAAGCTTCCCCGCCATCGCGCTGAACCAGGCCGAATTCGTGCTGCTCAACGAAGTGCGCGCGCTGGTCGTGCGCAGCGTCGAACGGCGCCGCCAGGTGGAACTGGTGAGTGGCGCCTGATCGCTGCGATCAAATGGCGATACAGTAAGCCGGTCACTCAGCATGGGTTCCTGCCTCCGCAGGAACGACAGATCAAAGATTGTTGGCCCAAAAACCGTCGTTCCTGCGCAGGCAGGAACCCATACTGAGTGTGAGTCGCTGGGCGGTACATTCAGGGCTTCGAAGACCGGTCCTGGATACTGGTACCGATCTTCCCGATATCCGGCGTGTCCACATGCACATCACCGCACTGCGCGCGATGCATCAGCGCGTGATCCATCAGCACCAGCGCGAGCATCGCCTCGGCGATCGGCGTGGCGCGAATTCCGACGCACGGATCGTGGCGGCCGAAGGTCTCGACCATCACCGGATTGCCCTCCTTGTCGATCGAGCGCCGCGGCGTGCGGATCGACGACGTCGGCTTGATCGCGATCGACACGGTGATGTCCTGCCCCGTCGATATCCCGCCCAGCATCCCGCCGGCGTTGTTGCCCACGAAGCCTTCCGGCGTCAGTTCGTCGCCGTGCTCGGAGCCCTTCTGCGCGACCGAGCGGAAGCCGGCGCCAATCTCGATTCCCTTGACCGCGTTAATGCCCATCATCGCATACGCGATATCGGCGTCGAGCTTGTCGTAGATCGGCTGGCCCAGCCCGACCGGCACGTTGCGCGCGACGACATCGATGCGCGCGCCGATCGAGTCGCCCGCGCGGCGCAGCTCGTCCATCGCCGCCTCCATCTTCGCGATCAGCGCGGCGTCGCCGGTGGCCGCGAAAAACGGATTCTCGCGCACGTGCTCCCAGCCCTGGAACGGCACTTCGATGTCGCCCAGCTGGCTCATGCAGCCCATGAACTCGGTGCCGTATTTCTGTTTCAGCCACTTCTTCGCGACCGCCGCGGCGCCCACCACCGGCGCGGTCAGGCGCGCCGACGACCGGCCGCCGCCGCGCGGATCGCGCACGCCGTACTTGTGCCAGTAAGTGTAGTCGGCATGGCCCGGGCGGAAGCTCTCGGCGATGTTGCCATAGTCCTTGCTGCGCTGGTCCTCGTTCGGGATCAGCAGCGCGATCGGCGTACCGGTGGTCACGCCCTGGTACACGCCCGACAGGATCTGCACCGTGTCCGATTCCTGGCGCTGGGTGACGTGGCGCGAGGTGCCCGGCTTGCGGCGGTCGAGGTCGGGCTGGATGTCCGCCTCCGACAGCGCCATCCCCGGCGGACAGCCGTCGATGACGCAGCCGATCGCCGCGCCGTGCGATTCGCCGAAGGTCGTGACTGTGAACAGCTTGCCAAATGAGTTGCCGGACATGGGAGAAGGGAGTCGAGTGAAAGAATGGTCAATTCTACCAGCCGGGGCCCAAGTGCATCGGCCAGCCCTCCGCGGCCGATTTTTTTGCCCAGGACGCCTGTCGCAAATTAGTTACCCTCAACCCATGTTTTTTGTTGGCAATGCATCGAAAAGCGCTTGCCCGCGGCAAACCACTATATACTGAGGATGCCCCACGTTTCGAGTGAATCCAGGAGAAGCCCCACATGTCCCAACCGAGTACGCCCTTACATAGTGTCAAGGACGATCGCGACGACCTGGTATTCCTGGATGAGCAAACCGCGGCGCAGCCTGGCGAAGCGTGCGGCGCGGTCTGGCGCGTGATGATCGTGGACGACGACGAAGATGTTCATTCGACCACGACTTTCGCGCTCGGCAACCTGGACATGCAGCAGCGCCCCCTCGAGTTCGTGCATGCGTATTCGGCCGCCCAGGCGCGCGAAATGCTGCGCCACGAAGCCGACATCGCCGTGATCCTGCTCGACGTCGTCATGGAGCAGGACGACGCCGGCCTGCACCTGGTGCGCTACATCCGCGAAACGCTCAAGCTGCACGACGTGCGCATCATCCTGCGCACCGGCCAGCCGGGCTACGCGCCCGAGATCGACGCGATCCGCGATTTCGACATCAACGATTACAAGACCAAGTCGGAACTAACCCGTATCAAGCTGTACACGACGGTGACGGCGGCGATCCGGTCCTACGAACAGATCCGCGCGATCAACAGCAGCCGCCGCGGCCTCGATCAGATCGTGCGCGCCAGCACCGAGCTGATGTCGCTGCACGGCGTGAAGAATTTCGCCTCGGGCGTGCTGACCCAGGTAGCCGACATCCTCGGCACCGACGAAAACGGCGTGCTCTGCGCCCACGAACCGGCCGACGTGCGCGCCCAGCACCTGCCGGTGATGGCCTGCGCCGGCGCGTTCTGCCGGCTCGGCGGCGGCGTGCTGACGCCGCAGGTCGACCCGCGCGCATCCGAGGCGATCGGCCGCGCGCTGTCCCAGCGCACCAGCATCTTCACGCCCGAATCGGCCACTCTCTACTTCGGCGGCAAGGCCAGCCGCGATTTCGCCGCCTTCGTCCCGCTCGCGCGCCCGCTCGACGACATCGAAAAGCGCCTGCTCGAGGTCTTCTGCAGCAACGTGTCGGTCGGCCTGGTCAACGTCGAACTGGTGAGCCACCTGCACAACGCCGCCTTCTACGACCAGCTCTCGAAGCTGCCGAACCGCACCCGCCTGGTCGAGATCCTCGACGCCACGCTGGCCGGGCCGGCGCGCGAAAGCGCCACGCTGGCGCTGGTGGACCTCGACCACTTCGCCGAGACCAACGACGCGCTGGGCCACCAGTTCGGCGACCTGCTGCTGGTCGCGGTGGCGGCGCGGCTGCAGGCGCGGCTCGGGCGCAACCTGACGATCGCGCGCATCGGCGGCGACATCTTCAGCGTGCTGGGCGACTCGTCGGCGGTCAATCCCGACAACATCCTGGCGCTGTTCCAGACGCCGTTTTCGATCGACGGCCAGGACGTGCGCGTGTCCGCAACGCTTGGCCTGGTGCGCCTGGCCGAGCACGACGGCACCGGCGCCGATGCGCTCAAGGACGCCGACATCGCGCTCAAGCGCGCCAAGGTGCAGCAGCGTTCCGGCCACTTCTTCTTCTCGCGCAGCATGGGCGTCGAGATCCGCGAGCGGGTGCGCATGATGCACGCGCTGCGTACCGGTTTCGCCAGCGGCGAGCTGTCGGTGGTGTACCAGCCGCAGGTCGATCTGGCCGAACGCCGTCCGGTCGGCGCCGAAGCGCTGCTGCGCTGGCAGGCCGGCAACGGCGACTTCATTTCGCCCACGCGCTTCATCCCGATCGCCGAGTACTCCGGCCTGATCATCGAAATCGGCGAGTTCGTGCTGCGCGCCGCGTGCGCGGAACTGGTGCGCCTGCGCGCGGCCGGCCACCTCGACTTCACCGTCTCGGTCAACGTCTCGCAAGTCCAGTTCCGCCATCCCGGCTTCCTGGCGATGCTGCGCGCCGCGCTGCAGGACACGGGCGCGCCTGCGCGCTACATCGAACTCGAGATCACCGAATCGATGGCGATGGAGGAACCCGGACTGCTCATCGAGATGCTCGCCGAGGTCAAGCGCACCGGTGTGTCCATCGCGATCGACGACTTCGGCACCGGCTTCTCGTCGCTGTCGTATTTGCAGCGCCTGCAGATCGACCGCCTCAAGATCGACCGCGCCTTCGTCACCGAGATCACCGGTTCGGCGCGCGGCAGCAGCATCGCCGAGATGGTGATCCAGCTGGGACGCAACCTGGGCTTGTCGGTGGTGGCCGAAGGCGTGGAGGACGAGCGCCAGGCCCACATCCTGCATGCGCTGGGCTGCCCGATGGCGCAGGGATTCCTGTTTGCCCGGCCGATGTCGCCGCCGGCGCTGTACGACTGGCTGCGGCGCGAAGGACAGGCGCTGCGCGCGTGAACCCCGGTGCCCCCGAACGATTAAAAAATCCAGCCTGCGCGCTGGATTTTTTTCGCCCCGCCCCCCTCAAAGAAGCCTTATTCAAGGCGCATAAGTCGTTGATTTTATGCGTAAAACATATTTTTTGTTAGTGAACACAAGCGCAAATAATGGGTCTATGATCTGGAACAACACGCCCCCTCTGGACCGGTTTTTCGGCGCAGACCGGCTGGCACTCCAACCCGCTTTCACCCACCCGGCCCACAAGGCCCGGGTCATAGCAAATGCCAGCGCACTGGCATTATTTGTCGACCGTTGTTCAAAACTACCAGGAGAACAAGCATGTCCGATTCTGAATTCATCGATGCCGATCCTATCTATCTGATGTGTGGTAACCTCGGCATGCCCGGCGCGCCGATCCTGAGCTTGGCGCTGATGTACGACACGGGCTCCGGCATGATCAGCGGCCAGGGGATGATCACGCAATCGGTCGCGCCGCCGAACGGACGCATCGCGATCCATGCCATCAGTGGAGAGGTGCACGGCCTCGGCCTCGGTGGCGTCACCCGCGTCATGACCCTGACCGGCACGTTTCAGGGAACGCCGCCAACGGCTCCGGTAACGGAGCGATTCACGGCGATCATCACCACCGACGAACGCTGGCAGGGACACGGCACCTTTACCTACGGCGGCAATACAGTCCGTAACGTCCCGGTCAAGCAGCGCGGCTGATCGCGCCCGGTACCAGCGGTGGCGCCAGGCCTGGCGCCACCGTTCGCGCCTGAACAATGTACATCCTGTCGTCGCCACCAAGGAGATATGATGCCCGCACCCGCCACCCCAACCGAATTTCGACGCCCGTGGGACAATCCCGCCACCGCGCTGCTGATCGACGCTTTCCATGACAACAGCATCGACTGGAAGCAGCTCAAGACCGAGCCGCGGGTCGTCGCGGTCATCCACAAGGCCACGATCGGCGTCTCCGGTCTCGATCCGGCCTACTTCAAGCGGCACGACGAGGCCAGGCAGCGCGGCTATCTGTGGGGCTCCTATCACTGGGGCGTCGCCGGAGAGCCGGAGAAGCAGGCCGACTTCTATCTCGACAAGGTCAAGCCCGCGGCCAACGAACTGATCGCGCTCGACCTGGAAGACGTGTCGTCGACCAAGCTGATGAACGCGGAAGAGGCGCTGCGCTTCATCCGGAGGATCAAACAAAGAGCCGGGCGTTTTCCGGTCCTGTACACCAACCACGCGAGCGCGCGGGCGCTGACCGAAAAATTCGCGGATACGGAATTGGCCGATGTGCCGCTCTGGTACGCCCGCTTCAAGCCGGAGGTGACCGACTTCCCCAAGGGCCTGTGGCCGACCTACACGATGTGGCAATTCTCCAGCGAGCTGCTGGCGCAGATCGTCGTACCGGGGATCAAGCCGGATATGGATGTCAACGTCTTCAATGGCACCGTGGCCGAACTGAAGGAGCAGTGGCCGCTGACCAGGGCAGCGGCTTGAGGGGAATGTGCGTCAGTCTTCCTGCTCGGTCTCGGCCGGCCAGTCGCGGATGTACGCCTTGAGCATGCGGTTCTCGAAGCTCTGGGCTTCCAGCACCGCGCGCGCGACGTCGTAGAACGAGATCACGCCGAGCAGCGTCTTCGCGTTCATCACTGGCAGGTAGCGCGCGTGCTTCTCGAGCATCATGCGGCGCACCTCGTTCACCTCGGTGTCCGGCGTAACGGTGATCGGATGGTCATCCATATGCTTGCGCACAGTGCCCGCGCCCACCGCGCCGCCGTTCTTGTGCAGCACCTTGATCACTTCGCGGAAGGTCAGCATGCCGACCAGGTCGCCGAATTCCATGACGACCAGCGAACCGATATCCTTCTCAGCCATCGTGTTGACCGCATCGACCAGCAGCATTTCCGGGTTGGCGGTGTAAAGGATGTTGCCCTTCACCTGGAGAATTTCAGAGACTTTCATGATGGCCGCCTTGTCTGCGTGGTTTGAGGCTGATTGCGTTTGTATCAGGCATGATTCGAATGTAGCCTAACCGTAGCGAAAAATCCAGCTTTGCGGATAAACAAAGCAACATCCGCCATTCGAATAAATGCTACGATTCGGGCCATTCAAATCTGTCAACGAGCACATCATGAGCGGCCCCAATTACCCCGGTTTCGACACCCTGTCGCTGCACGCCGGCAGCACGCCCGACCCGACCACCGGCGCGCGCGCGACCCCGGTCTACTTCACCTCCTCGTTCGCGTTCAAGGACTCGGACCACGCGGCGTCGCTGTTCAATATGGAGCGCGCCGGCCATGTCTATTCGCGCATCTCGAACCCGACCAACGCCGTGCTGGAAGAACGCATCGCCGCGCTCGAAGGCGGCGTGGCCGGCATCGCCACCGCCAGCGGCCAGGCCGCGATGCACCTTGGCCTGGCGACCATCGCCGCCGCCGGCTCGCACATCGTCGCTTCGCGCGCGCTGTACGGCGGCTCGCACAACCTGCTGGCCTACACGCTGAAGCGTTTCGGCATCGAGACCACCTTCGTCGATCCGCGCGACCTCGACGCCTGGCGCGCCGCGATCCGGCCCGAAACGCGCGTGCTGTTCGCCGAAACGCTGGGCAATCCCGGCCTGGACGTGCTCGACATCCCGCGCGTGGCCGAGATCGCGCATGAGCACCATCTGCCGCTGATGCTCGATTCGACCTTCACCACGCCCTATTTGCTGCGTCCGTTCGATCACGGCGCCGACCTGGTGTTCCACTCGGCGACCAAGTTCCTGTGCGGTCACGGCACCGCCATCGGCGGCCTGCTGGTGGACGGCGGCACCTTCGACTGGCAGCGCGCCTACGACCAGACCGGCCGCTTCGCCGAACTGTGCGAACCGTATGAGGGCTTTCACGGCATGGTGTTCGCCGAGGAGTCGACGGTCGCCCCGTTCGCCCTGCGCGCCCGCCGCGAAGGCCTGCGCGACTTCGGCGCCGTCATGAGCCCGCACAACGCTTTCGCCGTGCTGCAGGGGATCGAGACGCTCAGCCTGCGCATGGACCGGCACGTCGCCAACACGCGCAAGGTGGTGGAATTCCTGCTCGCGAATCCCGCAGTCGAATCGGTGTCGTACCCCGAACTCGACACCCACCCGGACTATGAACTGGCCAAGACTCTGCTGCCAAAAGGCTGCGGCGCCGTGTTCTCGTTCGCCATCAAGGGCGACCGCGCGGCCGGGCGGCGCTTCGTCGATTCGCTGCAGGTGTTCTCGCACCTGGCCAACGTCGGCGACGCCAAGTCGCTGGTGATCCATCCCGCTTCGACCACCCACTTCCGCGTGCCGGCCGAGCAGCTGGCGACCTCCGGCATTGGCGAAGGCACGATGCGCCTGTCGGTCGGCCTGGAAAACGTCGACGACCTGATCGGCGACCTGGCGCGCGGCCTGAAGCTGTCGCAGAAAGGAGCCTGACGTGATCTACGACGTGCAAGGCTTCGAAGCCTACTGCTACACCGGCGGCAAGCCGTTCAATCCGGCCCAGCCGACCGCCGTGTTCATTCACGGCGCCCAGAACGATCATTCGGTGTGGGCCCTGCAGACCCGCTACTTCGCCCATCACGGATTCAATGTGCTCGCAGTCGACTTGCCCGGCCACGGCCGCAGCAAGGGCGCCGCGCTGGCGAGCGTCGAAGCGATGGCTGGCTGGCTGATCGCGCTGCTCGACGCGGCCGGCGCCGATCGCGCTCTGCTGGTTGGCCACAGCATGGGATCCCTGATCGCACTCGAGGCATCGCACCAGGCGCCGCACCGCGTCAGCGGCCTGGCGATGGTGGGAACCACCTACCCGATGAAGGTGTCCGATGCGCTGCTCGAGTCGGCGAAAAACGACGAGCCGGGCGCGATCGACATGGTCAACATCTGGTCGCACACGATGACAGCGCAAAATCCCGCTTGCCCGCTGGCCGGCGTGAGTTCGATGGGCACCGCGCGCCGCCTGATGCAGCGCATGTCGGCCATCAATCCAGAGCATCTGTTCTTCACCGACTTCACTGCCTGCAATGCCTACGCAAACGGCGAGGCGGCGGCGCGGGCCGCAAGCTGCCCCGTTCTGTTCATCTTAGGCAGCAAGGACATGATGACGCCGGCGCGCTCGACCAAATTGCTGACGTCCACGGTCGCGCAAGGCAAGGTCGTCCAGGTCGATGCCGGTCACTCGCTGATGGCCGAGCAGCCGGGCGCGGTGCTCGACGCGCTGTATTCGTTCGCGAAGGGACTGTCATGAGCGCGCGCATTGCGAGCTTCGCCGAGTTCTATCCGTTCTACCTGACGCAGCACGCCGACCGCATGTGCCGGCGCACGCATTTCATCGGCTCGTCGCTGGCGCTCGCGTGCATCGCGGCGGCGATCGGCACGGGCAGCGCGTGGTGGGTGCTGGCGGCGCTGGTGGCCGGCTACGGCGGCGCCTGGATCGGCCATTTCTACTACGAGAAGAACCGGCCGGCGTCGTTTGCCCAGCCGCTGTATTCTTTTCGCGCCGACTGGGTGATGTACTGGCAGATGCTGACCGGGAAACTCACCTGGTAGGAATCGCTAGCTCAGTATGGGTTCCTGCCTGCGCAGGAGCGACAGTCAATTAGGTTGTCGTTCCTGCGAAGGCAGGAACCCATGCTGAGGTCGACCTCACGCTGCCGCGAAGTGCTCCGCCAGCGTCTGATCCAGCCCCTGCTCCACCGCCACTTCGACCCGCTTCGCCAGCGACGACGTATCAAGCGTCAGCACCGACTCTTTCAGATCCTTCGCGGCCCACGCATCCACAGCCACGCCGCCGAACACGAACAGCCGGTACACCTCGGCGACCTTGATCTTTTCCGGATTGATCAGCAGGACCCAGTTGTCGGCCCCTTCCCTGACCGGCTTGCCCCAGCGCGAACGCGTGGTCGTCTCGGCCAGCACCCGGCCGACCCAGCCCACCGCCACCATCCGCTCGAGCAGCGTGGTCATCTCGTCGAAGCCGATGCGCGTATGCGCCCGGATCGTCGCGCTCGACACCAGCGCCGAATTGGTCAGCCGCGCGCCGCCGTGCAGCACCTTCAGGATCGCCATCGCATCGACGAAGGCGCCGCCCGGCACCGGCGCGTGCCACCAGCGCTCGTACTTCACCACTGGCAGCGCGGCCGTGATCAGCGCGCCGACCAGGGTTATCAGCCAAGACAGGTACATCCACAGCAGGAATAGCGGCAGCGCCGCAAGGGCGCCGTAGATGATCGTGTAGTTCGGGAACTGCTTGATGAATACGGCGAACCCGCGCTTGGCGATCTCGAACGCGACCGCCGCCACCAGCGCGCCCCACACCGCGTCGCGCCAGTCGACGAAGCGGTTCGGCACCACCATGAACAGCAACGTGTAGGCGCCCGTGGTCAGCATGACCGACAGCAGCGTGTAGAACAGTGCGCCGATGAGCGGCACGGTGCGCATCAGGTCATTGGTCGCCAGGAACAGCTGCGACGTCACCGTCAGCGAAAGCCCGAACAGCAGCGGACCGAGGGTCAGCAGCGCCCAGTACATCAGCACGCGCTGGGCCAGCGGGCGGGTGCGCTTGACACGCCATATCTGGTTGAACGCCCGCTCGACCATGCTCATCATCGCGCTCGACGTGAACAGCAACGCCACCGCGCCCACCGCCGACAGCTTGGTCGCCTTGCTGGCGAACTGGGTCAGGTTGCCGATAATCGTGTTGGCGATCCCCTTCGGCATCACGGTCTGCACGAAGTAGCTTTCGAGCGAGGCGCGGAAGGAGTTAAATACCGGGAAAGTGGTGAAGATCGCCAGCACGATGGTCAGCAGCGGCACCAGCGCGAGCGTGGTCGTGAAAGTCAGGCTTCCAGCCACCTGCGGCAGCCGTTCCTCGGTCAGCCGGCGCCGCGCAAAACGGAACAGGTCGCGCGCCTCGCTCCATGTCAGTCCGCGCACCATGTCCACGCTCACGTTGATCATTTCGCTGGTCGACCTTGAAAGTGTATGAACGGTTTTTGAAAGCATCCTGCGGCGCTTGTCCCTGTATAAATCGCCCTATAATACCAATGATGAACCCAACCAATCCGATAATTCTTGTTTTGTACTACTCCCGCCACGGCGCCACGCGAAAGCTGGCCGAACTGATCGCCCAGGGGATCGAAAGCGTTCCCGGGATCGACGCGCGCCTGCGCACCGTGCCGGCCGTTTCGACCGTGGCCGAAGCGACCGCGCCCGACATCCCGGCCAACGGCGCCCCCTACGTGGAAAAGGAAGACCTGGCCGAATGCGCCGGCCTCGCGCTCGGTTCGCCAACCCGCTTCGGCAACATGGCCGCGGCGCTCAAGTACTTCCTCGACGGGACCGCCACCGAATGGCTGGCCGGCACCTTGTCGGGCAAGCCGGCGGTGGTGTTCACCTCGACCGGCAGCCTGCACGGCGGCCAGGAGTCCACGCTGCTGTCGATGATGATCCCGCTGCTGCATCACGGGATGATGGTCATGGGCCTGCCGTACACGCACCCCGAACTGATGACCACCTCCAGCGGCGGCAGCCCTTATGGCGCCACCCACTGGTCGGGCATCGACGGCGACAAGGGCATCACCGAAGACGAAAAACGACTGGCCATCGCACTGGGCCGGCGCCTGGCGCTGACCGCCGCAAGCCTGCAGGGAGCGCGCTGATGGAATCGAACAAGGTCTTCCACGTCGGCGCCATCGTCAGCCTGATCGCGCTGATCGCCTGGCTGGTGTTCTGGGAGATGTGGGTCGCGCCGCTGCATCCGGGCGGCTCGGTGCTGGCCCTCAAGGCGCTGCCGCTCCTGATTCCGCTGCGCGGCGTCTTCAAGCGCGACATCTACACGCTGCAATGGTCGTCGATGGTGATCCTGCTGTACTTCACCGAAGGCGTGGTGCGCGCCTGGAGCGACACCGTCGCGCTGTCGCGCACCATGGCGATCGGCGAGATCGTGCTGGTCTGCGTCTACTTCGCCTGCGCGCTGCTGTACCTGCATCCGTACAAAAAGGCCGCCAGGAAGATGGCCAAGGAACTGCTCGACAAGGTCAAATCCGCCAAAAATGAGTGCTGATTTTCTCCAGCGCTGCCGCGACATCGCCGGCCCGGAGCACGTGCTGACCGATGCCGCCGACTGCGCTCCCTTCCTGACCGATTGGCGCGGCCGCTTCACCGGGCGCGCGCTGGCCGTGCTGCAGCCGAACGAGCCGCAGCAAGTGGCCCAGCTGGTGCGCGCCTGCGCCGACCACCGCATCGCGCTGGTCCCGCAGGGCGGGCGCACCGGCCTGGTCCTGGGCAGCGTGCCGGACGCCAGCGGCGATGCGGTGGTGCTGTCGCTGTCGCGCATGAACCGCATCCGCGCGCTCGATGCGGTCAACCGCACGATGACCGTGGACGCCGGCTGCATCCTGCACGACATCCAGCAGGCGGCGGCCAGCGTGGACTGCCTGTTCCCGCTGTCGCTGGCGGCCGAAGGCAGCTGCACCATCGGCGGCAACCTCTCGACCAACGCCGGCGGCACCGCGGTCCTGCGCTACGGGAACGCGCGCGAACTGTGCCTGGGCCTGGAAGTGGTCACGCCGCACGGCGAACTGTGGAGCGGCCTGCGCGGCCTGCGCAAGGACAATACCGGCTACGACCTGCGCGACCTGTTCATCGGCGCCGAAGGCACGCTGGGCGTGATCACCGGCGCCGTGCTCAAGCTGTTCCCGCAGCCGAAGGGATCGATGACGGCGCTGGTGGCGCTGGCCGCGCCGCGCGACGCACTGGCCCTGCTGACGCTGATGCAGGACCAGTGCGGCGCAAGCCTGACCGGCTTCGAGCTGATGTCCGACTACTGCCTGCGCCTGGTCGCAACCCATTTCCCGCACCTGCCCACGCCCTTCGTCAAGCGCCACCCGCAGTACGTGCTGCTGGAAGTGTCGAGCAGCGAATCGGAAGCGCATGCGGCCGGCCTGCTGGAAGACGCGCTGAACGCCGCGGTCGAGCGCGGCCTGGCCGACGACGCCGTGCTGGCCACGTCGAACGCGCAGTCGCAGTCCCTGTGGCACCTGCGCGAGCACATCCCGCTGGCGCAGGCGGCGGCCGGCAAGAACATCAAGCACGATATCTCGGTGCCGATCTCCGGCATCGCCGACTTCATCGACAGCACCGACGCCAAGCTGCAGCAGGCCTTCCCGTCCTGCCAGGTGGTCTGCTTCGGCCACCTCGGTGACGGCAACCTGCATTACAACGTCGCGCCGCCCGAGGGCCAGCCGCACGACGAATTCCTGGCCCACCAGGACGCCATCAACCGCATCGTGCACGACAGCGTCGATGAGGCGAGCGGCTCGATCTCGGCCGAACACGGCATCGGCGCCCTCAAGCGCGACGACCTGGCCCGCTACAAGTCGAAGGTCGAACTGGACATGATGCGGGCGATCAAAGGCGCGCTCGACCCGCTCGGCATCATGAACCCCGGCAAAATCTTGTGACCCTGCCCGGCCTGCTCTCGCGCTGGCTGCTGTTCGGCGAGTGGCGCGCCCACCCGGTGCGCGCACTGCTGGCGATCGCCGCCATCGCGGTCGGCGTGGCGATGGGCTTCGCCATCCACCTGATCAACGCTGCGGCGTTCAACGAGTTCTCGGCCGCGGTGAGCAGCCTGGCGGGCCAGGCCGATGTCCAGGTGGCCGGCCGCGAGGCGCTGTTCGACGAGGCCATCTACCCGGTGCTGGCGCAGCGCGACGGCGTGGCGGTCGCTTCGCCCGTGCTGGAGCTCGATGCCGGGGTGACTGGCGTGCGCGGCGCGCTGAAGATCATCGGGATCGATCCTTTCCGCGCCGGCGCCGTGTCGCCCGACCTGCTGGGCGCTACCGACAAGCCGTTCGACATGCTGGCCGACGACGCCGTGTTCCTGTCGCCGGCCGCGATGGCATGGCTGAACGCCACGACGGGCGGCGCGGTCGCGCTGCGCGCCGGTTCCGGCGATGTGAAGCTGCGCGTGGCCGGCGGCGTGCTGCGGGCGCGCGCCGGCCAGCGCATCGGCGTGATGGACATCGGCGCGGCGCAGTGGCGCTTCAACCGCGTCGGCAAGCTGTCGCGCATCGACCTGAAGCTGCGCGAGGGCGTCGATCGCAACGCATTCGAGCGAACGCTGGCAGCAACCCTGGAGCACGACTTCCCGGGCCGCTTCCAGGTCTCCCGGCCGAACGACGCCGATCAGGAAAGCCGCACCAACACCTTAAGCCGCGCCTATCGCGTCAACCTGACCGTACTCGCGCTGGTCGCCTTGTTCACCGGCGCCTTCCTGGTGTTTTCGACGCAGGCGCTGTCGGTGATTCGCCGCCGCAGCCAGTTCGCGCTGCTGCGGGTGCTGGGCGTCGAGCGTCGCCAGCTGCTGGCGCAGGTGCTGCTCGAGGGCGTCAGCCTCGGCGTGACCGGCGCGGGGCTCGGCATCGCGGGCGGCTTCGCGCTGGCGGCCACCGCATTGCATTTTTTCGGCGCGGACCTCGGCGCCGGCTACTTCAGCGGCGTGCGGCCCACCGTGCATTTCGCCCCGGTCGCAGCCTGCGTGTTCTTCGCGCTGGGCCTGGGCGTCGCGCTGCTGGGATGCCTGGCGCCGGCGCTCGAAGCCGCCCGCGCGGCGCCCGCGGTCGCCCTCAAGTCGGGCAGCGACGAACCGGCGCTGTCGGGACTCGCGCGGATCTGGCCTTCGCTCGCCTGCCTGCTGGCCGCAGCCTTGCTGACGCGCGCGCCGCCAGTGTTCGAGCTGCCGCTGTTCGGCTACGGCGCCATCGCGCTGCTCCTGATCGGCGGTATCGCCATGATGCCGCGCCTGGCCGCCACCCTGTTCGGCGCCATCAACCGGATCGCGATGCGAAGGCGCCAGCATCCGGTGCCGGCGCTCACCATCGCGCGGCTGGCGAATGCCTCCGGCCAGGCCGCGATCGCGCTGGGCGGCGTTCTGGCCAGCTTCAGCCTGATGGTCGCGATGGCGATCATGGTGTCGAGCTTCCGTGTCTCGGTGGACGACTGGCTGGTGCAGATCCTGCCGGCCGACCTGTACGTGCGCAACGCCGCCAGCGGCAACACCGCTTCGCTCGGGCCGGAACAGCAAGCGGCGCTGGCCAAGCTGCCGGGCGTCACCCGCATCCAGTTCCTGCGTTCGCGCGCGGTCTCGCTCGACGCCGCGCGGCCCGCGGTAACGCTGATCGCCCGCGATATCGACGCCGCCGATCCGGGCAAGGCAATGGTGATGGTCGGACGCACTGCAGCCCCGCCACCCGGAGCGATGCCGGCCTGGGTGTCCGAAGCGATGCTCGACCTGTACCGGGTCAGGGTCGGCGACACGATGCAGATTCCGCTGAGCGGCGCACTGCGCCCGTTCTTCATCGCCGGCGCCTGGCGCGACTACGCCAGCCAGACAGGGTCGGTCCAGGTCCGCCTGGCCGACTACCGCGCGCTGACCGGCGACCAGGAGGTGAGCGACGCCGCCATCTGGACCCAGGATGCGGCCCAGGTCAGCGAGCGCCTGCGCGCCCTGCCGTTCGGCGCCGCGCTGCAACTGGCCAGCCCCGGCCAGATCCGCGCGATGAGCCTGAAGATATTCGACCGCAGCTTCGCCGTCACCTACCTGCTCGAGGCGATCGCGATCGCCATCGGCCTGTCCGGCGTGGCGGCGACCTTCTCGGCGCAGACGCTGGCGCGGGCCCGCGAGTTCGGCATGCTTCGCCACGTCGGCGTGACGCGCGCCCAGGTGCTGCGCATCCTGGCGCTCGAAGGCGGCGCGCTGACCGCGCTCGGCGTTGCCTGCGGCTTCGCGCTGGGCCTCCTGATCAGCCTTATCCTCGTATTTGTCGTCAACCCGCAGTCCTTCCATTGGACCATGCAGCTGCACCTGCCATGGGCGCTGCTGGCCGGCGTCGCCTCGCTGCTGATCGTCGCATCGGTGCTGACCGCGCTGGTCTCGGGCCGCTACGCGCTCTCCGGCGGGCCGATTCGCGCGGTGCGGGAGGACTGGTGATGCGCTTCTTCCTCGCCCTGCTCCTGCTGCTGGCCCAATGCGCGCAGGCCGCGGCGCCAGTGTTCGCACCGGTCACGCCGGGACGCACGCTCAGCTTCCCGGCGGACTTCGGCGCCCATCCCGAATTCAAGACCGAGTGGTGGTACGTCACCGGCTGGCTCACCAAGCCCGATGGCAAGCCGCTCGGCTTCCAGGTCACCTTCTTCCGCAGCCGTACCGCCGCGGACGACGCCAATCCGAGCGCGTTCGCGGCGAAGCAGCTGATCATGGCGCACGCCGCGATCTCCGATCCCTCGCTCGGCAAGCTGGCGCACGACCAGCGCAGCGGGCGCGAAGGATTCGGCATCAATTATGCGAAATCTCGCATAACCGACCTGAAGCTGGGCGACTGGCGCATGGTGCGCGGCGCCGATGGCGTGTACACGGTTGCCGTCAAGTCGTCCGAACTGACGCTCGAATTAAAGCTGGCGCCGTCAGGGACCGTGATGGCCCAAGGCGACGCCGGCTACTCGCGCAAGGGCCCGCATCCCGCGCAGGCCAGCTACTACTACAGCGAGCCGCAGCTAAGGGTGAGCGGCATGGCCGGCCGCGCCGGCACGGCGCCAGTGAAGGTGGCCGGCACCGCCTGGCTCGATCACGAGTGGTCCAGCCAGGCCCTCGATCCAGACGCCGCGGGCTGGGACTGGATCGGCGCGAACCTCGACGACGGCTCGGCCCTGATGGCTTTCCAGGTTCGCGGCAAGCAAGGTGGTAAACTATGGGCGCATGCAGCCTTGCGCGATGCATCCGGCAAGGTGACGCAGTATTCGCCCGACCAGGTCCGTTTTACCCCGCAGGCGCGGTGGAAGTCGCCGCGCACCAACGCCGTGTATCCGGTGGCGGCCACGCTCGTTACCGGCGCCGCCAGCTGGAGCATCAAGCCCTTGCAGGAAGACCAGGAACTCGATGCGCGGCGCTCGACCGGCGCCGTCTATTGGGAAGGCGCGGTCACGATCGAGCGCAATGGCGCGCCCGCCGGCCATGGCTACCTGGAATTGACGGGCTACGAACGGCCGATGACACTTTAAAATAACACCGAAAATATCGATGACCAACAGCTCCACCAGCACCACGCAGCCTGATTCGAACCGCAAGGGAAGCCTCGCCGCCTTCAAGGGACTGCTCCCCTTCCTCCGCCCCTACCGCCGCCAGTTCGTTTTCGCCGGCATCGCGCTAGTGCTCGCCGCCGGCGCCACCCTCGCCATTCCCGCCGCGTTCAAACAGATGATCGATTTGGGCTTCGGCGCCGGCGCCGGCGCGAAGAGCATCAAGAATGTCGACGCGACTTTTCTCGCGCTGTTTGGCGTGGCCACCGTGCTGGCGGTCGCCACTGCGGCGCGCTTCTACACCGTGTCGTGGCTGGGCGAGCGCGTGACCGCCGACATCCGCAGCGCGGTGTACAGGCACGTGGTTGACCAGAGCCCGGAGTTTTTCGAGACCACCCAGACCGGCGAGGTCCTGTCGCGCATCACCACCGACACCACGCTGATCCAGGCGGTCGTCGGAACCAGCATCTCGCTCGCGCTGCGCAACACGCTGCTGTTCGTGGGCGGCCTGGTCATGCTGTTCATCACCAGCATCAAGCTGTCCTCGATCATCCTCGGCCTGCTGGTGCTGGTGGTGGTGCCGATCGTGTTGTTCGGGCGCCGCGTGCGCAAGCTCTCGCGCGACTCGCAGGACCGCATCGCCGATGCATCGGCCATGGCCGGCGAAATCCTCAACGCCATGCCGACGGTGCAGGCGTTCACCCACGAGAAGATCGAATCGTCCCGTTTCGGCAAATCGGTCGAAGGCGCCTTCCAGACCGCGATGCGCCGCATCCGGGCCCGCTCGCTGCTGACGATGCTGGCCATCGTGCTGGTGTTCGGCACCATCGTGTTCGTGCTGTGGCTGGGCGCCCACGCGGTGCTGGCCGGCTCGATGACCGGCGGCGACCTGGGGCAGTTCATCCTGTACGCCTCGATCGTGGCCGGCTCGATCGGCGCGCTGTCCGAGGTGATGGGCGAAGCGCAGCGCGCCGCCGGCGCCACCGAGCGCCTGCTCGAACTGCTGTCGGCGCGTTCGAACATCCAGAATCCTTCGAAGCCGCTGCCGCTGCCCGCGCGCGCGGCCAACGGCGCGGCACTGGCGCTGAAAGACGTGACCTTCCACTACCCTTCGCGTCCCGAAACGTCGGCGTTGTCGCACCTGTCGCTGAACATCAAGCCGGGCGAGACGGTCGCCGTGGTCGGCCCTTCCGGCGCCGGCAAGACCACCCTGTTCCAGCTGTTCCTGCGCTTCTACGACCCGCAATCCGGCGTCATCACCCTCGACGGCGTGGACATCCGCCAGCTCGACCTGCACACCCTGCGCGACGCCATCGGCATCGTGCCGCAGGATACCGTGATCTTCTCGGCCGACGCGATGGAGAACATCCGCTACGGCCGCGCCGGCGCCACCGACGCGGAGGTGATCCAGGCCGCGAAGCTGGCCGCCGCCCACGAATTCATCGAGCGCCTGCCGCAGGGCTACAAGTCCTTCCTCGGCGAGCGCGGCGTGCGCCTGTCGGGCGGACAGCGCCAGCGCATCGCCATCGCGCGCGCCCTGCTCAAGAATCCGCCGCTGCTGCTGCTCGACGAGGCGACCAGCGCGCTGGACGCGGAATCCGAACGCCTGGTGCAAAGCGCATTGGAAGCGGCGATGGTCGGCCGCACCACCGTCATCATCGCCCACCGCCTGGCGACGGTGCAGCGCGCCGACCGCATCATCGTGATGGAGGATGGGCGCATCGTCGAAACCGGCACCCATTCGTCGCTGGTCGCGCTGGGCGGCATCTACGCCAACCTCGCCGCGCTGCAGTTTCACAGCGTGCATGTGGCCCACTGAATATCGTTGCTGCGTCGCAACGATAGATTGATTGGAAGGAAAGACCTATTTCCGCGTGGAAACTCCGATGGTATGATGCCGCCCTTCGATATGGTAGGCACGACACTGGAGTTTCATGGGCAGCAGCAGCGCAATCAATCCGGCCAACTGGGGCGTCGGATCCAAAATCACGGCATTTACGTTCGGCCTCGTCGGCCTGATCCTCGGCGCGCTGGTCTACACGATCGGACTGACCACGGCCTCGATGCTCGATGCCCGCGCCACCGCCAGCGCCGCCAGTGAGCTGCGCGGTATCCTCGATATGGCGGCGGTCTTCAACCAGGCCGCCTCGCACGAAGTCCAGGGACTGAGCCGCCTGCTCGCCGCGGATTTCGACGGCGGGTTTGCGCTCGATGGCGCGGCCCTCAAGCTCAAGGGCGCCGACCTGGACGCCGGCGCCTTCACCCGCTTCAGCACGCGTTCCGGCGCCAGCGCCGCGGCCTTCGCCTTCGATGGCATGAAGTTCGTGCGCGCCGCCGGATCGGAGCAGCTTCCCGTTCCCACGATCGGCCGCGACGGCAAGTCCGCCACCATCCTGGCGCCGGTCGCCGGCAAGCAGCACATGGTGCGCTTCGATGCAATCAAGGCTGCCGACGGCCGCATGATCGGGGCTTTCGCCGTCGGCATCGACGTTTCGGCCGGCATGCAGGCGCTCACCGCGAAGATAAAGCAGATCAAGGTCGGCGACACCGGCTACTTCTTCGTCCTCAATTCCGCCCCGGGCGCGGGCTACGGCACACTGGTCGTGCATCCGGCCAAGGAAGGCGCCAACATCCTCGAAAGCAAAGACTCCGACGGCCACTACTTCGTCAAGGAGATGCTCGAAGCGAAAGCGGGCGTCGTCAGCTACCCCTGGCTGAACGCCGAGAAAGGCGAAACCACGCCGCGCCGGAAAACCGTGACCTACGGCTCCTTCCCCGAGTGGAACTGGGTCGTCGCAGGCGGCACCTACAACGATGAAATCACGCGTGGCGCGGCGCACGAACGCAACCGCTACATCGCATTCGGCCTGGCCGCGCTGGGCGTGTTCGCCGCGCTCCTGTTCCTCGTCGTGCGCAATGTCGTGACACGCCCCCTGGGCCTGGCGCGCGACGCCGCGCTGGAAATCGCCGGCGGCAACCTGAGCGTCAACATCGGCAGCAGCCGGCGCGACGAGATCGGCGGACTGGCCGACGCGATGAACGCCATCAGCCGCAACCTGTCGTCGGTGGTCGGTGAAGTCCGGGCCGGCGCCGAGCAGATCGCGACGGCGTCGAGCGAAATCTCCACCGGCAACGTGGATCTGTGCGCCCGCACCGAGCAGCAGGCGTCCAACCTGGCCGCCACCGCCACCTCGATGGAGCAGCTCACCGTCACGGTCAAGCAGAACGCCGACAATGCGAGGCAGGCCAACCAGATGGCGCTTGGCGCATCGAACGTCGCGGAAAGAGGCGGCGCCATGGTGATGAAAGTGATCGACACCATGAACTCGATCCATCAGACCTCGCGCAAGATTGAAGACATTACCGGCGTGATCGACGCCATCGCGTTCCAGACCAACATCCTGGCCCTCAACGCCGCGGTCGAAGCGGCGCGCGCCGGCGAACAGGGGCGCGGTTTCGCGGTCGTGGCCAGCGAAGTGCGCAACCTGGCGCAGCGCAGCGCCGCCGCTGCAAAGGAGATCAAAGAGCTGATCGGCGCTTCGGTGGTCCAGGTAGGCCTGGGCAGCACCCTGGTTGCGGACGCCGGCGTGACGATGAACGAAGTGCTGGCCAGTGTGGGCCGGGTCACCGATATCATGGCGGAGATCAGCGCCGCCAGCGCCGAGCAAAGCGGCGGCATCGAACACGTCAACCGCGCCATCGCGCAGATGGACCAGGCCACGCAGCAGAACGCCGCGCTGGTCGAGGAAGCCAGCGCCGCGGCCGAGGCGATGCAGGACCAGGCGGCGACCCTGGCAAGCGCGGTGCGCTTGTTCAAGCTCGCCGCGCAGCCGGCGCTCTTGACGTGATCAAAATGGGGTCAGGTCCGCGGGACCAGACCCCGGCTTCGATCCGCGGCGCATGAACATCGGGGTCTGGTCCCGCGGACCTGACCCCAGCCCTTGGTCGGCGGCGGCGATTCGGTGTAAAGTTGCGGTCTTCACCTAAGGAGCCGCCTTGACCGACGCCGAACTGCAGGCCGCATGCCACACCGTATTCCCGGGCCATAAAACACGCACGCCGGCCCAGATGTTCGCCGCGATGGCCTCGTGGTGCGAGCAAAACGACATCGCCCACGACATCTACGGCAGCGGCGCCCTGATCCAGGAATTCGAGCGCAAGGTCGCCGCCGTCCTCGGATTCGAGGCGGCGGTATTTTGCATCAGCGGGACGATGGCGCAGGTCACCGCGCTGCGCCTGGCCTGCGAGGACCGCGGCAGCCGCCTGGCTGCGCTGCACCCGACCTCGCACATCTTCGTGCACGAACGCTCCAACTACCAGCTGCTCGGTCACTTCGACGCACTGCAAATCGGCGACCGCCACCGTCCCTGGACAGTCGACGACCTGGCCGCCGTGCCCGACAAGCTGGGCGCCGCCGGCATGGAGCTGCCGATGCGCGAAATCGGCGGCCAGAATCCCTCGTGGGACGAACTGGCGGCGATCAAGGCCCATTGCCGCGAACGCGGCGTCCACCTGCACCTCGACGGCGCGCGGCTGTGGGAAGCCGCTGCGGGCTACGGCCGCGCGCCGGCCGAAGTCGCCGCCGGCGCCGACTCGGTCTACGTCTCGCTGTACAAAGGCATCGGCGGGCTTGGCGGCGCCATGCTGGCCGGCAGCGCCTCGTTCGTCGCGCGCGCGGCCGAATGGTTCCGGCGCCAGGGCGGCAACCTCGTTCATCGCTCGCCGTACGTGGTGTCGGCGGCGATGCAGTTCGACCAGCGCCTGGCGGCCTTCCCGGCATATTTCGCCCGCACCGAATGGCTGTACGACGAATTGCGCGCGCACCCGCTGATCAAGCCGAACCCCGCGCGCCCGCAGGCCAACCTTCTGCACCTTCACCTGCCGGTGTCGCGCGAGCGCGCACTGGCGATCCGAGACGAAATCGCGCGCGAACACGGCGTCTGGCTGTTCGGCCGCGCCTCGCACGCCGCCCTGCCTGAGTCCAGCGTGGTCGAACTCTACGTCGGCGACAATCTGCTGAACATGGACGACGGCGCGGTGCGTTCCGCGCTGGCCCTGTTCAGCGCCGCCCTGGCCCGGTACGCTACAATCCCACTATAAAGACAGCGAGCCCACACATGCGCCAATACCTCGAATTCATGCGCCACGTGCGCGACCACGGCAGCGTCAAGACCGACCGCACCGGCACCGGCACGCGCTCCGTGTTCGGCTACCAGATGCGCTTCAACCTGCAGGACGGCTTCCCGCTGGTGACCACCAAGAAGCTGCACCTGAAGTCGATCATCCATGAACTGATCTGGTTCCTGCAAGGCTCCACCAACATCGCCTACCTCGAAGAGAACGGCGTGTCGATCTGGGACGACTGGGCCGACGCCGACGGCGAGCTGGGGCCGATCTACGGCTACCAGTGGCGCAGCTGGCCGGCGCCGGACGGCAGCCACATCGACCAGATCACCCAGGTGCTCGACCAGATCAAGTACAACCCGGATTCGCGCCGCATGATCGTCTCGGCGTGGAACGTGGCCGACGTGCCGAAGATGAAGCTGCCGCCCTGCCACGCGCTGTTCCAGTTCTACGTCGCCGACGGCAAGCTGTCCTGCCAGCTGTACCAGCGCAGCGCCGACATCTTCCTCGGCGTGCCCTTCAACATCGCCTCCTACGC
Source organism: Massilia sp. R2A-15 (assembly GCF_030704305.1). Taxonomy (NCBI): domain Bacteria; kingdom Pseudomonadati; phylum Pseudomonadota; class Betaproteobacteria; order Burkholderiales; family Oxalobacteraceae; genus Massilia; species Massilia sp. R2A-15. The sequence goes on along the minus strand of NZ_CP131935.1, from coordinate 1,754,373 downwards.
CTTGCTGACCCACATGATGGCGCAGCAGGCCAACCTGGAAGTGGGCGACTTCATCTGGACCGGCGGCGACTGCCACCTGTATGCGAACCACCTCGAGCAGGTCGAGCTGCAGCTCTCGCGCGCCGAGCTGCCGCTACCCAAATTGGTCATCAAGCGCAAGCCGGCCACGCTGTTCGATTACAAGTTCGAGGACTTCGAAGTGGCCGGGTACGAATCGCACCCGCACATCAAGGCGCCGGTCGCCGTCTGACGGGAACTCTGGCTGCGGCACAGCTGTCTCATGGTAGTAGCGGCGACGTTGAGGCGCCCCGAACCGAGGCACACCCATGCTTTCCACGGATCCCGCCAGCCTGAAGAAAACCGTCACAGGCATCGAAGGATTCGACGAAATCACCGGCGGCGGCTTACCGCAGGGGCGCACCTCCATCGTCATGGGCGGACCCGGCAGCGGAAAAACAGTGTTCGCCCTGCAAACGCTGATCAACGGTGCGCGCCTGTCCGGCGAACGCGGCATCTTTGTTGCGTTCGAAGAAAATTCGCGCAGCGTCATCGCCAACGCCGCCTCCTTCGGCTGGGACCTGTCGGACCAGGACAAGCTGCTGTTCCTCGACGCCGGCATGTCGCCCGACGTGGTCCAGACCGGCCGCTTCGACGTCAGCGGCTTGCTGTCGGACATACGCGCCCGGTTCACCGAAAACCGCGCCACGCGCATCGTGTTCGACTCGATCGACGTCCTGCTGGCCCTGCTTGACGACCCCTTCACCGAACGCCAGGAACTGTACCGCATCCAGGACTGGATGGCGGCCAACAACGTCACCGGCATCGTCACGGCGCGCTCCCTCAGCCGCAGCGGCTACCCCACACTCGGCTACGACTTCCTCGAATTCATGGCCGACTGCGTGGTGCACCTGGGCCACCACATCGTCAAGGGCATCGCTCACCGCGACCTGCGCGTGGCCAAGTACCGCGGCTCGGCCATGCACGAGGGCGTGTTCCCCGTCATCATCGGCGCGCACGGCATGGAGGTGGCCAGCCCGATCCCCGTCGAAATGACTTTTCCCAGCTCCACCGAACGGGTGTCCACCGGCATCGAACGGCTCGACACGATGCTACTGGGCGGCTATTTTCGCGGCAGCACGGTGCTGGTTTCGGGCGCCCCGGGCACGGCCAAATCCACGCTGGCGGCGGCCTTCGCGGACGCGTCCGCGCAGCGCGGCGAACGCTGCTTGTACGTCAGCTTCGACGAAAGCAGCACCGAAATCGTGCGCAACATGGCCTCGGTCAACCTCGACCTCGGCGCCCATGTCGAGGCCGGCAAGCTGCGTTTCTATTCGGTGCAAAGCAGCGCATTCAATGCCGAGCAGCACCTGCTGGCGATCAAGGCCATCCTCCTCGAGTACCAGCCGGACTGCCTGGTCATCGATCCGCTGTCGGCGGTGCTGAGGTCGGCCAACAGCGAGGCGGTGCTGGACGTGCCGATGCGCCTGATCCACTACACCAAATCGCAAGGCATCACGATGCTGAGCACCAGCCTGGTCGCCAACAGCGAAAGTCCCGAAAGCACGGAAATGAACGTGTCCACCATCGCCGACACCTGGATCCACCTGTCGTTCAAGGTCCAGATGGGCGAGCGCAACCGCCTGCTCACCATCGTCAAGTGCCGCGGCACCGGCCACTCCCGCCAGGGCCGCGAACTGATCCTCTCCGACGCCGGCCTGACGCTGTCGGACGTGTACCTCGCCGGCGGCGAAGTCCTGATGGGCACGCTGCGCTGGGAAAAAGAGGAAGCGCTGCGGCGCGAGCGGGCGCTGACGCACTCCGGCCTGCTCAAGCGCGAACGCGAACTGGCGGTAGCGGAAGCGGAAGTACGCGCCCGTCTCGACGTGCTGAATCGCGAACTGGAACTGCGCCGGGCGGAAAGCGCCGCGCTGGCCGAGGAAATCAGGCTCGAGCAACTGCAGGCCGACACATCGGCGAACGAAATCGGCCGCCGGCGCGGCATCGACCAGGCGCAGCGGCCGCCATGAACGCCGCCACGCCCGCCGCGGCCGGCAACGGCGACCTTGCCCTGTACCGCAAGGTATTCGACAGCTTTTCCGAAGGCATCATGATCACCGATGCGCGGCGCCGCATCCTGGCGGTCAATCCCGCCTTCACCACGATGACCGGCTACGGGTCCGCCGAAGCGGCCGGGCGCCGTCCCGGCTTTCTGGAACCGGAGCGTGGATCGGGCGCCGGCTACCGCGCCGGATACCGCGCCGGCTACCGCGCCATCTGGCGCGCCGCGCAGCGCGACGGCCACTGGCACGGCGAAGCTTGGTGCCACACCAAGGCCGGCGAACGACACCGGCAGTGGCTGTGCGTGAACGCCGTCGCCGACGAGGCTGGCGACGCGCGCCACTACATGGCGGTGTTTTCCGAGCTGACCGAGCGCCAGGCGGTGGACGACCGCAACAGTTTCCTGGCCCAGCACGACGCGCTGACCGGCCTGCCCAACCGCCACTTGCTGGGCGACCGGCTGGCGCAGGCGCTGGCGTCTGCCACCCGCCACGGCGGCCAGGTCGCGCTGCTGTTCCTCGACCTCGACCGCTTCAAGCTGGTCAACGATTCGCTCGGCCACCGGGTCGGCGACCTGCTGCTGTGCAGCGTCGCGGCCCGCCTGAAGTCCCTGCTGCGGGTGGAAGACACGGTGGCCCGCCTCGGAGGCGACGAGTTCGTATTCGTCATCCCGCAATTCGACCGTCCCGACATGCCGGCCCACGTGGCGCAGAAGATCATCTGGGCGCTGGGCGAGCCGCATCAGATCGAGGGCGCGCAGTTCGCCACCGGCGCCAGCGTCGGCATCAGCCTGTACCCGGCCGACGCCGGCGACGGCGACATGCTGATCCGCAACGCCGACAGCGCCATGTACAAGGCCAAGGCGCGCGGCGGGAATTGCTACGAGTTCTACACCACCAACATGACGAACCGGGCGATGGAGCGGCTGACCCTCGAAAGCAGCATGCGCGCCGGACTCGGGCGCGGCGAGTTCATCGTCTTCTACCAGCCCCAGGTGGAGGTGGCGACCGGGCGCATCGCCGCCGTCGAGGCCTTGCTGCGCTGGTCGCATCCGACCCTGGGGGTGCTGCCGCCGGACCGCTTCATCCCGGTCGCCGAGGAAACCGGCCTCATCGTCGAACTGGGCGACTGGGTCTTGCGCGAAGCCTGCCTGCAGAACAAGCGCTGGCAACGCCAGGGTCTGCCGCCGATCCCGGTGGCGGTCAACGTGGCGGCCCGCCAGTGCCGGTCCGAACTGGCGGCGAGCGTGCGCGCCGCGCTCGCCGAGAGCGGCCTCGATCCCAAATACCTGACGCTGGAGTTGACCGAGACGACCCTGATGGGCGATATCGGCGCGGTCCTGCACGAACTGAAGGCCACTGGCGTGGAGTTGTCGATCGACGACTTCGGCGTCGGCTATTCCAGCCTGAGCTACCTGAAGCGCTTCCCGATCGACAATCTGAAAGTCGACAAGTCCCTCATCGCCGAGATCGACATTGGCGACCGCAACAGTTCGATCGCCGGCGCCGCCATCGCGCTGGCGCACAGCCTGGGCCTGTCCGCGACGGCCGAGGGCGCCTACGCCGCCTGGCAGGCGCGCTTCCTGCGCGAGCGCGGCTGCGACCTGGTGCAGGGCTACTTCTACAGCCGGCCGGTGCCGGCCATGAAGCTTGCGTCGCTGCTCAGGCATGGACGCGTCAAGCGGCTGGGACCGAGCTACATCCAGGCCGTGCCTTCGCCATGGCGCGGGACGGTGCGGGCGTCGTGACGGCGGCGGCTGGCTCAGGCGCGCAGCGGCTGCTAAAATACCCACTCATTTTTCGCATACGGAATTTCCTGAAATGAAGCACGGCTCACCCGCGCTCACCCTGGTGGTGGCGATCGACGCGCAGCGCGGCATCGGTGTCAACAACACCCTGCCCTGGCACCTGCCCGAGGACCTGGCGCACTTCAAGCGCGTCACCACCGGCCACCCGATCATCATGGGCCGCAAGACCTTCGACTCGATCGGCCGGCCGCTGCCGAACCGGCGCAATATCGTCGTCACCCGCAATGCCGAATGGCGCCACGATGGCGTTGACGCGGTCACCTCGCTGGCCGACGCCATCGCGCTGGCCGGCGGCCAGGAAGCCTGCATCATCGGCGGCGCCCAGATCTTCACCGAATCGATGCCCCTGGCCGACCGCCTGGTCATCACCGAGATCGACCATACCTTCGATTGCGACACCTTCTTCCCGCCGCTGCCGCCCGGCCAGTGGATCGAAACGGCGCGCGAGAAGCACCATTCCGACGCCAACGGCTACGATTACTCCTTCGTCACCTACCATAAAGCGAACTAACAATGTCAGGACACGGTTTCCACGTACACGGCCCGCACGACCACGCGGTTGAACACGCAGCGCACGGCGGCGACAGCTTCTCGAACAACATCGCGGTCATGACGGCGATCCTGGCCACGGTCGGCGCCCTGTTCGGCTACCTGGGCGGCTCGACGCAGAACGACGCGGCGCTGTTCAAGAACAACGCGGCGATCGACAAGACCGAAGCGGCCAACGCCTGGAATTACTACCAGGCCAAGTCGAGCAAGCAGAACCTGGCCGAGATGGCGATGACGCTGCCAGGCGTCGATCCCGCCAAATACAAGGCCGACGTGGCGCGCTACGAATCCGAGAAGGGCGACATCAAGAAGAAGGCCGAGAAGTTCGAGGCGTCGTCTACCGAGTGGAACCACAAGTCCGACGCGGCGATGCACCAGCATCACCAGTGGGCGCTGGCCACCACCGCCGAGCAGATCGCCATTTCGCTGGCCGCGATCACCCTGCTCACGCGCAAACGCTGGCTGATGATCGGCGCCTACGCCGTCGCCGCGGTGGGTGTGGCGCTGGGCGTGTTCGCCTGGCTGCACATCGATCCGGTCGGCGCGCTGCTGGGCGGCGCGGCGGCCCACTGACCCGCACGTCGTTCCCGCCATTGGCGAGAACGACTTCCTGCGCAGGCAGGAACCCATACTGAGCTTGCTCCACCTTTTTTCTCGCTCAGCATAGGTACCTGCCTTCGCAGGTACGACCGGCAACAGTATTGTGCGACAGCAATCGCCCGTTGTCGGCTAAGCTGGCTTAAAGTTTTTTCACCGGATTGCGGACATTTCTGCGAAAATCCGCTTCTTATTTTCTTCGGTGCCGTGAGCAGCATCCCGCCCTGGCCGGCGCGGACTGCCCTCACGGCGCTTCGCTTTGGAGTTGCCATGAAATTTCGTTTCCCCATCGTCATCATTGACGAGGACTTCCGTTCCGAGAACACCTCCGGCCTGGGCATTCGCGCCCTGGCCGAAGCCATGGAAAAGGAAGGCATGGAAGTGCTCGGCCTGACCAGCTACGGCGACCTGTCGCAGTTCGCGCAGCAGCAGTCGCGCGCGTCGGCCTTCGTGCTGTCGATCGACGACGAGGAATTCGGCGGCGGCTCGCTCGAAGAAACCGACTTCGCGCTGACCGCGCTGCGCTCGTTCGTGCAGGAGATCCGCCACAAGAACGCCGACATCCCGATCTACATCTACGGCGAAACGCGCACCTCGCGCCACATCCCCAACGACATCCTGCGCGAGCTGCACGGCTTCATCCACATGTTCGAGGACACGCCGGAATTCGTCGCGCGCCACATCATCCGCGAAGCGAAGTCCTACCTCGACGGCCTGGCGCCGCCGTTTTTCCGCGCGCTGGTCAACTACGCCAACGACGGCTCGTACTCCTGGCACTGCCCCGGCCACTCGGGCGGCGTGGCCTTCCTGAAGTCGCCGATCGGCCAGATGTTCCACCAGTTCTTCGGCGAGAACATGCTGCGCGCCGACGTCTGCAACGCGGTCGAGGAACTGGGCCAGCTGCTCGATCACACCGGCCCGGTCGCCAAGTCCGAGCGCAATGCGGCGCGCATCTTCAACGCCGACCACTGCTACTTCGTCACCAACGGCACCTCCACCTCGAACAAGATGGTATGGCACTCGACCGTGGCGCCAGGCGACATCGTCGTTGTGGACCGCAACTGCCACAAGTCGATTCTGCACTCGATCATCATGTGCGGCGCGATTCCCGTGTTCCTGATGCCGACCCGAAACCACCTGGGCATCATCGGCCCGATCCCGCTCGAAGAGTTCACGCCCGAGTCGATCGCCCGCAAGATCGAAGCCAATCCGTTCGCCCGCGAAGCCGTCAACAAGAAGCCGCGCATCCTCACCATCACCCAGTCCACCTACGACGGCGTGGTGTACAACGTCGAGACCCTGCGCGAAATGTTGGACGGGAAGATCGACACGCTGCACTTCGACGAAGCATGGCTGCCGCACGCGACCTTCCACGACTTCTACAAGAACATGCACGCGATCGGCCGCGACCGCCCGCGCGCCAAGGAATCGATGATCTTCTCGACCCAGTCGACCCACAAGCTGCTGGCCGGCCTGTCGCAGGCCTCGCAGGTGCTGGTGCGCGAGTCGGAATCGGTCAAGCTCGACCAGGACGCCTTCAACGAAGCCTACCTGATGCACACCTCTACCTCGCCGCAGTATTCGATCATCGCCTCGTGCGACGTCGCCGCCGCGATGATGGAAGCGCCGGGCGGCACCGCGTTGGTGGAAGAGTCGATCTTCGAAGCGCTCGACTTCCGTCGCGCGATGAAGAAGGTGGACGCCGAATTCGGCAACGACTGGTGGTTCAAGGTCTGGGGCCCGGACACCTTCTCGGAAGAAGGCATCGGCACCCAGGAAGACTGGATGATCCGCGCCGAGGATGACTGGCACGGCTTCGGCAAGCTGGCGCCGGGCTTTAACATGCTCGACCCGATCAAGGCAACGGTGGTCACGCCCGGCCTGTCGCTCGACGGCCAGTTCGGCGAGTCCGGCATCCCGGCCTCGATCGTCACCAAGTACCTGGCCGAGCACGGCGTGATCATCGAGAAGTGCGGGCTGTACTCGTTCTTCATCATGTTCACGATCGGCATCACCAAGGGCCGCTGGAACACGCTGGTCACCGCGCTGCAGCAGTTCAAGGACGACTACGACAAGAACCAGCCGATGTGGCGCATCCTGCCGGAATTCGCGCAGGCCAACCCGCGCTACGAGGCGATGGGCCTGCGCGACCTGTGCCAGTCGATCCACGACTTCTACAAGGCCTACGACGTGGCGCGCCTGACCACCGAGATGTACCTGTCGGACATGATCCCCGCGATGAAGCCGTCGGACGCATTCGCCAAGATGGCGCACCGCGAGATCGAGCGCGTGGCGATCGAAGACCTCGAGGGGCGCATCACCGCGATCCTGCTGACGCCTTACCCGCCGGGCATTCCGCTGCTGATTCCGGGCGAGCGCTTCAACAAGACCATCGTCGACTACCTGCGCTTCGCGCGCGACTTCAACGAGCGCTTCCCTGGCTTCGAGACCGACGTGCACGGCCTGGTCAAGCGCGAAGTGGATGGCAAGCGCGGCTACTTCGTCGACTGCGTGAAGAGCGACGGCGTTCGTCCAATCCGATAGCATGCAAGTACGGGGTCTGGTCCCGCGGACCTGACCCCATTTTCAGATTGCCCGTATCTGTTCCCAAGTGGTCACCCCCTGCAGTATCTTCTCGATCCCATCCTGCCTGAGCGTACGCATTCCCTGCCCAATGGCCGCGCGCAGCAGTTCGGCGGCCGTGACCTTAGCGTGAATCATTTGCTTGATCGCCGCCGTGGCGATCAGCAGCTCGTGCACACCCACCCTGCCCTTGTACCCGCTGTTGTCGCAACGCGTGCAGCCCGGCGCCCTCTTCAAGTGAATCCTGCCGTCCGCATCGCCGTGGCGCGCGCGCCATTGCGCCTGCACCGCCGCGGGCTCTAGTTCGGTCTCGAAGCAGTAGGCCTGCGCCAGCACGCGGATCTGCTCGTCGGAGGCCACAATCGCCTGGCTGCATTCGCTGCACAGGCGCCGCACCAGCCGCTGCGCCAGCACCGCGATCAGCGCATCGGCAAAGTTGAAGGGATCGAGTCCGAAGTCGAGCAGGCGCACCATGCTCTCGGCCGCGCTGTTGGTGTGCATCGTCGACAGCACCAGGTGGCCCGTCAGTGAAGCCTCGATCACCGTGCGCGCCGTCTCGGAGTCGCGCGTTTCGCCGACCATGATGATGTCGGGATCGGCCCGCATCAGGCAGCGCAGCACCGCGGCGAAGCTCCAGCCGATCTTGGCCTGGACCTGCACCTGGCGCAGCCCCTCCTGGACGATCTCGATGGGATCCTCCACCGTCCAGATCTTGTTCGACGGCGTATTGAGCCTGGCCAGCAGCGCGTGCACCGTGGTGGTCTTGCCCGATCCCGTCGGCCCGCACACGAACAGCAGGCCTTGCGGCTTGCCGGCCAGTTCGCGCAGGTGTGCGAGCACGTCGGGCGCGAGCCCCAGCGCGTCGAGCGAAACCGCCGTCGGCGGCGTCAGGATGCGCATCACGATGTCCTCGGCGCCGCCCGAAGTCGGCACGGTGGCCACCCGCAGGTCGACGCGCGCCAGCCCCACGCGATCGAAGCTCACCTTGCCGTCCTGCGAATGGCGCTTCTCCGAGATGTCCAGCTGGCTCATGATCTTGATGCGCGAGATTAGCCCGTCCTTGAACCTGGCCGGCACGTCGGAATAGTGGAACATCACGCCGTCCTTGCGGAAGCGCACGCACACCGGCCGGTCGCCGCGCATGGTCTCGATGTGGATGTCCGAGGCGCCGTACTCGATCGCTTCCATGACGATCATGTCGACCAGGCGCACCACGGCGCCATCGGCCTCGCCGGTCGAATCGATCTCGGGCAGGACCATCATGTCGGCGTCGGCGCCGCTGCGCCGCGTGGCCAGCTCCGAGATCTTCTTCGGCGCGCCAAAGCCGATGCCGCAGTGCTCCATTACCTCCGCCAGTTCGTCGGCGCCTGCCATCACCGCATCGATCTTCAGCTTGGTGTAGAACGCCAGCTCCTGCAGGGGCTCGGTCGCCAGCGGGTTCTCCACTGCCACCACCATGCGCGTATCGGTGCGAAACAGCGGCAGGATGCCGTGCTTGCGCATGAATTCCTCGTGCATGGCGTTCACCAGCACCGGCTCCAGCTGGAACTTGAGCACGTTCACGTACGGGATCCCGAGCCGGCGAAACAAGGCGCGCCGCACGACGAAGGAATCGACGATGCCCATCTGGACCAGGATGTTCCCCAGCGGCGCCTTCTGGTCGGCCAGCTGGCGGTCGAGCGCCAGCGCAAGGTGGCTCTTCGATATCAGTCCCTGCTCGAGCAGCGCTTCGCCGAGTTTGAGCTTGACCATTTCCTCGCGGTCGCGCAGGACGGCTTCGAGCTGCTCGCGCGTCGTGATGAATTCCCATTGCAGGTACTGGCTGATCCTTGTTGCGCAATGCGGCGGCTGGTCGCTTTCTGCGCTGGTATTCACGCGGCCTCCCCGATCGACATGAAATATCGATTTTGCATAACAGCGCACTTTCTGTTGTTGACCGCGCCGGGGCGCGCGCGAAAAAAAAGAGCCCGAAGGCCCTTTTTTCCATCAGCTTGCAACATCAGGCCTTCGGCAATGTCACACCGTGCTGTCCCTGGTATTTTCCGCCGCGATCCTTGTACGACGTTTCGCATACCTCGTCGCTTTCGAAAAACAGCACTTGCGCGCAGCCTTCGCCAGCGTAGATCTTCGCCGGCAAGGGCGTCGTGTTGGAAAACTCCAGCGTGACGTAGCCTTCCCATTCCGGCTCGAACGGCGTCACGTTGACGATGATCCCGCAGCGCGCATAGGTGGACTTGCCGAGGCAGATGGTCAGCACATTGCGCGGAATGCGGAAGTATTCGATGGTGCGCGCCAGCGCGAACGAGTTCGGCGGGATGATGCAGACATCGCTCTTGATATCGACGAAGGAGTTTGAATCGAAGTTCTTCGGGTCGACGATGGTGCTGTTAATGTTGGTGAACACCTTGAATTCGTCGGCGCAGCGGATATCGTAGCCATACGACGAGGTGCCGTACGAGATCACCTTGCGTCCGTCGCCGTCCTGGCGCACCTGGCCCGGTTCGAACGGCTCGATCATGCCGTGTTCTTGCGCCATGCGGCGGATCCATTTGTCGCTTTTGATAGTCATCGGTTCGCAGTTCCATGGTGAGGTGGGATGCCCGGGATTTTACGCGAAAACGCCCACTTCCACTCAGTCGGCCTGCTCACCAAGCAGCCTCGCGATCATCTCGCGCGTCAGTTGCGCGGCCAGCTCCGGCGACTCCATCGGGAACAGGTGGCCGCCTTCGATCCGCGCGAAATTGCCGCCGACCAGGCGGCGCGTGGCATCGAGTCCCGCCTGGCGCAGCTCCACCGAATCGGTACCGCCGACGAAGCCGATCGGCACGGGGAACGGCGGTTCCACCAGCTTGCCCAGGTGATGCGGCAGCGAGCGGTAGATTGCCGTCTCCACGTCGCGCGAAAAGCGCAGCTGCACGCCGTCCAGATGCGGCGCCAGCCCGTGTTCCATGTAGTCCGCCAGCACGCCAGGCGCCCACGCCGCGAAGATATCCTTAGCCGCGAAGTGCTCGTACGCGGCCTGTGCATCCGGCCAGGTGGTGCGGCGCCGCTGCGAAAATTTGGCGGGCGAGAAGCTGTCGTCCCAACGCCGCGCTTTCGCCACCCGCAGCAGCCACGCGCGCCAGCCGGCCACCACCGGGGAATCGAGCATCACCACGCAGCGCGCCAGTTCGGGACGCTGCTTGGCCGCCATCAGGCTGAGCATGCCGCCCAGCGAGTGGCCGACGAGGATCGCGGGCGACGGGTACTGCTCGAGCTGGGCAATCAGTTGCGCGACCAGGCCGGGCCAGCCGTCGGATACCGGAAACACCGGATCGTGGCCAAGCATGTCGCTCGCGTGCACATCGAAGTCGTCGCGCAAGCCTTCGAAAAAACGGCGGTACACGCCGGCGGGGAAGCTGTTCCCGTGGGTGAAATGAAGCAGTGGTTTTGTCATGTTCGCAATTGTAATGCGCGTGCACGCTACAGTAGTAGAAGGATTCCCCTATACGCCGGCCGTGCTGGCCGTCAGGGTATCGGCTGCCGATGAGTTTGTGTATTTACATCGGGTTCGATTACACTTGATTCATAGGCGAGAGAATTCGCCCCAACAGCCCCAACAGTTAGGAGGGTTTTTTCATGGAAAGACGCAATACAAACATCCTGTCGACCTTGGTCGACGCGGGGAACTGCTGTGCCCCTTAGGGGAGTTTATTTGTTTGTTTTTGCAGTTGTCGTTTGGCGAAGTACAGGTCTTGATCCTAAGTCGATATTGTTCTGGTTCAATATCTTCACCCAGGTCGATTGGGAATATTTCATTTCCCGCGCCGCTGTCATCGTTGCCCTTTTCATGTTTTTCGCTCACCTGAGAAAGGTATTCGAAAAAATGTTAAGTCAGTTCAACCCAACGCCGTGGGGAGCCAACGTAATTTCATGGGCATTGGCCTTATTGGTGCTGTATGAGGCGTACCACACCATGACCCATCTCTTGCAGGCGTAAAAAACTACAATCCAGTTAGACGCTAATAAGAAAAATACGAATTGCAAGCCGGCGATAAGTCCGGCTTTTTTTTGCCTCAGACCTGAAAAAAGACATCCTTTTGCGGCACGTTCCTCCGCATGATTAATGTTCGTACCAGTAACGTGCATGGTCGCGCCGATACTCGCTGGCAACGACCACATTTCCGAATTGCAGCTGAATTGCGCCCGATTCGTCGGTGCGCATGCGGGCGATGCCCATCTCGCGGTATCGCTCGTAGACCTCCGCCTTTGGATGGTGATATCGATTGCGGTACCCGACCTGGAATATGCCCAGCGCCGGCTGCACCGCCCGCAAGAAGCCCGGCGTCGACGATGTGCCGCTGCCGTGATGCGGCGCGAGCAGCACGTCGGCGCGCAGCTGGCCGGCGGACGCCAGCACCAGCTGCGCTTCCTGCGCCGCTTCGATGTCCGCCGCCAGCAGGACCGCGTGCTTGCCGGCGCTGATGCGCAATGTGCAGCCGCGCGCGTTCGGCTTGAGCGCGGCATTGTCGTAGCTGGCCAGTGTCGGCTGCAGCATTTCGAACTGCACGCCGTCCCAGCTCCATTGCTGGCCCGCCGCGCAGCGCGAGTGCGTGCCGGCGGCGCGCACGATGGGATGCGCCGGCGGCAGCGACGACGCTACCCAGCCGACCTTCACGGCGGCCATCACGGCCAGGGCGCCGCCGGCGTGGTCCGCGTCGCTGTGCGTGATGACCATGCCGTCGAGCCGGTCGATTCCGCGCGCCTTCAGGTAAGGCCCGATCACGCGGTTGCCGCCGTTCGCGTCCGGCGAGTACAGTGGTCCGGCGTCGTACAGCAGCCGGTGGCCCGATGTTTCGATCAGCAGCGCCATGCCCTGCCCGACATCGAAGGCGGTGACTGCCATCTCTCCTTGCGCCGGGTGCGACGGCAGGCTGGCCAGCAACGGCAGCCATGCCGCGGCGCCGGTCCAACGGTGCGGCCATCCGCGCGGCGCCAGCATCCACAGGGTTCCGGCGAACGCAAAGCAGAACACCCACGGCGCCGGCGTCGGCGCGCTCCATACCGCCAGCGGGCTTGCGGACATCCATTCGAGAAAACCAGCCAGGCCTTCGACCGCAAAGTGGGCAAGTGCGAGCAGCGCGCCGGACAGCGGCGCCGGCGCCATGCTGCCCGCCAGCGCCAGCGGCGTCACGACGAAACTCACCAGCGGGATCGCCACCGCATTCGCAATTGGGCTGGCCAGCGAGACCTGGGCGAACAGCAGCATGGTCAGCGGCACCAGCCCAAGCGTGACGACGTATTGCGTGTGCGCGCCCAGCCGCAGCGCGGCCTTGAACCCGGCCTGCCGCGCGCCCACCCGGCCGACGGTCGCGTACAGGATCACCGCCACCGCGCCGAACGACAGCCAGAAGCCTGGCCAGAGCACTGCCCAGGGATCGAGCAGCACCACCAGGCCGAGCGCCGCGCACAGCACATGGGAGACGCTGGCGATGCGGCCCGACCACAGCGCCGCGGCGACCACCGCCAGCATATAGAGCGTGCGCTGGGCGGGGACGCCAAAGCCGGCCAGCAGCACGTACAACAGCGCGGCGCCGGCGCCCGCGAGCGCAGCGACCTTTTGCGCCGGCAGCATCAACGGCAACTGCGCGCCGGTGAAGAAGGAGCGCCTCCACAGCCAGCCCGCCAACAAGGCAAACACGCCGGCGATCATCGTGATGTGCAGGCCCGAGATCGAGATCAGGTGGCTGATTCCGGTGCGGTTGAATACCGTCCAGTCGGATTGGTCTATCGCGCGCTGGTCGCCGACAACCAGCGCCACGATCACGCCGGCGTACTGCTTGCCCGGCAGCGCCGCGAGAATGCGGTCGCGCAGCGTGGCCCTGCAATGCTCGACCAGGTTGCCGATGCTGAAAACGAAGCTGTCTAGCCGGCGATTGGCCTCGCCGGCAGGCCGCACGTAGCCGGTCGCTCGCACGCCCTGCTCGAGCTGCCACACTTCATAGTCGAAACCGTAGGGGTTGGCGTTGCCGTGCGGGCGCTGCAGCCGCACCGTCAGTTGCCAGCGTTCGCCGGGCTGCACCGCGCCGACCTGCTGGACCTGGTCGCGAAAGCCGGCGTACCAGGCCAGCGACACGCGCGGCGGCACCGCCATCGGCTCTCCCACCACGCGTTCGACGGCGAAGTTGAACCGGACGCCCTGCTCGAACCGGTATGGCAGGCTGTCGATGGTGCCCACCAGCGTGACATCACGGCCTTCGTCTTCCTTCGCCAACTGGGGCGCCAGCGCCAGGTGGGCGATCAGCGCGGCCCAGCAGAAACCCAACAAGGCGCCGGCTGCGGCCGCGCGTACCGCGCCGCGCAAGGCCAGGAGCAGCGCCAGCGCCACTGCCGCGCACACCGCCATCAGCGCGCGATCGGGCAGCTCGCCCATGGTCTGGAGCCAGGCAGCGCCCGCCACGAATCCGAGGATCGCACATCGCATGGGTCAGCACCGAAGACGCAAATGCGCCAGTGTGGACCAATGCGCTCACATCGATATTGCGCCAGACCGGAAGTCGAGCAAAAAGGCGGCTTTAAAAGCGGAGAATGGGGTCAAGTCCGCAGGACCAGACCCCGGTCTGCTGCCGTTCCGGGCCGGGATCCTTCGGGCGAGACTCCATGCCCGATGCTAGCGAGGGATGTTTATTCTCATGAAATCGACCAGCACCTTTGTCAACTCGGGCGCGAGCGGCAGCGCCGGGTCGAAATAGGAAGGAAATGGAGGGCTTTCGTTGGGGGCGACCATTTTCAACACATGGTTCATACCTGGAATGACGGCCAGCTGCGCCTGCGGCCGCGCCTTTTTGAGCAGCTCCGCCTCGCTGACGGCGACCTGCACGTCGGTCGTCCCTTGCACGATCAGCACAGGCACGGTCAGCGCGGCGATGCTTTGGGCCGGATCGTAGCGGAACCAGGACACCAAGTAAGGCTGCACGCTCAAGCGGTACAGCACCTGCAAGCTCGCGGGAACCGCGGAAGTCGTCCGTCCTTGCTCCAATTCGCTCAGGATCGTCTCGCTCTGCGCGGCCAGTTCGCCGCCCAGCTTCGTGGCCAGTTGCGCCCGCAGCACGGCGGACGCGGGCCTGCCGGCGCCGGCAAGGGAAACGAATGCGCTCGCGCCAGCCCTGCGCGCGGCCACCATGCCGATCAGCGAGCCTTCGCTATGGCCGATCACGGTCACCGATGAAAAGCGTGGATCGCCCTTCAGTTTGGCGATCCAGGCGGCGGCATCGTCGATGAAATGGTCGAAGCGCACATCCTTTTCCTGGCTCCCGGCGGCGGCGCTGCCAGCAAGGCCGCGCTTGTCGTAACGGACGCTTGCGAACCCGGCCTCGCCTAGCGCCTGCGCCAGCAGCATCAGGCTGTTGTTCGCGCCGGGGAACATCGCGCTGTTGCCATTGCGGTCGGTTGGCCCGGAGCCCGCTATGATCAGCGCCACCGGCACCGGCCCTTTCGCCGCGGGCAGCACCAGGCTTCCGGCAAGCTGGCCGGTAGGCGTGTCGAGCGAGATCGCGACGACGGCGGTCGCCGCCCTTGCTTGCGCGGACGAGGCGATCAGGAAAGCCGCAAGTGCGGCATAGACCAGGCGCAGGAGATCAGGTTTCAAGGTGGGCACTCCCTTTCAATCAGTTTGCATAACACCTAGCGAGTCTCGATCCGTTCTTCCCTCGTTGTCAAGCGCCTCCGACGCAACTTCGTGTGCACAGCGACCCGAAAACCCACGATAATCGTTTGCATGAGCTGCGCCATCTTCGACCACGCGTATTTACCGGCACCCGGATCGCCATGACCTATCTCGATTTCGTCAGACTGTTTTCGTCGCCCCCGACCGCGCTCCTGATTTCGGCGTTCGTCGTGTCCGTCTTCTGTTTCCTGTTTTTCCTGATAGGGAGCGTCAAGTCAGATGGCGCGGCCTCGTCGTACTGGAAGCGGCTGGGCCTTGTGGCCGAAGTCTGCGTGGCCGTCGGCCTGATCGGGCTGGCGACTTTCGCCGGCAGGATGAAGATCAGCGCCGACCACCAGATTCTGGAGCACCGCGTCCGGATGGCGCAGGCCGCGGTCGACGAGCATTTGCGCGTTGTGATCATCGAAAACTGCGTGCCGCTTCCGGCAAAGCGCGCGCTGGCGCCCTTCAACCCGGCCGTCGTCAAAAAGGAGCTGTGCACCGTCGCGCGCGCCTACGGCAGCGCCACCGGACTAGCCGGCGAACGGGAACTGGCCGAACGCTCCCTGCGCGATTTCAGCAAACGCTATCCGGGCTGCATACCGAACGTTTTCACCAGCCATTCGGATTGCGGCGCTCCCGTCGCCGAAGCGGGCAGGCTCGCCGGCGAGATCGCGGCGCTGGAGGCCAGCAAACGCGCAGCCCGCGACGACGAGGCGATGGCGGGGCTGCTGGAGAGCCCGAATGCCTGGGGATTCCTGTTGCTGGCGTTTGTCGTGGCGGCCATCGGCGTGGCGATCAAGTGCGCCCGCGCCGCCGCCGAGGTGTCGGAATCACGGCGGTAGCAGGCGCGCCAGCCGGGGCAGCGCGGCGAGCGCGTTGTCCCACGTCGCCATGGCCACCTGCGCAGGCGTCATGGCGCGCATCTCGGCCAGCACGGCGCCAATGGCCGGCAATTGCTCTGGGCTGTTGCGGGCGGGATGAATCCATGCCGGCGAAATGTCCGGCGCATCGGTTTCGAGCACGATGGACTCCAAGGGCAGCGTGGCCGCGAGGCGCCGGATCTGCAGGGCGCGCGTGAACGTCATGGCGCCGCCGAAGCCAAGCTTGAATCCCAGGTCGATGTAGGTTTGCGCCTGCTGGAAGCTGCCATTGAATGCGTGCGCGATGCCGCCGGCAGGCCTGATCTGGCGCACATGCTTGAGCACCTGGTCCTGCGAGCGGCGCACATGCAACAGCGCCGGCAGGCCGAAATCGCGGGCGATGCGCAACTGCTCGCGCAGGAAATGATCCTGCTTCTCGCGCATCGCCGGTTCGCACAGCATCGGGATAAAGAAATCGAGGCCAATTTCACCGATGGCGACGAAACGGGGATCGTCCATCGCCGCCTCCACCAGGGCGCGCAGCGCGGCCAGGTCTTCCTCGACCGCGTTTGGAACGCACATCGGATGAATGCCAAGCGCGTAGCTGGCGTTCGGCGCCGTCGCCGCAAGCTGGGCGACCGGCGCGAAATTGTAGCGGTCCACGGCCGGAATCACGATCATCGACACGCCCGCCTTGCCGGCCTGCTCGGCCACCGCCAGCGACTCGCCGCCGAATTCGTGCGCGTCGAGATGGCAATGGGTGTCGATCCACATGGCGGGCCTTATTCGGGCTGCAGTCCGTTGTCGGTCAGGCGGAACACGCGGTCGCAGCGGCGCGCCAGCTCGATGTCGTGGGTGACGATGACAAACGCCGTGCCCAAGGTTTTCGACAGTTCCAGCATCAGGTCGAAGATCGACTGCGCCGTGGCGTGGTCCAGGTTTCCGGTCGGCTCGTCGGCCAGCACGCAGGCCGGCTGCGTCACCAGCGCGCGCGCCAGCGCCACCCGCTGGCGTTCGCCGCCGGACAGCTCGCCCGGGCGGTGCGCCACCCGCTTGCCCAGCCCGACCCGCTCCAGGATCGCCTGCGCCTTGGCCACCGCGTCCGCGCGCTTTTCGCGGCGGATCAGCAGTGGCATCGCCACGTTGTCGAGCGCCGAAAACTCCGGCAGCAGATGGTGGAATTGATAGACGAAGCCCAGCGCCTCGTTGCGCAGGTCTCCGCGGCGGGTTTCGGACAGTGTCGCAAAATCCTCGCCGAGCAGCGTTACCGAGCCCGTGGTCGGCGTATCGAGGCCGCCCAGAAGGTGCAGCAGCGTCGATTTGCCCGAGCCGGAGGCGCCCACGATGGCGATGCGCTCCCCGGCGCGGATACTGAAATCGACGTGGCTCAGCACCTCGACCGAATAGTCTCCCTGCCTGAAGGTCTTGCCCAGGCCGCGGCACGCCAGGACCGGCATATTGGCTTGCTTATTCATAGCGCAGCGCCTCCGCCGGCTTCACGCGCGACGCGGCAAAGCTTGGATACAGCGTGGCCACAAAGGCCAGTATCACGGCCAGGCCGCCGATCTTGGCGACATCCGGCCAGCGCAGGTCGGACGGAACGGTGCTGATGAAGTAAATATCTTTGGACAAAAACTGCACTCCCAACAGGTGTTCGATAAACGGCACGATGACGTCGACGTTCAAGGCGACCAGCACGCCGAAGCCGACCCCGATCGCCGTGCCCATCAGGCCCACCAGCGCGCCCTGGATCATGAAGATCTTCATGATCGAACGCGGCGAGGAACCCAGCGTGCGCAGGATCGCGATGTCGGCCTGCTTGTCGGTCACCGTCATCACAAGCGTGGACACCAGGTTGAACGCCGCGACCGCGATGATCAGGGTCAGGATAATAAACATCATCTTCTTTTCGGTCTGTACGGCCGCGAACCATGTCGCATTCTGCTGCGACCAGTCGCGCACCACCAGATCGCCGGGCATGCTGGCCTTGAGTTCCTGCGCCACCTGCGGCGCCTGGTGCATGTCGGCGATGCGCAGGCGCAGGCCGGACGGGGCATCGAGCCGCTCCATCTTTTCCGCGTCCTCAAGGCTGATGAACGCCAGGCCCGAGTCGAATTCGTAGTGGCCCGCCTCGAAGATGCCGACCAGCGTGAATGTCCGGGTGCGCGGCAGCATGCCGGCCGGCGTGGTCTGCGCCTGCGCCAGCAGCATCGTCACCTTGTCGCCCATCGACAGGTTCAGCGCGCGCGCCAGGGCGTAGCCCATCACGATGTTGAACGATCCTGGCTTCAGGTCGTCGAAGCTGCCCGCCTTCATTTGCTTCGCGACGTCCGATACCTTGGTCTCTTCCGACGGAATCACGCCGCGGATGATCGCCGGGCGCATCACGTCGCGCACCAGCATGCCCTGGGTCTCGACGAACGGCGCCGCGCCCTTGACCGCCGGGTTCCTGAAAGCGTCCTGCACCGACGTCTGCCAGTTGGGCAGCGCGCCGCGCGGATCGAACACTTCGATATGCGCCAGCACCGACAGCATGCGGTCGGTGACTTCTTTCTGGAAGCCGTTCATCACCGACAGCACGACGATCAGCGCAGCCACGCCAAGCCCGATGCCGGCCACCGAAATGAGGGAGATGAAGGAGATGAAGCTGTTGCGGCCACTGCGCTTGCCGGCGCGCGTATAGCGCAGGCCGACCAGCCATTCGTACGGCAGTTTGTGGATGATACTCATGGGCTCCGACGGGAAATTCGTGTGAGCCCGAAGTGTGCCACACAAAGCGCATCGCCGACAGAGGTTGTCACAATTGAATCGCGGTGCGCGAATTTCCGGCCGGCGCGCCCGATGGCCTACAATGTCGGCCATGATCGAAATAACGCTTGTCCTGCCGTTCGCCCTCCCCCCGCCCGAACTCGCCCCCGACCTGGTACGCGCCCTGCAGGCGCCCGGGCTGGCCGCGCTGTTGTCGCGCACCTCGGCCAATCGCGCCCTCGCCGCCGATTCCGACGCGCGCGCCCTGCCGCACGAACTGTGGCTCGGCCGCGCAATCGGGCTGTGCGACGGGCGCAGGCTGGCGTTCGCCGCGGCGGCGATGCGCGGCTTCGGCCTCGATCCCGCGGGCGGCGCCTGGATGATCGTCAATCCGGCCCACATCGAAATCTCGCGCACCTACCTGATGATGGGCGACACGCGGCGCCTCGGACTCGTGGACTCGCATTCGCGCGCGCTGTTCGACAGCGCCAAACCGTATTTCGACGACAGCGGCCACACCCTGCTGTACGGTGACGCCCACACCTGGTTCATGCGCGCCGGCGCCTGGGCGGCGCTGGACACTGCCTCGCCCGACGCCACCGGCGGCATGAACCTGACCGACTGGCTGCCGCAAGGCGAGCATGCGCTCGACTACCGCAAGCTGCAGAACGAAGTGCAGATGCTCTGGCACCAGCATCCCGCCAACGTCGAACGCGAAGCGCGCGGCTGGCCGGCGATCAATTCGTTCTGGCCGTGGGGCGCCGCCGATGCGGGCGACATGCCATCGGCTCCATTCGCATGCGCCGGATCGCCGCCCTGGCTGTCGGCGATCGCGCAGCAGCACGGATCGTTCGCCGGGCTGCTGGCCGGAGCGGACAATCCAGCGCTGTTCTGCGACGGGCGCCTGGCCGAAGCGGCGCTCGCGACCGACTGGGCCGGCTGGCTGCAGCACATGCAACAGCTCGACCAGGACACCTTCATGCCGCTGCTCGACGCCGTCACGAGCGGCCGTGCGGCCAGGGCACGGCTGGTGCTAAGCCACCGCAACGCGCTTGCCGAATTCACCACCTCCGCGATGGCGCAACGCAAATTTTGGCGCCGCCCGACCTTAGACCGACTGCTTCCATGACCCGCATTTCCACCCGTCCCTGTTCGTTCCGTACTTCCGAGATGCTGCGCCAGGGCGGCGTGCATCCCGTCCTCGCGCGCCTGTACGCCTCGCGCGGCCTGACCGACACGCGCGAGCTGTCGAGCGAACTGGCCGCGCTGATGGCGCCATCGGGCTTGCGGCATATCGACGCGGCCGCCGTGTTCCTGGCCGACTCCATCGCCGCGGGCAAGAAGATGACCATCGTCGCCGACTACGACTGCGACGGCGCCACCGCCTGCGCCACCGCGCTGCGCGGCCTGCGCGCAATGGGCGCGACGGTCGACTACATCGTGCCGAACCGCTTCGAATACGGTTACGGGCTGACGCCGGAGATCGTCGAACTGACCGCTCGCGAGAAGGCGCCCGACATCATCATCACCGTCGACAATGGCATCGCCAGCATCGACGGCGTGGCCGAGGCCAACCGGCGCGGCATCGAAGTGGTGGTGACCGACCACCACCTGCCGGCCGACACGCTGCCGGCCGCGCGCGTGATCGTCAACCCGAACCAGCCAGAATGCGGCTTCCCCAGCAAGAACCTGGCCGGCGTCGGCGTCGTGTTCTACGTGCTGCTCGCGCTGCGCGCCGAGATGCGCCGGCGCGGCATCTTCGACGCCCAGACCCAGCCCAAGCTCGACAGCCTGCTGGACCTGGTCGCGCTGGGCACCGTGGCCGACGTGGTGCGGCTCGACCCGAACAACCGCATCCTGGTCGCCCAGGGCATCAAGCGCATGCGCGCCGGGCGCATGCACCCCGGCGTCGCGGCGCTGTTCCGGGTCGCCGGCCGCGAAGCCAGAAGCGCCTCGCCGTTCGACCTCGGCTTCGCGCTCGGCCCGCGCCTGAACGCGGCCGGCCGGCTCGACGACATGTCGCTCGGGATCGAGTGCCTCGTCACCGACGACGAGGGGCGCGCGTGGGCGATCGCCCAGCAGCTCAACGAGATCAACCTGAAGCGCCGCGAGATCGAAGCGGAGATGCAGGACGCCGCGCTGTTGCACCTGGACGCGTGGCAGCCGGCCGACAGCAGCACCATCAGCGTGTTCGACGCCGGCTGGCACCAGGGCGTGATCGGCATCGTCGCCTCGCGCCTGAAGGAGAAATTCTTCCGTCCGACGATCACCTTCGCGCCCGGCGCGGACGGCTGGATCAAGGGATCGGGGCGCTCGATTCCCGGCTTTCACCTGCGCGACGCGCTCGACCTGGTGTCGAAACGGGCGCCGTCTCTGATCGACAAATTCGGCGGCCACGCAATGGCGGCCGGCCTGACGCTGCGCGCCGACGCCTTCGACGCGTTTTCCGAAGCGTTCGAAGCGGTCGGCAAAGCCTGGCTCAGCGAAGCGCAGCTCGAACGGGTGATCGAAACCGACGGCCCGCTGGAAGATGCGTACTACACTACTCAATTCATCGAGCTGGTGGACGGCCAGGTCTGGGGCCAGGGCTTTGCGCCGCCGGTCTTTTGCGACGAATTCCGCGTCATCAGCCAGCGCATCCTGAAAGAGCGCCACCTCAAGCTGCTGCTCGAACGGAATGGCCACCGCTACGACGCAATCTGGTTCGGACACACCGCATCGCTGGGCGAACGCGCGCGCGTGGCGTTCCGGCTCGACGCCAACGAATACAACGGCGTCACCAAGGTACAGCTGATGGTGGAGCACGCCGAGCCGCTCTGAAATCCCGCTCCTGCGAAGCCAGGCAGGACAGGCTTTTTCAGCCTCCGACAGCTATGTGTAGTAATAGGTTGCCGCCCAGCGCCCTTTCATTACACTTGGCTTCAGAACGGGTGATTTTTCGCCCGCAGCCCCTGTCCGGAGGAGCCACCATGACCCTGCATGTGCCTTCGTCCCTGCTGCTGCAGGCCGGCGAAAACCATGAGGCGCAGCGCTTCCTGCTCGCGTCGACGGAATGGATCGACCTGCAGACCCGCGTCCAGGCGATGCTGGCCCTGCCCTCCGGCCTCGGCGAATTCGAGGAACGCTATGGCGATGCCTCCGGCGTCCAGATGAAGCAGTGCTTCGATGCGATGCACAAGCTGCAGCAGGCCGCCACCCGCTACGGCAGCCCGAAACGCCTGCGCGCGCGCATCCTGAACGACCCGCTGTTCCTCGCGAAAGCGGCGCGTCCCCGCAACGAGGCCCTGGCGGCGACGGTATGGACACTTGAACATGCGCACGAGGATGCCCTGGCGCTGGCGGCGGCATTCAGCGCCATTCCCGCCCTGGCCCGCAGCGGATCCGCGGGCGAGGCCTGCGCGGCCATCAGGGCGCTGTTCCTCGGCGAGGGCCGGATCATCGACCGCATGCACCAGACGATCGACCAGCTCAATGTCCTGATCGGGGAATTCCAGGCGATCGAAAGCGAACTCGATGCCGCGCAGCTGTCGATGACGGCGTTCACCGAGCGCGGATCGCGCATGCGCTCCAGCCTGGACAAGGAAATCGGCGCCCTGCAAGTGGGCGTGGTCGCGCTCGAGCGAGCGCGCGAAGCGGCCTACCAGAAGTGGCTTGCGCTGGCCATGTCCTCCTGCATCGTGCCCGGCACGATCGCCATTGCGGGGACCATGCTGATGGTCACGCTTGCCCTGCCGCCGGGCGCCGCCAGCTTCGCCATCGGGCCTGCCGCCGCCGGCCCCAGACCGCAGCGTCGGCGGCGGCGCTGGCCAATGCGGCCGCGGCCTCGCGCGCGGCGTACGACAACCTGGTTGCGGACTTGCAGGCGGAAAGCGACTTCTTCGCCACCCAGGCCTGCTTCCGCGCCGACCTGGGTGCGCTCGACCACCTGATGAAATTCTCGCTGCCCGATTCGAGCGGCGTGATCGGCGACCTGGTCGCGCTCAAGCACGGCTGGACCGGCGCGATCCGCGAAATGAGCGCGCGCGCCAATGAACTGAGTGCCGCCAACCTGCACAGCGCGGCCTGGCTGGACGAGCAGGTTACGACGCCGGCGGCGAACAGCTGGTCGCTCCTCGATGGGGCCATCCGTGCGTTCGTGGCCGGCTCGTTCCTCGAAGCGGAGCCGGTCGATTTCGGCGGCGTCCTGCCACGCGACGACGGCGCCTGGCAGAGCCACTTCACCTTCCGCAAGGCCGCCTGAGATGAGGCAACAATCTTGAATGCCGCCGCATTGTCCGCCCCGCCGTCGATCGGCCCGCCGTCAGGGATGCTGGCGTACGTGCCGCCGGGCCATCCGGCCCGCTTCTCCCTGTGCTGCGACGCCTGGCACGACTTGCTGGCGTTCCTGAACGCCGCCTGCGCCCTTCCGGCGGCGACGCGCGGCTCCGGGCCGATGCAACTGGCCCTTGCCGCCGCCGAGCAATGCGGCAATCCGGGCGCAATCCGCGCTGCGTTGCGCGAGTCGCCGTCCCTGCTCGACGCCTGGGAGGCGCCGGCCGGCATGGTCGCCCACACCGCCTGGCTCGCAAAACGGCTCGCCGACGCCGCCGGCATGCTTGCCAGCGGATTCGAGAGCGCGCTGCGCAACCTGCCCGACGTGCCGGCAAAGGAGCAGGCCGCGGTGCTGACGGCCTGGCTGTTCGATCGCGCGGTCGGCCCGGTGCCGCTTGCGCAGGCAATGGCGGCCGAAACCGAGAGGCTGGTCTCGAAGTTCCGCGGGCTGGAAGGCAGCATCCTTCGCTGCAGCCAGGATCTGGAATTGGAAGTGAGCGTTCCGCGCGCGGCCAAGGCGGTTGGGGGCATCCTCGGCCGGCTGGTGTTGCTGGAGGCGGCGTGGGTCCAGGTCCATTCGCACATGGCCCTCTTCGGTAATAGCATCAACGAAGCGCATGTGGGCGCGCAGCCCTTCCTCGATCCGGCGCGGTCGCGGCGCGCCATCGCGGCGTGGAAAACAGTCGGCGAGGCCTGCGGGCGCTTTGCCGCTTCGCTTGGCTACGACGACGAAGGCACCCACCGGAGGCAAGCATGACGTTTATGCCAGATACGAGCGCGGTCGCAGCGGCGACATTATCGGCGGCGCACGCCGTCTCGGTGCCGTATGCCGCGCTCGAACGCCGTGGCGACGGCTGCGCGCTGGTCTTCGCGAGCACGTCGTGGCGCCATCTCCAGACCTGGATTTCCCTGGCCAGGGAACTGCCCGCCTCCGCCGGCGGCGAGGACGGCGCGGGACAGGTGCTCGACAACGTGCGCGACGCCGCCTGCGCATTCGGGTCGCCGGCGCTTGTGCTGCAGCAGTTGCGCGGCCAGCCCGCTGCCTTGTCCGGCGAGCTGGCGCCCGAGCGGCCGTATGCCGCGGTGATCTGGTGGACTGGGGGCCTGCAGGAGGCGGCCGGCCTGACCGCGTCCATCCTGCAGCGGATGGCCAACGCGCACGACGGCGCCGACGGATCGCGCAATCAACTGCGCATGCTCGGCGCGATCGCCGATCAGGCCAGGCGCAGGATCGCGCCGCTGCTCGACGGGCTAACCGACGCCAGAACAGCGCTGCTGGACGCGAATCGCGCCCTGTCCGAAGCCAGCGCCCGGGTCGGCGAAATGCTGCTGCAACGCCAGGATGCCGTCACCGGCGCGCACGAACGCGTCAGCCGGCTGGAGCGTCAGCTCGCCCGGCTTGGCCTGTTCAACGCCCATCGCAAACAGGCGGTGGTGTCGCGGCTCCATGCGATGCAGCGCGATCGCGCCGCCGCCATGCAGCGCGAGCACTGCATCGAGGTCCAGCTGCGCGCCTTCGACGCCCTGCTCGATGAAGGCGCCTGGATCGGGCCGGCGCTGGCCGATGCGCTCGAATCGCTGGAAAAGCTGAGGACCGCGTGGACCCGTTTTGGCTCGGGCATGACGCAGCTGTCGGTCGAAGCGTCCGACTGGGAATTGGCCGATCCGCGCTGGCTGGAGCGCACGCTCGGCCTGGCCGATGCGGTGCGGCAGTGGACCGCGCTCGAGCGCGCCGCGCGCGATTTCATGGCCGACCTGCTGCCCGCGGGATCCGTCGAGAGAGTGTGAAGCCCGCCGCGGCTACGGCTTCTTGCAGTCGCAAACGTCCGAGCCGCGGTCGAACACGATGCGCCACCGTCCCGGGGCTTCCAGGCGCCAGATCGAGCTGAATCGCGAGACCAGCTTGCCGCTGGGGTCATACACCGGCCCGCCGCTGATGGCCAGCGTTCCCGAGTCGAGCACTTCGACCTGGTCCGGCTCCCATGAGAACGGCGCGGCGGGCTTGTCGAAGAAGCGCTTCCAGCCCCTCGCCACGGCCTCCTTGCCGCGCATCGGCGGCGCCGGATCGTTGAAAAACACCGCCTCGTCCGACAGGAAGCTGGAAAACGCCGCGTGGTCGCGTGCCTTCATTGACGCCGCGAAGGCGCGCTCGGTGTCGGTGACCTGCTGCTTCAGTTCCGCATTGGTGGGCGCCGCGGCGCCCGCGCCCGCGGCTAACAGGGCCAGCACGATGCCGGCGGTCGAGGATAGAAGGCGCATCGGTCGCTCCTGGTGTGAAGGATGCCCCATTCTGGCACAGGGATGTCCGGACGACAACATCGGGCCGCTTGCGCGCGTGCCGGAAATGGAGTATAACTTCTCCATAACCGGAGCCATCATGAACCTCGCCTACGCTTACCCGAAGAGCCGATTCGAACCTGCCGTGCTGGTCGACCTGAATGCCAGGGCCGAGCGCGAGCGCTTGTCCAAGTCCGCGCTGAAGGGCTTCTTCAAGCTCGCCGCCGCCTGGAAGCTGCGCGACGAAGATGCCCGCGAACTGCTCGGCGGCCTGTCCTCGTCCGCCTTCTACGAGTGGAAGAAGAACCCCGACCGCGTGCTCGAAGTGGACCGCATCACGCGTATTTCCTACCTGCTCGGCATCTACAAGGCGCTGCACATACTATACGGCGACAAGCTGGCCGACGAATGGGTGGCGCTGCCCAACAAGAACCCGATATTCGCCGGGCGCACGCCGCTGTCGCAGATGCTGGCCGGCGGCCTGCTGGCGATGCAGACCGTGCGCAAGCTGCTCGATGCGCGCCGCGGAGGCCTGTAACCTTGGCTCTCCTGCCGGTGACTCCGCTGCGCCAGTTCGACACCTGCCGCCTGATCCCGTCGCGATTCGCCGACCTGGAAGACTCGGTGCTGGCGCCGCTGGCCGAAGACGACGACATGCTGCGCGACCTGTTCGACCTCGATAACGCCACCAACGAG
The DNA here is from genome assembly GCF_030704305.1 of Massilia sp. R2A-15. Taxonomy (NCBI): domain Bacteria; kingdom Pseudomonadati; phylum Pseudomonadota; class Betaproteobacteria; order Burkholderiales; family Oxalobacteraceae; genus Massilia; species Massilia sp. R2A-15. The sequence goes on along the minus strand of NZ_CP131935.1, from coordinate 1,728,200 downwards.
CGCCTGCGCGGCGAATACGGCGGCCTGCCCGGCATCGGCGTCGATGAACTGGTGTTCGGCGTTCCCAATTTCCGCATCATCAATGCCGCGTACACCTATCCCCGCCCGGAAGGCAGCCGCTTCAACGACGGCGAGCGCGGCGCCTGGTACTGCGCCTTCGAGCCGGAGACCGCGCTAGCGGAGATCACCTTCCACAAGACCGTCGAGTATCAGGAAATCGGCCGCTTCGACGACAGCGTCAGCTACCAGACCATGCTGGCCGACTTCACCAGCACCTTCCACGACCTGCGCGGCGCGCGCAACTTCACGAAAACGCTGGCGCCCGACAGCTACATCGCCTCGCAGGCGCTGGCCGAAGAGCTGCTCGAGGGCGGCTCGATGGGTATCATCTATCCCAGCGTGCGGCGCGCCGGGGGCACCAACCTGGCCTGCTTCCGGCCGGCGCTGGTGGGCAACGTGCGCAAGGGCAGCGCCTATCGGTTAACATGGGCGGGTTCGCCGACTCCGGTCGTCGAGTCCATCTGACTTTTACCACAGCGCCATGAAGACCAATCCAGACAAAGACATCGAACTGCACAACAAGATCAACAGCGAAACCGCGCGCCTGCCGTGGGCCGAGCTGGCCCGCCATTTCGCGCAGGGATCGGTGATATTCGTCAGCCCCGACCTCGACCTGATCGACGTCGCGGTGCGAATTTCGCACGACGACAAGGACAGCATCACGCGCTGGATGGGCGAGGGGAAAATCGGCAAGGTGACCGACGAACAGGCCCTGGCCTGGGGCGAGGCAGAGGCCCAGCTATGGACGTCCGTGGTACACCCGTTCATCCTGGTTCAGCAGGAACGCAAAACGCTCAACTGACGCGGGTGTTCAGGGTCTGACGGGGACGCCGAGTCCCCGCGGAGTCAGACCCTGGCGTTGCGGTTCAGCGCGACAAATCCACCGCGTACAGCGCATACCCCTTGCCGCCGCCATCGTCGGCGCGCAACAGCGACACATTCTCCAGCCCCGCCTGGCGCGCCACCTCCAGCATCCCCGGCGCCGAATGAAACACCACCGGGCCGGCCGTCTTCAACTTCGCAAAATGCCAGCTGCGCTGCGCCCCGTGCGCGGCCAGCGTCAGTTGTTTCGACGCCTTGATCCAGTTGATCAGCACTTCGCGGTTGGTGTCCGGCGACGCGAACACGGTCTTGCTGCCGTCGAGGCCAGGGAATCCCCCGCCGCCACTGGCCCGGTAGTTGTTGGTGGCGACGATGAACTCCTGCCCCGATTCGACCGGCTTGCCGCGGTAAGCCAGCTTGCCGACCCGCTTGCCGGGCGGCTGGGTGATGTCGATCTCGTAGCTGAAGTCAGCCGACGTAATCGTATCGAAGTTATAGCTCGGGAAAGATGGGTTGACCAGCTCCTGAGGCGCCGCCTTTGACGGATCGATGGTGTTGAAGCGTCCCGCGCCGTGTTCCAGCCAGGCTTTCAAGCCGGCGCCGTCGACCTTCACCGCATACAGCGTGTTCGGATACAGGTACAGGTCCGCCGCGTTGTTCAGCGCCAGGCTGCCGGCGCGCACGTCGGTGAAATCGCTGACGCCGGCCGAACCGCTCTTGAATGCCGACGCCATCGACAGCACCGGCAGCTTCGCGTACTGCGGCAGGTTCGCCTGCACATACTTCGTCACGTAATCTGCCTGAGCGTGGTTCACCGGCGCGATCGCCGATTCGTCGCCAACGTCGGCGAAGTAGCTCGACATGCGAAACGCGCTCGACCCAACCGGCGTCTTCACGTATGCGATCGTGGCCTGGTGTTCGTTGGCTACCAGCGCCGCGATTTCCGGATCCGGCGCCGCCGACTGCGCGCTGCGCGCCTCGACCGTCGTCTGGCCCTTGTCCACTACCCAGTGCGCCCCGTCGTATTTCAGGTGCAGCCCGATCACGCCCAGGTGCTTGCCCCACAGGTTCGCCATCGTGGTCGGCACGCCGTTGACCAGGCCGTGCGCCTTGTCCACGCCCGGCAGGTTGAACTGCGCAACCGTGCTGGCGGCGTTCGGAAAGATCTGGTGCGAATGCCCGATCAGCATGGCGTCGATGCCGGGAACCTGCGACAGGTGCCAGTTGCCGTTTTCGATATCCGGCGTGTAGGGACTGTTATCCAGGCCGCCGTGCGAAATCGCGATCACCACGTCGGCGCCCTCGGCGCGCATCTGCGGGATGTACTTCATCGCCGTCTCGCGGATTCCCTCCGTGTAGACCTTCCCGTCGAGCCAGCGCTTGTCCCACGCGACGATGGTCGGCGGGGTGAATCCGATGATGCCGACCTTGAGCGTCGCGGTGACCGGCTTGCCGCTCGCATCCAGCGCGCTGACCTGCTTTGCGATGATCCGGTACGGCGCGAACAGCTGCTTGTGTGTCTTGGTGCTGTAGACGTTTGCCAGCACTTGCGGGAAGGCCGGTCCGGCGCAGCGCGGCTTGGCCGGATCGAGGCCTTCGACGTCGAACTGGCTGCCGGTGACCTGGCTCAGGTAACCCAGGCCGTAGTTGAATTCGTGGTTGCCGATGCCGCCGCCCTCCACGCCCAGCTTGTTCATCACCTTGTACACCGCCAGCGTTTCGGAACATGGCAGCGGCGCGACAAGGGCCTGGTAGTCGGCCAGCGCGGTGCCCTGGATGGTGTCGCCGTTATCGAGCAGCAGCGTGTTCGGGAACTCCGCGCGCGCCTTCTTGATCAGCGTCGCCGTGCGATCGAGGCCGAACGACGGATCGGGCGCCAGCTTGTAATAATCGTATCCAAGCACGTTGGAGTGAACGTCGGTGGTCTCCAGCACCGCCAGCGTGGCAGTCGCCCCGGCGGTCACTGGCGAATGCACGGTGGCGCAGGACGCGAGCAGCAGCGGCGTCAAAACGATGCAGGTTTGATAAGCGAAACGAAGATTCATGGGGCAGTCCGGATGGTCAGATCGCAAACATCATACGGTAACGGCGGCGCTGCGATCAAGGCGATTGGCGCGCGGTGGGGTATAATCGAAGGTTCGATTCAACCAATTCTAGAAGACCGACACGATCATGGAAGCTGAACGCATCAACGCCCTCTCCGCCCTGCTTAACGACCTGACCAGTCGTGAAGCCGAACTTCGGAGGTATCTTTGACTTCGATAAGAAGTCCGAGAAGCTCGAGCAGGTAAACGAAGAGCTGGAAGATCCGACCGTCTGGAACGATCCGAAGCGCGCCCAGGACCTGGGCAAAGAGAAGAAGGCGCTCGAAGGCGTCGTGCACACCCTGATCAAGGCCGACGCGGACCTGAAGGACGCGAACGACCTGTTCGAAATGGCGCGCGAAGAGAACGACGACGACACGCTCGAAGCGGTCGTCGCCGACGCGGACGCCATCCAGAAAGTCATCGAGGGCATGGAGTTCCGCCGCATGTTCAGCGGCCAACTTGACGCCAACAACTGCTTCATCGACATCCAGGCCGGCGCCGGCGGCACCGAAGCCCAGGACTGGGCCTCGATGCTGCTGCGCCAGTACCTGCGCTATTGCGAGCGCAAGGGCTTCAAGGTCGAGATCCTCGAACAGTCCGACGGCGAGGTTGCCGGCATCAAGACCGCCACGCTGAAGGTCGAGGGCGAGTACGCCTACGGCCACCTGCGCACCGAAACCGGCGTGCACCGCCTGGTGCGCAAGTCGCCGTTCGATTCGGCCAACGGCCGCCACACCTCGTTCACCAGCCTGTTCGTGTATCCGGAAGTGGACGATTCGATCGAGATCGAAGTCAATCCGGCCGACATCCGCGTCGACACCTACCGCGCGTCCGGCGCCGGCGGCCAGCACATCAACAAGACCGATTCGGCGGTGCGCCTGACCCACGGCCCGACCGGCATCGTGGTGCAGTGCCAGAACGACCGCAGCCAGCACCGCAACCGCGCCGAGGCGATGGAGATGCTCAAGGCGAAGCTGTACGAAGCAGAACTGCGCAAGCGCATGAGCGAGCAGCAGAAGCTGGAAGACTCGAAGACCGACGTGGGCTGGGGCCACCAGATCCGCTCGTACGTGCTGGACCAGTCCCGCATCAAGGACCTGCGCACCAACTTCGAGACCGGCAATACCAAGAACGTGCTGGACGGCGACCTGGACGACTTCATTTCGGCGTCCCTCAAGCAAGGCGTATAAGCGATGGCTACCGAAAAAAGCGCATTCATCTTCGACATGGACGGCACGATCGTCGACAACATGGCGTTCCACACGAAGTCGTGGATCACCTTCTTCGAGCAGCGCGGCATGTCGATCGATGAGGAGGAATTCTTCCGCACCACGGCCGGCCGGCAGGGCAAGGAGATCATCCGCGCCCACATGGGCGAGCACCTTGAAGACCACGAAGTCGTCGCGCTGAACCAGGAGAAGGAATCCGTTTATCGCGAACTGTACGGTCCGCACCGCAAGACCGTCGGCGGTTTCGACGACCTGATCGCGCGCGCCAAGCAGCAAGGCGTCGTGCTGGCCGTGGCCACCGCGGCGCCGACCGCGAACATCGAGTTCACTCTCGATGGCCTCGACCTGCGCCGCCATTTCGACGTCATCGTCGGCGCCGCCGATGTCGCGCGCGGCAAGCCGAATCCCGATGGCTTCCTGCTCGCCGCCGAACGCTGCGGCGTGGCCCCGGCCAACTGCATCGTGTTCGAAGATGCGCCGCTGGGCGTGGAAGCGGCGCGCCGCGCCGGCATGCGCTGCGTGGTGCTGACCACGACCCTGCCTGCCGAGGCGTTCGCCGAATTCGACAACGTAATCGCCATCGCCAGCGACTTTTCCGCGCTCGACATCGACGCGCTGTTTGCCGCCTGACCAACCTACACCAACAACATCAATTATGACTACGGATATCCAGGACCAAGCCGCCCAGCCGGCTGACGAAAACAAGATCATGGCCGAGCGCCGCGCCAAGCTGGCCACGCTGCGCGACAAGGGCGTCGCCTTCCCGAACGACTTCCGCCCCGAGCACAAGGCGTCCGAACTGCACGCCGAATTCGGCGGCAAGTCGCGCGAAGAGCTCGAGGCCAATCCGGTCGCCGTGGTGCTGGCCGGCCGCATGATGCTCAAGCGCGAAGCGGGCAAGAAGGCCGCGTTCGCGACGCTGCAGGATTCGTCGGGCGCGCGCGCCGACGGCCGCATCCAGATCTACGCCACGCTCGACCTGACCGGCGCCGAAGCGATGGAAGCGCTGCACCACTACGACCTGGGCGACATCCTCGGCGTCGAAGGCACGCTATTCAAGACCAAGACCGACGAGCTGACGGTCAAGGTCACCAAGCTGCGCCTGATCACCAAGTCGCTGCGTCCGCTGCCGGACAAATTCCACGGCCTGGCCGACCAGGAAACCAAATACCGCCAGCGCTACGTCGACCTGATCATGAGCGAAGAGACGCGCCGCGTGTTCAAGGCCCGTACCGCCGCGATGTCGTCGATCCGCCGCTTCATGGAGAAGAACGACTTCATGGAAGTCGAAACGCCGATGCTGCACACGATTCCGGGCGGCGCCGCGGCCAAGCCGTTCATCACGCACCACAACGCGCTCGACATGGAGATGTTCCTGCGGATCGCGCCGGAGCTGTACCTCAAGCGCCTGGTGGTCGGCGGCTTCGATCGCGTATTCGAAGTGAACCGCAACTTCCGCAACGAAGGCGTCTCGCCGCGCCACAATCCTGAATTCACGATGATGGAATTCTATGCGGCGTACACCGACTACCAGTGGATCATGAACTTCACCGAAGCGGTAATCCGCCAGGCCGCGATCGACGCGCACGGCACCGCGATGCTGACCTACGGCGGTCGCGAGCTGGACCTGTCCAAGCCGTTCCACCGCATGACGATCGTCCAGGCGATCAACAAGTTCGCGCCGCACTACACCAACGAGCAGCTGCACGACATGGAATTCCTGAAGGCGGAGCTGCTCAAGTTCGGCGTCAAGCCGTTCGCCACGTCGGGCCTGGGTTCGCTGCAGCTGTCGCTGTTCGAAGAGACTGCCGAAGCGCAGCTGTGGGAGCCGACCTTCATCATCGACTACCCTGCCGAAGTGTCGCCGCTGGCGCGCGCATCGGACACGGAGCCGGGCATCACCGAACGCTTCGAGCTGTTCATCGTCGGGCGCGAAATCGCCAACGGCTTCTCGGAGCTGAACGATGCGGAAGACCAGTCGGCGCGCTTCCTGGCGCAGGTGGCGGCCAAGGATGCGGGCGATGAAGAGGCGATGTACTACGACGCCGACTACATCCGCGCGCTCGAATACGGCATGCCGCCGGCCGGCGGTTGCGGCATCGGCATCGACCGCCTGATGATGCTGATTACTGACTCGCCGAACATCCGCGACGTGATCCTGTTCCCGCACTTGCGCAAGGAAGACTAAGCGGCTGATAAGAAGATGGTGACTCGGCGTCCCCGTCGCTCCGCAGGACCAGACACCGGGCTCGCGACTTTGGGGTCTGGTCCTGCGGGCCTGACCCCATTTTGAATTTTTTAGTAGCCGAATCGAGTGGCGACATGGCTGGCCGCGACCAGCGCCGCGACCAGCCCTATCATTTTCCAAGTCTGCTTTCGAAACGCATCGTGTATTTCGACTCGCAGTGCTTCGATTTGAAGTCGGAGATCATGATAGTCAGATTTCTGTTCAAGGCGTAGGCCTTGCAAGTCGGACTTCGTCGCATAGTTCGAAAGAATGACGGCGACATTGATCTTCAAGGTCGTCAGTTCATCCTCAACGGAGCGCGGATCTGAGTTCATCCCTTATGCTCGCGCGGCGCGAACATGGCGTCAACGGCCGCACGATTGAACCGCGCCTGCCGTTGAGCCACCTCAGCAACGCTACTGTATCACCCGATAGCAAGGCACATACGTCTTGCCCGGCAGTTTCATCCGGCTTTGCGCGACGAACGACGACAGCAGCGAATCCATCGGCCCCATGATCGCCGGATCGCCGTGAATCTCGAAGTGGCCATATTTCTCGATCGCGCGAATCCCCTCGTTCTTGACGTTACCCGCGACCACGCCTGAAAACGCGCGCCGCAAATTGGCCGCCAGCAGGTGTGTTTCCTGATTCTTGTGCAGGCTCAGGCTGCGCATGTTTTCATGCGTCGGCTTGAATGGGCGCTGGAATTCCTGGTCGATTTTCAGCAGCCAGTTGAAGTAATACGCGTCGCTGCGCGATTTGCGGAATTCGCGCACTTCCTTGATTGCCATCTGCATTTCGCGCGCCACCGCTTCCGGATCGTCGACGATGATCTTGTAGCGCTTCTGCGCCGCGGCGCCAAGCGTGGTGCCGATGAATGAATCGATCTGCCTGAAATAATCGCGCGCGGTTTCCGGCCCGGTAAAAATCAGCGGATACGGAATCTCCGCGTTATCCGGATGCAGCAGGATGCCGAGGATATAAAGAATCTCCTCCGCGGTGCCGGCGCCGCCCGGAAATACGATAATCCCGTGGCCGGTGCGGACAAACGCTTCCAGCCGCTTTTCGATATCGGGCATGATCACCAGGTCGTTGACGATCGGATTTGGCGATTCTGCCGCGATAATGCCCGGCTCCGAAATTCCGAGATAGCGCCCGCCGGTCAGCCGCTGCTTCGCGTGGCCTATGGTGGCCCCCTTCATCGGCCCCTTCATCGCGCCCGGGCCACAGCCGGTGCAGATATCGAGGTCGCGCAGCCCCATCTGGTAGCCGACCTCCTTCGAATAATTGTATTCCACGCGGTTGATCGAATGGCCGCCCCAGCACACCACCAGGTTCGGATTGCGCTGCGGTTTGAGCACATTCGCATTGCGCAGGATATGAAACACCGAATCGGTAATGCCGTCCGAACGGGTCATGTCGAAATTCGGGTTGTCGGTCACCTCGTTGCTGACGAAGACAATATCGCGCAGCACCGCAAACAGGTGCTCGTGAATACCCTTGATCATTTTGCCATCGACGAAGGCGATCGCCGGTGCGCTTTTGATATCGAGCTTGATCCCGCGTTCGCGCTGGACGATGCTGATATCGAACGATTTATACCGTTCCAGCAGTTCCTTGCCGTCGTCGATCGAGCTGCCGCAGTTCAGCACCGCGAGCGCGCAATTGCGAAAGATCTGATACAGGCCGCCCTGGCTGGTATCGAGCAGTTTGGCCACTTCCGCTTTGGACAAAACTTCCAGCCGGCCTTCCGGCGAAATCAGGGTATCGACAACGTCGTGGTGGTCCATGGTGCACTTCCTTTTCTGATTCTGTGAAATCGAGCCTGCACTGCCAATATACGACAACTCGCCGGGCTGCGGGTTGCAGATTATCGCAGTGGTGCGCCGCGCCAAATGCGGCCCAAATAACACATCTGGCAAAAATTCGCTGACGGTGCTCGATTTACATTAGAATGCAGCCCTATTGGAATTGGCGGCGAGCTCAGGAGGCACATTCTTCCCTCCGCGGCACGCTGCATTTTTCATATGATTTATCCATTCATAACTATATTCGGGAGAAACCCGCATGAGCGGTGCAGCTACACCAGGCCAGCAAGTCGTAATACCGGAATTCAAGCAGATCATGGGTCACCCAAGTCCGCTGTGGATGTTGTTCATGACCGAGTTCTGGGAGCGCTTCGCGTTCTACGGCATCCGGTGGGCACTGGTGCTCTACATCGTTACCCAATTTTACGGCGGCTCCTCCGTCGGCGAGGCTGACGCCAACCTGACCTACGGTTCCTACCTCGCGCTGGTGTACGCCGGCGCCGTGTTCGGCGGCTACGTCGCCGACAAAGTCATCGGCTACCAGCGTTCGATCCTGATCGGCGCGGTCTTCATGGCCGCCGGCCTGTTCGCCATCACCATTCCCGATCCGAACATCTTTAAACTGGGCCTGGCCACCATCATCGTCGGCAATGGACTGTTCAAACCGAACATCTCCACCATGGTCGGGAAGCTGTATTCGATCAACGACACCCGCCGCGATTCCGGCTTCACCATTTTCTACATGGGTATCAATGCCGGCGCCTTCCTGTCGCCGATCCTGACGCCTATCCTCGCGCAGAACTTCTTCGGCACTCCGGAGATGCCCGCCTATAAAGTAGTGTTCTTCGCCTCCGGCATCGGCATGCTCATCAGCCTGGTGTGGTTCGCCATCGGCCGCAAGACCCTGCAAGGCATCGGCGCCCCGGAAGGCGCAGCGCAAAATCCGATGCGCATGGTGATGGTGGTCATCGGCGGCTTGTGCGTCATCCCAGTCATGTACGGCCTGCTGAAGGCTGGCGCCGGCAATCTGCAGATCGTCTTGTCGATTCTGTTCGTCCTCCTGGCCATCATGCTGATGATCGAAGGTATCCGCGGCGGCAAGGTCGTGCGCGACAAGACCATCGCAATGCTGATCATCTTCTTCTTCAATATCCTTTTCTGGATGTTCTTCGAGCAGGCAGGCAGCTCCTTCACCTTCCTGGCCGATAAGATCGTCAACCGCAACCTGGGCAGCTTCGTGTTCCCAACCGGCTGGTTCCAGAGCGTGAACTCGGTCGCCATCATCGTCTGCGCGCCGATCATCGCGTGGATCTGGGTGGTGCTGGGCCGCCGCGATGCGAACCCGTCGATCCCGCGCAAATTCGGCCTCGGCATCATCTTCAACGCGCTGGCCTTCGGCCTGTTGATCTACGCCCTGTCCGCGCTGGTTGGCGCCAACGGCAAAATCCCGTTCTGGACCCTGTTCGCCGTCTACTGGATCCAGTCGGTGGGTGAGCTGTGCCTGTCGCCGATCGGCCTGTCGATGGTGACCAAGCTCGCGCCGACCCGGCTCGTCGGCCTGGGCATGGGAGGCTGGTTCCTCTCGACCGGCATCGGCAACAACCTGTCGGGCATTTTCGCCAGCTATGTCAGCGGCAAGGAAGGCATGTCGGTGGCCTCCGCCCTGTCCGGCTACACCTTCGGATTCTGGTCGCTGATGGCCGGCGGCGTCATCCTGCTGCTGCTCGCCCCCGTAATCCAGAAGCTGATGCACGGCGTGAAGTAAGATTTGAATCGGGGTCTGGTCCCGCGGACCGGGCCCCATCCGCACTACAGCGACTGCGCCAGCGCGCGCCGCATGTCATCCATCTCCCCCACCAGCCAGGCGCGGAAACGCTGCACCTTCGGCATGTTCTCCTTGCTGCGATTGACCAGGAAGCGGTAACCGCTGCCGAATGGCGCGCTGCGGCAGTTGATCTGCCTGAGCGATCCCTTGAGGATGTCCTGGAACGCGATCCCGTACGCCACCAGCGCAATGCCCTGCCCCGCCACCGCCGCCTGCGCCAGCACGCCCCAATGGCTGTAGCCGCGGGAGAAATCGTAGTTCCCCTTCAGCGCCTTGTTCTCGTTTAAGAGCTGCAGCCAGGACTCCGGCGTCTTCTCGTACAACAAAGGGAAGTTCGGCAGGTCGGCCAGCGTCAGCTCGGCCTGGCCGGGCGCCAGCAGGTCCGGGCTGTAGACCGCGATCAGGCGCTCGCGAAACAGCAGCGCGGGGTCGCCATCGGACACCGGCCCGTAGCGCACCGCCACGTCGGTGCTGTCGTCTTCCAGGTCCACCGGCGCGTCATTCGAATCGATGCGGATATCGAGTTCCGGATACAGCTTGGTAAAGCGATGCATGCGCGGCACCAGCCACTTGATCGCGAACGAGTGAGTGGTCGATATGCGCAGGATGGTTTCTTCGTCGCCGCCCTGCAGCGCGCCGATCTTGACGCGCAGCTCGTCGAGCACGCGGCGCACCGCGACGGCCAGTTCCTGGCCCTTTTCGGTCAGCGTGATGTGGCGAGGATGGCGGATGAACAGCGCGAAGCCGACCGTCTCCTCCAGATGCTTGACCTGCTGGCTGACCGCGGCCGGGGTCTTGTGCAGTTCCTGGGCGGCCAGTTTGAAACTGCCCCAGCGGGCCGCGCAATCGAAATCGATCAGGCCGGCAAGGCTGCGCAAAGGCCTCATTTCGCCTCCATGCATAAGTTTTTCTTAGTCATAGCGTAAATTTTTCTCGGTTGATGCTAAAGCGCTATAGGTAGAAAATATACCGGAATCGACAAGGGAACGCCATGCGCAAGAATATATTGGTTATCGGCGGAACACGCTATTTCGGCAAACTGCTCGTCCAGCGCCTGCTCCAGGCCGGCCACAGTGTCACCATCGCGACCCGCGGCCTCGCGTCCGACCCGTTCGGCGACCGCATTTCCCGCATTCGCGTCGACCGCCGCAACGAAAGCGCAATGCGCGCCGCCTTCGCCAATATCCCCGGCTACGACATCGTCTACGACCAGATGTGCTACAACCCGATCGACGCGGCCATCTCTGCGCGCGTCTTCGGCGGCAAGGTAAAGCGCTACGTGATGGCGTCGGCCATCGACGTCTATCGCCCGCTGCTGGGCAGCCAGGACGCGCCGTTCGCCGAATCGGCCATCAACGTGCTGGCGCAGCCGATCGACACGCGCTACCCGTGGCACGACCCCAACCTGGCGTGCGAAAGCTACGTGATGGGCAAGCTGCAGGCCGAGGCCTATTTCTACCGCGACGGCTCGCTGCCGGTGGTGACGGTGCGGATCGGCCACGTGCTGGCCGGCGCCGAGGATTTCACCGGCCGCCTCGCGCACTACGTCGATCTGGTCCGTTCGGGCGCCCCGCTGCGCTACTCGAACGCCGCGGCGGCCAGTTCGTTCATGTCCGTCCAGACGGTCACCGACTTTCTGGTATGGACCGGCATGCAGGACTTCACCGGCCCGGTCAACGCCGCCTGCGACGGCGCGCTGTCCGCGTTCGACCTGTACCAGCGCGTCGGCATGGCGCTCGACGAGCCGGTCAAGGCGATTCCGGTGAAGCACGCCGCCGAGGCGGGCCAGCTGAGTCCTTTCGACCTTCCGTCGCAGCTGATGGCAGACACCAGCCGTGCAACACAGCTTGGCTACCGTTTCGGTCACAGCGACCACTGGCTCGACAACCTGATTCGCCAGCACGACCTGGCGTTTGTCTAACCAGGTTGTCGTACCTGCGTGGGCAGGTACCCATGCTGATTACGCTTTACCGTGTCTGCTAACTCAGTATGGGTTCCTGCCTGCGCAGGAGCGACGGCTTTTGAGCTAGCGAATTACGCCTGTCTGGGCTCGCGGCCGATCCAGTACAGCAGGAACGCGATCGCCGCGTACGGAATTAGCGACAGCAGGTCCGCTGCCGGCCCGCCAAAGAACGGGTTGGCTTTTTCCGCCCACGCCGTGAGCGCCGTGTCGAAGTCCGTCATCACGCCCGCGGTGATGGCGATCACGATGCCCGCTAGCGCGCCGCCGGCGATATAGCCTGACGCCAGCAAGGTGCCCGAACTGCGGTCGCCGGCGGCCTGCAGCTCCTCCTCCGATAAATTCGCATACTGCGGCAGCTTGCCGTTGCGGCGATCGACCAGCCAGCGGATAAAGCCGCCAACTGCGATTGGCAGCGTGGACACCAGCGGCAGATACACGCCCACCGAAAACGCCAGCGACTGCACACCCGCCATCTCAAGCACCACCGAGATCATCACGCCGAGCAGCACCAGCGTCCAAGGCAGCTGCTGGTCGAGGATGCCCTTGATAATGTACGACATCAGCACGGCCTTCGGCGCGTCGTACTTCTTCACTTCCGAGCCATCCGGCCGCTTGTGGTGAGTACCGTTGATGCCCGGATCGACCAGGTAGGCCAGCTTGCCGTCGCCGGCGACCAGGTATTTGCCGGCTGGGCCGCCGGCGGTGTCGGTCTTCTGCCAGACCTTGTAAGTCTTGCCATCGGCTTGGGCTCCCTGGATCTGCGCGGTGGCAGTCAGCTTCGAGGGATCGACCGCGATGCCCGGCGCGACCTGCGCGGCAGGTACGTACACGGTGCTCGCGTCGTTCAGTTTCAGCAGGATCGGGCCGAGCACCAGTGCCGACGCGAGAGCGCCCCACAGGATCGCGTACTGCTGCAGGCGCGGCGTGGAGCCGACCAGAAAGCCGGTCTTCAGGTCCTGCGAAGTGGTGCCCGCATTGCTGGCGGCGATGCAGACGATCGCGCCGACTGACAGCGCGGTCACGTAATACTGGCCGCCCGTCCATCCCATCAGCAGGAAGATCAGGCAGGTGAACAGCAGCGTGGCAACCGCCATCCCGGATATCGGATTCGACGACGATCCCACTTCGCCGGTCAGGCGCGACGACACGGTCGAAAACAGGAAGCCAAACACCAGGATCAGCAAGGCGCCCAGGAGGTTCATGTGCAGCGGCGTGGCCAGCGTGATGACGGCGATGATCGCCAGGCAGCCGATCACCACCCACTTGAGCGGAATGTCCTGGTCGGTACGCAGCGCCTTGTCGGCGCTGGAACCCTTGCCCATGCCGGCCAGGCCGCCCTTTAGCCCCTTCCAGATGGTCGGCATCGCGCGCGCGAGGCTGATCAAGCCGCCCGCCGCCACCGCGCCGGCGCCTATATACAGGACATACGCGCTGCGGATGTCGTCCGGGCCCATGTCGCGGATCAGCATGGTGCCGGGCGACAGCGGCACCGTCAGCAGCTCGCCGAAAAATTTGATCATCGGGATCAGCAGCAGGTAGGACAGCACGCCGCCGCCGGCCATCGTAAACGCGATGCGCGGGCCGATGATGTAGCCGACGCCCAGCAGCTCCGGGGAAATCTCGGCGCCTACCGAGCCGGCCTTCAGCGGCGCGCCGAAGATGAAGTTGGAGGTGTCCTTCCAGCCCTTGAACGAGATGCTGGCCACTTTGTACAGCAGGCCCAGGCCGAAGCCGCCGAAAATGATGAAAGCGCGGCGCCTCGCATCGCGCTCCGCCTCGGAGCCTTCTTCCCGGATTTCGCCGGCGGCCGCGCGCGAGGCTTCGGTGGCAGCGGCCTTGAGCACTTCGGCGCAGGCGGTGCCCTCGGGATATTTGAGTTCGCGATGCTGGTCCACGATCATCGTGCGCCGCATCGGGATCATCATCAGGATGCCGAGCAGGCCGCCGAGGATCCCGACCAGCATCACGCGCGAAATCTCGAGGTCGAAGCCGAGGATCATAATCGCCGGCATGGTCACGCCCAGACCAAAGGCGAGCGACTCGCCGGCCGAGCCGGCAGTCTGGGTAATGCTGTTCTCGAGGATGGTGGAGTCCTGGCCGCCGGCCTTTTTCGCCAGCCCGAACAGGGTGATGGCGATGACCGCCACGGGAATCGACGCACTGACCGTCAGGCCGACCTTGAGCACCAGGTAGAGCGACGAGGCGCCGAACACCACGCCCAGCACGACGCCCATGAACAGGGCGCGGAACGTCATTTCGGGCAGCTGCGCCTCGGCGGGAATGTAGGGCTTCACAGCGGGCGGAGTCGAATCGTGGGGCATCTGGTATTCCTGGAGTGGCTCGAAGGTATTGACATGTGCGCCCTGCCCGACAGCGCTTGGCGCAGGCGAGACTATCGCATAAGGTGGACCGGATCGAAAGCGGGATTATAATTTCGCGCAACCTACCGAAGAGAGCACGTCTTGACACGAACGAACAAGCAGTCGCAACGCCCCCAATCGGCCCGGGGATTCTTCATCCTGGCCGCCCTTGTCCTCCTGTTGATTGTCGTCGGCGCGGTATTGTACGGTGTGGCCGCTCTGCTGCCGAACGTGCCGGCCATCGACGCCGTCACCGATTACCAGCCGAAGATTCCGCTGCGTGTTTACACGGCCGATCATGTGCTGATCGGCGAATTCGGCGAGGAACACCGGGACTTCGTGCCGATCGAGAAAATGCCGGCGCTGATGAAAAAGGCGGTGCTGGCGATTGAGGACAAGCGCTTCTACCAGCACGGCGGCATCGACTGGATACGCGCAATGGGCTCGGCCAAGGCGAACCTGCGCGGCGGCTTCCGCCAAGGCGGCTCGACCATCACGATGCAGGTGGCGCGCAACTTCTTCCTGTCGCGCGACAAGCTCATCGCCCGCAAGCTCAACGAAGTGGCGCTGGCCTACAAGATCGAAGCGGCGCTGACGAAGGACCAGATCCTCGAGCTGTACATGAACCAGATCTACCTCGGCCAGCGCGCCTTCGGCTTCAGCAGCGCGTCGAAGATCTACTTCGGAAAATCGCTGAACGACCTGTCGGTGGCCGAGATCGCGATGCTGGCCGGCCTGCCGCAGAATCCAGCGCGCCATAACCCGGTGGTCAATCCGAAAGGCGCCCGCGCGCGCCAGCACGTCGTCCTCAAGAGCATGCGCGAGCAGGACGTCATCACCGAGGCACAGTACCAACAAGCGCTGGCCGAAACGCTGCACATCAACCAGAAGGGCCAGGAATACGACACCCACGCCGAGTACGTCGCCGAAATCGCCCGCCAGGCGGCCTACGCGCAACTGAAGGAAGACGCCTACACCAAGGGCATCGTCGTCACCACCACGATCCTGAAAGCCGACCAGGACGCCGCCTACCAGTCGCTGCGCCGCAATGTGCTGGCTTACGACCAGCGCCACGGTTATCGCGGCCCGGAGGCGTCCATCGACCTGCCGGCCGACCAGGAGGAGCGCGACGACGCCATCGACGAAGCGCTGCAGAAGCGCCGTTCCAGTGACGGCCTGCCTCCGGCGGTGGTGCTGGCCGCGTCGCCGAAAATGGTGCGGGTCCAGACCGTCGACGGCGAGACGCTGGAAATTACCGGCGCCGGCCTGAAATTCGCCGCCGCGGGCCTGTCGCCGAACGCCAAAGGCGCCATCCGGATCGCGCCGGGTTCCATCGTGCGCCTCAGCCAGGAGGGCAAGAAGAACTGGGCCATCGTCCAGCTGCCGCAGGTATCCGCCGCCTTCGTGTCGATCGACGCAGACACAGGCTCGTATCACGCGCTGGTCGGCGGCTTCGACTACAACCTGCAAAAGTTCAACCACGTGACCCAGGCATGGCGCCAGCCGGGATCGGCCTTTAAGCCTTTCCTGTATTCGTCGTCGCTCGAAAAGGGATTTTCGCCGGCCACGCTGATCATGGATGCTCCGCTCGACATGCCGGGCGAAGACGCGGGCAAGACCTGGTCGCCGCAAAATGACGACAACGTGTTCGACGGACCGATCACGATGCGCGCCGCGCTGGCAAAATCGAAGAACGTGGCGTCGGTGCGCCTGCTGCGCGCGGTGACGGTCCCGTATGTCCACGACTACATCGGCAAATTCGGCTTCGAAAAGGAGCGCCATCCGAACAACCTGACCATGGCGCTCGGCACGGGGGCCGTCACGCCGCTGCAGATGGCCGGCGCGTACGCGGTGTTCGCCAACGGCGGCTACCAGGTGCAGCCCTACCTGATCAGCAAGATCGAGGACGCCCGCGGCGTGGTCATCGCCGAGGCGAAGAAGCCGGAGATTCGCAAGGACGAAAACCGCGTCATCGACGAGCGCAACGCCTTCGTCACCGACAGCATGCTGCGCGACGTGACGCGCTACGGCACCGGCGCGGATGCGACGAAAAAGCTGGGCCGCGCCGACATCGCCGGCAAGACCGGCACCACCAGCGATGCGATGGACGGCTGGTTCGCCGGCTACGGCGCGAACATCGTCGCGGTGGCGTGGATGGGTTACGACGAGCCGAAATCGCTGGGCGGGCGCGAATTCGGCGCGACGCTGGCGATGCCGATCTGGATCGACTACATGCGCGTGGCGCTGGCCAAACATCCGGAGCAGGAACGCAAGGCGCCGGAGGGCGTGGTGCGGCAGGATGACGACTGGGTCTATGCGGAATATGCGGGGACGACCGAGTTCAAGAGCATCGACGTGCCGGCCGCGCCCGAGGCGGCGCCGGCGGAAGCTCCGCCACCGCCGCAGTAATCGGGGTCTGGTCCGGCGGACCTGACCCCATCTGGGACATATCAGTGGCGTTTTCAAAATGGGGTCAGGTCCGCGGGACCAGACCCCGATGCTGCAAAGGACGGCTCCGTTCTCCCCGCGCTTTGGATTTTGCGATGACGCGGTTATGATGAGACGCTTTTTTAATAAAAATCTCACATATTGGAGTGCTGCGGATGGCGACGGTGTCAAAGGCTGAACCAAAAGAGATCACGATCCGCGGCATTGTCCTCGGCGTGGTCATCACCCTGATATTTACAGCGGCGCAGGTTTATCTCGGCCTGAAAGTGGGCCTTACCTTCGCCACATCGATCCCCGCCGCGGTGATTTCGATGGCGCTGCTCAGCGCCTTCAAGGACGCGACGATCCAGGAAAATAATATTGTCCAGACCATCGCGTCGGCCGCCGGCACGCTGGCGTCGGTGATCTTCGTGCTGCCTGGCCTGCTGATGATCGGCTGGTGGGCGCACGTGCCGTTCTGGCCCACCTTCGGCTGCTGCGCCGTCGGCGGCGTGCTCGGCGTGATGTACACGATGCCACTGCGGCGCGCGCTGGTATCGCAGTCCGACCTGCCGTATCCGGAAGGCGTGGCCGCGGCCGAAGTCCTGAAAGTGGGGATGTCCTCGCGCAGCGGCGCGCAGGAAGGCAAGGCCGGACTGTGGGCCGTCATCTGGGGCAGCATCGCATCGGCCGCCTTCGCAGCCTTCGCCGCCGCCAAGCTGATCGCCGCCGAAGTGTCGGTCTACTTCCGCGCCGGCCAGGGCGCCACCGGCATCGGCGCATCGAGCTCGCTCGCGCTGATCGGCGCCGGCCACCTGATGGGCATCACCGTCGGCATCGCGATGCTGGCCGGCCTGGCGATCGCCTGGGGCGTGCTGGTGCCGATGATGACGGCAATGCAGCCGGCAGCGGCGAGCGTTTCCGCCTCCGACCTCGCGCAGGGCGTATGGAGCAGCCAGGTGCGCATGATAGGCGCCGGCGCGATCGGCGCCGCCGCAATCGTCACCCTCGCCAGCCTGGCCAAGCCCGTCATCGGCGGCCTGCGCTCGGCGATGGCCGCCGCGCGCCACGCCAAAACCGACGGCGCCGTGATCGCCCGTTCGGAACAGGACCTGCCGATCTTCATCGTCGGCCTGGTCACCCTGATCTCGATGGTGCCCGCCGGCTGGCTGCTGGCGGCATTCCTGCAAGGCGGGCCGCTGGCCAGCCTGTCGGTGCCGCTGGTGGCCGTCGGCGTCGCCTACATCCTCTTCGCCGGCATGTTCGCCGCCGCGGTCTGCGGCTACATGGCGGGCCTGATCGGCTCCTCGAATTCGCCCGTCTCCGGTATCGCCATCCTCACCATCCTCGGCGCGTCGCTCAGCGTCGGCATGGTCGCGCGCCACACGATCGGTCCGGACGTCGCCCAGGCGCTGGTCGCCTTTGCCCTGTTCGTCACCACCGTCGTGCTGGCGGTGGCGGTGATCGGCAACGACAACCTGCAGGACCTGAAGACCGGCCAGCTGGTGGACGCAACGCCGTGGAAGCAGCAGGTCGCCCTGCTGGTCGGCGTGGCCGCCGGTTCGGCCGTGGTGCCGCCGGTGCTCGAGCTGCTCAATCGCGCCAACGGCTTTGCCGGCGCGCCGAACCTGGAAGCGATTTCGTCGACCCCGCTGGCGGCGCCGCAAGCGACGCTGATATCGACGCTGGCCAAGGGCGTCATCGGCGGCAACCTGCCGTGGAACCTGCTCGGCTACGGCGTCCTGATCGGACTGGCCCTGGTGGTCATCGACTACGTGCTGAAAAAATCGAGCAATGGTAAATACAGCCTGCCGCCCCTGGGCGTCGGCCTGGCGATCTACCTGCCGAGCGCGGTCACGCTGCCGGTGGTGGTGGGCGCCGTTGCCGGCTACCTGTTCGAACGGTCGGTCGAACACCGCACCTTCGGCGAAGCGGCCAAGCGCATGGGCGTGCTGATCATGTCCGGCTTCATCGTCGGAGAAAGCCTGTTCAACGTTGCGCTCGCAGGGCTGATTGTCTCGACCGGCAAGGGCGAGCCGCTGGCAATCACCAACGGCTTGAGCGAAGCCCAGGCGATGATGATCGCCACCGTTCTTGGCGCGGCGATGGTCGCGGGACTGTATCGCTGGGCGGCGAACAACGCGCAACGCGTCCAGGCGTAAGCTGGCCGCCGGTCCGCCGGACTGGCCCGCATCTCGGGTAGAATGGACCATCTTTTTTAACTGGCCATTCTTCCCGCCCGATGATCAACTGGATTGCGCGATGGTTCAATCGATCGGCCGATGAGGCGCCCAGGCCAGCGCCTGCGCCGGCCGCGCAGACCCCGCAACCCGAGCCGGCGCAGCATCCTGCCGGCATCCCCGCCTTGTTCTACCGCTGGCTGGCCGGGCCGCCCGGCGCCGACATCCTGCCTTCCACGGAACGCCTGATCCTCGACGAATTCGCCCGCCTTGTGGACTCGCCTGAAGCCGGCGCCGACCTGGTGCCGCGCGTGCCGGCGGTGATCCCGCAACTGCTGCGCAGCCTGCGCGACGAATCGATGTCCGGCGCCGACCTGTCGCGCCAGCTGGCGCAGGACGTCGTGCTGGTGGCCGAAGTGATCCGCGAGGCGAACAGCCCGTACTACAGCCCCGCCGCGCCGATCAGGAACATCGAAGCGGCCGTCCTGCTGCTCGGGCAGAACGGCATGCGCATGCTGCTGGCGCGCGTCGCGTTCCGTCCCATCATCAACAACCAGTCCGGCCCGTTCGCGCTGCAGGCCGCGCCTCTGGTCTGGCGCCAGTCCGAGGCGTGCGCGATGGCGGGCAGCATGCTGGCGCCTCGAATGGGCGCCAATCCGTTCGAGGCCTACCTCGCCGGCTTGCTGCATCACGTGGGCCTGATCGTCGCGCTGCGACTGATCGACCAGATCTACACCGGGCCCGCGCTGCCGCAGTCCGACGACTTCGGCGGGCCACTGGTGGCGAACGCGCGCGTGCTGTCGGCCCGCATCGCGGCGCTGTGGGAATTCCCCGCGTCGGTCTGCAACGCCATCGTCGATGCGGGGCAGCCCGACGCCGCGCCGCTGGCGCAGGTCCTGGCGCTGGCCGACCACGTGGGCATGCTGCGCCTGCTGGTCGACGCGGGCGTCATCGGCGCCGACGATCCCGCGGTACTTGCCCTCGCCGCCGATGCGCGAGCGGTCTTCGATAAACTCAGCACCGAGGAACATTAATGCCGTTTCAGATCGAGAACAAGCTGGTGATCGGGGTCGCGTCCAGCGCCCTGTTCGACCTGACCGGGTCGCACCAGGCATACCTGGATGGCGGGCCGGAAGAGTACCGCAACTTCCAGGAACAGCATCTGGACGTGATCCTTGAAAAAGGCGTCGCCTTCCCCTTCATCCGGCGCTTCCTGAACATCAACAAGTGCTTCCCGCGCCAGTCGCCGGTCGAAGTGGTGCTTTTCTCGCGCAACTCCCCGGAGACCGGCTTGCGCGTGATGCGCTCGATCGCCCATTACGGCCTCGATATTTCGCGCGCGTCGTTCACCACCGGGAAGTCGCCCTACGCCTATCTGCCGGCGTTCAATACCTCGCTGTTCCTGAGCGCGAACGAGGAAGACGTCAAGAACGCGATCGAAGCGAACTATCCGGCCGGCCTGGTGCTGCCGTCGAAGATCGCCGACGACGATGACGACATCGAACTGCGCGTCGCCTTCGACTTCGATGGCGTGATCGCCGACGACGAGGCCGAGACGGTGTTCAAGCAGAACGGCCTGGACGAATTCCACGCCCACGAGGCGCTCCACGTGGGCCGCCCGCACCAGCCAGGCCCGCTGGCCGACATGTTCCAGAAGCTGGCGCTGATGCAGCGGATGGAAGAGCGCATGGAAAAGCGCGACCCGAACTACCGCCGCATCCTGCGCATCGCCATCATCACGGCGCGCAGCGCGCCCTCGCACGAGCGGGTCATCACCACCCTCAAGAGCTGGGGCGTGTCGGCCAACGAGACCTTCTTCCTGGGCGGGATGGACAAGGCGCGCGTGCTGTCGGTGTTCAAGCCGCACATCTTCTTCGACGACCAGCTCACGCACCTGAAGTCCTCGCCGGGCGGGACCATCCCGATGGTGCACGTGCCCTTCGGGATCGCGAACCGCCGGACTTAGGCCCGACACACCCGGCCGATCGCAGCGATTCGGCGAGCCAGTCGGGCGCCCGGTTGAGCGCTCTCAACAAGTGCCAGGCGCACTCAAGCATACTTCCCTTGGGCCACCCCATGTCTGAACCAGGCTTTTTGGTGCGCCCATTGAAATAGCGGGCATCTCGGCTCGCGACCTTTGCCCGGCACCTACCAGTGGATCCCATGGCCTATTCCGAGTATTTGCACAGCGCCTATGCGAGAACGCGCGCGCTCGGCATCCCGGCCGAAACGATCCGACACGGCGCCGGGCCAATTCCTGTCGAAACCTTGTTTGACGCCGTTGGAGGCTTGGCGGATCTGACCCGGCAGCTGGCAAAGGGCATCTCCACCTCCAGCACCTGCGACGTGGCGCTCGAGTGCGCGACAGTGTCGGTGGCTGCAAAACCGCGGTTCGAGCGCGCGATCCAACGTGAAATTGTTCTCACGCTTGGATCGGCGGAGTATCAGGGCATCCCGATCCTGTCGGCCGATATCGAAGACATCCAGGAAATCCGTCGGCGCGCCAATTATCACGTGTGGTGGTCGCTGGGGGCAGGTCAAATCGTCGACATGACCCTGATGGTTCACCTCGCGCTGTTAAAGAACGCCACGCCACCGCGCATCCTGCCGATTATCGGCTCGCCCGACGATATCCCTCAAATCAAATGGCGGCCATACCTGGTGGGAAGCGCGGTCCTCGAGGCATTGACCAGCGAGCCGTACCCCGTCCTCGCCCGCTGAGCGCTTCTGCCCGCGGCAACTGGTCAAAACATCCAGCCACGCCCGCCCTGCGATGCAATCACGCCTCTCCGATAAACGCAAGATGCGATATCTTCGCCGCCGGCGCCAGGTCTCCCTGCTGGCCTCCCCCATGCGCGGGGGCGCCAGCGGCCACCCTGCCGACGGTCTCCGGCGAGATCGACGCCCACTCGGACACCAGGCTGGTAACGCTTTTCAGGAGCGCACTGTGTTCATTCTGCGTCGCGATTGCGGCGCCGAGCTGATCCTCCAATTGCTGGGTTTTGGTGACCAGCGCCTCTCCAGGTGGCTCGACGCCGACCGATGTGAATTTCTGCATCAGCGCCTCATGGGCGTCCTTGAACCCGCTGATTTTCGACGCGAGGTCCAGAAAGGCGGCGGCTGCCTCAGCGCGCTCCGCATCGGTGATCTTTGCGCTGGTCGCCTCTCCCTCCAGTGCTTTTTGCTTCTTCTGAAGCATGCGCAGGGTATCGAAATAGTTGAGCATGTACTGTTTTTTGACTGCGGTTTCCATTTTCTCGCCTCCTCTTATTTTGATTCTGAGTCAGATGCATCAACTTCCGCCTTGGCTATCTCTTCTTTCTCCTTCTCCACGCTCGCCTTGACGGCTTTCCAAAAGGCGAAGAATTCCGCCCTTCGAATCCCGCCGCCAAGCTCTTTTCCCATCTCCGCAAGCGCGGTCTGGGCGGCGGACGTCGATTCCTTCGTGGTTGGCAGCGGCGTCAGCAGAGCGGCGACCGCAGCTTCATTCTGGGCAGCGGCATTGACGTACGCGGCGTCTTCGTCGGCCAGTGCGTCCGTGCTTGCCAGCAGCGTGTCCAGGATGCGCGCGGTCGCCCTGTCGCCCACGGCAGCGCGAATGCGCATATCGCGCTTTGCAATCTTTTCGACGGCCGCCAGCGCATCCTTTTGCGCGCGAAGGGACGCGCTCCTTGCGTTCAGCGAATGCGTTTCGATTCGGCGGAAGTCCGCCAGTGAAGTCTCCAACTCCGAGATGAGCGCAACGCCGTGATTCGCTTCGTCAAGCGCCACTTGCTGTGTCTTGCAGCCGCCCAGGACAAGGCCGAGCGAAACCATCATGAGCAGTCGAATCATCAGTTCACCCCTTTGCCGATCCAAAGCATTGCCGCAGCGGTGACGAAGGCCGCGACATCCTCTTTCTTGATGCCCATTTCACCGAAATCGCTCATCTGGTCGACCACCGACGTGACCAGCGTATTCCATTGGGCGATATTGCCTTCGGCGTGGGCCAGCGCCCTTTCGTATTCGAGCGCATTGAGTTGATATTGAATCTTGCTGACCGACGCTTCCAGGCGCCCCTTTGAATCAAGATAGAGCGAAGCCGCCTTGAGCACATTCGCCTTGGCCTCAACGAGCTTCATTCCATCTTTTCCCGAGGCCTGCCTGTCGTCCACGGGCTGAAGGGCTTCCGACAAACTCCAGGCCAAACAGGGATCGCAGTGGTTGGTCAGGAAGTCGTAGGCGTCCCGGATTGCCCTCAGGCGCTCGAGTTCCCACCTGAACTGCTCGCGCAGCAGGCTTGCTTTCGTCAACTGAGAAGCGACATCGCGCGCCGCGGCGTCGGCTCTGACATTTTCCAGGTTCTTCATCAGCACCAGGGGCGCCAACCGCGGTTTCTGTGCGTCTGCAAGCGCGACATTCGCGCGATCGATCAAGTCGGGGAACTGCGTCAAGATCTTCGCCGCAGTGGTGGCGTCGTCCGGCGCCTTACCGGTCTCGCGCGATTTCTCCACCGTCGCGACCAAATCGTTCAAGGACTTGACGCGCGCGTCGGAAATGAATTTGGACGAAAAGGCGTCGGGCAGCTTGTCGATTGCGCCGGCCAGGGATTTCATGCGCTCAAGCGCGGCGTCGACCTTATCGCGCGCGCCTGTCGGATTCTCCTGCAATGCCTTCATTGCCGTATCGAGTTCCTTGGCGGCCGCGCGATAACGATTGCGCTGGTTAGCCCCTGCCTTTTGACTTGCTTCCAGCGATGTCGAGGCTTCATTAATTGCAGCCATCTTCGCTTTCAGGCTGCCATCGAGCGCCGCCTTGACATCCGCAGTCGCGTCCACAAGGAACCTGCAGGTCGTATCCGCGCGCATCCAGGCCGCGTCGATGAATTCACCCTCCGCGCGCGGGTGTGCCTTGATCCACTCGGTCAGCGATTGGTCCGCGGTCCCGTCGATAATGCTTGCGCATGACGGCATTTCAAGCCCAAAACGCGTGAACTCGCCTTCCACGATTTTCAGGAAGCTCTGTTGCTCCACCTGGTCCGCGAGCGCAGCCAGCAAAGTATCGGCCTTGCTGGCATCCGCGGCATCGCTGCCCTCGCTGCCAATCAGCAAATGCAGGTCGTGCCGGATAGGTTTGAGCAGGGTGTTTTCAATCGGGCCACCCAGCACCATGGTCAATGCAGTCCGATCGCGCGCGGCTCGCTTTAAAGCGTCTTCGGTGCGCAGTTGCTCGGCCAGTAACGCTGCCTCGTCCTTGCGCGCCACGGTGAGTTGGCCCGCAAGGTCGACTTTTTTCCAGGCCTCTTTAGCGGAAATGGCTTGTTTGTGGCGGGTCTCACTGTACATTGCGCACCCCGGTAAGGACAGCGACATACCGACGACAAAGCCTGCAAGAAATACGCGTGCAGCGAGTATCCGCATACCACTTCTCCGGTAGACAATCCACAAGTCACTCAAGCTCTCTCAGAGGTAACGCGACGCTCGGACGCATTTGAGAGAATGCCGAAAATCACTTGCCAATCTACCAGAAAATATTGCCAATACATCAATCATTGATAATAATATTCCGAATTCCGCACACCGTCCAACGCCGGTCTTCAATGGTAACGCGCAAGGGGTGGAACTATAGAAGCACACTCGATGACGGTCCGATCCGGAATGACGAATGCTCAGTGACGAAGCGAGCAAGGGATTACGACTATAATTAGTCACCAAAGCCCATCGTTTTCGCCTCCTGCATGCCCTTCGATTTAAAGAAATCCCTTCCCAAATCCGGCACCCGTTTCGCGCTGCCGGCCCTGTACGGCTCGTCGGACGCGTACGCCCTTGCCGTAGCTGGCCTGGAACTGAAGAAGAACAAGCAGATGCTGACGGTGATCGTTGCCAGCGCCAGCGACGGCCAGCGCCTGCTCGACGAAATCCCGTGGTTCGCCAACGACCAGCTTTCGTGCCACCTGCTGCCTGACTGGGAAACGCTGCCCTACGACGCGTTCTCGCCGCACCAGGATCTGGTGTCCGAGCGCCTGGCCACGCTGCACGAAATCCAGAACGGACAGTGCGACGTGCTGGTGGTGCCGGCCACCACCGCGCTGGTGCGCCTGGCGCCGCCGTCCTTCCTCGCGGCCTACACCTTCTTCTTCAAGCAGGGCGAAAAGCTCGACGAAGCGAAACTCAAGCAGCAGCTGACGCTGGCCGGCTACACCCACGTGTCGCAGGTGATGTCGCCGGGCGAATACTCGGTGCGCGGCGGCCTGATCGACCTGTTCCCGATGGGTTCCGCGCTGCCGTACCGGCTCGACCTGTTCGGCGACGAGATCGAAACCATCCGCACCTTCGACGCCGACACCCAGCGCTCGCTGTACCCGGTGCGCGAAGTGCGCCTGCTGCCTGGCCGCGAATTCCCGATGGACGAGCCGGCGCGCACGAGCTTTCGCAGCCGCTGGCGCGAGCGCTTCGAGGGCGATCCCTCGCGCTCGGTGGTGTACAAGGACATCGGCAGCGGCATTGCGTCGGCCGGCATCGAATACTACCTGCCGCTGTTCTTCGAAGAGACGGCGACCCTGTTCGACTACCTGCCGATGGAAGCGAGCCTGGCGCTGGTGGGCGACATCGACGGCGCCATCAAGCGCTTCTGGACCGACACGCAATCGCGCTACCGCTTCCTGAAGGCCGACCGCGAGCGGCCGATCCTGCCGCCGGACGAGTTGTTCCTCAGCGACGAAGGCTTCTTCGCGCTGGCCAAGCCGTTCCCGCGCTGGGTGATCGGCAAGGACGCCGACTCCGCCCCGTCCGAACTGTCGGCGCCGATCCCGAACATCGCGGTCAACCGCCGCATCGACGATCCACTGGCCAACCTGCGCGCCTTCCTGTTCCAGAACGACTCGCGCGTGATGATCTGCGCCGAATCGAACGGCCGGCGCGAAACGCTGCAGCAGTACTTCAACGAGTACAGCCTGGACGTGGCGCCGGTCGAAGGCTTCGAAGGCTTCCGCGCATCGAGCGCGAAGCTGGCCCTCGGCGTCGCGCCGCTGCAGGCCGGCTTCGAGCTGTTCGAGCAGCAGACCGGCAACCTGGTGTTCATCACCGAGACCGAGCTGTATGCGGGCTCGGGCCGCCGCGTGGGCAAGAAGAAGCAGGAAGGCGCGACTCAGGTCGAGTCGATGGTGCGCGACCTGTCGGAGCTCAAGATCGGCGACCCGGTGGTGCACATCAACCACGGCATTGGGCGCTACATGGGCCTGACCAGCATGGACCTGGGCGAAGGCGAGACCGAGTTCCTGCACCTCGAATACGCCAAGGACACCAAGCTCTACGTGCCGGTCGCGCAGCTGCACGTGATCTCGCGCTATTCCGGCGCATCGCCGGAGGACGCGCCGCTGCATTCGCTCGGCTCGGGCCAGTGGGAGAAAGCCAAGCGCAAGGCGGCCGAACAGGTGTGCGACACCGCCGCGGAGCTGCTCAACCTGTACGCGCGGCGCGCGCTGCGCCAGGGCCATTCTTTCGAGTATTCGGCGCACGACTACCAGAATTTCGCCGACAGCTTCGGCTTCGAGGAAACGGTCGACCAGCAGGAAGCGATCAACAATGTCATCAAGGACATGACCAGCGGGAAGCCAATGGACCGGCTGGTATGCGGCGACGTCGGCTTCGGCAAGACCGAAGTGGCGCTGCGCGCGGCCTTCATCGCCGTCATGGGCGGCAAGCAGGTGGCGATCCTGGCGCCGACCACGCTGCTGGCCGAGCAGCATGCGCAGACCTTCGCCGACCGCTTCGCCGACTGGCCGGTGCGCATCGCCGAGCTGTCGCGCTTCCGCACCGGCAAGGAAATCAACAACGCCATCAAGGGCATGGCCGACGGCACGCTCGACATCGTCATCGGCACCCACAAGCTGCTCTCGCCCGACGTCAAGTTCACCCGCCTGGGCCTCGTCATCATCGACGAGGAACACCGATTCGGCGTGCGCCAGAAGGAAGCGCTCAAGGCCCTGCGCGCCGAGGTGGACGTGCTGACCCTGACCGCCACGCCGATCCCGCGCACGCTGGGAATGGCGCTCGAAGGCCTGCGCGACTTCTCGATCATCGCCACCGCCCCGCAGAAGCGCCTGGCGATCAAGACCTTCGTGCGCAGCGAGGACGGCTCGGTGATCCGCGAAGCCTGCCTGCGCGAACTCAAGCGCGGCGGCCAGATCTACTTCCTGCACAACGAGGTCGAGACCATCCAGAACCGCCTGGCGATGCTGCAGGAGCTGCTGCCGGAGGCGCGCATCGGCGTGGCGCACGGCCAGATGCACGAGCGCGACCTGGAACGCGTGATGCGCGACTTCGTGGCGCAGCGCTTCAACATCCTGCTGTGCACGACCATCATCGAGACCGGCATCGACGTGCCGACCGCGAACACCATCATCATGCATCGCGCTGACCGTTTCGGCCTGGCGCAGCTGCACCAGTTGCGCGGCCGGGTCGGCCGTTCGCACCACCAGGCCTACGCCTACCTGCTGGTGCACGACGTGATGAGCCTGACCAAGCAGGCGCAGCGCCGCCTCGACGCGATCCAGCAGATGGAAGAACTGGGCAGCGGCTTCTTCCTGGCGATGCACGACCTCGAGATCCGCGGCGCCGGCGAGGTGCTGGGCGAGAACCAGTCCGGCGAGATGCTCGAAATCGGCTTCCAACTGTATTCCGACATGCTGCACGAGGCGGTGCGTTCGCTCAAGGCGGGCAAGGAGCCTGACCTGGCGGCGCCGCTGGCGACCACCACCGAGATCAATCTGCACGTGCCAGCGCTGCTGCCGTCCGACTTCTGCGGCGACGTGCACGAGCGCCTGTCAATCTACAAGCGGCTGGCCAACTGCAACGAGGCCGGCAAGATCGACGACATGCAGGAAGAGCTGATCGACCGCTTCGGCAAGCTGCCGGAGCCGGTGAAAGCGCTGATCGAGACGCACCGGCTGCGCATCGCCGCCAAGGCCGTGGGCATCGTCAAGATCGACGCGCATGGCGAAGCGGCCAACCTGCAGTTCATGGTCAATCCGCCGATCGACTCGATGCGCATCATCGCGCTGATCCAGAAGAACCGCCACATCAAGCTGGCCGGGCAGGACAAGCTGAAGATCACCGCGGCCATGCCGGACCTGGCTGCGCGCGTGACGCAAGTGAAGCAAACCATCAAACAACTGCTGGCGTGACAAACAAATGACGATGAACCTGGTTTTGCAAGGCCCCGCGGCATCGATGCCGGAGCTGCGCCGGATTGCCACGCTCGCCCTGCCGGCGCGCATGCTCGAACTGAATCCGCACGCGCTGCGCTGCGAGCAGGTGGACGACTCGAACGGGGTGCGCCAGGCGGTCGAACTGGCGGCGCTCGAAGCGCGCGTGGACGCGACCTTCATCGACGCCGCGCGCACGCTGGCCGACTACCGGCTGGTGGCGATGGACATGGATTCGACCCTGATCACCATCGAGTGCATCGACGAAATCGCCGACATGCAGGGGCTCAAGCCGCAGGTTGCCGACATCACCGAGGCGGCGATGCGCGGCGAGATCGAATTTGCCGAGAGCCTGACGCGGCGCGTGGCGCTGCTCGCGGGCCTCGACGCGAGCGCGCTGCAGCGGGTGTACGACGAGCGCCTGCACATTTCGATGGGCGGCGAGGCGATGCTGGCCGGTGTGAAGGGGGCCGGGCTCAAGACGCTGCTGGTGTCGGGCGGATTCACCTTCTTCACCGAGCGGCTGCAGGAGCGGCTGGGGCTCGATTACACGCACGCGAACGTGCTCGAAGTCGAGCATGGCAAGCTGACCGGGCGCGTGGTTGGCGGCATCGTCGATGCGGTGGGCAAGATGCAGACCGTGGAGCGCGTGTGCGCGGACATGGGCATCGACCCGGAGCAGGCCATCGTCATCGGCGACGGCGCCAACGACCTGAAGATGATGGGGATTGCGGGACTGTCGGTGGCGTTTCGCGCCAAGCCAGTGGTGCGTCAACAGGCCAACATAGCGCTCAATTTCACGGGCCTCGACGGACTGCTCGCGATCCTGGGCTGATCAAGTCGCGGCGTTCAACTTCGGGGTCTGGTCCTGCGGACCTGACCCCATGTTGGAAGTATCGACGACACCGTGGCAAAATCAAAATGGGGTCAGGTCCGCGGGACCAGACCCCGATGCTGCCGGCCGCGGCAATTTTTCACCTTAACGTAAGCGCTTCAGGACCAGCCCCCTCCTCCTTCAACGCCACGCCTGAAATGCGGCGCTGGCGCGCTGCGTGCACCAGATAGTCCAGCTTCGAAGCCGCGTCCGCATAGCCGAGGCCCTCGGGCCGGACATTCGAGATGCAGTTGCGGCGCTCGTCGGTCATGCCGACGCGCGGTTGCCAGGTCAGGTACAGGCCCATGCTGTCGGGCGAACTGAGACCCGGCCGCTCGCCGATCATCACCACCACCAATTCGACGCCCAGCAGCTGCGCCACCTCGTCGCCCACCGCGACGCGTCCCTGTTTCACGATCGCCAGCGGCGCCATCGGGCCGGGATTCAACGCCGTCCAGGCGCGCAGGAATGGTTCCGCATGCCGCTCGATCGCGAGGGCCGACAGTCCGTCGGCAATGACGAAGCCGGTTTCGTAGGCCGCTGGAGCCAGCGCCATTTTCGATTCGTCGTCGAGCCGCCGCCCCAGATCCGGCCGGCGCAGGTAGGTCGCACGGTCGGGCGCGGCGCTGTGAAGACGGATGCACCGCAGTCCGAACGACACGGCCAGGCGCTCGGCGAGCGCCGCGTCGTCGAGTTCCATGTGCACCGCGTCGCGCGCCTGCGCGTGCGCGAGCTGGAACGCAAGTTGCGGCGCTGTCGGCTGACTCACGCCGCTTCGCCCGAGCGCAATGCGCGCTGCAGTCCACTGGCGTAACTGCCCCCACGGATTCACTGTAACGATGCTCATGATTCCAGCCCCACCGCGCGCGCCAGCTGCGACGCTGCAAGAGCGCCGTCGCCGGCAAATATTCCCATCCCGATCAGCCATTGTTCGAACTCGGGCGCCGGCTTCAGTCCGAGCAGGCGCCGCACGTACAGCGCGTCGTGGAAGGAGGTGGTCTGGTAGTTCAGCATGATGTCGTCGGCGCCCGCGACGCCCATCACGAAGTTGCAGCCGGCCGCGGCGAGGAGCGTCAGCAGGCTGTCCATGTCGTCCTGGTCGGCCTCCGCGTGGTTGGTATAGCAGACGTCGCAGCCCATCGGCAGCCCGAGCAGCTTGGCGCAGAAATGGTCTTCCAGCCCCGCACGGGTTATCTGCTTGCCGTCGTAGAGGTATTCCGGGCCGATGAAGCCGACCACGGAGTTGACCAGCAGCGGCTTGAACCTGCGCGCCACGGCGTAGGCGCGCGCCTCGCAGGTCTGCTGGTCGACGCCGTGGTGCGCGTTCGCCGATAATGCGCTTCCCTGTCCCGTCTCGAAATACATCACGTTGTCGCCCACCGTTCCGCGTCCGAGCGACAAGGCCGCATCGTGCGCTTCGGCCAGCAGCGCGAGGTCGATGCCGAACGCGCGGTTGGCAGCTTCGGTGCCGGCAATCGACTGGAACACCAGATCCACCGGCGCCCAGCGCTCGATGGCGGCCATGGTGTTGGTGATGTGAGTCAGCACGCAGGACTGTGTCGGGATCGCCAGCCGGCCGATGAACTGGTCCAGCATGTCCAGCAGCGTGACGATCTGCGCCACGTTGTCGCCGGCCGGATTGATGCCGATGACCGCGTCGCCGCTGCCGTACATCAGACCGTCGAGGATGGAAGCCGCGATGCCGCGCGCGTCGTCGGTCGGATGGTTCGGCTGAAGGCGCGTGGACAGGCGGCCCGGCAAGCCGATAGTGCCGCGGAACGCGGTCACCGCGCGGCACTTGGCGCCCACGACGATCAGGTCCTGGATGCGCATGATCTTCGACACGGCTGCCGCCATTTCGGGCGTGATTCCCGGCGCCAGCGCGGCCAGCGCGGCGGTGTCGGCGGCATCGGACAGCAGCCAGTTGCGGAAGTCGCCGACGGTGAGGTGACTGACCGTCGCAAAGGCCGCGGGATCGAGGCTGTCGATGATCAGGCGGGTGACTTCGTCGCTTTCGTACGGCACCAGCGCCTCGTGCAGAAAAGTGGACAGCGGCAGTTCGGCCAGCGCCATCTGCGCCGCCACGCGCTGTTCGGCGCTCTCCGCGGCCAGGCCAGCGAGCACGTCGCCGGAGCGCAAGGGCGTCGCGCACGCCATCAGCGCGCGCAGATCGCGGAAGGTGTGGGTCTTCGTACCGATTACGTGCGCGTACTGCGGCATAGGCAACTCCGAAGATGGGGTCAGGTCCGCCGGACCTGACCCCGGGTTTGTCCGCGCCGCATGAGAAGAACCGGCACCATCACACTACCCTGCCCCAGCGCCAGATCGAACTGTTCGACCGGTGAGAACCCCAGCGCCTCATACAACGGCACGCCCGGCATCGTGGCAACCAGTTCGAGTCGCGTAAAGCCTGCGGCGGCAGCCTCGCTCGCGCAATGCGCCATCAGCATCGACCCCAGCCCGCGCCGCGCCATCGCCGGATCGACGAAGAACGCGCGGATCTTTGCCGGCTCGGTCGCCGGATCGAGCAGACGCTCCGGCTTTGACTTGGCCTGGTCGCCGCCGTAGCTGGTCGAGCGCTTGCCCCAGCCACCGCAGGCGACGATTTCGCCGCCGCATTCGATCGCGTAATAGCTGCCGTCAGCCACCAGCTGGCTGTCCACGCCGAACACTTCGCGCGTTACCGCCGCAATCTGCTCCTGTGTGTAAAAACCAACGCTCAGCGCACGCGCGGAACGCTCGATCAGTGCCTGCAAGACCGCCACATCCTGCGCCAGCGCCACTCTGAGAATGGGTGTCTGGTCCGCCATTATTTCCATTGTCCCGGTGAGTGTAACAAGCTGTAATTGCGCGGCAAGAAAACCGAAAACTTCATATAGTAGTCATATGATAAGCGCCCATTCCGCGAGGACACCATGAAAATCTTGATTCCCCTGCTCTGCGTGGCCGTGCTGAGCGGCTGCGCCTACCCGCCGCCCGCCCCGTACGCGCAGCGCTATCCGGCCGCCGGCGACCCAAGCCAGTGGCACACCGTTTCCGTCACGCCGGTCGCGCCGGGCACGGGAGCGCGCCTCGGCGCCGAGCCTGGCAAGTACGTCCAGTCCACGTCCCAGCCGATCGTCGAATCCCGCCCGGTCTACGTGCAGCAGCCGGTCTACTACGCGCCGGCCCCGGTCTACTATGCCCCGGCCCCGATGTACTACGCCCCGGCGCCAGCCTATTACTATCCGCCCATCTCGCTGAGCCTGGGCTTCGGGCACAGCTGGGGCGGCCGCCACGGCCGCAACTGGGGCGGCATCGGCATCGGCACGCACTGGCCGTAAGCGTCTGTAGATTTGCACCAATTTAACAAGGCCGCCCCCTCAGGCGGCCTTTGTATTTGCGCTGTAAGTACTTGATCTTCCTACAGTTGTTTCCTTACCGATTCCTTACAGGTATGCATGGTGCATTGCGTCATAGCAAACGATTGCTGTTAGCAAAATGCTCCCATACAATGAACCATCGATGGGGGCAGCAGACCAGCGTACGGCAATAGAAAAACACTATGGAGACAGCAAAAATGAATTTCAAGTTGAAAGCGATTGTTGCGGGCGTATCACTGGGTTTTGTCATGTCGGCGATGGCCGCCGAGCCGATCAAGATCGGCGTATCGGGCCCATTCACCGGCGGTTCCGCGCCGATGGGCGTGTCCATGCGCGACGGCGTCAAGCTGGCCGTCGCCGAGATCAACGCCAAGGGCGGCATCCTCGGCCGCCAGATCCAGCTGGTCGAGCGCGACGACGAGGCCTCCCCGCCGCGCGGCAAGCAGGTCGCCCAGGAACTGATCAACAAGGAACACGTCGTCGCCACCGTCGGCTACATCAACACCGGCGTGGCGCTCGCTTCGCAGGGCTTGTACCAGGAAGCCAAGATCCCGGTCATGAACAACGTGGCCACCGGCTCGGTCATCACCCAGCAGTTCGCCAAGGACCCGGAAAACTACATCTTCCGCAACTCGGCCAACGACACGATCCAGTCCGAGATGATCGTGCAGGAAGCGGTCGACCGCCGCCACTTCAAGAAGGTGGCGATCCTCGCCGACTCCACCAACTACGGCCAGCTCGGCAAGGATGACCTCGAGAAGGCGCTGGAGAAGCGCAAGATCAAGGCGGTCGCGGTGGAAAAATACAACCTCAAGGACGTCGACATGACGGCCCAGCTGCTCAAGGCCAAGCAGGCCGGCGCCGAGGTGGTGCTCACCTACGGCATCGGCCCTGAACTGGCGCAGATCGCCAATGGCATGGAAAAGCTGGGCTGGAAGGTGCCGATGATCGGCAGCTGGACCCTCGCGATGGGTAACTTCATCGACAACGCCGGCAAGAACGGCGACGGCACGCGCATGCCGCAAACCTTCATCCAGGACGCCAGCACACCGAAGCGCAAGGCCTTCATCGACGCCTACATCAAGGCCTACAAGCCGGCCGGCGACCGCATGCCGTCGGGCGTGTCGGCAGCCCAGGGCTACGACTCGATCTACCTGCTGGCCGCGGCGATCAAGCAGGCCGGCAGCACCGAAGGACCGAAAGTGCTGCACGCGCTGGAGAACCTGAACGAGAAGGTCGAAGGCGTCGTCACCACCTACAACAAGCCGTACAGCCACACCGACCACGAGGCGATCGACTTCGGCAACACCGTGTTCGGCGAAGTCAAGGGCGGCAAGGTGGTCCTGGCGAAGTAAGCGCTTCGATTCATGCCATCTATGGCCAGTCTTGAGGATTCAAGCCTGGCCATTTTCTTGTTGACCGGTGGCGCCCGCGCGCCATCCATCGGGTGAAATCATGGATATCCTGCTTCAGATTATTTTCAGCGGCATCGCGCTCGGCATGATCTACGCCGTCATCGCGTTCGGCTACCAGCTGACCTTCGCCACTTCCGGCACTCTCAACTTCGGCCAGGGCGAGGCGCTGATGCTCGGCGCGCTGGTCGGCCTGTCCCTGGTCAGTAACATCCACGGCGGCCCTTACATGGGCTACCTGCTGATGATCCCGGTGGTGCTGGTGTTTGGCGCGCTGCAAGGCATGTTCGTCGAATGGATCGGCGTGCGCCCGGCCATCAAGATCAAGTCCGAATTCGGCTGGATCATGTCCACCATCGCGCTGGCGATCATCTTCAAGAACGTCGCAGAAAATATCTGGGGCAAGGACGACCTGACCTTCCCTTCCCCGCTTTCCACCACGCCCTTCCACGTCTTCGGCGCCAACGTGCAGCCGATGCAGATCGCGGTGGTGATCGGCGCCGTCGCCATCATGCTCGCGGTCGAACTGTTCAACCGCAAGTCGATTTACGGCAAGGCGGTCGTCGCCACGTCCAACGACCGCGACGCCGCCGGCCTGATGGGCATCAACACCAGCATGGTGATCACGTTCTCGTACGCGCTGTCGTCGGCCACAGCGGCCTTCGCCGGCGTGCTGGTCGCGCCGCTGACGCTTACCGGCGCCACCATGGGCGCCTCGCTCGGTCTCAAGGCCTTTGCGGTGGCCATCATCGGCGGCCTGACGTCGGGCATGGGCGCCATCGTCGGCGGCCTCATTCTGGGCATCGCTGAAACCGCCACCGGCTTCTACCTGTCGACCGGCTACAAGGAAGTGCCCGGCCTGCTGCTGCTGCTGCTGGTGCTGGCCATCAAACCGGCCGGCCTGTTCGGCAAAACCGCGATCAAGAAGGTCTGACCCATGAATAAGAAAAACTTAGTCATCGGACTGGCAGGCATCGCGGCGCTGATCGCCTATCCGGTCCTCGTCCCCAATCCGTACTACATCCACCTGGCCGAAACGATCCTGATCTACGCGATCCTGCTGTTCGGCCTCGACATCGTGGTCGGCTACACCGGCCAGGTCTCGCTCGGACACGCAGGCCTGTTCGGCATCGGCGCCTACCTCACCGGCGTGCTCGTGTTCAAGCTCGGCGTGCCCTGGCCGCTGGCGATGATCGGCAGTATCGGCGGCGCCGCGTTGTTCGGCGCGATCCTCGCGCTCCCGGCGCTGCGCGTGACGGGCCCCTACCTTGCGATGGTCACGCTGGCGTTCGGCACCATCATCCAGATCCTGCTCAACGAAATGACCTGGCTCACCGAAGGCCCGCTCGGCATCAAGATCGCCAAGCCGGTGCTGTTCGGGACCAAGCTGACCGAGGTGGGCTACTTCTACCTGGTCGCCGCGCTGATGGTGATCTCGCTGATCGTGGTGCACCGCACCCTGCGCTCGAACCTGGGCCGCGCCTTCGAGGCACTGCGCGACAGCCCGATCGCGTCCGACTGCATGGGCGTGTCGGTGTACCGCTACAAGGTCTACGCCTTTGTCATCAGCGCCGGCCTGGCGGGTCTCGCGGGCAGCCTGTTCGCGTATTCGGAAGAATACATCTCGCCTCAGACCTTCAACTTCGAACTGACCATCCTGTTCCTGCTGGCGGTGATCATGGGCGGGCGCAAGACCCGCTCGGGCGCGATCATCGGCGCGATCATCGTCGTGATGCTGCCCAGCCTCCTGGCCGACATCGCGCTGTTCCGCATGATTGCGATCGGCGCCGCGGTGCTCGCGGTGGTGGGCGCCGGCATCGCGCTGGCAAAGAAGAAAAGCACGCCGGGCCGCGTACTGGTGCCGGTCGTCGCCACGCTCGGCATGGTGTTCTTCTCCTACCGGCTGGAGAACATGATCGACTGGCGCCTGACCATCTTCGGCCTGATGACGCTGTTCGTCGTGTATTACCTGCAGGACGGGATCGTCGGCTTCCTGCGCTCGCTGATGGGGCGCGGTGCGGCGCATGACGCCTCGCTGGCGGTGGCCGCGGCCGGCGCCGATCCATTTGCCGGCGCCGACGGCGGCGCGGCCGGCGCCACGCTGCTCAAGGTGGACCAGGTGCTGATGCAGTTCGGCGGCCTGAAGGCGCTCAACAAGGTGGACCTGAATGTCGCGCAGCGCTCGGTGCACGGCCTGATCGGCCCGAACGGCTCGGGCAAGAGCACGATGATGAACGTGCTGACGGGGATCTACCAACCGACCGACGGCAAGGTGGCCTTCGACGGCGTGGTCATCACCGGCCGCACGCCATCCCAGATCGCGCTGGGCGGCATCGCCCGCACCTTCCAGAACGTGCAGCTGTTCGGCGAGATGACGGCCACCGAAAACGTGCTGGTCGGCCTGCACCACACCTTCCGCTCCAACGTGCTAGACGTGATGCTGCAGACGCCGCGCTACCGGCGCGAGGAAAAGGCCGCGCGCGAGCGGGCCGCCAGCATCCTCGAATTCGTCGGCCTGTCGTCGCTGGCCAACGAGGAGGCGCGCAACCTCCCCTACGGCAAGCAGCGACTGCTCGAAATCGGCCGCGCGCTGGGCCTGAACCCGCGCCTGCTGCTGCTCGACGAGCCGGCCGCCGGCCTGACCGCGCCCGACATCAAGGAGCTGATGGCGATCATCCGCAAGATCCGCGACCACGGCATCACCATCATCCTGATCGAGCACCACATGGATGTCGTGATGAGCATTTCCGATACCGTCACCGTGCTCGACTTCGGCCAAAAGATCGCCGAGGGCACGCCGGCGACGGTCCAGGGCGATCCGAAAGTGATCGAAGCTTACCTCGGCGGCAGCAGCGGCGACAGCGCGCACGCCGCGGCGCACTGAAAGGACAGCCATGTTATCGATCCAGAACCTGCAAGCGGCCTACGGCAAGGTTGAAGTCCTGCACGGCATTTCGCTCGAGGTCCCGAAGGGCAAGCTGGTCACGCTGATCGGCTCGAACGGCGCCGGCAAGACCACCACGATGCGCGCCATCTCCGGCATGATCCGGCCGAAGGGCGGCAGCGTCACGCTCGGTGGGCGCGACATCACCGGGCTCGAATCTCACAAGATCGCGCGCGCCGGCCTGGCCCATTCGCCGGAAGGACGGCGCGTGTTCGCCACCATGAGCGTGACCGACAACCTGCTGCTCGGCGCCTTCCCGCGCTTTACCCGCTCGCGCCCGAAAGGCGACATCAAGCACGACCTGGAAAAGGCGCTGGAACTGTTCCCGCGCCTGAAGGAGCGCCAGCACCAGCTGGCAGGCACGCTGTCCGGCGGCGAGCAGCAGATGCTGGCGATGGCGCGCGCGGTGATGCTGAACCCGGAAGTCATCCTGCTCGACGAGCCGTCGATGGGCCTGGCGCCGATCCTGGTGGAAGAAGTATTCCGCATCATCGCCCGGCTGAAAAGCGAAGGCGTGACGATGCTGCTGGTCGAGCAGTTCGCCGCCGCGGCGCTGAACGTCGCCGACTACGGCTACGTGCTGGAGAACGGCAGCATCTCGGTGCATGGGCCGGCCGAGAGCCTGAAGACCGATCCGAAGGTAGTCGCCGCGTATCTCGGCGGCGGGCAGTCGCACTAGGCGCGGCGATGAACCACGGCGCCCTCGGCGCGCGCGACTATGCCGCCGCGCTGGGCGTCGTCCTGATCTGGGGCACCAACTTCCTCGCGATGAAATTCGCGCTGCACGACATGACGCCGTTCCAGCTCGGCGCCGGCCGTTACGTGTTCGCCGCGCTGCCGCTGGTGCTGTTCATCCGCCCGCCCAAATTGCACTGGAAATTCGTGGTGCTGTACGGCCTGCTGCAAGGCGTCGGCCAGTTCGGCTTCCTGTTCCTGGCGCTGAAAGTGGGCATGTCGGCGGCGCTCGGCTCGGTGCTGATGCAGACCCAGGTGTTCTTCACCGCGCTGCTCGGCTTCGTCCTGCTGCGCGAGCACGCCAGCCGCGCCCTGCTGGCCGGACTGTTCCTGGCCGCGCTGGGCATCGGTTGCTTCGCGATGAACTACCTGTCGCCGGGCGCCGACGCCGGCGGCACCACGCCGCTCGGCTTCGTGCTGGTGCTCGGCTCGGCGGCGATGTGGTCGGCGTCGAACATCGTGGTGCGGCGCGCGCAGCAGTCGGCCGCGCAGTTCGACGTGATGCCGTTCATGGTCTGGAGCTCGCTGGTGCCGATCATCCCGTTCGCGCTGCTGTCGCTCGCCTTCGATGACCCCGCGACGCGCTGGCGCTGGACCGCGGCGCCGTGGACCACCTGGCTGTCGCTGGCCTACCTCGGCTGGTTCGCCACCATCCTCGCTTATGCGCTGTGGACCGGCCTGCTCAAGCGCCATCCGCTGAACCGGGTCGCGCCTTTTTCGCTGGCGGTGCCGGTGGTGGGCATCAGCTCCGGCATGCTGGTGCTGGGCGATTCCATCAGCGGCTGGCAATGGGCCGGCATCGCGCTGGTGGTGGCGGCGCTGGCCACGGTGATGTTCGGCGCGCGCTGGCTGCAGCGGGGACGTTAATGATCCGATGTCATTACAGCGTTCCTGTAGAATGCGCGCTTACCTCCTGGCCCCGATCCCGATGAAACTGCGCACCTACTACTTGCTGCTGGCAATGGCTATCCTCGTGCCGGCGGCGATTTTCTGCGCGATCGCGCTGAAGGTGATGCTCGACGCGCAGCACGATTCGGCGATCGAACGCATCCAGGGCAGCGCGCGCCTGGCCGCGATCGTGATCGACAGCGACACCCGCCGCGCCGATGCGGTGCTGCGCGCGCTGGGCGCATCGAGCGCGCTGGACGAAGGCGACCTGCGCCGCTTCGACGCGGAAGCGCGCGCCGTCAACGCCGGCGCCGGCGCCTGGATCATCCTGTACGACACCAGGGGCCAGCAGCTGGTCAACACCCGCCGCCCATTCGGCACGGCGCTGCCGGTGCGTCCCGACCCGGAGCAGATCACTCACCTGCTGGCGACCGGCGCGACCAATATCTCCGGCCTGCGCTGGGGCTCGGTCCTGCTGAGTAACTTCGTGATGGTGGAGACTCCGGTACGGACGCACTCGGGCCGCCAGCACGTAATCGGCCAGGCCTACTCTCCCGAATTCTTCACGCGCGCTTTTGCGGGCAGCGCGATCCCCGCCAGCTGGCGGGTGCAGGTGTTCGACGCCGACGGCACGATCATCGCGCGCAGCCACAATCTGGAAAAGTTCATCGGCAAGCCGGCCACGCCGGAAATGCTCAAGGCGATGCGCTCAGCCCAGGACGGCGTGCTACGCCACGTCACGCGCGACGACGTCGAAGTCTACGACGTGTTTCACCGCATACCGGGGTCGGGATGGACCATCGTCGTCGGCGCCCCGGTGGCCGAGATCGACCACGCGGTGTGGCATGGCGTGGCGGCGATCGGAGTCGGCCTGTTCGTCGCGATGGCCGCCGCGCTGACGCTGGCCATCGTGGCCGGGCGCCGGCTGGTGCGCTTCGTGGCCGGCGCGTCGCAGGCCGCGCGCCAGCTTGGACGCGGCGAACCGGTCGAGCCTCTCGCATCGGCCAGCATCGTCGAACTGGCGGAGCTGCACGAAGCCATTCACGAGGCAGCCGATCGCCTGCAGGCGGAGGTGCGCTCGCGCGGCGCGGCCGAGCGCGAGCGCAACCTGCTGCTGGTGCTCGAACGCGAGGCGCGCACCCGCGCCGAGGACCAGAACGCGGCGAAAGACGAATTCCTCGCCATGCTCGCGCACGAACTGCGCAACCCGCTGTCGGCGGTCGCCAGCGCGGTGCAGCTGCTCGACAGCGGCGCCCCGCTCGACGATGCCCTGGCCGCGCGCGCGCGCGACGTGGTGCGGCGCCAGACCGGCCACCTGCGCAAGCTGGTGGACGACCTGCTGGAAGTGAACCGCGCGCTGATGGGCAAGCTGACGCTGGCGCGCGCGCCGGTGGACCTGGCCGACGCGGTGGCGCGCTGCGTCGATACGCTGCAGGCGAGCGGACGCACCGCGCACTTCGATTTCCACCTCGACCTGGCGCCGGCCGTGGTCCATGCAGATCCGACCCGGCTGGTGCAGGTGATCGACAACATCCTCGACAACGCCGTCAAATACAGCCCGCGCGGCGGCCGCGTGGACGTCGTCCTCCGGCACGACGGCGGCAGCGCCCACCTGGTGGTGCGCGATTCGGGCATGGGCATCGCGCCCGAACTGCTGCCGAACGTCTTCACCATCTTCGTCCAGGGCAAGCAGTCGCTGCAGCGGATCGAGGGCGGTCTCGGGATCGGCCTGTCGCTGGTGCGGCGCCTGGTCGAACTGCACGGCGGCTCGGTCGCGGTCGACAGCGAAGGCGACGGCAAGGGCGCCTGCGTCACCGTGCGGCTGCCGCTGCTGGCGGACCAGTCGCCGCTGGCCGTGGCCAGCGTGGCGCCTCCCGCTCCCGCGCGGCGCCGCGTGCTGCTGATCGAAGACAACGAGGATGCGCGCGACATGATGGCGGCGCTGCTCGAAATGCTGGCGTGCGACGTGACGGCCGCGGCCAACGGCCCGCAAGGCATCGCGCTGGCGCGCCGCGCGCAGCCGGAGATCGCCTTCATCGACATCGGCCTGGCCGGCATGGATGGCTACGCGATCGCCGCCGCCCTCAAGGCCGATCCGGCGACGGCCGGCATCGAACTGATCGCGCTGACCGGCTACGGCAGCGCCGACGACCGCCAGCGCGCGTTCGACGCCGGCTTCCAGCATCATTTTACGAAACCGATAACGATCGAACAGCTGGAGCTTGCCCTCTCGCCAACTGCGTTGTGGGCGCACAACTGAAGTGCTCGCCAAGGGCCTGCGGTTTCACAATTGTGATTGCGGCGAATTTGGCTTTCATGGGAGTATAGCTCTTCCTTATTCCCCCTCACCGCCCGTGGAATGCGAAGATCGGCCCCGATGCCGATTGCACAAACCGGGCAAAGCAA
This sequence comes from Massilia sp. R2A-15, assembly GCF_030704305.1. Lineage (NCBI taxonomy): Bacteria > Pseudomonadati > Pseudomonadota > Betaproteobacteria > Burkholderiales > Oxalobacteraceae > Massilia > Massilia sp. R2A-15. The sequence goes on along the minus strand of NZ_CP131935.1, from coordinate 1,687,407 downwards.
AGGCAGCCATGCAGCTCGATCCCCAGTCCCTTCCCGACCCGCGCACCCTGGGAAAGCGGGCCATGGCGCTGGCCATGCTGGACGCGATCATCTGTCCCGAATTCGAGTACCGGTATTTCAGTTACGACGCGACCTGGGGCGACGACGAACAGATGGGCGCGATGCACAACGGCGAGGGCGACCACTGGTTCCTGCACCTGGGGCAGTTCGGCGCGGCGATCAAGGGCCATGTGCAGGAGCTGCCGCGCACCGAAACGCGCGCGCTGGCGCTGCAGGTGCAGCGCGGCCTGCCCGACGAATTCGACAGCTTCCTGCATGAGCCGTCGTTCTCGATGGACGCGGTGAGCTACTGCTACTGGCTGCGCCGCGGCGACAGCGCCTGGAACAAGGTCGCCCATCCCGACCAGTCGCTGGCGCACCGCTACGACGGCTCGGAAGACTACCTGTCGATCCTGGTGGCGCCGGCCGGCTGCTACTACGACTACGCCAGCGACTACTTCGAGTGCGAGCCGCCGCTGGCCAGCATCGAGCATATCTACGCCCATGCGCCGCTGACCGCGGCCATCGTCAAATCGCTCAATCCGCAATTGAGCCTGGAGGACGCGCACGCCGCGGCGCGCCAGATTGGCTACCCGAGCATGCCGCGCGCCAGGTCGAGCGTGCCGCTGGCCTGCTCCGGCGCCTGAGCGTTTCTCACCGCGTCCTGCAGCGCCAGCGCCTGGTCGACGAAGGTCTTCGACATCGTATTATCGAAGACGCACCAGACAGCGCGCCCTGCGGCGATGTGGCCCGCCATGTCGTGGCCTAACTGCGCCAGCCAGGGCAATTCGTAATCGGAATAATAGACGCGCGGTGCGCCGTGCAGCCGGATGTAGATGTGCTGCGCGGTCGGCACGTGTTCGCCCGGCTGTCCCTTGGGCGGATCGGCGATCACGCGGGTGACGCCGGCGGCGTGCAAGATGGCAGTCGCCTCCTCGCCAAACCACGTCGGATTACGCGCCTCCAGCGCAAGCATGCAGCCGAAGCGCTGTTTGAGACGGACGAAAAAATCCGCGGCGACATCCGCGTCGAGGACGAGGCTCGGCGGCAGCTGCACCAATACACAGCCGAGCTTTTCACCGAGCGCGCCCGCCTCCATCGCAAACTGGTCCATCTGCGCGTCGCCGCCCACCAGGCGCGCGTCGTGCGTGATGGAGCGCGGCAGCTTGACCGAAAAGCGGAACTGCGCCGGCACGCTGGCCGCCCAGCGCGCGTACGTCGAGGCCTGGTGCGGACGATAAAAACAGGAGTTGATTTCGACGGCGCTGAAGACCGCGGCGTAGCGTTCGAGATGGCTGCCCTCGACAGGAAATGCGTCGCACGACTGGCGTGGAATGCTCCAGCCGGCGCAGCCGATCAGGGCAGCGGGGGGAAGTGGTGGATGAGTCATCGGGCGATTCTACGATAGGCGCAAATACGGCGGCGTACACCACGCCCGTCGTGCCAGCGAATGCTGGTACCCATACTGCGCGCGCGTCTCGACTAAAAGGTGGCTCAGCATGGGTACCTGCCTCCGCAGGTACGACAGCTTCTACAGGACGCGGGCTCCGGCACGCTCGATTTACAATGGTCGTTCGAACAAGATATCTGGAGGATACCGATGAGCGACCCTGTCCACGTGGTGTGCCCGCATTGCGACGCAGTGAACCGCCTCGCCCATGAGCGCCTGGCCGACCAGCCGGTGTGCGGCAAGTGCGCGCAGCCGCTGTTCCTGGCGCGCCCGCTCGATGTCGCCGGCGCGCGGTTCGCCAAGCACATCGAGCGCAGCGACCTGCCGGTGCTGGTCGATTTCTGGGCGCCGTGGTGCGGCCCGTGCAAGATGATGGCGCCGGCCTACGCCCAGGCGGCGGCGCAGCTCGAGCCGGGCATGCGCCTGCTGAAGGTCGATACCGAGCAGGCCCAGGACCTCGGCGCGCGCTACAACATCCGCTCGATCCCCACGCTGGCGCTGTTTCGGGGCGGCCGCGAAGTCGCGCGCCAGCCGGGCGCGATGGATGCGCGCGGGATCGTCGCCTGGGCGATGCAGCACGCACGATGAAGTGATCGAAATGCCAACACCCTGCTACAATCGGCGCATCTCAACGAAGGAGCAACCATGTCCCAGCAACTGGTGTTAGACAGCAGTCTCGAAGAAACCAAGCAGTTCGCGCGCATCTTGTACATCGTCCACGCGGTGATCTTTCTATGCTCGGCCGGCGCGTTGTCGATCATTCCGCTGATCGTCAACTACGTCAAGCGTCCCTACACCGAAGGCACGCTGGTCTACAGCCACCATACGTGGATGATCCGCACGTTCTGGTTCTATGTGCTGTGGATGGCGGTGGGATGGGTGGTCCTGTTCACGCTCGGCCTGGTGCTGATCGGCTTTCCGATGGCGTGGGCGATCTGGGGCCTGGCGTGGCTGTGGTACGCCTACCGCGTGATCAAGGGACTCATCGACTTGAACAACAACCGGCCGATGCCGGTGTAGAGATCAAAACGGGGACTCGGCGTCCCCGTCGCTCCGCGGGACCAGACCCCGATGTGCTTATAACGCCGCGAGCGCCTGCTCGATGTCGGCGATCAGGTCGCCCGTGTCTTCCAGGCCGATGTTGAAGCGCACCAGCATGCCGCCGTCGTGCCAGCCCTGGCGCATTCCCTGGATCCGGTACGGCATCACCAGGCTGTTGGCGCCGCCCCAGCTGTAGCCGAGGCCGAACAGGGTCAGCGCATCGACGAAGCGGTCGGTCTGCGCTTCCGTGTACTTAGGGTCGAACAGCACCGAGAACAGGCCGCCGGCGCCGATGAAGTCGCGCTTCCAGATGTCGTGGCCCGGGCAGTCCTCGAACGCGGGATGCAGCACCTTGCTTATTTCAGGCCGCGCCTTGAGCCACTGCGCCACCTGACGCGCGCTCGCGTCGTGCGCATCGAAGCGCAGCTTCATGCTCGGCAGGCCGCGCATCACCAGGTAGGCGTCGTCCGGGCTCACGCCCATCCCCAGCCGCATGTGGGCCAGCGCCAGCCGGTCGTTGAGCGCGCGGTCGCGCGTGACCAGGGCGCCCATCAGGACGTCCGAGCCGCCCGACTGGTACTTGGTCAGCGCCTGCATGATGATGTCCACGCCGTGGTCGAAGCCGCGCAGCGCGAGGCCCGCCGACCAGGTGTTGTCGAGCGCAACCAGCACGCCCTTCTCGTGCGCGGCCTTGCAGATGGCCGGCAGGTCCGGCACTTCCATCGACACCGATCCCGGCGCCTCGGTCCAGATCAGCTTCGTGTTGGGCTGGATCAGGTCCGCGATGGCGGCGCCCACCAGCGGGTTGTAGTAGCGCGCGGTGATGCCGAAGTCGCGCGTGAGCCAGTTGCCCAGCTCGCGGTTCGGGTTATAGACGTTATCCGGCAGGAGCACGTCGTCGCCGGTTTTCAAAAGCGCGAAGTCGACCATCGCGATCGCCGCCAGGCCGGACGGCGCCAGCAGGCAGTAGCTGCCGCCTTCGATTTCGGCCAGGCGCGCTTCCAGCGTGAAGGTGGTCGGCGTGCCGTGCAGCCCGTAGGTATAGGCGTTCTTCTCTTTCCACTCGCCCGAGCGCATCGCGGCGACGTCCTTGAACAGCACCGTCGAGGCGTGGTGGATCGCGGTCGGATAGGCGGCAAAGCCTTCCGGCGCTGCGTAGTCGCTGTGGATCAGCGTGGTCTGCGGCGACTTCTTCTTCATTACGCCACCGAGGCCCACAGGTCATGCGCGTCGGCGGAGGTGACGACGACATCGGCGAACTCGCCCACCACCAGCTTCTTGCCCGGCACCAGCGAGCGCTTGATGTGCACCACGCCGTCGATTTCCGGCGCGTCGGCGGACGAACGGCCGATCGCCTCGCGGGCGTTGACTTCATCGATCAGCACGCGCACGGTCTTGCCGACCTTGGCCTGCAGGCGCTTGGCCGAAATCTCTTCCTGGAGCAGCATCACGCGCGCACGGCGCTCTTCGCGCACTTCTTCCGGTACCGGATTGTCGAGCAGGTTGGCGGTGGCGCCTTCGACCGGCGAATAGGCGAAGCAGCCAAGGCGGTCGATCTGCGCTTCTTTCAGGAAGTCGAGCAGGTATTCGAATTCGGCCTCGGTCTCGCCGGGGAAGCCGGCGATGAAGGTCGAGCGGATGGTCAGATCGGGGTTCATCGCGCGCCAGGCCTGGATGCGGTCGAGGTTCTTCTCGCCGCTGGCCGGGCGCTTCATGCGCTTGAGGACATCGGGATGCGCGTGCTGCATCGGAATGTCGAGGTAAGGCAGCACGTGGCCGCCGCTCATCATCGGGATCACCTGGTCCACGTGCGGATACGGATAGACGTAGTGCAGGCGCACCCAGGCGCCGTACTGCGCGGCCAGCTGGCCGAGCGCTTCGACCAGCTGCGTCATGTGGGTCTTGACCGGGCGGCCGTTCCAGAAGCCGGAGCGGAACTTGACGTCCACGCCGTAGGCGCTGGTGTCCTGCGAGATGACCAGCAGTTCCTTGACGCCGGCCTTGAACAGGTTTTCGGCTTCGAGCATCAGGTCGGCGATCGGACGCGACACCAGGTCGCCGCGCATCGACGGGATGATGCAGAAGCTGCAGCGGTGGTTGCAGCCCTCGGAAATCTTCAGGTAGGCGTAGTGTTTCGGGGTCAGCTTGACGCCTTGCGATGGCACCAGGTCGAAGAACGGCGCGTGCGGCTTGGGCAGGTGGGTGTGGACCGAGTCCATCACTTCGGCCAGCGCGTGCGGGCCGGTCACGGCCAGTACCTTCGGGTGCACCTTCATGATGATGTCGTCGCCGGCCGCGTCCTTCTTGGCGCCGAGGCAGCCGGTCACGATGACCTTGCCGTTTTCGGCCAGCGCCTCGCCGATCGCGTCGAGCGACTCCTGCACCGCGGCGTCGATGAAGCCGCAGGTGTTGACGATCACCAGGTCGGCGCCGTCGTAGGACTTGGCGGTGTCGTAGCCTTCCGCGCGCAGCTGGGTCAGGATCTGTTCGGAGTCCACCAGCGCCTTCGGGCAGCCGAGCGACACGAAGCCGACCTTGGGAGCGGCGACAGGAGCGTTGACGAGGGATTCAGGTGCGGCGGGAACGGGGATGCGGCGAAGTTCGGTCATGATGGGGAGGCTGTACTCAGGCAGACTAATCTTCCATTGTACCGCATCCATACAGATGTCGTACCTGCGGAGGCAGGTACCCATACTGAATCCGCTTTAACTATGTTGCTTGTTCAGCATGGGTTCCTGCCTGCGCAGGAACGACGGTCTTACGGCCAACGCTCTATTTTTTTGTATCTACCGGCGGGAACGGGAAGGCGCCGAAGATGGTCTTGCTCTGGCTTTGCATCTGTTCCTGCATCTGCACGAACAGGTTCTTGCTCTGGTCGATGTAGTTGTTCATCATCCCTTGCATCATCGGGCCCTGCACGTTCATGAACTGGGTCCACATTTCCGGGCTGAACGGCTTGCCTTCGAAGCCGCCGGTCGTGCCGGTGGTGAACTTGTTCTGGATGTCGGTGAAGGCCTGGACGTTCTTTTCCAGGTAGGAACCCATCATTCCCTGCATGGCATGGCCGTAGTAACGGATGATCTGCGACAGCACGGCGCTCGAGAACATCGGCGCGCCGGCCGCCTCTTCTTCCAGGATGATTTGCAACAGGATGCTGCGGGTCAGGTCTTCGTTCGACTTGGCGTCGACCACCGTGAACTCGTCCGCGTCGAGCACCAGTTGCTTGACGTCCGTCAGCGTGATGTACGAACTGGTCTGGGTGTCGTACAGCCGACGATTGGGATATTTCTTGATCAGGCGTTCAGTACTTTTCTTTGCACTACTCATCTCAAGTTCCACTTATTGCGCCGCAGCGCATTCTTAAAAAAGCGAACTGGCGTCCGCTCCGTGACTGGCCTATATGTGAATTATAGGTTGAACATCCGTCAAAATACCATGTTGCGCGAGCAAGTGCAGCATTTATCAGCACGCAACATAAAGTAAAAGCCTGACAACCTTTAATCGGCCCGGGTTTTGACGTAGCGGCCCGGCGCCGGCTCGATCACCGGGTACTGCTTGCTGCCGGCTTTGGCAGGCGCCTTGACGTCTTTTCCGCCATGTTCGGCCAGGAATGCGGCCCATTCGCCCCACCAGCTGCCCTTGTGCTCGGTCGCGCCTTCCAGCCACGCCGCGTTGTCGAGGATCTTCGCCTTGCCCTTCGGCTTGGCGTCGTTGGTCCAGTAGCTGCGCTTGCCTTTCGAGGCGGGATTGATCACGCCGGCGATGTGGCCGGACGCGCCGAGCACGTAGCGGTTGTTCTTCGGCTTGCCCGGATTGAGCAGGCTCATCGACTTGTACGCTGCTTCCCACGGCACGATGTGGTCTTCGCGCGAGCCGTAGATGAATACCGGCGCGTCGATGGCGCCGAGATCGACCTTGGCGCCGGCCGTGGTCAGCGCGCCCGGTTCGCGCAGCTTGTTTTCCAGGTACATATTGCGCAGGTAGAAGCAGAACATCGGTCCCGGCAGGTTGGTGCTGTCCGAGTTCCAGTACAGCAGGTCGAACGGCGGCGGCTCCTTGCCTTTCAGGTAGTTCGACTGGACGTAGTTCCACACCAGGTCGTTCGGGCGCAAGGAGGAGAAGGTGGTGGCCAGGTCGCGGCCCGGCATCAGCCCGCCCTTCGCCAGCTGCTTCTCGCGCTGCGACACCTGGCTTTCGTCGATGAAGACGTCGAGCACGCCGGTGTCTTCGAAGTCGAGCAAAGTGGTCAGCAAGGTCAGGCTGGCGGCCGGCTGTTCGCCGCGCGCGGCCAGCACCGCCAGCGCGGTCGTGACGATGGTGCCGCCGACGCAGAAGCCGAAGGCGTTGACCTTGTCTGCCCCGGAAATCTCGCGCGCCACGCGGATCGCTTCGATGGCGCCCTGCTCCACGTAGTCGTCCCAGGTGACCTTGCCCAGGGTCTTGTCGGGATTGCGCCAGGAGACGAGGAACACGGTATTGCCCTGCTCGACCGCGTAGCGCACCACCGAGTTTTCCGGCTGCAGGTCGAGGATGTAGAACTTGTTGATGCACGGCGGGACCATCACCAGCGGCACGGCGTGCACGGTGGCGGTGGTGGGCGTGTACTGGATCAGCTGGAACAGGTCGTTCTCGAATACCACCTGGCCGGCGGTGGTGGCGACGTTGCGGCCGACTTCGAAAGCCGATTCGTCGGACAGCGAGATGCGGCCCTTCTGCATGTCGCCCAGCATGTTGGCCAGGCCCTTGGCCAGGCTCTCGCCCTTGGTGTCGAGCAGCTGCTTCTGCGCTTCCGGATTGGTAGCCAGGAAGTTCGCCGGCGACATCGCATCGACCAGCTGCTGCACGGCGAAACGGATCTTCTGCTTGTCGCGCGGCGCCGCGTCGACCGCTTCGGCCATCGCGGTGAGGAACTGCGAATTGAGCAGGTAGGACGCGGCGGAAAATGCCGCCAGCGGATTGGCCAGCCATTCCGGCGCGGCAAAGCGGCGGTCCTTCAGTTCCGGGGTTTTCATCATGGCCATGTCCTGCCACAGCGCGCCGGCCTTTTGCAGGTAATCGTTGCGCAGCGACTCCAGCGCGGCCGGGCTGATGTGGGCGCCGACCTCTTTCAGCACGCCGGCCAGCGGATTGGCGTCCGCCTGCGGCAGCTTCATCCACGACTGCCAGGTGGATGGATCGGCAAACTGCGCCATCCAGGCGCTCGTCATGGCTTGGGGATCAGGCTTGTTCATGAGTGGGGTCCATTGGTTACAATTGCGGTTTCTGCCGAAGGGAATGTATGTGGATCGTCGCCGTTGCCTGGATTTACGTGGTGGGCCTGATGGCGCTCACCGAACCGACCGTGGTCGCTGGAATTATGACCTTTTTGGCGTATTGCGTGTTGCCATTATATATACTTTTCTATATCGCGGGATCGAAGGGGCGGAGGCAGCGGCGTGAAAATGGGGTCAGGTCCGCAGGACCATACCCCGACCTGCCGCCGCCGTCCGATTAATCCGGCTTCAGCCAGATCAGGCTGGCCTGCCGGCCCGTCACACCGTCGCGCCGGTACGAATAAAAACGGTCCGCTTCGCTGGCGGTGCAGTGACTGCCGCCCCACACCCGCGTCACGCCATCGCGCGCCAGCAGCAGCTTGGCGAGCGCATTCATGTTGGCCAGGAACTTGCCGGGCCGGCCGGGATACGGCGTGAACGCCACCCTCACCTTGTCCGCATCGGCGCCGCTGGCCAGGAAGGCGTCGAGCACGTCCGGTCCCACTTCGAACTGCGCCGGGCCGATCGCCGGGCCGAGCCAGGCCGTGATGTCGCCGGCGCCGGCCTCGCGCATGGTCGCCACCGTCGCGCCGAGCACCCCGCCGGCAAGGCCGCGCCAGCCGGCATGGGCCGCGCCCACCACCTTGCCTTCGAGGTCGGCAAACAGCACCGGCAGGCAGTCCGCGGTGAGCACCGCGCACACCACGCCAGGCTGCGTGGCGATGCTGGCGTCGGCCACCCGCACCGGCTGGTCCGGCCCGACGCTGGCCGCATCGACCACGGCCACGCCGTGCACCTGCGAAATCCACGCCGGGTCGCCCGGCAGCATGGCGCGCAGCGCGGCGCGGTTCTTGCGCACGGTGTCGGCATCGTCGTTCACGTGCATGCCAAGATTGAGCCCGCCGCCGCCCATGCCGTCATCGTAGGGGCCGACGCTCCAGCCGCCGCGGCGCGTGCTGGCCAGCGCGCCGACGTTTGCGGGCGCGTCCGGCCAATCGGGCAGGATCATTTCGGCCATCAGACCAGGTCCGGCTCTTCGATCCCGGCGTCGGCGATCAGGCCGGCGAAATCGGCGGCCAGCGGCACGATCCATTCGCAGTCCTCGCCGGTGGCCGGATGGACCAGGCCGAGGCGGCGCGCCTGCAGCGCCTGGCGCGGGAAGATCGGCGTCAGGTGCTGCTTGCCGTACACCGCGTCGCCGACCAGCGCGAAGCCGAGGTGCTGCATGTGCACGCGGATCTGGTGGGTGCGGCCCGTCTCGAGCTGGCACTGCACCAGGCTGACCGGGCGGCGGTCCAGCAGGCCGCTGGCGATGCGCTGGTAATGCGTGATCGCCGGCTTGGCCGTGAAGTTGTTCGACACCGCCATCTTGACGCGGTCCTTGGCGTCGCGCGCGATCGGCGCATCGACCGTGCCCTCCTCGCGCGGCGTGCCCCACACCAGCGCGAAGTACTCGCGCTTGACGGTGCGCGCCGCCAGCTGGCGCACCAGGTCGGTCTGCGCGGCCAGCGTCTTGCCGACCACCATCAGGCCGCTGGTGTCCTTGTCGAGCCGGTGCACGATGCCGGCGCGCGGCACGTTGGCCAGTTGCGGGCAATGGAACAGCAGGCCGTTGAGCAAGGTGCCCGACCAGTTGCCGGCGCCCGGATGCACGACCAGCCCGGCCGGCTTGTTGATCACCATGATGTGCTCGTCTTCGTGGACGATATCGAGACGGATCTCCTGCGGCGTGAAGGCGGTGTCCTCGGGCGCGGCCTGCGGGGTGACGACTACCGTTTCGTCGCCATACGCGGTATCCTTGCCGCGCGCCGGCTTGCCGTCGACCAGCACGTGGCCGCCGTCGAACCATTGCTGCAGGCGGCTGCGCGAAAATTGCGGCACCAGGCCGGCGATCACTTTGTCGAGGCGCTGGCCGCAGGCGGCCGGCGTCAGCTCGAGGGTGATCGGGGACAGGTCGGCGCCGCCGTTCTCATAGGCGAAATCGACGTCGATCTCGTCGTCGAAATCAGTGTCGAGAGGTAAATCCGCCGAATTCGGCGTTGAAGTTAAAGTCACAGCAGTCCCATCGGCTATAATCAGCCTTTCGTTGATTCTCGGTTAATACTCTCTTGCAAAACGTCATGCAAAAAAAATTATCGTTGTTTGTTGCTTCGTGTGTACTGCTAGGTATGTCGGCTTGCAGCCTGTTGCCGGATAAAGCCGACGAGACCAAAAACTGGTCGGTGACGAAATTATACTCGGAGGCGCGTTCGGAAATGGACGGCGCCCACTACGAGGCAGCCATCAAGCTGTGGGAAAAGCTGGAAGCGAACTACCCGTTCGGCACCTACGCGACCCAGGCGCAGATGGAAATTGCCTACGCTTACTACAAGACCCAGGACCAGGCCCAGGCGCTGGCCGCGGTCGAGCGCTTCATCAAGCTGCACCCGAATCATCCGCAGGCCGACTACATGTACTACCTGCGCGGCCTGATCAACTTCAACGACTCGATCGGCTTTCTCAGCGTGATCTACTCGCAGGATCCGACCGAGCGCGACCCGAAGGCGACGCGCGAATCGTTCGCCGCGTTCAAGGCGCTGGTCGACAAGTTCCCGGACAGTAAATATACGCCGGATGCGATCGCGCGCATGAAGTACCTGGTCAACGCGATGGCGCAGTATGAGGTGCACGTGGCCAATTACTACTATCGCCGCGGCGCCTACCTGGCCGCGCTGAACCGCGCGCAAGGCGCCGTGACCGACTACTCCGATGCGCCGGCGCGCGAAGAGGCGCTGTTCCTGATGATCCGCTGCTACGACAAGATGGCCAACCTCGACCTGCGCGACGACGCCCAGCGCGTGTTCGTCAAGAACTATCCGAACAGCCGCTTCCTGAAACCGAACGCCGGCAAGGGCGGCTGGTTCAATTTCCTGTCGAAGAAGGCTGACTAAGGTTGTCGTTCCAGGACTAGGCGCCCCCCTTGGCTGGAACCCATACGCCGCGTGCTAATCGGCGTCAGCATGGGTTCCTGCCTGCGCAGGAACGACAGACTTTACGCTTCGACTTTTCGCCGGAACACCCACTCGTTGGCGCTCGACGCCTTCTTGTCGAACGCGTAGCCATCGACCTTGAAGCGCTTGAGTTTCTCGACGTCGGTGATGCCCTTCTCCGCCGCGTAGCGCGCCATCATGCCGCGCGCGCGCTTCGCGAAGAACGAGATGATCTTGTACCGGCCGTCCTTCCAGTCCTCGAACACGGGCGTGACCACCGGCACCGGCAGCAGCTTCGGCCGCACCGACCGGAAATACTCCTCGGACGCCAGATTGACCAGCACTTCGGCGCCGTTGGCGGCAATCGCCTCGTTCAGCTTGCCGGTGACGGTGTCGCCCCAGAAGCCGTACAAGTCCTTCGCGCCGGGCGTGGGCAACCGCGTGCCCATTTCCAGCCGGTGCGGGTGGATCAGGTCGAACGGGCGCAGCACGCCGTACAGTCCCGACAGGATGCGCACGTTCTGCTGGGTCCAGCCCAGCGCCTTCGGCTTGAGCGAGCGCGCGTCGAGGCCGGTGTAGACGTCGCCGTTGAACGCCATGATGGCCTGGCGGGCGTCGGCGGTGTCGGTGCTCCAGGTGGCGTAGCGCGCGACGTTGAGCGATGCCAGCGTATCGGACAGGCTCATCAGGTCAGCGACCTGGCCCATCGAGTAGCCGCGCAGAACGTCGATCAGTTCGCTGGAGCGGTCGAGCAGGTCGGGCGTGGTGGTCAGTTTCGTGGTGGGGCGGGTCTCGAAGTCGAGGGATTTTGCAGGCGACAAGACAATCAGCATAAGATTCAATCAACATCCAACAAATAGAATTGCCGACATGATACCCGTACCAGCCGAACGCATCGTCATCGATACCAATGTTTGCCTCGACCTGATGGTGTTCCACGATCCGCGCTGGGCCAGCCTGCTGGCCGCGCTCGAGAGCGGCGCCGTCGAAGCGGTCACCCGCGCCGACTGCCGCGACGAGTACAACGTCGTGCTGCACTACAAGCACCTGCCGCTCGACGACGACAGCCGGCCGCTGGCCTCGGCCCGCTTCGACAAGCTGATCACGGTGGTGGCGCCCGACGCCAGCCCGGTGCGGCTGCCGGTATGCACCGACCGCGACGACCAGAAATTTCTGGAGGTCGCGCGCGACGCCCGCGCCGCTGTGCTGATCACCAAGGACAAGGCGCTGCTGAAGCTGGCGCGCAAGACGGCGCAGGCGGGCTTGTTTCGGATTATGCTTCCGGAGGCGTGGATCAAGGCCCAGGCCGCGGCTATGCTGGAATAGCTGGCCAGCTCGGCCTGTATTCATCGGACAGGCAAAACGGGCGCACAAACAGGCGCACCATCCGCGACCTCTCCCAAGGGGGAACTGGGGAAAATCCACCTATGCTTCAGTGTAGTGTTGATAGTCATAGGACTCTGTTATCCTTCTGTCAGCAAACGACCAGGCGCGGCCGTTTATGTCGCCGCGTACCAAATCCTGAAGAGTGTAATGCCCAAATATCCTTCGCACCCCTTTGTCGCCGGCGTTTTTATGTTCTGTGTGATGGCGTTGGGCCAAGCGCAGGGATTGGGATTCGGAAGCCCAAAATCGGATGATCCAATTTATAGAGGGGACTACTTTTATAATTTTGAGAACTCCATTCTGACCCCTGACGGTAAAAGTGAGGCGTGGTGCATTAATTCGGACATGTCGAAGGCGATGCTTCCCGCCAAGAATCCCGGCGAGCAATGGGGCACTTCGTATGTTGTCGTCCGAGGCAAACTCGGGCCGGAGGGCAGCTTCGGAGGATTGGGCCGCTGCAAGCGCTTGCTGGAAGTTACCGAAATACTAGAGGTGAAAAACGTGCGTGGGCGGAAATAGCCACACGTTGCCAGCTATGTCGAAGGAATTTATGGCGTGGTCACGGCCGGGTGCGCCCGCCGACGCCACGCCCGCCCCCGCTGCCCGAGTCTGACCAAAGGAGGAGCCTCGCAATGACCATCACCATTACCGCGTTTGAGCGCTCGCCCGATGGCGGCAAAGGACTGGCGCGCGACACGCGCGTTCGCTGGGCGCTGGAAGAAGTGGGCCAGCCCTACGAGGTCCGCCTGGTGTCGTTCAGTGCGATGAAGGAACCCGCGCACCTGGCGATTCATCCTTTCGGCCAGATCCCGACCTACGAGGAAGGCGATCTCGCCATCTTCGAAACCGGCGCGATCGTGTTTCACATCGCAGACCATTACCCGGGGCTGCTACCGCAAGATGCCAATGCGCGGGCGCGGGCCATCACGTGGATATTTGCCGCGCTCAATACGGTGGAGCCGCCGATCCTCGAGTTTGGAAACGCCAGGCTCCTGGAGCGCGACAAGCCCTGGTACGCAGAGCGGCTGCCCTTGGTCGAAGACCGCGTTCGCGGTCGCCTGGCCCCGCTTTCCTCCCGGCTTGGCGACGCCGACTGGCTCGACGGCCCGTTCAGCGCCGGAGACCTGATGATGGTATCCGTGCTGCTGAGGCTGAGGGCGTCGGGCATTCTCGACGAATATCCGAACCTCGCCGCGTACGTCGCCCGCGGCGAAGCGCGGCCCGCCTACAAACGGGCTTTCGATGCTCAACTGGCGGTGAACAAAGCTCCCGCCGGCTGATCGCAGTCGCTCGCTTGCGGCCGCATATACGATTCATATATAATTCGTATATATTACATATATTCGAGGACTCCATATGGGCATCGTAAACATCGACGATGATCTGCACGATCAAATCCGCAAGGCGAGCGCGGTAAGCGGTCGGTCAATTAACGCGCAAGCGACTTTCTGGATCAAGATCGGCATGCTGGCCGAAATGAACCCGACGCTGACCTTCAATGAGATCGTCGGGCGGGAACTGCGCGCCGCCGGCGTCGAGGCGCCGTCTCTCAGTTGCGCGCTAACATGATCAAGCAACCTGAAGAAGTCGCCCTGATGGCCGAATCGGGAAGGCTGCTGGCGAACGTATTCGGCTACCTCGACCAATTGAGCCTGATCGGCATGTCCACCATGCAGGTCAACGATTTGGTCGATAGCTACATCGTGAATGATCTCAAAGCACGGCCGGCGAGCAAGGGCCAGTACGGATTTGCCTACGCGCTCAACTCCTCTCCCAACAAAGTCGTCTGCCATGGCGTTCCGTCCGAGTCGGATATCCTGCGTAACGGGGATATCGTTAATTTCGACATCACGCTGGAAAAGCACGGATTTATCGCCGATTCCAGCAAGACCTACCTGGTTGGCGACGTGTCGCCCGCGGCCAGGCGGCTGGTGCAAGTGACCTACGAAGCCTTGTGGAAGGGAATCAAAGTTGTCCGTCCCGGCGCAAGGCTCGGCGATATCGGCCATGCGATCGAGCGACATGCCCAGCGCAATGGCTACTCGGTGGTGCGGGAGTACTGCGGGCACGGCATCGGCCGTGAGATGCACGAAGATCCCCAGGTGCTGCATTGGGGAAAGCCCAATACCGGAATGCTGCTACGCGAAGGGATGGTCTTCACGATCGAGCCGATGATCAACCAGGGCCATCATGCCGTCGAGACCGAAGACGATGGCTGGACGGTCGTTACGATGGACGGCAAACTGTCCGCGCAGTTCGAGCATACGGTGGCGGTGACACGCGACGGCGTGCAGGTCCTGACGCTGCGCCCCGACGAACGACCGGCGCGCTGAATCGAGTCGCCCCGCGGCCGGTGCCGATACGGGGCGCATCCTTATTCGGTAAGGAGCGCCGCTTCGACAATCACTTTTCTATCAACACGATAGCCACGTCACGGGTGTACCCGGTCCCGGTGAGCGTCAGCGTCGTCGAGATGCCCCCTGCCGTCGTGTAATTACCCTGGGCAACGCCTTTCACCTGATGCGATTCGGACACGATGCCATCGAAGGTCAGCGAGAGTGCTGGTCGCTGAAATGTCCCGGAGACGGTGATGGGAACCGCAGGGCTCGCGTTCCCCTCTTTCCAGGTGCCGGTACCGCTTACCTGGCCATTGCTTCCTTCCTGAAGCTTGAAGTCGAGGGTAACGGGGTTCGTTCCTTGGGAAAACCCGGTCCAGTCGCCCGTCACTGACTGGACTTTGGCGGACAGGGAATTATTGATATCTTGCTCCGTGGGCCAGCTACCGCCACAGGATGCGATCATCAGAGCAACCAGCGCCCCGGCCGCAATCGTCATTTTACGCATGGCACTGCCTCCTCTCAATTAGACAAGCTGAACTGTACAGGAGACTGGCGCCGCAGGCTATTGCGAAGGTGGCATGAGGCTGCTTGCCGCGCGGCCGGGATTGTTTAGGCTGCGCGAACAGGGTGGATCAACGCTTTATTTCAGCCAGCGCTTCGGGCAGCCGCGCTTCCATTCGGCCGCCTGCGGCGCCGCCAGAGTTTTCGAACGATCCAGGCAGGCACGCCGAAGAACAACAGCCATGGAATCAAATAGGCAATGCCGCTAATTGCAATCGATACTCCCTGCGAAAGATTGGAGCCAAAGTCAGAGGCGGCGAGCGCGATCGGTCTCCAGAATGACTGATTGCGGTCGGCGCGGATAACGACGCTCAGAATCTCCGTCTCCACGCGCTCCAGCAAACCTGCCTGCTTTCCCGCGATCGCTTCCCGCTATGGACTTGCGCGAGCTCCCGATTCACCTTGATCAGCGTGTCGCCACGCGCGAGCGTATAGCCCGCATCAGGCCCCAAGAGGCGAATGTAAGCAGCGGCCAGGCAATGATGAATGCTCCGTGAAACAGTCCCCAACTATGAAATACTGGCCAATTCATGGCTCCGAACAGCCAGCCGAGGGGGAACATTAGCGCGAATCCAAGGGCTATTGAAATCAAAAAAATCATGAAAAAACGGATCCCCTGATGCTGTTTGAATTCATGGTCGTCTCACCTCATGGACTGGTTGTTCCTGGCCGATTGCCGCCGAAAGAATAACAGATCTGAACCGCTGCGACCGCCGCAATCTGAGGTTGAAGATCGCTCGTTCCACTGTCGGCTGCTGTATGCAATCGAAGGGCGGCAACAAGCCGCCGCTGCGCTAGAATAGGTACACCAACAACTTTCCCGCATTCCACATGACGACACCCGTCCTTCGCACCCGGTTGCCCGCAGTCGGCACCACGGTGTTCACCCGGATGTCGGCGCTGGCCATCGAGCACGGCGCGGTCAATCTTGGGCAGGGCTTTCCCGACTTTCCTTGCGACCCGGCGCTGCCGGACATGGTCTCGGACGCCATGCGCGCCGGCCACAACCAGTACCCAATGATGGCCGGCGTGCCTGCGTTGCGCGAAGCGGTCGCCGCGAAGATCGCCGCCATCTACGGGCGCCAGTACGACGCCGCGACCGAAATCACGATCACGGCCGGCGCCACCCAGGCGCTCACCACCGCGATCCTGTGCTGCGTGCACCCCGGCGACGAAGTGATCGTCATCGAGCCGGCCTACGACAGCTACCTGCCGGCGATCGAACTGGCCGGCGGCGTTGCGGTGCCGGTGCCGATGCAAGTCGGCGAAGAAGGCTACAGCGTGCCTTGGGACCGGGTCGCCGCCGCGGTCAATGCGCGCACCCGGCTGATCGTCATCAACTCGCCGCACAACCCGACCGGCACGGTATTCCGCCGCGCCGACATCGACGCGCTGGCCGGCATCGTGCGCGGCACCGGCATCCTGATCCTGTCCGACGAGGTCTACGAACACATGGTCTATGACGGCGCGCCGCACGAATCGATGTGCCGCCATCCGGACCTGGCGGAGCGCTCCTTCGTCGTCTCGAGCTTCGGCAAGACCTATCACGTGACCGGCTGGAAGATCGGCTACGTGGCCGCGCCGGCCGCGCTGTCGGCGGAATTTCGCAAGGTCCACCAGTACAACGTGTTCACCGTGAACACGCCGATGCAGCACGGCGTGGCCAGCTACATGGCCAATCCGTCGCCTTACGTCGAGCTGCCGGCGTTCTACCAGCGCAAGCGCGACCTGTTTCGCATGGGCCTCGCGAACAGCCGCTTCACCTTGCTGCCGGCCGACGGCACCTACTTCCAGTGCGTGCGCTACGACGCGATTTCCGCCCTGCCCGAAGCCGCATTCGCCGAATGGCTGACGCGCGAAGTGAAGGTGGCGGCGATCCCGGTGTCGGCGTTCTACCACGACGCCACCGAGTCCGGCATCGTGCGCTTCTGCTTCGCCAAGCAGGACGCCACGCTGCAATCGGCGCTCGAACGCCTGGCGAGCCTCTAGATGGACGCGCCGGCCGCCTCGGTCCTGCATGGCCTGAACGCGGCGTGCGCGACGCTGGACCGGCTGCTGGCGCACTTGCGCGAGGTGGGCGACGCCCCCGCCGACTTGCGCGAGGTCGCAAGCGCGGTGGCCAATGCCGTCGACCGCGGGCCGGACGTCGCCATCGCCTGCATCCTGCTCAACCAGATCGCCGGGCGCTACGCCGTGCGCCATTGCATCGACACCGCCGTGATCGCGTCTGTGCTGGCGCGCGCGATGGGCAAACCGCCGCTCGAAGTGATGACTGTCGCCGCGGCGGCGCTGACCATGAACGCGGGAATGATGCGTCAGATCGAGAAGTTCCAGGACCGCACCCTGCCCCTGAGTCCCGATGAACGCGCGCTGGTGCACGGCCATCCGGCGGAGAGCGCGGAGCTGCTCCGCTGCGCCGGCGTCGGCGACGAGCAGTGGATCGCCTGCGTCACGCAACACCATGAAAATCATGACGGCAGCGGCTATCCGGACGGACTGCGCGAAGCCGAGATCGATTTGGATGCAAAGCTGGTCGGCATGGCCGACCGTTACTGCGCCTGCGTCTCGGCGCGCAACTACCGCCGTTCGATGGCGCCGCCGCTGGCGCTGGCCAGGCTGCGCGCGGATACGGCGAACGATCCAGAGCTGGTTGCGCTGTTCCAGGAATGCATCGGCGCGTATCCGCCCGGTACTTTGGTGAAGCTGCAAAACGGCGAACTTGGCGTGATGGCGGCGGCGGCCACGGTGCATGTGCTGCGCGACGACTGCGGCAATGCCGTTTCGATCGTGCGCGACACCGGCGACATGCCGATCGCCGAAGCGCTGCACGAGGACGATGCCCGTCTGCGTTTCAGCATGAAGGCGGTGTGGGGGCCCCTCGCCGCGTTGTGAATACGGAGCTCGTCTGACTGGGGTCTGGTCTTGCCGTGCGACGGGGACGCCGAGTCCCCATTTTTATTTCGCCACGAATCTCAGGGTGGGGTCAGGTCCGCAGGACCAGACCCCGACGGTGTACCATATGACGATGACCGATCAAGCCAATCCAGCACGCCGCCGCGTCTACCTGATGCGCCACGGCAGCGTCACTTATTTCGACGAATCGGGCAAGCCGTTCCTGCCCGAATCGGTCGCCCTCAACGCGCAGGGCCGCGAACAGGCCAGCGCCGCCGGCCGCGCCTTCGCAGATCATGGCGTTCGCTTCGACCGCGTCATCGTCTCGGGCCTTCCCCGCACCGTTGAAACCGCGCAGCGCGTGCTTGCCGAGACCGGCCAGGACATCGCCATCGACCGCTGGCCCGAACTCGAAGAAATCCGCGGCGGCCGGCTGTCGGCGATTCCCGATGCCGAACTGCGCGACGCCTTCACCGGCGCCTTCGAAGGCATGGTCAGCGCCGACAAACGCTTCCTCGGCGGTGAATCCGTTGGTGAACTGATGGACCGCATCCATCCCGCGATTGCCCGCCTGCGCGCCGACCCGGCGTGGGACACGGTGCTGCTGGTGCTGCACGGCGGGGTCAATTGCGCGATCCTGTCACTCGCGCTGACCGGGCAGCGCATGTTCCTCGGCGGGCTGGCGCAGGCGGCCGGCTGCATCAACGCCCTCGATGTCGGCGCCGCCGATACCGACTGGGTGGTCCGCTTCGTCAACTACGCGCCGCCGGCGCCGCTGCACGGCGAATCGCGCAGCACCACGATGGAAGCGCTGTTCGCCCAATACAAGCGCTCGCGATGAAGGGGTCTGGTCCTGCGGACCTGACCCCATGTTGAGAGTATCGGCGAAATCAAGATCGGGTCAGGTCCGCCGGAGCGACGGGGACGCCGAGTCCCCGGGTTTGTCGCTGCCGCGTGACGCCCCCTACGCCCCCATCCACTTCGCCAGTTCCAGCTTGGCGATCGCGTTCCGGTGCACCTCGTCCGGCCCGTCCGCCAGCCGCAAGGTGCGGTTGCCGGCCCACTGCGACGCCAGCGGAAAATCGTCCGACACGCCCGCCGCGCCATGCGCCTGAATCGCCCAGTCCAGCACTTCCTGCGCCACGTTCGGCGCCAGCACCTTGATCATCGCGATCTCCGCTGCCGCCTGCTTGTTGCCGACCGTGTCCATCATGTAGGCCGTCTTCAAGGTGAGCAGGCGCGCGGTGTCGATCTTGATGCGCGCTTCGGCAATCCGCTCGCGCCACACGCCCTGCTCGGACACCTTCTTTCCGAACGCGACCCGCGCGTTCAGGCGCTTGCACATCAGCTCCAGGGCGCGCTCGGCCACGCCGATCGACCGCATGCAGTGGTGGATCCGGCCCGGCCCAAGGCGGCCCTGGGCGATCTCGAAGCCGCGCCCTTCCCCCAGCAGCAGGTTCGACGCCGGCACGCGCACGTTCTCGAACAGGATCTCGCAGTGCCCGTGCGGCGCGTCGTCGTAACCGAACACCGGCAGCGGACGCACGATGGTGATGCCCGGCGTATCGGCCGGCACAAGGATCATCGACTGCTGCGCGTGGCGCGCGGCAGTCGGATCGGTCTTGCCCATCACGATGAAGATCTTGCAGCGCGGGTCGCCCGCGCCGGAAATCCACCATTTGTGGCCGTTGATGACGTACGAGTCGCCATCGCGCTCGATGCGGGTGGCGATGTTGGTTGCGTCCGACGAGGCCACGCCCGGCTCGGTCATCGCGAACGCGGAGCGGATCTCGCCGCGCAGCAGCGGCTCCAGCCACTCGCGCTTGTGCTCCTCCGTGCCGTAGCGCTCGATGGTCTCCATGTTGCCGGTATCGGGTGCGGCGCTGTTGAACACCTCCGGCGCCCATACCACGCGGCCCATGATCTCGCACAGCGGCGCGTAATCGAGGTTGGACAATCCTTCCGGCGCGCGCACGGACTTCGGCAGGAACAGGTTCCACAGGCCCTGCTGGCGCGCCAGCGGCTTGAGGCGTTCGACCAGCTCCGTCGGAATCCAGCGGTTACCTTTCTCGAGACCGTTGCGGTCGACCTCCTGCTTGAATGCCTTTTCGTTCGGGTAGATATGCTCGTCCATGAAGGCGAGCAGGCGGCCCTGCAGTTCCTTGCAGCGGTCGGAGTAATCGAATTCCATGGTCGGTCCTTGAGTGAGTGATCGGGTCAGGCCATGCTGGCCAGCGCGTACTGCCATCCCAGTTCGGCCATCGGCCGCGCGGCCTTGCCGTTCTGGAGCGCCTGCGGACTCGATGCGGTCCCGTCGACATAGCGCTTCATGATGCCCTGCATGATGCCGGCGAGGCGGAACATGTTGTAGGCCAGGTAGAAATTGAAGTCCTCGGCGCGGATCGTGGCGCCGGTGCGCGCGCAGTAGGTGGCGATGTACTGCTCCTGGCTCGGGATGCCGAGCGCTTCGAGGTCCAGGCCCGCGATGCCGCGGAACTGGCCCGGCTCGATGTGCCAGCTCATGCAGTGGTACGAGAAGTCGGCAAGCGGGTGCCCCAGCGTGGACAGTTCCCAGTCCAGCACCGCCAGGATGCGCGGTTCGGTCGGGTGAAAGATCATGTTGTCGAGCCTGAAGTCGCCGTGCACGATGGCGGTCTGCTCGCCGGCCGGAATGTTCCGCGGCAGCCATTCGATCAGCTGGTCCATCGCCTCGATGGTCTCGGTGGCCGACGCCTGGTACTGGCGCGTCCAGCGTTCGATCTGGCGCGCGAAGTAGTTGCCCGGCTTGCCGTAGTCGGCCAGGCCGATCGCGGCGTAGTCGATCGTGTGCAGCCTGGCGATCACGCGATTGGTTTCGTCATAGATGGCGGCGCGTTCGGCGGGCGTCATGCCGGGCAGCGACTGGTCCCACAGCACGCGGCCTTCGATGTACTCCATCAGGAAGAAGGCGCGCCCGATCACCGATTCGTCGGTGCACAGCAGGTACTGGCGCGGGGTGGGAAATCCGGCGCGGTGCAACGCATCCATGACGCGGTATTCGCGGTCGATCGCATGTGCCGACGGCAGCAGCTTTGCGGCGGGGCCGGGCTTGGTGCGAAGGACAAAATACTGTCCGCCGACCGACAGCTCGAAGGTCGGATTCGACTGGCCGCCCTTGAACTGCTTCACTTCGACCGGCCCGTCGGGAAAATCAGGGATGTTTGCGCGCAGATAGGCGCCCAGCGCATCGACGTCGAAGCGCTGCCGCTCCGATACAGCCTTGGTGCCCATCATCTCATCGAACATGACGTCTCCTTCGTTTTATTTATTCTAGTTGATGCCGTCCGCGCCCGGGGTCTGGTCCTGCGGACCTGACCCCATTTTCAATAGCGCCGCATCAGGAATTCGGCAGCGCAAACCGGCCGCGGGCTGCCTTCGCATTCGACAATCACCGACCACTCCAGCTGCATCCCGCCCTCGATCGGCTCCACCCGGGCCAGCGTCAGGCGCGCGCGCAGGCGGCTTCCGACCGGCACCGGCGCCGGAAACCGCACTTTGTTCATCCCGTAGTTCAGCACCATCTTAGCGCCCAGCAGCCGGATCGCGTTCTCGAACATCGCCGGCAGCAGCGACAAAGTCAGAAAGCCGTGCGCGATGGATTTCCCGAACGGCGATTCGCGCGCGCAGCGTTCCGGATCGACGTGAATCCATTGATGATCCGACGTCGCGTCGGCAAAGGTGTCGATGCGCTCCTGCGTGATCTCGATCCAGTCCGACACCGCGACTTCCGTGCCGACCAGTTCCTCCAGGTTGTCGATATCACGCATCGGGACGACGCCCGAACATGCCCATGCCTTCGATCGTGCACACCGCTTCGCCATGCTGGTTGGTGGCGGTCCACTTCGACCACACCACGCCGCGGTCCGGGCGCGATGCCGAAGCCTTTACCTTGGTGGTCTCGTAGCTGACGCTGATGGTGTCGCCTGCGCGCACCGGCTGCAGCCAGCGCACGCCGTCCAGGCCGGGCGATCCCATGCTCGACGCTTCGCACATCAGTCCATCGACCACCATGCGCATCATCATGCTGCAGGTATGCCAGCCGCTGGCGATGACGCCCTTGAAGATCGACTGCGCAGCGGCGTCGTGGTCGACGTGGAATGGCTGCGGGTCGAACTGCCGTGCGAAGGCGATGATCTCTTCTTCGCTGACGGTCTTGCTGCCCAATTCGATTATTTGACCAGGATGGAAGTCCTCGAAGTACCTCATGCCGCGACCTCCGCAAACCCGGGCTGCGCCATGAAGCGCTTCAGGTGGTGGTCGGAGTCGCCAAGCGTCAGTTCGATCATGGTCAGGCGCTTGAACATGTGCGCGGCCGGCAGTTCGTTGGTCACGCCCATGCCGCCGTGCAGCTGCACCGACTGCTGGCCGATGAACTTCATCGCCTGGCCGACGCGGAACTTGGCCGCGGCAACCGTGCGGCGCCGTTCGTCCGGCTCGGCCGACAGTTTGACCGCCGCCAGCAAGGCCATCGATCGCGCCTGCTCGAGGTGGATGTACATGTCGGCCATCCGATGCTGGAGCGCCTGGAATTTGCCGATCGGCGCGCCGAACTGGGTGCGCGTCTTCAGGTATTCCAAGGTCGCGTCAAAGATCGCCTCCATCACGCCGAGCGCTTCGGCGCACAGCAGGCCGGCGCCATAGTCGGCCGCCGCTTCCAGGATCTCCCAGCCCTTGCCCGCTTGCCCCAGCAGCGCGTCGGCGCGCACATTGGCGAAGGCGATGTCGGCGGCGCGCTGGCCATCGAGCGTGCGATAGCCGGTGACGGTCACGCCTGGCGCATCGGCCGGCACCACGAACAGCGAAATGCCGTCATGGTCGCGCTGCCCGCCGCCGCTGCGCGCAGAGACGATCAGGCGGCCCGCCTGCGCGCCATGCACGACGACGCTCTTGCTTCCGTTGATGGCCCACGCGCCGCCATCCTGCGCCGCAGTGGTAGCGATATCGGCCAGGTCATGGCGCGACTGGCGCTCGCCCAGCGCGCACGCCAGTTTCAGTTCGCCCGCGGCAACCTGTTCGAGCAGCTCCTCGTGGCCGCCGGCCAGCTTGAGGAATTCGGCGCCCATCACGGTCGCGAAGTAAGGCTCGACCACCAGGCCGCGACCCAGTTCCTGCATCACGACGAACATGTCGACCGCGCTGCCGGCAAAGCCGCCCTGCGCTTCCGGCACCGGCAAGGCGGTCATGCCCAGCTCGACCAGCGTCGCCCAGGCGGCGTCCGATACCCCGGCATCCGAGCCGATGATCTTCGCGCGTTCCTCGAAGCTGTAATCCTTCGCCACCCAGCGTTTGAGCGCGTCGGCGAACTGCAGCTGTTCTTCCTTGAAGTTGAAATCCATGCTCAGGTCCTCACAGGCCCAGGATCATCTGGGTGATGATGTTTCGTTGAATTTCGTTCGAGCCGCCGTAGATCGAGGTCTTGCGGACGTTGAAGTAGTGCGCGGCCAACGGCGCGGCATCGTCGTCGGCGATGCTGTGTTCATGCTCGCCTTCGAGGTAGGCCGGGTCGAACGGCAGCGCCAGCGGGCCGGCCGCTTCGACCATCAGTTCGGTCAGCATCTGCTGGATCTCGGTGCCGCGCACCTTCAGCACCGACGCCTCGGGACCCGGCGCCTTGTGCGCCTGCGCCAGCACGCGCAGCACCGTCATCTCCAGCGCCATCAGTTCGATCTCCAGCGTGGCGACCTTGGCGCCGAACAGCGGGTCGGACAGCAGCGATTGGCCGTTCACCGTCTGCTTCGCGGCGAAGCGCTTGAGGAAGGCAAGCTCGCGCTTGGAGCGGCCCACCGCGGCGATGCCGGTGCGCTCGTGGCCCAGCAGGTACTTGGCGTAGGTCCAGCCCTTGTTCTCCTGGCCGACCAGGTTTGCCACCGGCACGCGCACGTTATCGAAGAACACCTCGTTCACTTCGTGGTCTTCGTCGAGCATGATGATGGGGCGCACCGTGATGCCTGGGCTGTGCATGTCGATCAGCAGGAACGAGATGCCTTCCTGCTTGCTCACGCCGCTGTCGGTGCGCACCAGGCAGAAGATCATGTCGGCGTGCTGCGCCAGCGTGGTCCAGGTCTTCTGGCCGTTGACGATGTAGTGGTCGCCGTCGCGCACCGCGGTGGTCTTGAGCGATGCGAGATCGGAGCCGGCGCCCGGTTCGGAGTAGCCCTGGCACCACCAGTCCTCGCAGGACAGGATGCGCGGCAGGAAGTGGGCTTTCTGTTCCGGGCTGCCGAAGGCGATGATGACCGGCGCGACCATGTTCACGCCGAACGGCAGGATCGGCGGCGTGCCGGCGCGCGCGCATTCTTCTTCCCAGATGTGGCGCTGCACCGGCGTCCATCCGGGGCCGCCGAATTCCACCGGCCAGCCCGGCGCTACCCAGCCCTGCTTCGCCAGGATGCGGTGCCAGCGCACGTAGTCGTCCTTGGCCAGGCGCAGGTGCTTGCGCACTTTCTGCTGCAGGTCGGCCGGCAGGTTGGCGTCGAGGAAGGCGCGCGCGGTGTCGCGGAACGCCAGGTCTTCGGCGGTGTAATTCAGGTCCATGCAGTCTCCTTGTTATGCGCCGCCTAAAAAAGCACGATCGTTCAGGAAGATTCTACCCGAAAAAAAACCGCCGGAGGCGGTTCATTCTGCAGCGTGCAAAACCGGGGTCAGGTCCGGCGGACCTGACCCCATGTTCGCATCAGTTGCCGGCGTCCTTGGTCGGCGCGCGGTACGGCATCACGCGCGAGGCCATGCGCGTGTCGGTCTTGAGCATCGCCGCTTCGTCGGCCAGCACGTGCGCAGCTTCCTGCAGAATCACGTCCTTGGCGTTCTTGAAGGCCTTCTCCGCCGCCAGTTCGGCCGCGAGGTTGCGCTCGTCGGCCTGCAGGCCGTCGTCCTGGCGCGGCGAGCCTTTCAGCGCAAGCGCCTTGACCGGCTTGACCGGCGCCGGCACCTTGCCGCGCGCTTCCTTGCTTTCCGGGCCGGCGGCAGCTTCGTCCAGCGGCGCCTGCGCCGCCAGGCGCGCTTCACGCAACTTGGCGCGGGCTTCCTGGGCATCGCGCTCCTTGCGGCGCACGGCCTCGTTCAGCGAGATCGCGTTTTCCTTGCGGATGCGGCGGAACTCGTTGATGTCTTCCTGCAGGTACTGGAAGTCCTTGTCCTTGGCGATGCGCGTATCGTGGCGCTTCTGCAGCGGCGCGATCAGTTCCTTCAGGTCGCCCGACGGCACGTAGCTGGCAGGCTTGATCGCCACCCATGGCAAGGCGTTGTCGTAGGTGGACTCGCCGAAGCTGTCGTTGTCGCCCGTGACCGGGAACTTGATGTCCGGGGTGACGCCGCGCAGCTGCGTGGTGCCGCCGTTGATGCGGAAGAACTGGGCCACCGTCATCTTCAACTCGCCGTAGTGCACCTTGTCGCTCGGCGCGAAGCGGTCGAGGTTGACCAGCGACTGCACGGTGCCCTTGCCGAAGCTCGGCTCACCGATAATCAGGCCACGGCCGTAATCCTGGATCGCCGCGGCGAAGATCTCCGACGCTGACGCCGAACCACGGTTGATCAGCACGCCCACCGGGCCGTCCCACGCCAGGCCTGGCACGGTGTCGCTCTCGACATCGACGCGCCCATCCGCGGTACGCTGCTGCACCACCGGGCCCTTGTCGATGAACAGGCCGGTCAGTTCGACCGCCTCGACCAGCGAGCCGCCGCCGTTGTTGCGCAGGTCGATCAGCACGTTGTCGACCTTGTCCTTTTTCAGCTCGCCGAGGATGCGGGCGACGTCGCGCGTGGCGCTCTTGAAGTCCTTGTCGCCCTTGCGGCGCGCTTCGAAGTCCTGGTAGAAGGTCGGCAGCGAAATGACGCCGACGCGGCGCTTGACGCCGCCGTCGCGCACTTCGATGATCGACTTCTTGGCCGACTGCTCTTCCATGCTGATCTTCTTGCGCACCAGCGCCACGGTAGTGTGCTTGCCGTCGGTGCCAGTCTCGCCCGGCAGCACGTCGAGGCGCACGGTCGAATCCTTGGTGCCGCGAACCAGCTGCACGACGTCGTCGATGCGCCAGCCCAGCACGTCGGTGAACGGGCCCGAATCGCCCTGCGCCACGCCGACGATGCGGTCGCCGACCTTCAGCTTGTTCGACAGCGCGGCCGGGCTGCCCGGCACGATCTCGCGGATGATGGTGTATTCGTCGCGCGTCTGCAGCACGGCGCCGATGCCCTCCAGCGACAGGCGCATCGCGATGTCGAAGTTTTCCGCCGAGCGCGGGCCGAGGTAGTTGGTGTGCGGCTCGATCGCGGTGGCGTACGCGTTCATGAACATCTGGAACACGTCTTCGTTGTTCAGCTTGCGCATGCGCGTGACGTAGTTCTCGTAGCGCTTGTCGAGCGTTTCGCGGATCGACTTGTCGTCCTTGCCGGCCAGTTTCAGGCGCAGCCAGTCGTTCTTCACGCGGCGGCGCCACAGGTCGCGCGCCTCGTCGTCGTTCTTCGGCCAGGCCGCCTTTTCGCGGTCGAGCTGGAAGGTCTCGTCGGAGGTGAAGTCGAATTTGCCCTTGAGCAGTTCACGCGCGTACGCCATGCGCTGGTTGAAGCGCTGCTGGTACAGGTTGTAGATCGTGAACGGCAGGGTCAGGTTTTCGTTGTTGATCGCGTCGTCGAGTTTTGTGCGAACGACATCGAACTGGTCCACATCGCTTTGCAAGAAATACAGTTTCTCGCCGTCAAGTGTCTTGAAGTAGCGGTCGAAGATCTTTTCCGACAACGCGTCGTCGAGCGGCATGGCCTTGTAGTGGTAGCGCGCGAGGAATTTCGACGCCCACAGCGCGGCCTGGGCCTGGGCCGCTTCCGGCTTGAGCTGGGTCGTGCCGATTTTCTCGGGCTGAGCCAGGGCGAGAGGGGCGGACATGGCGAACGCCATTGCAACGATGAAAATCTGCTTCTTCATTCTTGGTCTCTCCGTGCGGGATACTGTGTAAAGCGGGCGGTCCGGGCGTTGAATTGCGCAAAACGGCCAATCTGAACGATTCTAACAGGATACCGGCCCAGCGCAGAGCCAGCTTGAGTGATTTTCACTGGCAGCTTACGGGGCGTCAGACGTGGGCGGTCACGCTTTTACAAATGGATACAGGCCGGGATGGTAATGCGCCAACAGCGCCGCGCCGGCAGCGATGATCAACAGATAAGGCCAGGAGCGCCAAGCGATGCGCCAGTCCACCGGCGATGGCCAGAACGACAGGAACTGCGGCGCCAGCGCGAACGCCAGCAGCAGGTCGAGCGGCTGGAAATGCCAGCCCGGCGCGGTGCGCCAGCGCGCCACAAGGAATGGAATGGTAATGATCAGGAAAGGCGCCAGCGCGGCCGGCGCGGCGTTGTACCAGCGCACCCGGGTCAGCGTGACGGAGCCGAGCTCCCAGTGGCCGGTCTTGACACGGCGCGGGATGATGGTGAGCGAGGTCGGACGGGCGCCCGTCACCAGGCCGACCAGGTAGTGCGCCAGTTCGTGGCAAATGGTGCCGGCGACGGTAAACAGGAAGAAAAACGGGTGCGAGCCGGCCAGGATGCGGATCAGCAGGGCCAGCGCGGCCGTCGGCGCCAGGTACAGCAGCACATCGGTGTGCTGGCACAGGAACGCGGGCGCGAGCGCGCGGCAGCTGGCGACAAAGCTCATCGGTCAGCCGGCGCGCACGCCGCTCAGGCGTAGAAGCAGCGGCCGCAGGCCTGGCGGTAGCTCTCGTTGCCGCCGATGCTGACCTGCTCGCCTTCGCGGATGCGGCTGCCCTGCTCGTCCACGCGCACGTTCATGGTCGCTTTTTTCCCGCAGGTGCAGATGTTCTTCAGCTCTTCGATGTCGTCGGCCAGCGCCAGCAGGTAGGCCGAGCCGGGGAACGGGTCGCCGCGGAAGTCGCTACGCAATCCGTAGCAGATGACCGGCACGCCGCGCACCTGCGCCAGCTGGTGCAGCTGCTGCACCTGGGCGGTGGACAGGAACTGGGCTTCGTCGATCAGCACGCAGGCCACCGTCGGCGCCTCGGCCAGGAAATCGGTATCGGGCTCGAAGATGTCGACCTCGCGCTGCGGGCCCAGGCGGGAGGTGACGCGTCCCACGCCGTAGCGGCTGTCGATGGCGGCGGTGTACAGCTTGACCTGCTGCCCCTGCTCTTCGTAGTTGTGCGCCACTTGCAGCATGGCGGTCGATTTGCCGGCGTTCATCGCCGAATACCTGAAATAGAGTTTTGCCACTGCCTGCCTCGTGCCCTGTTGGATGCGGGATTATAGCAAAGCGGCGCCCTGGAAATGGAGCAAACCATGGCTGTCCGATGTTATGGATCGGGGCCGCGATAACGAGTTGCCCGCGGCGGCGACAACCCCGGGGACTCGGCGTCCCCGTCGTTCCGCCGGACCTGACCCCAGCCCTTGGGCCGCGGCCCGAACGAACTATTGGCCCGGGTGATACTTCCTTTCGAGCGCCTTTTCGATGTCGCTCTTATAGAAAAGCACATCCTTGAACTGGCCCTTGCTGTACATTTCGGCCTGGTCGCTGAAATGCTTCGACGCCGGATTGGCGCTTTCGCCGCCGGCCAGGATGCTCTTCGCGCGCAGCCGCGGGCCGAATTCGACCACGGCCACGAAGCTGTTGCCGCGGTCGCCGTAGATCCGCTTCGTCTTCTGCTTCGCCACCATGCCGAACGACGCCAGCGAACCCCAGGTCGCCGACGTGAACGCCACCGGCCAGCTTGGCTTGCTGTCGTCGTACTGCTGGTCGATGTCGCCGCTGATGCGCTGGAAGCGATTGATCTCGCCCCACGGCGTCTGCCACGATCCGAAATCCGCCTCCAGCTTGGCCGATGCTCGCGCCAGTGCCTGCAGGCGGTCCTGCGCGCCGATGTCGGTGGTGATGTAATCGGCCACCGGCACTTCCTTCGCCTTCGCCGCGGCCGACGCGGCGGCAACCATCTGCTGGCCCCAGTACACCGCGAGCGAGGTCGGCACCGACGCCGTCGAAAAGCGCAGGTCCCAGCCGCGCAGGGCCGCAACCTGCGCCGCCAGTTGCGCCTTCAACGGATCGTTGGAGTCCAGCGCTTCCCAGTCCTTGACCACGGCCGGCACCAGCGGCTCGAACGCGGTCAGGTAGCTGTCGTAGGCGGTGGCGATCAGGCTGTCGAGCGTGAAGCCGCTTTGGTCTTTCAGCACCTTCACCGCATGCAGGCCGCGCGCGTTTTCCGGCAGCGACCACATATACGCCGGATAGTCCTGCACGCGAGGGCTGCTGGCGCCGGACGACGCGAACGGCCAATTATTGGTGTTGAGGATGTAGCCGCTGGCCGGGTTGTGCAGCGTGATGGTCTCCTTGATGTCGTGCAGGCCCTTCCACTCGGTGGCCGGATTGCTGCCGTCGACCGGGTGCTTCCAGTCGAAGGATGGATCGCGGCGCGGCACGAAATTGCCGTGGAAGTAGGCGATGGTACCGTCCGCGTCCGCGTACACGGTATTGTTCGACGAATTGGTGCGCAGCTCCATCGACTTGTAGAACGCGCCGTAGTTTTTCGCCTTGGTGCGCGTGTACGACTGGGTCAGCGCCTTGAGCGGCTCATCCATCAGTCGGACAGCAACCCATTTGCCGCCGGCCTCGCGCACCACCGGACCGTGATGGGTGAAGTACGCGGTGACGGTCTTGCTGGCCATGCCGCCGGCGGTCTTGTAAGGCAGCGTGATCGGCACCGCCCGCACCTGGCGCTGTTCTCCGCCGTACCGGTAGAAGAATTTGCCGTCCTTTTCCGTGATCGTTTCGAGGTACTCGTCGATGACGTCGCCTCCGCCGGAGGTATGCATCCACCCTGCCCGCTCGTTGAAGCCCTGGTAGACGAAGAACTGGCCCCAGGTCACCGCGCCGTAGGCGTTCAGCCCCTGCTCGCTGACCATGTGGACTTCGGGCCGGAAGTAGAACGAGGTGTGCGGATTGATCAGCAACAGCGCGTGGCCGGAGGCACTGCGTGACGGTGCGATCGCAAAGCCGTTCGAGCCGCGCGGCTCCGGATCGAAGCCGGTGCCGGCGTCGGCCAGCGCGGCCTGCGCCGGCTTGCCGTACATCTGCTCGAGCTTCTTCAGGTCGATCGACTCGATGTCGCCGCCGATGCTGCCTTCGCTGAATGCCAGCGCCATCCACGGCTCGAAATGCGTCAGCAGCTTCGGCTTCACTCCCGGATGCGTGTGCAGGTAAAAGTTCAAGCCATCGGCGAACGCCACCATCAGCTGCTTCAGCCACGCGGGGCTGGCCGCGTACTTGGCCTGCATGTCCTGCGGCGTGATGAACATCTTCATTCGCAGGTCGCGCCAGATTTCGGCCTCACCTTCGACTTCGGCCAGGCGCCCGAGCGCGTTGATGTAATTGAGTTCGACCCGGTTGAAATCGTCCTCGGCCTGCGCGTACAGCAGGCCGAACACCGCGTCGGCGTCGGTCTTGCCGAATACGTGGGGGATGCCCCATTTGTCGCGCATGATCGTCACGCGCTTTGCGGTGGCCTGCCAGCGCGCCTGTTCAGATGAGACGCGCGTCGCCGCCGGCGGAAACCAGACCGCCTCCGCAGGCAGTTGGGTGAACAGGCAAGCGCCGCCAAGCAGCGCACTCCAGACGAAACGTGGTGACGTCATCGGACGAGATCCATGTGAAGGTTATTGTTATTGGTCGGCCGCCGGGAGTCCCAGCTTTTCGCGGAGTTCGGCGTTTTCCTGCGTGAGCGTATCGACCTTCTGGCGCAGCGCGGCCACTTGGGCGCGCAGCTCGCCGGCTTCGTCCTGCGCCGACTCCTTCGGCGGACGCGCGGCGGCCTTCTGTTCGCGCACCTGGCGTGCGGCCTGCTGCAGTTCCTTGCGCCCGCCCGCGACCGCGGCGATCTGCACCGATTCCGGCAGCGAGGCGACGTTGGCGGCTGCATTGATCGAAATGGTCCCGGAGCGCACGGCTTCCACCAACTGCGGCGTGGCAGCCTTCTGGATCCGCTCGATCTGGCTGATCGTGTTGCTCGACACGCGGGCGGCCTTCGCCACGTCCTCGCGCGTGTTCCATGGCGGCGATTCAGGCACCTTCTTTTCCGCTTCGGGCGCGGCCTTCGCTTCCGGCTCGGCGGCGCGCTGGGCGACGCGGGCGGTGACGATATCCTTCTTGCGCAGGGCCAGCACGCCGCGCTGGTAGTCCGACACGCTGCGCCGCGCCAGGTGGTTATCGATCACCCAGAGCATGACGTCGTCGATCGAGTTGAAGTTCGTGTTCTGCACGGTGCGGAACTCGATGCCGTGGCGGGTGCAGATATCGTAGCGGTTATGACCGTCGATCAGCACATCGCCCCACAGCACCAGCGCATCGCGGCATCCTTCGGCCAGCAGGCTGCGTTCGAGCGCGGCATGTTCATTGGCGGTGAGCGGATCGATAAACGAACGCAGTTCTTCGTTGATAGTGATGTTCAATTCTTGTCCTCGGAGTTCGGGCGCGCCAGACGGCCGGCGCGCCGCCAGAATGCTACACCATCCGAGGTTGTCGCCAAAGCTAATCGTTGACGTCTTGATCACCGCGTTTTCACAGCGGCAGGGGCAGCACGCTGCGGCATGCAAAGGCGGGGTCAGGTCCCGCGGACCTGACCCCATCCTGGTCGATGCGGTGGAAAAGGATTCTCGCTCAACGCAACGCCGTTATGCCGTCAGCTTCCTCGCCCGACATGGTGCCAATGTGCTAAAATCTCGCCCGCTGCCCGGGTGGTGAAACTGGTAGACACCCGAGACTTAAAATCTCGTGTCAGAAATGGCGTACCGGTTCGATTCCGGTCCCGGGCACCAACAATTGGTATCGACATTCGTCGCGACCTCTCCCCCTTTTGATACTGATTTGCGCGGTGCGCGTGCGCACACGGAGGCTACTGGCGATTGTGGCAGCGTAACCCGGCCATGCTGCAAACACGGGAATGCAAACCCCTTCTAGCGCATCGCGCCGTTCACGTGAAAATCTCCGTTCTCGTCGAAAATGAACCCGACCTCCCCGGTCTTGACTTCCGCTTCCAGCGCGGCCAGGTCCCGTATTCCTAATTTCGGCAGCATGTCGAAGGTGCAGAGATAGAGCATTTGACCGAATGTGGTCTTTGGCGCGTTTGCCATCTGTACTTGTTGCGGAACTGCGGCCCTGATCGTCGATGTTCGTGCCGCCGGATCGTACTCGTTCCGGAACAATGGTCGGTGAGATAAGCTCCAACTGACGAAACTAAGATGTGCCAGCATCTCCCGTAGCTGAATGGGACTCATGGGCTTGCCTGCCGTCGCGTCAATATGGCCTTTCAAGAACGGTTGGCTCAGTTTGGCGTCGTCCAACGACGCCAATAAGGCAGTGTCGCCCACCCTGAGCAGTATGGTATTGATACCATTGATATCTCGGAAATCGAACGGGGTGCTGGTCGGCCCCTCCGGCGCGTTCAAAACCAGGAAAGTGCCGATGCAGGCGGGCTCAAGTTTAGCGCCTGTGTAGATACTCCGAATCACCGCATGGATGTGATGGAGCCACGCGAAGTCGTATTTGCTCGAAATCGGTTGCTCTCCCTTTTGTTTATTAAGGTGGAGCCGCAGCTGAGTATCCTTGAGGTGCGTTTTGAAGAAGACAAACGCGACCCAAACAAACAGCAACTCGCTGGATTTTCGATCCAAGCCTGCCGTGAGACTTGCATATCCTTGGGTGAGCAAAGGTTGGACGCGTTCTTCGAGGTTTTTGCCGTAAAAACTGTTGCATTCACGGCAGCACGGAAGCGTGTATTGGCTGTACTTCAGTTTTACCGTATTTGGCAACGTAATCGACTGGTCGAACAGACCTGCCCAGCGCAGCAGCCATTTAGGAATCACGTGTTCATCGTTGAATGTTTCGTCGCGAGGGGTTCCGCAAATGAAACAGTGACCGTCCTTACAAATATCATTAACAAATTTATTGAAGCTGAACGCGACAATGCGCCCTCCATCCATGACCGTTCCCGCGTCTGGATCGAACTGACTTTCCATATATATTCCTCCCGATGAGATGCGGCATTTTCTCAGAAGCCATGACTTGCGTGTGTTTGGTTGCGTATGTATATCAAACTGGTGCCGCCCAACTGCAGACGTCATGATGCAGGTTTGGAGCCGGAATTGAACAGTTTACAGGAGGCTAGTGGCGATTTTTCGCATTTGGCATACTTTGCATCAAACGATGGTTGGACGACGAAATCAATCAGAGCGAAACTGAGCTTGCCGCAATCGCCCCCACCCTGAACATCGGCTTCAAGAAGATGGCGAGTGCGATGACCAAAGGCCAAGTCATTTTGACCGACGTCCCCGCCATCCGAGGGGATACCACAAACAAGATCTGGTTGTCGAAAGCTGCGGCGGCGCCGGGTTCCGCTGCTAGCGACGGGCTCCGAGTAATCTATATAGAAAGTGCTTTCTTTGATAGTAAGAATATCCTGTCCGGCAAAAAGAACTGGACCCGAATACTTGTTCACGAGATGGCTCACGTGGAACTTGCAGCGGTCGACGTGCGCTATGCCCACGACTCATTAGGGATGAAGCCGGAAAAGAATAACTTCAATACCGCCACCTGCCTGACCAATGCGGAAAGCTGGGCCTTTTTCGCGGCGGACTGCGCGGGAGCGTTGGATGATGGGGTTCGGGGACGAGTCCTAAAATGACTTGCAGCGCTACTACTCGTCACTTTGCCGCAAGCCTTATCGTAATGAATTTTGCGGCATTCCGTCGCCCACCGCAGCCAAGGAGTCGTCCATGTCGGGTTTATCATTCAGTCGCCCTCCGGCACCTCATGTGCCCCCAGTAACGATCGGTGGGATTCGTTACGAACCGACCACTCAGTCGGCGACACCGGGTCCCGATCATGCACCTGGCGTGCTGGGAGCATACGATGCGGCTACCGGCGCCCGACTCTGGACACTCAAAGTCTACGACCTTGCGATCGATCCGCGGCTAGAGTCCGACGTGCAGGAAGACCATTTCAGGACCCTGGCCGCGACGTCTGACGGCAAGCTGCTTATCGTCACCGAAACTGGCCGGCGGTATGAAGTTGATCCAGCGAAGCGAATCGCCCGGGCATTGCCTTGATGGCCTCTGAAATTCTTGCGTGACGCGAAACAGAAGGCTGCACGCCCTGCCACGACCCGAAACATTGCCAAACGCGAGGCGCCCATCTGAAATTCGAAATCCCTCCCAGCAGCCGCTGAAAGCGAAGCTGTATCTGCGGTACACGCTGCAGCGCCGATCCCGAACATGCAACGATGGGCCACATTCGTTTGATCCGATTTCAACCCTCCATTGTCGAGAAATTTTACAGGAGGTCGCGCTTCTCTTACTTTCTCAGCGCAAACTATTGTTTACAAAGGCTTGTTAGTTCGGGCACGTTAATTGCTTTACTTCTATTGCGTGTGGTATTTGAATCGAGGTAATAGTCGTGACCAAACAAGGGGATAAACGTGTTTAATAAAAAAATGAAATCAGTAATCAAGTCGGCCGGCATGTCGATGTTCGCCTGCGCCGCGCTGCTGTCGGCCGGATCGGCGGGCGCCGTCACCATGCTTGGGCAGGCGCCGGACCCATCGCTAATCGTCCAGGCAGGGGGCTTTGAATGGGTGTATGCAGGTCCCTGCGCCGGCCTTCAGCCAAGCTGCGGCGTGGTCCAACTGCACCATGGGTTCGAATTCGCTACCGATGATCAATGGAACGCGAGCTTTTCCGATTTGTCAGCGCTGATGGCCGCCTTCCACACCACCAGCTCTCCGCTTTGTGCCTCAGCTTATTTCAATACCCAGTACGACCACTGCGACGGTGGCGACGTCGGCCTTGGTTACGTGTGGCACTCGCCACTGGCGCCGTCATTAGGACAGCGCAACAGCACGGCGGCTGAGACCTTCCTGGTTCGTGCGCCGGCGGTTTCCGACGTCCCTGAACCTGGCAGCCTTGCCCTGATCGGCCTGGGCCTGGCGGGTTTCGCGGCAGCGCGCCGCCGTCAAGCGGCAAAAAAATAACAATTTTCGGCGTCATCCCGCGGCCCGCCTTGTGCGGGCTTTTTTGTTGTTCAGGCAGATGCCAATCGGCCGGCATCGGGCTGCATGACAGCTCACTTTTCCCCGATGGTCTTCGCCAGTAGCTCCTCGGCCCGGTCCAAAAAAATCGAGCTTGGTTGCCGGGTTCAGCCCGTTCAGCGCCAACCGTCGAAATATGGATATCGAACCATTGCCACTCGACGTCCATAAGTGGCATTGCATCACTCGCCGCGTTGCTCCCGTCCAGCTGCCAAGTAGACAAAAAATGAATCGAAATCAAGCCTCGCTCTGAGCGTCACCGCACAGAAGGAAGGCTGTGCGCCTTGTATTGTTGACAAAACATATCAATGCAAGGAGATCACGATGAACACCCAATTTGCCGGCAAACGCCTTATGTGCGCGCTCGCCTTCATTGGCCTCGGCGTGGTTTCAGGCGCCGCTTCGGCCCAGAGCCAGGAATATCGCCGCGGCTACGACCAGGGCTACCGCGACGGCATGGCGGCGGCGCAAAGCCGCGGTGGCCAGGAATACGGCGGCCGCGGACGGATCCACATCGCCGAAGCCCTCTACGGCGTGCGCGACGCCTCATGCGACGCGCGCGAAGCGGTGCGCCAGATGATCGGCCGCTACCCCAACCCGACCATTACCGCCGGCAACCAGCTGTGCGGCGATCCCGCCCGGGGAGCCCGCAAGCGCCTGACCGTCACCTACCGCTGCGGCGACAGCGCACTGATGCGCGCACAGGCCGACGAAGGCGACAGCATTACCCTTAACTGCCAGTAAGCCGTCCACAAATAACCATCCTTTTTGGAGAAGACCACCATGAACGCCTGCCCGGATTGCGGTTCGACTCATACGCGACGTATCCCCCGCACAATGCTCCAGCGCCTTGTGCTGGTCAACAGCAAGAACATCCTTTGCTCGCACTGCGGAGAGCGTTCGCTGGTGCTGTGGCCGAACTTGTTCCAGCGCGCCGCGCGGCCCGAGCGCGCGATCATCCGTCCTCCCGTGCTGGCACGGCGCATGATGTACTGAATTGCTGCGCGCCCCGCCAAGGCCGCCCGCGAGGCGGATTTTTGCTTTGCGGATGGGACGGCTTGATCGAATCGAAATCGGCCGCAAAACGCGGCAACTTGCGGGCCTCAAAACGGTCTTAAGATACAGACCGGCACTTTCACCGAGGAAGGCGCGCATGAGCAGGCTCGAACCAGTCAGGGACACCTTGCGGGAAGGTGAATATTACGCGGGCCTCATTCTGGGAAAGGATGGCGCGCCGGACCATCACCTCATTCTGCTGCCGGGCGAAATCGACGACGTCACCTGGGCCGCCGCGCGCGACTGGGCCGTGCGGGCCGGCGGCGAGCTGCCCAACCGGCGCGAACTGGCGCTGCTGTTCGCCAACCAGAAGGAGCACTTCCAGCGCGTGTGGTACTGGTCGCGCGAGCCGTCGGAAACCCGCTCGCAACTGGTGTGGGGCGAGAACTTCTCGAGCGGCATTCAGACCATGTATGGGCGCCAGTTCCATGGCCGCGCCAGGGCCGTGCGGCGCGTCATCCAGGAAGATGGGGGCAGCAGCGCCGCGGCACCAGAGCCCGATGCCGCCAGCGCCGCGTGACGAAGCCGGGGGTCTGGTCCTGCGGACCTGACCCCATTTTTGCGTGGCCGCGAGTGCTATGTGCTCTACCGTACAGTCGAGTGATCAATCTTCCGCTATCGTTGCGTCAGCAAATCTTGATATCTCGTCAACCACGCCGTAGAGGAAAATAACATGGCCACAATAATGAGCCTCATCGTCTATCTGGTCATCTTCGGACTGATCTGGTGGCTGGTCAGCCTGCTGCCGCTGCCGGCGCCCGTCGCGCAAATCGTGCGCGTGCTGTTCATCATCCTGCTGATCCTGATCGTGCTGTCGGTGTTCGGAATTATCCCCGGTGGCTACCTGCCGCGGCTGAACTTCTAGCGCGCCTCAGCTTCAACAAAAAACCCGGCTTCGCGCCGGGTTTTCTGTTTTTGCTCACTGCGATCAGCGCGCCGGCACGACCGTGCGCCCGACCGGCTGCTCCATGTTGGCCAAGAACCAGGTCGTGGTGGCCATCACGGCGACGTGGCGGCGCAGGTCTTCGGGCTTGACCTTGTCGAGCGTGTCGGCCGGCGTGTGGTGATAGTTGAAATAGGTCGATTCATCGATCAGCGGCGCGAAGCTCGGCACGCCGGCCGCCTCGAGCCCGTGCAGGTCGCCCGTGCCCAGCACGTCGGTCCGCTGCAGCGCTCCCGCCCCCATCGGCGCCAGCGCGGCGCGCAGCGGTGCGAACTGCTTCATCGATTCGAACGGCACGCTGGTGCGCATGCCGAATACCCGGCCCGATCCCTCGTCGTTCTCGATCGCCGCGAAGTGCTTGCCGGCGTCGGCCTTGTTCGCTTCCAGGTACGCCTGCGCGCCGCGGCCGCCGTTTTCCTCGTTCATCCAGGCGATCAGGCGGATGGTGCGGCGCGGACGGAAGTCGAGCTTCTTCAGGGTGTCGATCACCGCCATCGCGCTGACGACGCCGGCGCCGTCATCGTTGGCGCCGGTCGCCAGGTCCCACGAATCGAGGTGGCCCGACACGATGACGATTTCATCGGCCTTGTCGGTGCCCGGCAGGTCGGCGATGACGTTGAAGCTGTCGGCGTCGGGCAGCGTTTGCGGCGTGAGGGTCAGGTGCATGGTCACCGGCCCGCGCTTGGCCAGGCGCGCCATCAGCATCGAGTCCTCGGTCGATACGGCCGCGGCCGGGATGCGCGCGCCGTCCTGCAGGCCGCTCGCGCCGGTGTGCGGCAGACGGTAATCGGCGCCGCCGACGGAGCGCACCAGCGCGGCCGCGGCCCCCATCTGCGCCGCCATGCGCGTGCCACCGCCGCGGTACTGCACGCCCTGACCATACGCCTGACCGGCCTGGCCGTGATCGGCCATCTGCTGGTCGAACGGCACGTCGAACAGCACGATGCGGCCCTTCACCTCGGCCGCGCGCGCCTTCAGTTCGTCGAAATCATGAACCACGATCACCTGCGCGGTCAGGCCGGCCGCCGGCGTCGCGCCCGATCCGCCCAGCGCGGTGAGCACCACTTTCTGCGACAGGCCGGCCGGACGGCCCGCATATTCGGTTAGCTCGGCGCTCTCGGCGCCGCGCACCCAGTGCGGCACTTTCACCGGCTGCAGCGTCACCTTCGCGCCGATCTTGCGCATCGCCTCGGCCACCTGCGTCACCGCGGCCGCGGCGCCCGCGGATCCCGACAGGCGCGGTCCGATCAGGTCCGTCATGTCGGCCAGGCGCTCGTAGGCCCAGTCGCTCTTGAGGGCCGCGGCGCGGATCTGGCCCAGCGCGGCGGGATCGTTACCCGGCGTGGCGGCGGCCGCGTTTGCGGCCAGCACGGCGCCGGCGAGAATGGACAGGGCGAACGGGAACAGAGTGCGATTCATGCAGCAGGTCCTTCGATAGGTTCATGAGGACTCGAACAATATCCCATTTGTACCCATTTTGTACACGCCCGCGATGGCGTGTTTACGCCGCTTCGCCACGCACCAGCCGCACCAAAGTGATCTCGGAAGGCGCGCCGAAGCGTTTCGGCGGGCCCCAGTAACCGGTGCCGCGGCTGGTGTACACCCACAGGGAGCGAAACCGGTTCAGGCCCGCGGTGAACGGCTGCTGCAGGGGCACGAACAGGTTCCAGGGGAAGAACTGGCCGCCGTGCGTGTGGCCCGACAGCTGCAGGTCGAAGCCGGCGTCCGCAGCCGCCTCCGCGCTGCGCGGCTGGTGCGCCAGCAGCACCCTCACCCGCACATTGGCGGGCGCGCCGGCCGCTGCGGCGTGCGGGTCACTGCGGTGCGATTCGTCGAAATGGTGAGCCGAAAAATCGGCAACGCCGGCAATCATCACGGCGTGGCCGTCACGCTCGCGCACCACGTGCTGGTTGATCAGCACCGTGATGCCGAGCCGGCGCAGTTCGGCGATCCAGGCGTCGGCGCCCGAATAGTATTCGTGGTTGCCGGTGACGAAAAACGCACCGTCACGCGCGGACAACCGTTCGAGCGGCGCGGTGTGCAGCGCAAGGCGCGGCACGCTGCCGTCAACCAGGTCGCCGGTGATCGCAATTGCGTCGGGCTGCAGTCCGTTGACCCTGGTGACGATCGCATTCAGGTAGCCGCGCCTGATCGTGGGGCCGACGTGGATGTCCGATATCTGCGCGATCGTGTAGCCGTGCAGCGCGTCGGGCAGCCCGGCGATCGGCACGTCGACTTCGACCACCTTCGCAAGCCGGCGCGCGTTGACGAAGCCGACCAGCGTCACTGCCAGCGCCAGCAGGGGAACGCCGAAAGCGCTGGCCCGCGCAAGGGCCGGCGTGCCCGCGCCGAACAGCGCCAGCACCAGCATGACCGCATCGCGCAGCACGGTCAGCACCAGCAGGGAAGAAAACAAGCCCATGGCCAGCAGGCCGGCCCAGGTCAGGCGTTCGCCCCAAGGGCCGCGCTTCAGCCGCGAGGCGAACAGGCCCGTAGGCACCAATAGCGTGGACGCGATCAGCATCGCGATCCCGGCGCCCTGCCCGGCGGCGCCGAGCGCCATGGCCGGGATCAGCCGCCAGCCGATATAGGCGTGCAGCAGCGCGAGCAAAACGGCGACGGTGAGAAAGGAACGGCGGGGCATGGAGGGTCCGGAAAGGGTGAATTGGCCGCGTAAATACACTGTATGTTACATGCGACACAGGAGTTGTAAGAGTCTGTATTAAGAATGGCGCGAGATTCTGGACACACATATAGTGACTCCATGCCCAGCACTTTATACGATCATTCCGATCCAGGTTGAGGCAAGAGGAAATCGCCATGTTGAACAAAAAATTCGTAGGCGCGGTGCTTCTGGCCGCAACGGCCGTCTCGACGACGGCAATGGCTCAGGACCGCGGTGCGAATACCGCGGTCGGCGCCCTGATCGGTGCCGCAATCGGCCACAATGCCGGTGGACGCGATGGCGCCATCGTCGGCGGCGTGCTGGGCGCTGCGGTCGGCAATTCGATCAGCACCAACAACGACCGTTACTACGACAATCGTAGCAACGGTTACTATTACGACAACCGCGGCTACGCGCCGGCGCCAGCGGCGTACTACGACAGCCGCGACTCGTACAGCAATACGTATTACGCACCGGCCCCAACGTATGTACAGCCTGCCCCGGTGTACGTCGAGCCAGCGCCGGTGTACTATACCCCTGCGCCGAGCTACTACTACAGCCGTCCTTCGACCGTCGTGTATTTCAGCAGCGGCGGCGGATACTACGGCGGCCACGGCGGATACCACGGTCACCACGGTCACCGTTAATCGCAGCACAACGCAGTTCATCAAACGCCGCCCGGGCAACCGGCGGCGTTTTTTTTCGTCCGCCCCCCGCTAACCTCCGCTGACGGCACTCGCCGTCCCATCGAACGGGGGAAGCATGCTGGATGCGGGCGCGGTCATCACACTCGAAGCGGGCGCCTACCGCCTGCGCGCGCCGCTGGCCCGCTCGGCCTACGGGGTGGTCTGGTGCGCCGACGCGCTGCCGGCTGGCCGCCAGGTTGCGCTCAAGCTAATTAACCGGGAGCAGATGGCGCGCGCCCGGCCGGAACAGCGCGAGCGCTGGATCGCCAGCGCCAGCAAGGAGATTGCGTTCCTGCGTTCGCTTGCGCCCTGGGACGAGCGCCACATCGTCCGCCTGCTCGATAGCGGCATGCACGACGGCTTGCCCGTGATGGCGCTCGAACTGCTCGACGCCGACGTGGCGAGCCATGTCGCGCGCCTGCGCCGCGCGGGCGGCGCGATCGGCTTCGGCCAGGCGCTGTCCTGGCTCGGCCAGATCAATGACGCGCTGGCAAAAGTGCATCAGTACGGCTGGCGCTACCTCGACCTGAAGCCGTCGAACGTCCTGCTCGACACCGTCCGGGGCGGAGTCAAGCTGACTGATTTCGGCACCAATCGCCTGCTCGGCGAAGCGGCGCCGCACGGCTACGCGGGCACCGCCAACTGGCAGGCGCCGGAACAGTTCTTCCCGGACCGCGATGGCCGCTACCACACCGATACGCGCAGCGACTACTTTGCGTTGGGCGCGATGTTCTACTACCTGGTCACGGGCGGGCTGCCGCTGCGCTTTTGCAGCGATTGCGGCCAGGCCTACCGTGAACACCAGGCCGGCGGCGCCGCGTTCCTGCTGGCCAGCCACGGCGGCGCGATGCCGCCCACGCTGCGCGACGACGAAGCTGTCCAGTTCGCGCAGCGGGCCGGGGAAGCCGGCACACCGGCGCTCGCCCTGCTGCGCCGCCTGCTCAGCGCCGATCGCCACGAGCGGCCACCCCACGCGCTGGCGATCAGCCGCATGATCGCCGATGTGCGCAGCGCCACCACCGTGTCGAGGGCGGCATGATCCGGCGCCTCCACCTTGGCGGATTCCTGGTCGCGGCGATCGCGCTCGGCGTGCTGTGCGCCTTGCAGCTGGTGGCGCTGTGGCGCTCGCCGGCGGTGATGTCGCCGGCACTCATCGCGCTGTCGCTCAAGCCGGGCGAGTCGATCACGCTGGGGCGGCAGGAACTGGCCGCGCCGCAGGCCGACAGGGCCCACGTCGGCATTCGGCGCGATCTGGCCGGCCGCTGGTTTGCGCGCAATGTGAGCGGCAACCGGCAGCTGCTGCTGCAGCGCGACGGATCGGAGCTGCGCACCGGGACAATCGCCCTGCGCGAAGGCCAGCAATTTCGCATCGGCGGCGCCTTGTTCACGGTGCAATCGGGCGACGACCATTCCGTCGCATTTGCCGGCGCCGGGCAGCGCTGGCGCTACGACGGCGCAACCCTGCAGCGTGACGGCCGCGCTCTGCCGCCCTGCCCCGACGCCCGGCTGGGCGCCCGCGTCGCGGCGCTGTGGAACCGCTGGGCGCCGCGCACGATGACCTTCGCGCGGCCGCTTTCATTCGGCGGCAATCTGTATTGCGACAACCGCCTGGGACTGGAACACATCGAAATCGGCGCCGCGACGCTTGGCCGCAGCAATGGCCGGCTGCTGCTGGCAAGCGGCGGCGGCACCGCGCCGATGCTGGTGGCCTCGGGCGCCGGCAGCTTCGACCTGGCGCGCAACGAAGTTCCGCTCGACGGCGTAACGGCGCTGGTCGCCGGCCATACGCGCCTTGCGATTCGCATCGCGAACGACCGCTTGGAATTCAGGCCAGTGGGCCACGTCGCCCTGTTCCTTGACGCGCGCGTCGAGCTGCCGCCGCAGGTCCAATGGGAATGGGGCTGGCGACGACCGTGGGCGCTGTCCGGCGGGCCGGCGTGGCTCCTGGCGCTTGTGCTGTGCGGCGCGCTCGCGGCCACCGGCGCCCTCGCATGGCAGCGCGGACGCTGGCCGTTCGAGCGCGGCGTCGCCCCCGCCACCCGCGCGGCGAGCTTTGCCACGGTGCTGCTTGCCATCGCCGGCATCGCCGCCCTGGTCCTGCAGCGCGCGGGCACGCCGCCCGGCGTCGGCGTGTCGATCCTGCTCGGATGCGCCGCCATGTGGTGCTGCCTGATGCTGCCGGGACGCCCGTCGCTGGTGACGGCGGCGGGCGTGCTGTTGCTTGCCGTGGGCCTGCTCGCGCAGCTCGAACTGGGCCTCGGCGCCATGGAGTCGTCCTGGCTGCGCCACTATCAGAAGTCCACCGCGCTGCTGGCAATCGGCCTCGGCATCGGCGCGCACCTGCGGCTGCGGCTGGGCGGACGCGCTTTCGTCATGCCGCAGACCCGGCTCGAATGGATGCTCGCGCTGCTCGCGTGCGGCGCGCTGGCGGCCCTGCTGCTGCAAGTGGTGCTCGGCGACGAAACCGGGGTGTTCGACCTGCAGCCGGTGGAATTCGCCAAGCTTGCGCTGACGGCGCTGACCGCGCACTGCATCGCCCTCGGTCTCGGATGGGATGCGGCGCTGCCCGCGCACATCCATCCCGTCCTGCGCTGGTTCCGGCTCGCCGCCCCGGCGCTGCTGTTCCTCGCCCTGCTTGGCCTCGCGCTGGTGCAGGTGGACGACTACTCGCCGCTGATCCTGCTGCTGGTATGGAGCATGGCGATGGCGTTCGCCTGGTCGCTGGCGGCGCGCAAGTATCTCGCCACGGCCGCCATCGTCGGCCTCGCCTGCGGCGCCGCGGCGTCCATCGCCTGGCTGCGCGGCGCCGGCGCCGGCGAGGTGTCCCAATGGACCTTTTACGCCGACCGCTTCCTGGTGTGGCTGGATCCGGCCAGCCATCCGCACACCGGCCAGCAGCTGCTGCTCGGTGCGCGCGCCATCGCCGAGGGCGCGTGGTGGGGCTCGGACCAGTTGCTCGGCATCTCGTCGCTGGGCCAGCCGGCCGGCAGCGCGCTGCACATCCCGC
This sequence comes from Massilia sp. R2A-15, assembly GCF_030704305.1. Lineage (NCBI taxonomy): Bacteria > Pseudomonadati > Pseudomonadota > Betaproteobacteria > Burkholderiales > Oxalobacteraceae > Massilia > Massilia sp. R2A-15. The sequence continues at coordinate 1,644,019 of NZ_CP131935.1, read as the reverse complement.
AGGTGCAGGACGACTTTGCGCCGTCGTTCTTCGTGAACCGACACGGCCTGGCCGGCGCGCTCGCGCTGTGGATGCTGCAGGCGCTGTTCCTGGTCGGGGTGCTGCAGACAGCCGCGCGCTCGTATGCCGCCAGCGTCGAAGCGCGCGATTTCCGCCACGCCTGGATGGGCCGCTTCCGCTGCTTCGCACTGTGCGGCGGCGCCGCCTTCGTGCTGGGCCACTTCCTGCTCTCGTGGGGCACCAACCTGGCGATTTTCCCGATCATGGGCCAGCCCATGAGCTTTCTCTCGGCCGGCGGCAGCCACCTGCTGTTTTTCATCTGCCCCCTGCTAGCGTTCAGTGCGATCAGCGCCCAATCATCCGAGGAGATTCAATCATGCCGGTCTATGTCCAACACGAAGTGCTAGGCAAGGTGCCTGATGTCTTCAACGCCGAGGCGCTGTGGCAGGCGCCGGGGCTGGCGCTGTTTGCGCGCAGGCCGCTGCTGCGCGACCTGCTCGAACGATCGCCGCGCGAACACCGCGGCCGCGCCGCCACGCGCTGCTTCTCGCACGTGACGCTGATGCTGCCGCAGGACGAGGTGGACGACGATCGCCACCTCACGCGCGGCGCGCGCGTGCGCGACCTGGCGCAGTCGCTGGCCCAGTTGCATCAGAAGGATTTCGGCGACCTGCTCGGCAGCGACGAGGTGCGCTACGACGTGGTCGGCGCCGACTCGCTGGAGCCGGGCCAGGTCGAGGTAAAGTTCGGGCACGCGGTGTACCTGCCGGCGCCGGATGAAAAGGTGCTGTACGCGGTCACGACGTCGCGCGACAGTGCGATCTGGAAGCCGGTGTGTTCGATCTACCCCAACCAGCGCCTGGCGCTGATCGGCGCGGACGACCAGTCGGCCAGCCACGCGGCGCCGGACTGGCCGTTCGGCGCCGACGGCGCGATCCTCCTGATCAACGACGGGCCGGATGCCCCGATCGAGGTCCAGGTGCGCCCGAAAGGCGCATTCGATTGCACCTTCGATCCGATCGGCGGCTACTTCACAGTGAAGTCGAAGCTCGATGGCCCCGGGGCCAGGCTGCTGATGAAGGTGACGCGCGTCGCGCCCGCAGCCGCGGCGCCGGACAAGCCGGCGGCAGCGTCGCCGATCCAGCTCAAGCCCGCAGCCGTGTGGAAGACGCGCTCGCGCGCGCCGGACGAAGTCGAACTGACCGCGGTGCCGGGCAGCCACCGGCCTTCGACGCCCGTCGAGGGCGACGCGACCTACGCGCCCGTGTCGCAACAGCGCGTAAGCCTGGTGGCGCTGGCGATGCCGCGGCTGTCGCGCTACCGCGAAACCGGCGCGCTGGCCCTGGAAATCGGGCTCGATCGCACGCTCGGCGTGGCCGCCCACGCCGAAGATGCCATCATCAGCTTCGCGGTGGACGCCGGCGACGAACTGCACGCCATCACCGGCGCCGGCCGCGAACGCATCGCGGTGCCGGCGACGTTTACGCCGGTCGAAGGCGGCACGGTGACGCTGTCCGCGGTGGCGCCCGAGATGGCCGACCGCTACTCGGCGATCCTGACCCTGGCCAATCCGCCGGCCGTGCCGGCGGCCAGCGGCGCGCGTTTCGTGTTCGGCCGCAGCGCGCCGATGCTGGCGGCGCTGCGCGTGCTGGACCAGGCGCGCTTCCTGCGGCGCTCGGAAGGCTTCGACAGCGCCAGCGCGGACCGCATCGGCCTGTCGCGCAATGCCTTCAGCTTCGAAGCGGCGGGCGGCGGCTACCAGATCGGCCGCCTCAGCGCGACGCAGGCGCTGTACCACCTCGACGAGCAGATGCGCTTCGTCGCCGGCATCGGCGGCGACACGCCTTACCTGCTGCCGGCCGGGCATCACTTGGTGGCCGGCCATTACGTGCTGCGCTTCGACGCGTAACGGAGGCTGGCATGGCTTACATGATCGCGGCGTTCGCGGCGGGACTGGCGCTGACGCTGGTGCTGGCGGCGTTCCTGACGCCGGGCCGCTGGTGGAAGCGGCCAAACGCGCGCGCCTTGGCGATCCTGGTTGCGGGAACGTGGGGCATCGGGAGCCTGCTTTTCCAGGCGCTGCCGAAACCGGCGATGGCCACGACGACGGCGACCGAAGGCCTCGCAGCGATCCGGCCGGTGTGGCCGACGGCGGGCCGCAGCTACCTGGTGTTCGAGGATCTCAACCTGCGCGCCGGCAGCGGCATCGGCGCGCGGCGGCTGGCGGTGGTTCCTGTCGGCGCGGTGGTGACGACGACCGGCACGCGCGAAGGCGATTGGTGGGAGGTCAGCACGCGCGTGGGCGGCAAGCCGGCGACGGGATGGGTCAGCAGCCTGTGGCTGCGGCGCGCGGACGAGCGGCGTTGAATGATGGGGTCGCCGCTTTCACGCGCTTTCGCGAGGACGACGACCATTATCCCGTCGTCTTCGCGAATGCGGAGAACCCATTGCCGAATTAATCGATTGTTCTTACACTCGGTCGCAACAATAACTCTCGGGGAGCGACCGCGATGTACGGCTTGATCGGAAAGATACGTTGCGTGCCGGGCCAGCGCGACGCACTCGTCGCCGTTCTCCTCGAAGGCACGTCAGCGATGCCGGGCTGCCACAGTTACGTGATCGCCAACGACAAAACCGATCCCGATGCGATGTGGATCACCGAAGCATGGGACAGCCAGGACAGCCACGAGGCGTCACTGTCCCGCCCGGCGGTGCAGCAGACAATCGCCAAAGGTCGGCCGATGATCGCCGGTTTTGGCGAACGGTTCGAGACCGAGCCGCTCGGCGGGATCGGCATGGCGAAGCCACAGCAATGAACATGCGCCACTTCTTCGGACTGGGCTGCATCACTTTGCTGTTCCCGGCGGGGGCCAGCGCCGACCGAACCCGGTACTACCGCACAGTCGACCTGCAGGCCGACTCGTCGCACCTGATTGCGCGCCATCCTCATCAGGGAACCGACGGCGCGATCTGGAACATCACGCTGGAAGAGTGCGACACCGGCCACACGACAGTCATACCGGATGTCCCTGCGTCGACCTATCTGTGGATCGCGCGGGCGTCGAACTTGTGGTCGGGCGATCCAACATCAAGCTTAAAAAGACCGGACTAGCTGGTGATCTACTCCGCGGACGCCGAGCGCCTGCTCGAACAAGACATCGGCGCCTTCGACTGGGCGTACAAAAATGAATCGGTCACCAACTTGATCAAATCGTATCGCGCACCGAATCCCGACATCACGATTCGGCAGCAACGCAACGATTGCACGCTGTCGCTCACCGACGACAGCGGAGTGATCCGGGAATTTCTTTTCAGCTGCCCGCGGGGGCGCGGCCGGCAACTGGACGCGTTGACGGTGAAATAACACCCCCCATTTCTAGTAGCTTGCCCGGGTTGCTCGCTGCGCCTAGCATCGAAATAACTTCTGCACACCGACGGGAAGCGATGCAGGAAGACTAAAAGCGCCTTCACCCGGCGATCCCGTATGCTCCGCAGAAGGGCCAACCTGGCGTGGGTACGATCTCGAAGGTAAGACCCTCGCTCTCGCGACTGGTGGTCCACGATCGCGCTAAACCTGAGGCAGTCCCATGAACGATAACCCGTCGCCAAACGAACAGAGTGCTGCGCTCAGCCAATCCGCGTCGCTTGACTTGGTTCTCAATACATTCGATTCAAGATTAAAACACCTCGAACAGCCAGAAGAAACGAGTCGTTTCGCCTGGTTGCAGAAAAAGGCAAGCTTCTTCGCGCTGATGATTGGCATTCTGCTCAGTACGATTTCTCTTTTTGACATTTTTTGGACTAAACCGCGGGAAACACTATTTCGAGAGACCGAAGAATTCAACAAGGCCGTAAATGCAGTGGCGAATCTACGCCAAAATATGATTCAACTGCAGTACCAATCCAATAATCCGCAAATGGTGATGGCTGTGAACTCGATGGTTACGCCGCAAGTGCTGGCGAATATTCAGTATGCAACGACGCTTTTGCCTCGGATTGGCGACCAAGCGGGAATTCCACAACTGATCGTTTTGATATCGGAGTCATTAAATATTTACGATTGGAAAAGCGCTGATATTTTTGTCGAACGCGCAATCAAGGTGAAAGACGCCGTTCCCTCGCTTCAGTCGGAAGCGCGTCGTTACAAGGCGCGCTTAAGTTCTCCACTGGAAAAATACAAGAGGGCAGAAAAGCGTTTGAGGACTCGCTTAATGTCTTGCGAAATGAAGCAGGGTTTGGAATCAATGGGGTACGCGCGTACATCATTAGCGATTGGGCCATTTCCGAATTCGCGATGGGTGACTGTGGCGTAGGCCTAGAACGAATCCGACAGTTTATGCAATATACTCTGGACCCGCAAATTCCGCCGCCCAGTCGTGCGGCTCTGATCTCCACGTTGAAATCCCAGATTGACCAACTCCAGTTACGGGATAAACGCTGCCCTGTCCCCACCGAATTACAATCTCTCCAGTAATACCGGCGATCTCGGTGGTTTAGAGGTTTTTTGTTTAAACAAAGAATTTCCAACCTTAAGGGAAATATCCATGCGCGCACTAAAAAGTTCGATGTTGGCGTTGGGATTGATGTTCGGCTTCCCCCATGCAGGCCAATCGCAAATCATAAACATCTTGGGACCCACACCCATCATTGCGGGCGTTCGGCTTCAGTGCAATGGCGCCATATCATACGTCGCCAACATCTCGGATATCGCAATGGCAACGCCAGGGCAACTTTTATTTCGCCCGGATTTTTTCTTCCTTCCACCTACCATCCAGTGGTTCATCTATACCCATGAATGTGCGCATCAGGTCGTTGGGAGCAATGAAAACGCTGCGGATTGCTGGGCAATAAAACTCGGCCGCAACCAAGGCTTTTTTTCACTCCAGGCGTTGAATCAAATTTGCGGATACACGTTTCCTTCTCCTGGCGACTGGACTCATCTGCCAGGACCGGCCCGCTGCGCGCAAATGGCCATGTGCTACCGTACACCTTGATTTGGGCATTGGAGGATTTACAGGGTGAGTGCCATTAATCTGCATTGAGCGCCATCGGATTGAAAACCATCCCCTTGGCTTCCTGCGTCGGCCCCGTGCGCACGAACCCCAGCGCCTCGTACACCGGCACCGCGTAGTTGGACGCGTTGACGGTGAAATTGCCGCTGCCGCCCGCCTCGATCGCGGCGGCCCGCGCCGCCTCCCACAGCCGGCGCGCCACGCCCTGGCGATGCCAGTTGCGGTCCACGAACATGTGAAACAGGTGCGAGCGGTCGCGCATGCCGGCAAAGCCGACGATCGCGCCGTCAGCTTCGGCAACGTGGTACACGAAGCCGCTATCGATGAAGCCGCGGATACCTTCTTCGTTGTTTTCCCGCAGCACCGTGGCCCCGCCCTCCGGGGTCGACTCATGCAGCACGAATTCGAGCATCAGCGCCCTCAACATGCCCGCCACCACTGGTACTTCCCCCGCCTCCATCGGCCTGATTCGAATCATTGGTCATTTCGTCCATGTTGTTACTCCCGCCAACATAGCACAGCCCATCAAATAATGCCCACGAATGTTGACGCACAGCACTATCGGGCCTAGACTGGACTCATCATGTCCAAAGACAGTTTGTCCGTTCCCCTCCCGGCGCAGCCGGTGCGCCGCAAGGTGCCCCTGTCGAAGCCGCTTCGGCATCCCCGCTACCGGCGCCTGTGGACGGCCAACCTGGTGTCGAACCTGGGCACCTGGATCCAGACTTTCGCATCGGCCTGGCTGATCGCCTCGCTGTCGCATTCGGCCTCGGTCACCACCCTCGTCCAGACCGCCAGCTACGTGCCGATCTTCCTGTTCGCGCTGTTCGCCGGCGTGGTCGCCGACGCGGTGGACCGCCCAAAGTTCCTGTTCTTCTGCAACCTGTTCATGGCGCTGTGCGCCTGCACCCTGGCCGGCCTGGTGATCACCGGCCATGTGACGGCCGCGCCCGTACTGGTGCTCACGTTCTGCCTGGGCACCGGGTCCGCCTTCATGTGGCCGGCCTGGCAGGCGTCGATGTCGGCGCTGGTCGAGCCCGACGAACTCGAGGCCGCCGCCACCCTCAACAACCTCAGCTACAACGTCGCCGCCATCCTCGGCCCGGCGCTGGGCGGGGTGCTGTTCAACCTGGTCGGTCCGGGCGCGCTGTTCCTGGCCAATGCGCTGTCCTTCATCGGCCTGCTCGCCGTGTACCGCGCCTGGTGGCGCGAACGCCTGCCCACGACGGCGAAGCCCACGCCCTTCCTCGAAAGCATGAAGGCGGGCTTGTCGTGCGCTTTCGGCTGCAGCCGCTACCGTCACATCCTGTTCAACGTATGCACGGTGTTTTTCGCCACCATCGCCTTCGCCGGCCTGCTGCCGGTGTTCGTGCGCGACGTGCTGCGGATGAATTCGAGCACCTTCGGCATGCTGATGGGTAGCCTGGGCGCCGGCGCCGTCATCGCCGCCTTCCTGCTGCCGGGCCTGCGCGCGCGCTTCGACCGCACCCGCCTGCTGAGCGCGGCGCTGCTGGTGTACGGCGCCATGCTGATCACGCTGTCGTTCGCCCGCTCGCTGGCGGTACTGGTGCCGATGATCGTGCTGGCCGGCATGGCGTGGTCGGCCACCGTGTCCACCCTCAATGCGGCGGCGCAGTCGTCGTTCCCGCCGCACATCCGCGCACGCACGCTGTCGATCTACCTGTTCGTGATGGCGGCCGGCTACACCGCCGGCAGCCTGGTCTGGGGCCGCATGGCCGATCACTTCGGCGTGCGCTTCGCCTTCGCCGTCGCCGGATCTTGCGTGATTGTCAACGCCATCGCCCTCGCCACCGGCAAGCGGGAAAAGCCGCTCTAATCGGCGCATGGAAAGCTGCGAATCCTTGGTAAGCTGTCAGCATTGTTATTCTGCCTGCCCGCTTGCCAATGATTCGTTCGCCAGACAGCCTCCGGTTCGGCCCCCGCCTCGATATCGCGGCCGGCAGCGTTGCCGGCGCCGATCCGTTTGCCGGCCTTGAAAACCAGGACAACCTGCTGCTGATCGACAGCGCCGGGCGCGCCGTGTTCCTGCGCGACGAGCAGCTCGCGCAAGTGCAGGTCGACGGCTGGGCGCGCGGACACGTCCGCATCGCGGTGCTCGACGGCATGGGCGGACACGGCCGCGGGCGCGAAGCGGCCGAGGCCGTCGTCGCCGGGCTGCTGGAGATGCCCGCCTGCACCACCATCGCGCAACTGGAGGACCACCTGGCACGGCTACACGCGCGCCTGCAGGCCGAATTTGCCGGCGGCGCCGACGCCGAACGGCGCCCCGGCACCACGCTGACCCTGCTCGAGCTGCCGCCAGGCGAGGCGGCGCTGCTGTATCACGTCGGCGACTCGCGCCTGTACGAAATCACGCCGGAGCGCATCTACCCGCTGACGGTCGATCATGTGCCGGCCACCGCGTTCGCGATGACGGGCGTGCTGGGCGAACAGGAATGGTGGCAGCAGGTGCACGGCGAGCACCGTTCTCAGATCGCCCAGGCGTTCGTGCTCGGCAATGCCTTCGCCGACCCGGCGCTGCTCGACGATGCATTGTTCGCGCTCACGCCGGCGCGGCTGCCGCGTTTCCTGCGCCACCTGCCAGACCGCCGCGCCGTCGCGCTGCGTCCCGATGCGGTGTACCTGCTGGCGACCGACGGCTTCTGGGCCTGCGCCGAGCCGCACCTGTGGGTGAGCCGCTGGCCGGAAATACTGGGCGCCGGCCGCAGCGCCGCGGACATGGTGCAGCTGCTGTTCGACGCCATTCGCACCACGCCGCCGCCCGGCCTGCACATCGATAACCTGACCGCGATCGTCCTGCGGCCGCTGGCGGACCCGGACCCTGAGGACGAGACATATGCTTGACTAGTCAAGTATCTTTAATTGCAGCCCAGAAAAATAGGTGGCACACTCTACAACAGATGCTTTGCCGGAATTTGAAGAAACCGGCGTAAGCTAGAGTTAAACAGACGACAAACGTTGCTATGAACAAATGCAGTAACGCCGACCACCCGCACTGTACCTTGTGGGTGATGCTAGGGGATACCTCTTGCGCCAGCGGGCATGCCCAGCCGGCCGCAGCGCCGCCGACGAGTTTCGACTTGATCAGTGCGGTGCGCAGCGCCCGCGCCGCCGGCGGCGATGCGGCGCACGCGCTGGTCCCAACGGCCGTTGCGCAGGCGCTGCCGCTGCTGCAGCGCCCCCACCTGCACGTCAGCGGCTTCGATCCGCGCGCGGCGGGCGGCCGCCAGGCCATCAAGGTCGAGCTGCGAGGCATGCCGGCCGACGCGGCCCCGCTCATCACCATGCAGCTGCGCTCGGCGCTGATCGCGGGCGGCGGCGCGCGCCACGCTTTCGCGCGCACCACGCGCGGCGACTGGCGCCCGGTCTTCATCGAATTTTCCTCGCGCGACAAGGAACACGGCCAGTACCAGATCGACGTCCAGCTCGACAGCGAGCCGGACGGCCAGCCGGCGCGCCGCTGGGCCTGCACCATGGTGCTGCTGGTGCCGCGCGCCGACGCCTCGCTCACCGAAATCCACCAGACCTTCCTGTCGACCCACAAGAATGTGCGCGTCATCGCGGACGACGCCTCGATCGCGAAGGTCAACGCGCAAACCGGCGGCGGCCGCCTCGACATCGACGTCACCGCGCGCAATGCCGCGATCGCCCACCTGAACCTCGACGGCGGCGCCGGCAAGGTGGACCTGGGCTTCTCCACCATCGCGTGGGACGAAGACCTGATCGAGATCGACATCCCGGAACGCACCGAGCCGCACCCCTTCCCGGCCAGCAGCGCCTGCCTGGTCAACGCGGCGCCGGACGCCGGGGCGCAGCGCCAGGTGCGCCTGTTCGCGCTGGACGAATGCGTGCTGGGGCGCTGGGAACAATACGACCCGGAGGCTGACGTGCTGCTGGCGCACTTCGGCGACGACGGCCAGGACCGCAACGGCCTGACGCGCCGCCTGTCAGGGCGCCACGCCATCATCCGGCGCGGCGAGCGCGGCTTCGAGATCGAGGACGTGTCGCGCTACGGCATCCTGCTCGACGGCGTGTGGCCGGGCAAGCACAAGCCGGTGCCGCTGCGGCTGGGCATGCGCATCGAACTGACCGCCAGCATCAAGGGCGTCGTCGTGCTCAACGTTTCCGCGCTGCTGCCGAACGGCGTGATCATGCACCGCATCGACCAGGGCGAGTTTGCCGAGTGCTTCTATTTCCTCGAGCCGGGGCGCCATCCCGGCTTCCCGCTGCCGGCCTTCCCGCGCGAACCGCGCGCGGCCGTGATGCCGCTGCTGTATCACCAGAACGGCGGCTTCTGGCACCTGGACGCGGTCACCGGCGTCGAGACGGCGCTGGGGCCGGCGACATCGCTCGAACGGCTCAGCCCGTTCCAGCGGCATGTGCGCTTCACCAGCGAGCCGTATCCGGAAAGCTGGATCATCCGCAGCCGGTCTGGCCAGCTGCAGCAGGCGCTGGCGCAGGACATGCACACTGCCTAGTTGGGCGGGGTCAGGTCCGGCGGAGCGACGGGGACGCCGAGTCCCCAGGTGTTGGTCCGCGGCGTCGACAACGTCGCTGCCCGGTCGACTCTATTCGACGCTTCCGCGCGCAACGCTACGTCGAGCGACAGGAAGAGTCGCTCGCTGTTTCGCAAGCCAGCCGCGGGAAGGCTGGCCAGCATCGCTTACCAGTGCGGCACCAGCACCAGGAACACCAGCGAGATGCCGATCAACAGCGCGGCTTCCAGCGTGAACACAATGGCGGGGATTTGCACATCTTTAGGGATCTTCATGGCGCTTCCTTCCAGGCGTTGCCACGTTATGCTGGCGCCGCGCCGTCAGGAAACACCATGAATCAGCGCAGCGGCCTCGGCAGCGAAATCCACTCGGTTTCGCCCGGCACTTTCGCGTAACGCTGCTGTTCCCAGTCGTCCGCGGCCTGCGCCAGGCGCTCCTTGCTCGACGATACGAAGTTCCAGAACAGGAAGCGATGGCCATCGAGCGGCGCGCCGCCAATCACCACAAATTGTACTCCGGTCGCCGTCGTGATGCGCGGGCGCCCGCCGGTTTCGAAGTAAGCCATCGTGTGCGGCGCCAGCGCCTCGCCGTCGATCGCCAGCTCTCCCGCCACCGGGTAGATCGCCGCTTCCTCCGGAAGCTTGTCCAGTACCAGTTCGGCGCCGGCATCGAGCCGGATGTCGAGGTAGAGCGTTTCGCTGAAGGTCGCCACCGGCGAGGTCAGGCCGAAGGCGCTGCCGATCAGCACCCGGGCGACGCCGCCATCGAACGGCGCGACGGGAATCTGGTCGGCCGCCGTGTGACTGAATCCGGGCGGCCCCTCTTCATGCTCTTTGGGCAGCGCGGCCCACAGCTGCAGGCCGTGGCTGCGCCGCGCCTTGCCCACCAGGTCCGGCGGCGTGCGCTCGGAGTGGACTATGCCGCTGCCGGCCGTCATCCAGTTGATCGCGCCCGGCTCGATGCGCTGCACCGAGCCCAGGCTGTCCCGGTGCAGCATGGCGCCCTCGAACAGATAGGTGACCGTGGCCAGGCCGATGTGTGGGTGGGGCCGCACGTCATGGTTGGCGTCGGGCGGCGCGTCGATCGGCCCGAAGTGGTCGAAGAAGATGAACGGCCCCACCGCCTGCTTCGCCGCGGCGGGCAAGATGCGGCGCACCATGAAGCCGCCTCCGAGGTCTTTTTCGTGCGGCTTGAAGAAGTATTCGATGGCCATGGCGTCACGCCAGCGCGGTGGTGATTTCGGTGGTCACGGTGGTCATCAGCTTGTGCACCGGGCACTTGCCGGCGACCGTCAGCAGTTCCTGGCGCTGCGCCTCGGTCAGGTCGCCGCCGAGGTGCAGGACCGTCGCCAGCTTGTACACGCCCTGCCGCTCGGCGCTGGCATCGCGCACGACGTCCACCTTCACGTCGCGCAGGGGAATGCCCTTGCGCCCGGCGTACCACACCAGCGTCATCGCCTTGCAGGACGCGAGCGCCGCATCGTACAGGTCGTGCGGCGACGGCCCGGAATCGGTGCCGCCTTCCTCGATGCTGCCATCGGTGACGAACTGATGGTCGCGCACGTGGACGACGTGGCCCAGCGGCTGCGACAGGTCGCGGGTGACGGAGATCGACATAAGGTTCCTTCTGAAGGCTGTAGTGGAACCCAATAATCTACACCAATTCAAACGGAGACGGGGTCTGGTCCCGCGGACCTGACCCCATTTTGAATTCACAGCAAATTGCGCGCCACCCGAAAGCCGACAATGCCATTGCTGCGTCCCGCCGAAAAGCCGTTGCGCAGCGCAGAGCGCAGGTAGCGCGGGCTGTACAGCCATGAACCGCCGCGCAGGATGCGCCGTCCCGGATCGCCGCCCTCCTCCCAGGCCGCGCCCGTGTTCGGCGCACCGTCGTAATTGTCGTGCACCGGGTCCTGCACCCACTCCCACACGTTGCCGTGCATGTCGTACAGTCCCCACGGATTCGGCGGAAACTCGCCGACCCGCGTCGTGCCGCGCCGGTATTCGCCCATCGCGCTGCCATTGTAGCTATGGTTGCCGTCGAAGTTGGCCAGATCGGTGCTGATGGCGTCGCCGAAGCTGAACGCCGTCTTGGTGCCGGCGCGGCAGGCGTACTCCCACTCCGCCTCGCTGGGCAGGCGATAGCGCTGGCCGGTCATCTCGCCCAGCCACGCCACGTAGCGCTGCGCGTCGTGCCACGACACCCCGACCACCGGATGATCCTCGCCCTGCGCGAAGCCCGGCGCGTCCCAGTTGAACTCCTCGTGCGGCTGCCAGCCGGTCGCCTCGGCGAAGCGGCGCCATTCGCCAACGGTGACCGGATAGCGCCCCAGCGCGATCGGCTGTTCGATCCCGACCCAGTGCTGCGGCGTCTCGCGGTCCAGCCACGATTGCAGCGATCCGGCCTCCATCGCTTTTTTGCGTTCGTGTTCGGGCGAGCCCATTTGAAAGCGCCCGGTCGGAATCAGGACCAGGTCGGGCGCCACCCCCGAGCCGTCCAGGAAGCGGTCACGCAGCACGCCTTCGGTGTCGGCCACCGGGCTCGCGGCGGTCGGCAGCAGCCGGTCCAGTTCCGCCTGCACCCGCGCTGCCGCTTCGAGGCGCGCGCGATGCTGCTCTTCGCGATACGCCGCCGCGGCCTTCGCCTGCAGCAGCTTGCGCTGCCGTTCTTCCTGCTCCAGCCGCGCCTTCTCGGCGTCGGCCGCGCGCCGGTCGCGCAATTGCTGGCGCAGCGCTTCCTTGCGCTCGCGCCGCGCCGCTTCCGCCAGCGCGCGCTCGGCCTTTTCCTTCGCGCGCCGTTCCTGGTCGCGGATCAGCTGGGCCGCCGCTGCCGCCTGCGCATTGGCCTTGCGCTGCGCCGCCAGCTGCTTTTGACGCAGCTCCTCCCGCGCGCGCGCCTCCGCCTGTTCGGCGGCGATTTGCTGCGGCGTCGGAGCAGCGGCGCGGCGCAGCTGGTCGAGCAGGTCGGCCACGCTGGCCGGCCGCTGTTCCGGGTCCATGGCAAAGCCGGACTGCAGCACCTGCCATTGGGGCGCGGTGAGCGCGGCCGGCTGCGGCGGCTGGTGCGCCGCGCTGCGCACGCCGTCGAACGGCATGCGTCCCTCAACCATCTGGTAGATCATCACCGCGACCGCGTACACGTCGAGCGCGCGCGCTGGCTCGCGCTGGTAGACGCCCGCTTCCGGCGCCCGGTAGCCGGCCGTGCCGGAACTAGCCGGCGCCTCCAGCCCGATATTGCTCGCGCTCGAACGGGCGCGCGCGGCGATGCCGAAGTCGAGCAGCTTGACCTCGCCCTTTTTGGTGACGAACACGTTGCCGGGCTTGATATCGCGGTGCACCAGCCGGTGCCTCTCCCACGCATACGCCAGCGCCTCGGCCACCGGCGCCAGCAGCCCGGTCGCGCGTTCGAGCGAAAACGGCCCCTCGCGCGCCAGCAGGCTGTCGAGGTCCTCGCCTTCCAGGCATTCCATGATGATGAAGTAGCTCGCCGTGGCCGGGTCCTGCGCCCATTCGTAGACCCGCACGATATTCTCGTGGGCCAGGCGGCGCGCCTGGGTCGCCTCCTCGACCAGCAGCTTGGCAAGCGTCGGGCTGACGGTCAGCTGCGGCGGCAGGATCTTCAGCGCCACGCAGGCGCTGTGACCGAGTTCCTCATGCGTGGCCAGGTCCATCGCCTGCCACACCTGGCCCATGCCGCCTTGCGCGATCAGGCGTTCGAGCTTGTAGCGGCGGTTCTGCGGGCCGATCTCCTGGCCCGCCATCAGTCCGATCTCGGTACCTTGGCGGACAGGCGCGGACACCCCGCCCGGCGGCGCGTACTCGGCGTCCAGGATGGCGTTCTTGCGGCTGTCGAATTCCTGCAGGCTTAGCAGCCCGTCTTCGTGCAGGGCGCGCAGTTCGCGGATCTTGTCTCGTGCGGTCTGCATCGTTCCAGTCAGGGTCGGAGGGCCGCGCCGCACTGCGCGCAGAAGCGGTCGCCCGGCTGCGCCGCGTGGCCGTTGTCGCAGCGCGGCGTGCCCCGCTGCAGGTCATGCTGCAAATTGACCAGGTCGAGCTGGTGGCGCCGGTCCTTGTCCACCTCGGCGTCGCGCCGCGCCGCTTCCTGCTGCACGCGCTGCTCCGCCATGCGCGACGCTTCCTGCGCAGTGACGTTGTTGGTGGCGCCGACCACGCCGGCCAGCGCCGCCAGCTGCTGCGGACTCATTCCCGCATGGACCTGCGTCTTCATGTAATCGGCCAGCGCGGCGGCGTTCGGCGCCGCAGCCAGCGCCACCTTGGCAGTGTCGCCCATCGCGCCGATCGCCTCGACCCGCGCAATTTCGATGCGCGCCATGTCGGCCAGATGCGCCAGGTGCGCGAACTTGTCCTCGCGCTCATGCTCCAGGCGGCGCAGCTCGTGCTGCCATTCGGCTTCCTGCGCCTGCCGCTTCATCGCGAGCCGCGCCTCCTCGCCTTCGAGCGCCAGTTTCTGCGCCTGGCGTGACTGCACGCCGTCGGCCTCGATCGTGCGCAGCAGCTTTTCGTACTGGGCGATCGATTCGGCCGTGGCGCCTTCGCGCCGCATCGCTTCCAGCTTCTGGTTGGTCTCCTCGGCCAGCAGCGAGCCGCCGCGCAGCAGTTCATGCTGGCGCTCCAGCGCCACTTGGTTTTCCCATTCCTGCATGCGCTCGGCCTCGCGCTTGTGCGCCGCGTTGATCAGCGCCAGCGACTGCCACCTGGCCTTGTGCTCCTCTTCCTCGATCTCGGCCAGGCGCCGCGCCGCCGCCTTCTGGCCCGACTGCAGGCGATCGAGTTCGGCGCGCTTGCGCGACTCGTCTTCGATCAGCATCGCCTGCGCGACCTTGTTCTCGATCTGCTGCTGCAGCAGCCGGTGCGAAAAACGCTGCTGCGCCAGCTGGCGTGCCTCCAGCGCTTCCTGCTGCGAGATCTCCAGTTCGGTGCGCATGCGGATCTGGGCGATGTGGCGCAGGTGCGCCCAGTCGGCCGATTCGTCGGCGCGCGCCGCGTCCTTCTTGGCCAGCTCGTGCTCCAGTTCGGCCAGCACGTCGCCGGCGCCGCGCTCGATCGCTTGCTTGCGGTTCTTCGACTCGACGACGCGCGAATACAGCTCGATCTCGCGCGCGCGCACCGCCTGCATGCGCTCGGTGTTTTGCAGAGACAGCTCGGCGCGTTCGATGGCTTCATCCTGGCGCAGCTCGGCGCGGCGGTAGCGCAGCCGGCTTTCGAGTTCCTCGCGGTGGATGCGCTGCCATTCGGCGTCGTCGTACAGCTGGTCGAGCTGCTTCGCATGTTCGAGTTCGACGTGGCGGTCGTCAACCACCAGCCACAAGGTGCCGATGCGCTCGCGGCTGGCGTCGAATTTGTCGTGCTTCAGCGACACCGTATCGACCTGCACCGCCGCCAGCCCGTACTGCGCCAGCCGCATCTTCAACGCGCCCTGCAGCCGTTCGTCGAGCTGGGCCCGCAGTTCCGGATTGCGCGCCATGTCGCGCAGCGACTGACCGGCGATGAATTCGGCGGCCAGCTGGCGCACCGATGGCGCCAGCAGCTCGCGCAGGTGTTCCGTCGTGACGGTGCCCGGCAGGGTCATGAAGTGGCGCGCGAAGGCGGCTACCTGCTCGATCCGCACGCTGACGGTGACGCTGGCCGCAACGGGCAGGTGCTCGGCGGTCGGCAAGTCGTTAAATTCGAACTGGACCGGCATGGCGGCGCTGCGGGTGATCAGGATTTCGGCGTGCTGGTTGCGCAGCAGGTGGTTCAGGCGCGTGAAGAAGCCCTCGATTTCGTATTCGCCCTGCGGCACCTCGGTGGCCTTGTCGCCCTGCAGAATATAGGCGCGCGTGGTGGCCGGCACGCGCAGCGTCTTGACGAACAGGCCCGAAAGCTCGCGCACGCCGAAGAACACGGCCAGTTCGCCGGGGCCGGGGATCCAGCGGTTCTCGCGCAGCACGGGCTCGTTGCGCGGCGCGCCGAGCGTCAGCCCGCACTGGGCGCAGTAGCCCGCGCCGTCGGCGTTCTTGTGCTCGCAGCGCGGACATTTGACGCCGCCAAATCCAAACATCTGGAACATATCGACTCCTGGTTATTCTATCCGTGGCCCTCCCGCTTCGATTCTAGCAGGGGCAGGCATGCTTTTACATGACGCACGCGAGGCGTGCGCCGCTATTGTCTAGATGATCCCGATGCGCCCGACGCAGGCCACGCTGGCGCCCTTGGCGCGCACCGCCTGCGCGAACCCGGGCGCCAGCTCGTTTTCCCACGCGGCCGGCAGCAGGATACGGTCGCCGTCGACCGCCTGCTGCAATATCAGCGCGCATTTCGGCTCGCGTCCATCGACCGGATCGACCCGCCCCGCATGCCAGGCGCCGGAGCAGCCGGTGGCGATAATCCGGCCGCGCGGCAGGAACTCGCGCCCGCGCGCGAGGCGGTCGGCCATCACCAGCGCCAGCTCGAAGGAATTGCCGTGAAAGCGAGGCTGGCCGAAACGCACCACGCTGCGCCAGCGCCCCAGGCCGCGTCCGTCGAAATGGCGCGCGCCGGCCAGGGCCTGGCGCACCGCCAGCTGCTGCGTCAGGTCCAGGCCGGGCGTGGCGATCGCGTCTTCTTCCTCGCCGGCTTCGCGCGCCAGCGGAAAAACGCTGACCTCGACCCAGCACAGGCTGTCGTTGATGCCGCCGCTGTGCAGCGGGAACCAGGCGCGCGCCGACGACACCGCCCCCGCTTGGTCCGGCTGGCCGGTCAGCATGCCGAGATGCGCCAGTCCGTCCGGCCCGCCCAGCAGCGCGTGCTGGGGCGCGCCGCCAACCGCATGGCCGCCGATCCGTCCCAGTTCCCATGTATCGGACCAGCCGTTCGCCAGGGCCGGCGCGGACGGCTGCCAGACCCCGCGCACGATGCGGTCGGCCAGCACCACCGCCAGTTCCCAGTCGCGCTCGTGGATGCCAGGGGCGCGGTCGATGCTCACCACGACCTGGTCGCGGCTGTCGAAACGCGGCTCGGTGTGGCGCGCCAGGCGCAGCACCTGCAGCATGCGCTCGGCCAGCGCCGGCGATCCGGCGCCGCTGCACTTGATGTCGGCGCGGTCGGCGCGCGGCCGCCGGGTCGCCGTCGCCGTCAGGATGGTCCCGTCGGCGAGCAGGCTGCAGCATTCGGCGCTGTCGGGCAAGCGGTTCATGCCGGCTCGCTTTCGGACAGCGCGAGACGGCGCTCGCCGGTATGGTATTCGAGGTTGGCGACGATGCGCTCGGCCTCGTCGAACAGGCCGGCCATCTGCGCGTCGCCGCCCGGCTGCAGGCGCGCCAGCAGCGCCCAGGCCTCGTCGAGGGCGGCGACCGCGCGCCGGACCTGCCGGATGCGCCGCGCCTGCTGGCACGCGTCGAGCGGCACCCCCGGCGCCGCCAGCTCCAGCGCCGGCATCGTCGCAGCCGACAGGTTGGCCAGGTCCAGCCGCTGCAGCAGTTCCTGGTGGCGGCGGAACAACCCTGCGCCTGAAGGCAGCACGGCAAGGCGCAGGCCGCACATCACGCATGGCAGTTCGAGGAACAGCCGGCGCAGCGCGCGCGCGTCCGACAGCGGCTCCGGCGCTGCCGCAGGCGCGACGGCGCTCGCCGATTCGGGAGCGGATTCGCGGCGCGCCAAAAGGATCTGCGCGAAATCGACCGTTTCGCCAAGGTCGGCCGGCACGCACTCTTCCACCGTTACACCGAAGCGCATGTACAGAAGCTGGTTGAAGCCGGCGCGAAACGCATTCCACTCGGCCAGCGTCGTGCAAGGCGGCAGTTCGAGGTGGCCCTGCGACAGTTCGTGGCGCAGCGCGGCCTGGATCGCCTCGCAGAACCGGTCCAGCGGGACCGCATCGGCCGCTTCGCTGGCCAGGTACAGGTCGAACCGCTGCTGCGCCACGCGCGGATCGGGGCTGTCGATCGCAAAGGCCACGCGCAGGCCGATTTCGGGAGCCTGCGCGAAGGGAGCCAGGTCGGCATGGTAGGGGCCGGGGTGGAAGGCCCATGCGGTTTCGCCGGGCTCCGGCGCGAGCCTGGCGCCGTCGGGCGCGCGCCGGGTGCGACCGCCGCGGTCCACCAGCACCGCGGCGCACCCGGGCGGAACGGCGGCTCCGGCAGGCAGCGGCATCGCAATCACGGCGGCACCCAGCCCCGACGTATCCACGACGGGGCCGCGCTCAGGCCATTTGAAGAGGCCAGCCATCGTGCTCAGATCCTCACCGGTTCGACCGCGAAGCGCGCGCCGAACTGCTGGAAATGCTGCGCCGGGGGAGTCTCGAACGGCCACGCGTTTTCGCACTCGCCGTCGGCGTCCAGGCGTCCCTGCAGGACGATAGCGCCGCCGCCGTCGGTCACGCGCAGCATCGGCTGTTCGCGCATCAGCTGCGGCGCGAACGGCGCGGCGGCGGCGAGCTTCAGGATCACCTGCCAGCCAGCACCCTGAGGCAGGAAGTGCAAGGCCCAGTGGCTGTCGTCGGTCGCCAGCTGTTCGACCGCTGCGCCGCCCGACGCGGCGCGCAGCATGCCGTCGCTGCCCGACCATACGTTGCCCGAAGCCGCACGGGCGATCGACAACTGGCGCAGGCGGCGCAGGGTCAGCGGGGAATCCGCGAGCGCCTTCTTCTCGCCTGCGCCCAGGGGGCGGCTGCCGTCCAGGGCTGCGTTCAGCACGGCGTCGTCGAGCATCAGCCGGTCGCCTTCAACGCGGCGTGACAGCAGCAGCTTCTCGCGCAGCTTGTCGTCGAGGGTCTTCACATCGTTCTCCTTCATGGTCGCTGCGCCCCAAGGAGCGTGGCGATGGCGGCGTCGCGCCGCTTGCGCAGCGTCGGCAACGAGACCTGGTCCATCATCGCCAGCTGCTGCATCGTCGGCAGTTCGCCGGTGACGGGATCGAGCCATTCGGCAGGATAGCTGTCGTCGTGCGCCCCCAGCATTTTCAGGTACACCGCCAGGCGCACGGGCAGCGATTGGCCTGCCATCGGCCCGGCGGCGCTCATCAGATTCATGTAGCCGGGGGCCGGTGAAACATCGGGCTCGCGCTCCGCTTCGTCGAACACGCGGGCCAGGTCGTCCAGCCAGCCCGCGGCGTCCACGCCGTCCTGCTGCCAGTCGCAGTCGCGGTTGGCCGACAGTTCTTCGTAGTCGCCAATCTCGCGCAGCATCGCGCCGATCCGGTCCGGGCAGTGTCTCAAGCTCGCGAAGCGCTTCGAGCGGGTATGCAAGGGACCCGGGGCGCCGGTGAACCGCTCGCGCGACTCGCTCCAGTTGATCACCCATTCCGGCTTGCAGCCGGCGATCGACTTCATCTGGCGCACTTCGATCGGGGCCGCCGCCGCGCCCACTTCGCGCCCGAGGATGGCGCCGACCTGGCCCGGATGCTGGCGCCAGGCGTCGAAGATCCGGGCGATGTCGCCGTACGCGGTGTCGATCATGCGGTAGGCGTACATCTTGTTGGGACTGCAGCTGCGCCCGCACGCGACCTGGTAGTTGTCCGAATCGACCTTGTCGCGCAGGACCGCGTACATGTCGTTGACCTTCTTGCGCAGGATCGCGTCGCCGCCGGCCTGGTCCCAGAACGCGCCGATCTTTCCGTGCTCGTTCTCCACCGCGACGGCGAACGCGTCCCAGTCGGCGGGCCGAGCCTGCAATTCGAACAGCAGGCCGAGCGCCAGTTCCAGCACGCTCTCGCCGTAGCTGTTGGCGGGCGTTTCCGCGCGCGCCGACCGCCAAGTGGCGCGCAAGGCGCCCGATGTATGGTCGACATATTCGGACAAGGCGGCCGGGCGGCAGCCAGGATCGAGCAGGCGCGCCGGCGAGGCATGGGCGAACGCCGCCAGGGAGCACAGTCCCAGCATCTTGCGCACTTGTTCCCACCCGTGCTCCTGGTAGCGGGTCCCCGGCAGGCGCATACCCTTTCCTCGAATCGTCGTTGGCCGGTCCGCCCGGTGGCGGACACATCAAAATCATGCCATACAACCGCGGTCCGCAAGGCGCGCTTGAACCGCCTATTTACCCTTCTGTTCATGATTCTGCGCAAGCGCGGACGCCAGCACCGCCGCGACGACCGGCGCCGCGTGTTCGCCGCCGGTGGCGTCGGAGTGGCTGACGAAGGCTGCCAGCGCCAGCCGGTGCGGCTGGCGAGGCAGGCTGCCCGGCTCCAGCCAGCCGGTGAACCAGACGGTGGCCGAGTCGCCGCCGCCCTGCGGGCCGGTGGGCGCAGTGCCGGTCTTGCCGGACAGGCGCGTGCGCAATCCGTCGAAGCGCTTGTCGCGGAAGGCGCCGGCCGCGGTGCCGACGTCCACCACGCCTTTCATGCCGGCCCGGATGCGGTCCAGCCGCACGCCGAGCGGCGGCATCGGCGCTTCCACGGCGTTGCGCTTGTCGAGCGAGAGCAGCAGGCGCGGGGCGATCACCCTGCCCTGGCCGACCGCCCCGGCGGCCAGCGCCATCTGCAGCGGCGTGACTTGCATGCGCAGGCCGATCGACATCTGGCGCAGCTCGTGGCGGGTGTGGATCGGGTCGATGTTCGAAGGGCTGGCTTGAAGCGCATCCCACGCCGACCAGCCGAAATCGGCCGGCAGCAGGCCGGCGTCGAGACGCAGCGCCTGGCCGAATCCGAGGCGGTGCGCCATGGCGACGATCGGCCGCACGCTGTCGAGCGCGCCCGGTTCAAGCGGCTGCAGATCGGGCGCGCCGCCCTCGGCGCGGCCGAACAGGCTGCGGTCGCTCAGTTCTCCCGACCAGGCGAACCAGGTGTTCAGGCTGTATGTCAGCGCCTGCGCCAAACCCAGCCTGCCGTCCTGCGCGCGCCGGTCCAGGTGCTGGTCCTTGTAGTTGGTGATGTGCGCCAGCGTGGCCGACACCGGATAGACCGAGGCGTCGGTGCGGAACGCGAAGCCCTTTTCGCTTGCCACCCGGTTGATCGCCGGCAGCGGCATTCCCGCCAGCAGCGCTTCGAGCTGCGGATCGCGCCGCGCGGCTTGTTCTAGGCCCATCGCGCTGATCACCTTGAAGGTCGAGCCGGGACTCGAATGGGCGCCGCCGTCGTGCTGCAGGGCCGGCAGCCGCAAGGGGCTGCGCGCCGGGTCGGTGCGGTCGAAATTGCGCACTTCGTTCCAGTTCGCCGCGGAGACGGGCGCGTTGCCGGCGCCGGCCGCCGCCAGGATGTCGCCGGTTTCGGTGTCGAGGATGACGATGCCGGCGTGCCTTCCGGCCGGGGCGGGCGAGCCGCCGCTGCACGATTTGCCGTCCCAGCGGCCGCGCCGCATGCCGATGCAGTCGAGGGCGCCCTGGCTGGCCGCCTGCAGCGCAAGGTCTAGCGTCAGGCGCGCGTCGTGCGGCGTGCCGCCGGGCGCCGGCAGCCGTGCCAGCATGCCGGCCACGCTGCTGGCGTGATCGGGCCGGATGCCGAGCAAAGGCGCAAGGCCCGCGTCGATCGCCGCGCGCGTCGGCGCACCGGCGCTCCACAGTGGCACACCATTGCGGTCTTCCAGCGTCACCTCGGCCAGGGCGGCCGGCCGCGGCGCGGCCATCGGCGCAAGCTGCTGCCAGTCTAGCTGCCCGCCGACGACGCGCAGGTGGCGGTACTGCAGGTCGCCCGGCATCGCCAGCGCCGTCATGTCGAGGGGCGTGGCGTCGAGCGACACGCTGCGCGCGCCGGGCAGCAGTTCCAGCACCAGCACCTGGGCGGCGTCGCGCGAGGGGCAGGCCCGCCCGCCGCAGGCATCCTGCGCCGTGCGCACGCGCGCACCCTGCACGTTGGCGGCGCGCCCGATCAGCATCAGCTTCACGGCTTCGCCGCCCTGCGCCGGCTGCGCGAGGTCGAGCGTCAGGCGCGCGGCGCCGCCGCCGGGCCACGCGTCGATACGGGTCCACGGCGCCCATCCCTGGGCGAGCCCGGTGAACAGGCGCGCCGCCGACGCCGGCATCGCGCTGCTCTGCGAGGCGGGCGCCCCTGCCACGCTGGCCTGCCATTGCCCTTCGCGCGCTGCTTGCGGCACGCGCCATGCCAGCAGGCGCCGCTCGCCATTGAAAACGCGTATCTGTTCCCGTACGTATTCGCCGTCGGCCATGCGGTACAGGCGCCGCAGCACCTTCACGCCGGCCGGATCCAGCACCACCTTGTCCCATCCGGCCAGCTGGCCCGCCCTCTCGGGGGCAGGAGCGGCGCGCCACGCGGCCAGGTCGCGCGGCGCCAGTTCCGCCAGGCCACCGGCGCCCAGGCGGATCATGCCGCGCCGCCGCAGCTCCTGGAACAACGCCTGGTCTTCCACGCCGCGCGCGGGGTCGATCGGCACCAGGTAGCGTCCCGCGGCCAGCCATGCGGTCACCGGCTGTCCGTTCGACGGATATGCCGTCACCTGGGCCCTGGCGGCGGATGTCGATGGCGCCGTGCGCACCACCTGCACCACCAGTTCGCCCGCGGGACAGGCGCCGCCGGCACGGCGCTGGATATGCATCGCGGCGTCGCGGCGCCACACCAGCCAGCCGTCACGCCGCAGCGCGACCTGGCCGTGAGCGCCCTGACCCGGCTTGCCCCAGTCCGCGTCGCCGATCCAGCGCACCGCGCGATCGGCGCTGTCCCAGCGCAGCTGCAGCGGCTCGGCGTCGGGCGCGGCGAAATCTCTGATGGCGTTTCCGCTGACCTGCACGCGCGGCATGTCGGCCGTGTCCGGGCCGCTGAGCGCGACGTTGCGCAGCGGCGCCACCCTCGCGGCGCGTTCGGCCCAGCGCGCCACTTCGTCGAAGCCGTAACCGATCCGGATCGTCAGCAGGCGGCCGTCCCGCGTGCCCGCCATCTGCGCGCACAGGTCGATGCGCAACGGCGGCGCGCTGCGCATGCCGGCGGCGACCAGCAGCGCGCCCGCCTCGTGCTCCTCCACCGTAATCCCGCCTTGCTCAGGCACGCTGAACGCGATGCCCGGCAGCGCGGGCTGGAACGCGGCCACCGGATGCGGCAGGCCGCCGGTGCCGGGAACGTCGCCGGCCACCGCGAGGCTGCGCGCGTGCGCGGCGAGCAGCAAGGCGCCGCCCAGCGCCGCCAGCGCGCCCGCCGCACCGATCCAGTGCACCGCCGTGAGCGCGGCCGGGCGGACCCTAATGCGCAAGGCGGGCGTTGCAGCGGGTTTCGTACGCGGCCGGGCGCCGGCGCGCGTTGCCGCGTTCAGGTTGCGCGCGCGACGCCATGCGACGTGCCGCGCGCGCGCCTGGCGCACCAGGTTTCGGATCGAGCCTTGCATGGGTTCCCCGTCAGGAAAGGCGGGTCCGCACCTGCGCACGCCGTCTGCTCAGCCTTAGCGGGGGGGAGGCGAAAAAGGCCGGGTTCGCTACTGCGCTTCGTCGCCTTTTTTTGCAGGCCGGGACGCAAAATCGGCGACTCGTCGCAACCGGCTGGCGAGGGCGCCGGCGCTTGGCTACAGTGCAGTCATCGCAACGCCACACTGAAAGGAACTACCATGAACGTCCTCAAAAACTTCGAAGCCGTTTTCGCCGTGGCCCTCGGTGTGGCCGTCTCCGCCGCCAACCTGGTGGGCTCGCCCGAAACCGCCGCCCCCGCCGCGCAAGCGATCAGCACGAGCGTGGCGACGCCGTCGAAGATGGCCGTCGTGTCGGTTCCCGCCAAGCGCATGACCGCGCTCGAGAAGCAGCGCTCGCTGGAAGATGAGCGCCTGCTGGCAAAGCAGGAAGCGACCCGCAACCGCATCTGATTTGCACGGGGCCAGTTCGCAAGATTGGCCCCTTCCGTGCGTTGGCGCACATCGATTTGGGCGTCATCTGTTTCAGTTGTAAGCAAATTCATCAAATCTCCGCAAGGCCGCGCCGGCTTGATATATTGAATCGCAGGCTTTTGAAACGGAGACCAAAATGAAACGTACACTGACACTCGCAACACTGATCACCCTCGGCGCCGCAGCCTGGATGCCGTTGCCCGCACTGGCGCAACCGGGCTTCAACGTGGTGATCCAAACCGCGCCGCCGGCGCCGCGTTTCGAAAGCGTGCCCGCGCCGCGCCACGGCTACGTCTGGGCACCGGGCTACTGGAACTGGGAAGGCGGCCGCCACGTGTGGATCGCCGGCCACTGGGAGCCGGAGCGCAGCGGTTACCACTATCGCAGCAGCGAGTGGATCCGTGACGGCGGCGGCTACCGCCTGGTGACAGGCGGCTGGCAGCCCGTCGCCCAGGTGCGCTACGACGACATTCGCATCGCCCCGCCGGCGCCGCGCTACGAGCGCATCCCGCGCGCACGGCATGGCTATGTATGGCAGTCGGGTTACTGGGACTGGCGCGGCAACCGCTATGAATGGATCCCGGGGATCTGGGTCGCGGAGCGTCCCGGCTACGTGTACTCGCAACCGGTCTGGGTGCAGCGCGACGGCCGCTGGTTTTTCGAGCAGCCGCGCTGGAATCCGCGCGGCGGCCACGACCGCGACCGGGACGGCATCCCCGACCGCTACGAGCATGGCCGTGACCGCGACCGTGACGGCATTCCCGACCGTTACGAGCATGGCCGCGACCGTGACCGCGACGGCATCCCGGACCGCTACGAGCAAGGGCGCCGCGACCAGGACCGCGACGGCGTGCCGAACCGGTACGACAGGGATCGTGACGGCGACGGCGTACCGAACAACCGCGACGCCCGTCCGGACAACCCGTACCGCAACTAGAGCGGGATCAAAAAAGGCGCTGCGGCGCCTTTTTTTCGATGTGGCGATTCATGCGGCGGACGAGGTGCCCGAGCCCGTCAGACCGGCGGCGGGGACTCCTGTCTGAGGTGTCCGCCCTCGCCCTCCCAGTTGACTTCCTCCGGGGGGAGGTCATGGCCCGGCGGCCGATACCGGCTCGACTTCTTGATTGCGCTATCGATTTCCTGGGTCGTCATCAGCACGACGACCTTGCAGGCCGCGGCGCCGGCAGCGTTGACCTTCATCGACAGCGCGGCGGCGGCGCTATTGTCGGGCAGCTCGCCAATGATGAAGACGTCCTCGTCGCCGAAAGCGTAATGCATGGACTCGACCTTCCCGCCCAACGAGCTGAACAGTTCGTCGACCGCGGTGCGGCGTCCCGTCCCGCCCTCCTTGAGCAGACCGGCGATGCCTTCAGCGCGGTAGCTCGCTTCGATCAGATATTTGGCCATGGCAATCCCCTTCCGCATTCAAGAGAAGATGGCTCATTCTGACACGCTTTCCTCGCGCTGGCGCGTGCACGCGCGGCGTGCGGGCGGTGGCGGAAAGGCTATGGTTCGCCGGCGCCTTGGAGTTTCTTTTGCAGTGCTTGAACGAAAAGAAGATCAGTCACGCCGTCTTCCATGTCTTCGTCTTCGCTCGAAAGAAGCTGGGCCTCGTAGCGTTTCAGAGAGATCAGCAGGTAGGCGACTTCGGTGTCGGTAAAGTTGAGCGTCATGGTGATGTTCGTCATTTAGAAATGCACCAATCGATGCGCTTGAGAGGCGGGCGCACCGGTCAGTGCGGCGTCGCGAGTGCGATGCGGCGCTCGATGCGCGCCAGTTCCGCAGTATCGCCGGCGGCCCGGGCACGCTGCGCGGCGATGCCCAGCCAGGTGAGCAGAGGCCGGCGCCAGCCCTGCGCCGAGGCAGTCTCCGTCGCGGTGGCGATGTCGGCCGGCGCAATCCGGCCGGCCTGCAGCATCGCGCCCGCCGCGACCAGCCGCGACAACGGATCGGCCACCGCGGCCAGGGATCCGGCGCCGCGCGCTATCGCCTGGTGCTGCTCCGGCAGCAGCGCCGCATCGAGTCCCTGCCAGCGGCCCGCCAGGTAGGCCGCATAAGCGCGTTCGACCGGCGTGGCATCGGCCGCCAGCGGCGCGAAGCCTTCGCATTCGCCCACCACGACGCTGGCGGTGTAGACGGCGCAGCGCACCAGCTCCGCGTGCGCCACCAGATCAAACCGGCCTGTGCTGGCCATCTCGCTGCGGGCGCGCGCGAAGTCGTTGGCGGCGATCGCGCTATTGCCCTTCAGGTATTCGTCGGTGAAGTTTTTCAGCGAGTCGGCCGCATTGGTGCGCCACGATGGTTCGGCCGGTTTGCTCGCGCATCCGGCCAGCACCAGCGCGGCGCATATCAGGATCGTCTTCATGGCAGTTTCAGCTCCGTCTTCTTGGCGAATGGCCATTTGCGGTTGATTTCATCGACCAGGCGCGTCACCTTGTGCAGGCTCGCATCGACTTCCGCGCGCAAGGCGCCCAAGTCCTCGGTCGCCAAGCGCGCATTCTTGCCGACTGCCTGCGCCTCGACCAGCACCGCATCGACCTTTTTGAGCGTGACGCTGGCGTCCTTCAACAGCACATGCAGCTGTTCGACGGCGGCCTCGGTGTCGTCCATCACGCCGTTCTTGCCGAACACGCGCCGGTCGGCGTTGGCCAGCAGGGCATTGACCCGATCGAGCGTGAGCATCAGCTTCTTCGCCTCCTCGTCGCTGCCAAGCGCGCCGCCCAGAAGGCCGTATTTGCCTGCCAGGCGTCCGGTCGCCACCTGCACGTTGGCCAGGCTCGCGTTCAGGCTCGAATCGCTGCGCGTCATCGCATCGAGGTTCTCCAGCAGCGCACGGGCGCTTGCCACCAGCCGCGGAATTTCGGCGGCGGTGTCGCCGCGCAGGACGGTGCGCGTCGCGCCTTCCTCCAGCGGGGGATCGGTGAGGATGCCGCTGAACGCCTTGAGCCGCGTCTCGCCGACCAGCCCGCGCTCGAGCGTGAACACGCTCGACACGCGCAGCCACTTCGAGTCCTTCTTCGGCACATCGACCAGGATGCGGGCCTTGCCGTCCGGCGCCAGTTCGACCTGGCGCACGCGCCCGACCGGGAAGCCGGCGAAAGTGATGTCCATCCCGGGGATGACGCCTTCTGAATCGTCCGACACGAGCACCAGGCGCTGGGTCGGCTCGAACACGCCGCGGGCGTACATCACGTACAGCAGGAAAGCCGCGATCAGCGACATCAACAGGATCAGCAGGATCACCGCTTTCGCTTCGACGTGCGGCGGCGACTCGGCATTCGGTTCGGTCATGCCCGCTCCTTTTAAAAGTATTTGACGGCCAGCGAGGCCGCCTCGATCACAAACAGAACGAACAGCAGGCGCACCGCGCCAGGCTGCATGGTGGACCTGTCGG
This sequence comes from Massilia sp. R2A-15, assembly GCF_030704305.1. Classification (NCBI taxonomy): domain Bacteria; kingdom Pseudomonadati; phylum Pseudomonadota; class Betaproteobacteria; order Burkholderiales; family Oxalobacteraceae; genus Massilia; species Massilia sp. R2A-15. The sequence goes on along the minus strand of NZ_CP131935.1, from coordinate 1,617,368 downwards.
CGCCGCCGCTGCGGCGGATCTCCAGGATCGCCGCGGCGGGAATCACGGCCACCGCAAGGCCGAACAGGATGGTCTTGAGCGCGAAGCCCATCGACACGGTCGGCTCGAACACCCGGCCGACCGTGCGCGTGTAGTCGTCCACGCCCCACGGCGACAGCCCATAGACGTTCAGGTAGGCCAGCACCAGCACCAGCGCGCTGCTGACCAGCGCCAGCGTCAGCACGGCGCAGGCGTTGCCCGATACTTCGGCAACCAGGTCGCGCCGAAGCCGCCAGGTGGCGTCGGGCGACTGGTCAGCGGCGAGCGGCTCCAGCGCCGTGGCGTTGAACGCAAGGCCGGCGCGCAACGCAACGAACAGCGCTGCCGATAAAGGAATCAGTTCCAGCACCAGCACCCGCACCACCATCTCCAGCGCAAACCGCGACAGACCGTAGCTGACGGCTGTGACCAGGACGATGCGGATGATCACCAGGCTGACCAGCGCCGACAGCGCGGTGAACCACGGCAGCACCTGCCAGGCGCCGAAGTAGATCTGGCGGGCGGTGGCGATGCGGTGTTCGCGCGTGTAGGTCGATGGGGTGAACGCCAGCACCAGCGCGATGGCGCCGAGCAGGAACATGCGCCACCAGCTTGCAGCCCAATGCGCGGCAAAACCGAACCAGTGGGTCGGCTTGACGTAGAGGAGGCGGATCAGGCGCATTCGCCTATGATACCGCTGACTTCATCTTCGTCGTTCCAGCGGAGGCTGGAACCCATACTGAGCATGAACTCTACGTCAGCATGGGTTCCAGCCTGCGCTGGAACGACAGTGTTGAGGCTGTTACTCAATGCCGCCGCGCTTCCTGCACGCCGGGCACCTCGCCGATCGCCGCCAGCGCCTTCTGCAGCTGCGAGGTCGAACCGATTTCGGCGGTGAAGGTCATGCGCGCCTGCCCCTTGGCGCTTTGCGTGTTCACGCCGGTCACGTTGATCTTTTCACGCGAGAAGACCTCCGAGATATCGCGCAGCAGGCCCTGGCGGTCTGCGGCGAGGATGAACAGGTCGACCGGATACACGGTGTCCTGTCCGGCGCGGCCCCAGTCGGTGTGGATCACGCGCTCCGGCGCCTTGGCGCGCATCTCGGCAAAGTTCTTGCAGTTGGCGCGGTGGATCGAGACGCCCTTGCCGCGCGTGACGAAGCCGACGATGCTGTCCGGCGGCGCCGGCTTGCAGCACTTGGCCAGCTGCGTCATCAGCCCGTCCGTGCCTACCACCAGCACGCCCGACTTGGCGCCCTGCTCCACGCTCGAGGCGCGGCTGGTGCGCACCACCACCGCGTCTTCCGGCTCGACCGGCTCGCCGGTGTCGTGCAGCGCCTGCTCCACGTGGCGCAGGCTGAATTCTTCCTTGCCGACCGAGACGAACAGGTCGTCCACCTTCGAGAAGCCCAGCTTCTGCGCCAGCGCTTCGAGGTTGACCGCGGTCTTGCCTTCGCGCTGGAGCGACTTTTCGACCAGGGCGCGGCCGTGCGCCAGCGTCTCGGCCAGGTCGATCGCGTGGAACCAGGCGCGCACTTTCGCCCGGGTGCGGGTGCTGACCGTGTAGCCGGGGCTAAGCCAGTCGCGCGACGGTCCGGCGGTGCCTGGCGCGCCCTTGGCGGTGATGATTTCGCAGGTCTGGCCGTTGCGCAGCGGCGTATTGAGCGGCACCATGACGCCGTCGACGCGCGCTCCGCGGCAGCGGTGGCCCACCTCGCTGTGCAGGTGGTAGGCGAAGTCGATCGGCGTGGCGCCGGCCGGCAGTTCGAGCACGCGCGCCTGCGGCGTCAGCACGAAGATGCGGTCGTCCAGGTTGGTCGCCTTGAGCTTTTCCACCAGCTCCTTTTTCTGCGCGTCTTCCTGTCCGACGACGGCGTCGGCGACGTCGGTCTTCCAGGCCAGCAGCTGGCGCAGCCAGGCGATTTTCTCGTCGTACTTCTGGCCCTTGAAGTTGGAGCCGCCCTCCTCCTTGTAGCGCCAGTGCGCGGCGATGCCGTACTCGGCGAAGTTGTGCATCTCCTGGGTGCGGATCTGCACTTCCAACGGACGTCCGTCGTCGGCGGTGACGACCGTGTGCAGCGAGCGGTAGCCGTTCGGCTTGGGCCGCGAGATGTAGTCGTCGAATTCGCTCGGGATCGGGGTCCAGATGTTGTGCACCAGGCCGAGCACCGCGTAGCAGGTCTTCTCGTCCTCGACGATCACGCGGAAAGCGCGCACGTCGTACAGGGAGGAGAAATCGAGCTCCTTGCCACGCATCTTGTTCCAGATGCTGTAGATGTGCTTCGGCCGGCCAAATACGTCGGCCTTGATGCCGGCCGCCGCCAGTTCGTCCTCGAGGCGCTTGATCGCCGACTGCACGAAGCCCTCGCGCATCATGCGCTTCTCTTCGAGCATTTTGGCGATCTGCTTGTAGGTGTCCGGCTCGAGGAAGCGGAACGACAGGTCTTCCAGCTCCCATTTGAGCTGCCAGATGCCGAGCCGGTTGGCGAGCGGCGCGTACAGGTCCATCGTCTCGCGCCCGTACGCATGGGTCATCTCGTTGAACAGCTTGATCTCGGCGAAGTAGCGCAGCGTGGTCACGCAGGACGCAAGGCGCATCAGCACCACGCGCATGTCGGTGGCCATCGCCAGCAGCATCTTGCGCAGCGTTTCGATCTGGGCCACGGCCTGCTGGGCGGCGCCCCTGCCGCGTCCCGCCGGCTGCTGGCCGGCCTGCTGGCCGACCGTCAGGTCGCGCAGCCGGATCAGCTGGCGCAGGCCGGACACCAGGTCGGTCACCTCTTTGCCGAAGCGCAGTTCCAGTCCGGCCGCTGCGGCAGGATCGATCACGGTCAGCTCGAACAGCAGCGCGGCGATGCGCGTTTCGGCGTCGCTGCGCAGGAAGGCCAGGGTGCTGGCCACGCCGATCGAAAACTCCAGCGCGCCCTGGCCTGAGCTGCACTTCCTGTCGTCGTAAGCCTCGTTGGCATAGGCCAGCGCCGCTTCGACGCGCGCGCTGTCCTCCGGGCCGAGGCCCTGAATGAGTTCAGCTGTAGCGCTGCCCAGCGCTGCGATTGCAACCATGACGGATCAGCGCAATGCCGCGGTCACGCAGATCTCGACCAGGCAGGCGGGATTGGCCAGTTTCGCTTCGACGGTGGCGCGCGGCGGCGTGTGGCCGCTGGCGACCCATTCGTCCCACACTTCGTTCATGCCGGGGAAGTTGGCCATGTCGGAGATGAAGATCTGGCACATCAGGATGCAGGTCTTGTCGCTGCCCGCTTCGGTCAGCAGGCGGTCGACGTGGCCAAGCACTTCGCGGGTCTGGCCGACGATGTCCTGGCCGGTGTCCTCGGCGATCTGGCCGGCCAGGTACACGGTCGAGTTGTGGATGGCTACTTCGGACAGGCGCTTGCCTACGTGCAGTCGGGTGATTTCCATATTGTTCTATTCCTCTGTTGATTTAACCGACCAGGAACTTGCGTGCAATCGCAATCTGATCGGCGTTGATGAAAGTCGGCGCGTGGCCGGTGTTGGGGATCTCGACCAGTTGCGGCTTAGGGCCGCGTGTGAGCATCGCCTGCGCGGTCTCGCGCGAGAGCAGGTCGGACTCGGCGCCGCGCACCAGCAAGGTCGGGCAGCGGATCGCATCGTAGGCGGCCCACAGCGCCGCTTCGTCGGCCTTCGCTTTTTCCGGCGTCGAGCCCCGCAGCGGTTCGGCCAGCCCCATGTCGTAGTGGCGCACCCATTCACCGTCCTCGTTCTGGCGCAGCACGTCGGCCGCCAGCTTGTGCCACTGGTCTTCTGTGTGGGCGCCGAACGACGCCGACACCTCGCGCACGAATTTGGCGCCTTCGCTGAAACTCTTGAAGCGCAGGTCCTGGGCGATGTAGTCGCCGATGCGCGCCAATGCGACCGGGTCGAGCGTGGGGCCGATGTCGTTCAGTACCAGCCTGGCGATGGGGCTCTCCGGCAGCGACGCCAGGCCCATGCCGATCAGGCCACCCATCGAGGTGCCGAACCAGTCCACCGTGCCGCCGTCAGAATTGGCGGTAACGCGGGCGATCAGGGTAACCATGTCGGCGATGTACTGGGGGATCTGGTACAGCAGCGGATTACGCAGGCGCCCCGAGCGGCCGCGCCCCACCACGTCCGGGCACACCACGCGGTAATGGTCCGACAGCGCCTGCGCCAGCGAGTCGAAATCGTCGCCGACCCGCGTGACGCCATGCACGCACACCAGCACTTTCTGGTTGTCCGGGTCGCCCCACTCCTTATAGGCCATGCGGTGCAGGCCGGCCGGCGAGATGCACTGTACTGATTTGATTCTTGCTGCGGTCATGCGCTCTCCCGTCCTCGAAGGACTGCTTCTATTTTGTCCACATCCGACATTTTACCGGTCGTTGCGATTAAAATCTTGCACACACCCTTCGTCCAGCCCATTTTTATAGAGGAAATCATGAAAAGTAGCATGTTGAGCGGCAAGACAGCGTTAGTGACTGGCTCCACTTCGGGCATCGGATTGGGCATTGCGCGCGCGCTGGCGGAACAAGGCGCCAACATCGTGTTCAACGGTTTCGGCGACGCGCAGCAGATCGAGGCGCTGCACACCGGCGTGGCCGCCGAATTCGGCGTGAAGACGGCGTACCACAACGCCGACATGTCCAAGCCGGTCGAAATCGAGGCGCTGATGGCGTTCGCGGCGGAGAAGTTCGGCGGCGTCGATGTGCTGGTCAATAACGCCGGCATTCAGCACGTGGCCAACATCGAAGACTTCCCGGTCGAGAAATGGGATGCGATCATCGCGATCAACCTGACCTCGGCCTTCCACACCTCGCGCCTGGCGCTGCCGGGCATGAAGCAGAAGAACTGGGGCCGGATCATCAACCTAGCGTCGGTGCACGGCCTCGTCGGCTCGGCGCAGAAGTCGGCGTATGTCGCGGCCAAGCACGGGCTGGTCGGCTTCACCAAGGTGACGGCGCTGGAGACCGCGCACACCGGCGTGACCTGCAATGCGATCTGCCCGGGATGGGTGTTGACGCCGCTGGTGCAAAAGCAGGTGGACGACCGCGCTGCCAGGGAAGGCATCAGCAACGAGGCGGCCAAGAAGGCGCTGCTGTCGGAGAAGCAGCCGTCGGGCGAGTTCGTCACGCCGGAGGAACTGGGCGCGCTGGCGGTGTTCTTCTGCAGCCCCGCCGGCGACCAGGTGCGCGGCGTGGCGTGGAACATGGATGGCGGCTGGGCCGCGCAATAAGTTAACCTTGAAACCGTCGTTCCTGCGAAGGCAGGAACCCATGCTGAGCGCGCAGCACCGCTCCGGCAATTTCAGCATGGGTCCCTGCCTGCGCGGGGACGACGTGCGCCTGTCTGGAGTAATAGATGCGTATCGTCGTAAAGCTTGCCCTCATCACCTTTAGCCTGATCTCTCTCGCCGCCCACGCGGCCGATCCCCGCCCCACCCTGCTCACCGCCGATCGCGTCTGGACCGGCGACGGCGCCGCCCACACCGGCTGGGCCGTGCTGGTCGCGCAAGGCCGCATCCAGGCCGTGGGCCCCGCATCGACCATCACCGCGCCGGCGGACGCCGAACGCATCGACCTGCCCGGCAAGACCCTGATCCCCGGCCTGATGGACCTGCATTCGCATGTCCTGCTTCACCCTTACAACGAAACCAGCTGGGACGACCAGGTGATGAAGGAGCCGGTGGAATACCGCACCCTGATGGCCGGCCAGCACGCCGCGGCGACCCTGCAGGCTGGCTTCACCACGCTGCGCGATCTCGGCACCGAGGGCGCCGGCTACGCCGACGTGTCGATCAAACGCGCCATCGAGGAAGGAGTGATTCCCGGCCCGCGCCTGTACATCGCCACGCTGGCGATCGTCGCGAGCAGCAGCTACGGGCCCGCGGCGCGCAACTACCGTCCCGATATGGAACTGCCGCACGGCGCCCAGGAAGCGACCGGCGTGGACGGCGTCACGCGCGCCGTGCGCGAGCAGTCTTCGCGCGGCGCCGACTGGATCAAGTTCTACGCCGATTACCGCACCGGCATCGACGGCAGCACGCGCCCCACCTTCACGGCGGAGGAGATGAAGGCGATGGTGCAGGCCGCGCACGTCACCGGCCGCAAGGTCGCGGTGCATGCAAGCACCGACGAGGCGACCCGCATGGCGGTGCTGGCCGGCGCCGACACCATCGAGCACGGCTACGGCATCACGGAGGCGACGTTTCGCCTGATGGCCGAGCGCGGCACCGCCTACATCCCAACCCTGACCGCGCCTGAGGCGATCGGCGAGTACTTCCAGAAGCACGTGCGCGGCGGCGCGCCAACGGCCGGCATGACGCAGGCGGCCCAGGCGTTCCGGCTGGCGCGCAAGGCCGGCGTCATCATTGGCAACGGCAGCGACGTGGGCGTGTTCACCCACGGGACCAACGCGCGCGAGCTGGAATGGATGGTCCGGCTGGGCATGACGCCGACCGAGGCGCTGCGCGCGGCCACGTCGGTCAGCGCAGCGATTCTGGGTAAATCGAAGGACCTGGGACAGCTCAAGCCGGGCATGCTGGCAGACGTCGTTGCCGTCGAGGGCGATCCGACGGCCGACATCGCGGCAGTCCGCAAGGTGGGATTCGTGATGAAGGGCGGCGCGGTTTACCGGCGCCCGTGACAACACCGGGGACTCGCCGTCCCCGCCGCTCCGGCGGACCTGACCCCATATTCTGGCTTTGACATGTGTTCCAATATGGGGTCAGGTCCGCAGGACCAGACCCCACTGCTAGTTGCAGGCCTTGCGCAGTTCCTGCACCTGCGACTGGCGCCACTTGTCGGTCGCATTCAAATTGTTGGACGCGGCGAACTCCTCGTAGCGTTTTGCGGCCAGGCCAAGATAGCCGCATGCGGCGGCAGTCTGGTTAGCGCGCAGGGCCACTTCGGCCGTGCTCTGCCACGCCTGGGCGCTTTTGCGCAGCTTGGCGACATCCCTGGGTTCGGCCTCATATTGCGTAAGCAGCTCGGCCAGCGCCGGTTCAGCCGCGGCGAAGGCTTGCGCCGCCGTGCCGCGCGGCTGGATATGCGCTTCGAGCAGGGAAACGCGGGCGTCGCGCGCGCCGCCTTCGAGCTTGTGCAAGCCCGCCAGCGTCTGAACCGCGTCGCGGCCGTGGTGCTGCAGGTTCTGCACGTGCGCGCGCGCCAGGTCGATCTCCATCAGGCCCGCCTTCAGCGCAGCGTCGGCGGGATTGGCCTGCGCTTGTGCCGCGTAGGTCTTGCGCGCCGCCGCGTACTCGGCCTCCGCCGCCGGATAGTCCGTGGCTGCGATCAGCGCATTGCCGATCGCCGTGTGGGCGTCGGCGACGCCCAGCGCATCCTGCGCGCTGCCGGCGTCCTTGGCGGCGATCATCTCGCGCATCGCCAGTTCCTTGCGCAGCGCCGGCAAGCCGTCCTGCGGCTCGGCCTGGGCAGCAGCCGTCGCCGCGGGCGCCGCTGCGGCCGGGATGTTCCGGGCAGCGTCGGACAGCGCGGTTGCGACAAGACCTTCCGCTTTCGCGCGCGCCTTGTCCGATTCCATTGCGTGCCAGACGGCGGCGCCGGCGACGGCCACCAGCAGCGCGACGGCGGCGGCGGTGACGAACGGGAAGCGCTTGTTCTGCACGCGGCGGCGTTCGACCCCGGCAGGCGACGCTTCAACCGGCTCGCGCGCGAGGAAGCGATCAAGGTCGCCGGCGAGCGCGTCGGCGGAGGCATAGCGCCGCGCGGGTTCCGGATCGAGCGCTTTCAGGAGAATGTCGTCGATGTCGCCGCGCAGTTGTGCGGCCAGTTTCGCATCGGGCTTGAGCAGTTCGTCGGGCGCCAGTTCCGGCAGTGGCGGGTAGTGGCGCTCGGCGGCCTGCGCGACCGCATCGGACGCGCGCACCGGCGCCGCACGGGGCCTGGCGTGGATGATGCCGGCCGCTTCCGCGGCATTCGGCGAACGTCCGCTCACCAGGCCATACAGGACGGCGCCAAGCGAATAGACGTCGGCGCTGGTCGTGAGCGGCAGTCCGGCCAACTGCTCCGGGCTGGCGAAAAGCGGCGCGACCGTCCAGGCGCCCGCATCGCCGGCGTCGGCCACGTCGGCCAGCATCACTTCGCCATCGGGCTTGACCAGGATGTTGTCGGGCTTCAGATTGCGGTGCATGACCAGGTGCTGGTGCGCGTGATGCATTGCGCGGCAGGCCTTGGCAAACAGCGCGACACGCTGGTGGAGGTCGAGCTTCATGCTGGCGCAGTAGCGGTCGATCGGCACGCCGTCGCCTCGCTCGCCAGCGAAAAACGGCTGCACGGCCACAGGCCGGGCGGCCTCGGGCGCCACATCCGGATCGGGGCGCGGCGGAGCCGGGCCGTCATCCTCGCGCGCTTCCACCATCTCCAGCGGCGCCTCGAGGAATTCGTCAAGCTGTTCGATGCGCGCCAACAGTTCGCGCACCAGCGCGAGCAGGTCGGGTTCGCCGGCGCAGGCGTCGGCGATGAATTGCTGGCGGTCCGCAGGCGGCAGGTCGAGCGCGCGGTACAGCACCGCGTTGGCGGGTTCGTGCAGGTGTCGGGTCATGGAGTGGTTGCCGGTTTTTCAGGCTGGATGCAAATTAACAATATTAGTTAGCGTTGAGTATATTTTGACAATTCGCGCAGCACAACCGATTTCCGTTTGGAGGCGCGTTCTTGTGGATATCCACAATTGCCCGTCATGGCAAATTGAGTAATCATGCATACATTACTAAAACCGCCACGCGAGACAGCCATGAAAAAACCTTTCTACAAAATCCTGTACGTGCAGGTCCTGTTCGCCATCCTGTGCGGGGTCCTGCTCGGCGTGTTCTATCCCAAGCTGGCGGTGGACATGAAGCCGCTGGGCGACGGCTTCATCAAGCTGATCAAGATGATCATCGCCCCGGTCATCTTCTGCACCGTCGTGGCTGGTATTGCTGGTATGCAAGACATGAAGAAAGTCGGGCGCGTGGGCGGCAAGGCGCTGCTGTACTTCGAGGTGGTCTCGACGTTCGCGCTGGCGATCGGCCTGATCGTCGCCAATGTGATCCGCCCGGGCGCCGGCTTCAATGCCGATCCGGCCACACTCGACACCAAGTCGATCGCCGAGTTCACGGCGAAGGCGAAGACCCAGAGCACGGTCGACTTCCTGATGAACATCATTCCGAACACCTTCGTCGATGCGTTTGCCAAGGGTGAGATCCTGCAGGTGCTGCTGATCGCGATCCTGTTTGGCGTATCGCTGTCGCTGCTGGGCGAGCGCGGCAAGCCGGTCACCAAGCTGATCGACGACCTGTCGCACGCCATTTTCGGCGTGGTCGGCATCGTGATGAAGGTGGCCCCGATCGGCGCGTTCGGCGCGATGGCCTTCACGATCGGCAAATTCGGCATCGCCTCGCTGCTGCCGCTGATGAAGCTGATGGGCTCGTTCTACCTGACCTGCGGCCTGTTCGTGGTGGTCGTGCTGGGCGCCATCGCCTGGTACACCGGTTTCTCGATCCTGCGCTTCATCTCCTACATCAAGGAAGAGCTGCTGATCGTGCTGGGCACCAGCTCGTCGGAAAGCGCCCTGCCGGCCTTGATGCGCAAGCTGGAAAAACTCGGCTGCTCGAAGTCGGTGGTGGGACTGGTGGTGCCGACTGGCTACTCGTTCAACCTGGACGGCACCAATATCTATATGACGATGGCCGCGCTCTTCGTGGCGCAGGCGACCAACACCGAGCTGACCATCTGGCAGGAGTTGACCATCCTGGGCGTGGCGATGCTGACCTCGAAGGGCGCGTCGGGCATCACCGGCGCCGGCTTCATCACGCTGGCGGCGACCCTTGCGGTGGTGCCGACGATTCCGGTGGCGGGCATGGCGCTGATCCTGGGCATCGACCGCTTCATGAGCGAATGCCGCGCGCTGACCAACTTCATCGGCAACGGCGTGGCGACGATCGTGGTGTCGAAGTGGGAGCACGAATTGGACCACGACCAGCTGGCGGCGGAACTGAAGCATCCGTCGCACCTGGAGGAAGACAAGGAGATGTTCCCGGCGCGGGAAGCGGCGTAATAGCCGAACCTGGGGACTGGTCCTGCGGACCTGTCCCCATTTTTTTGAGGCCGCATGGAAGATGGGGTCAGGTCCGCAGGACCAGACCCCGGACCTTAGTTGCGCCGCGGGTCGAAATCGAGCTTCTTCATCGCCGCATCGAGGCTCTTCGCGCTTTTCGCATACGCCGCCCACGGCTCGTTGCCCTTGTCGAGCCGCGTGTGTGCGTTGCGCACGTTCCACTGGTCGCCCGCCTTGACCGACTCCAGTTCCTCCCACGCCAGCGGCACAGAAATGCCCAGGCCCGGCCGCACCCGCGCCGACCACGCGCACGCCGTCGTCGCGCCGCGGCCGTTGCGCAGATAATCGATGAAGATCTTGCCCACCCGGTTGCGCGGCCCGCTCTTGAACGCGAAACGGTCCGGCAAAGTCATCGCCATGTGGCTGACGATCTCCTGCGAGAAATCCTTCACCGTGTCCCAGTCGTACTGCGGCTTCACCGGCACCACCACGTGCAAGCCCTTGCCGCCGCTGGTCTTCAGGAACGCCGGCAGCCCAAGCTCGTCGAGGAAGGCCTTCATCAGCTGCGCGGCCTCCTGCATCGTCTTCCACTCCACGCCTTCGCCCGGGTCGAGGTCGAACACCATGCGGTTCGGCTTTTCGTAGTCCTTGCCGGTGGCGTTCTGCGTGTGGATCTCGACCACATTCCACTGTGCCGCCGACAGCAGCCCGTTGGCGTTGCCGATCTCCAGCATTGCGGGATGATCGGGATCGAGCGCCTGGTCCATTTGCTTCACACCAGGCAGCTTGCCCACGTCCGCGTGCTTCTGGAAGAACAGCTCGCCCCCCACGCCGGCCGGCGCGCGAACCAGCGATACCGGCCGCCCTTTCAGGTGTTCCATCATGAGCGAGCCGATCAGCGCGTAATAGCGGATCATGTCGAGCTTGGTCGCGCCGCTCTGCTTGTCGATCACGCGGTCGGGATTGCTTACTTTCAGGCTGGCCGGTAACTTGCCCTGCGGCGCCTCCGGTTCGGTTTGCTGGTCCACAACTTCCTCCACATGTTTGGGCAACTCGCGCGTGATGACCTTGGCCGGCTTGTCGTCGCGGAGTCCCTGGAACACTGCATGGCGCACCGAGCCCGACGAGGTCCATTCGGCAAAGCTCACTTCGGCGATCAGTTTGGGTTCGACCCAGTGATGCTTGCGGCCGGCCACCGCTTTCGGCGGAAACGGACTGACATCGGTATCGAGCTTGCCGAGCTTTTCCTTCAGGTCGCGCAGCGTCGCCTCATTGAATCCGCTGCCGACGTTGCCGGCGTATTGCAGCACGCCATCCTTGTCGTAGGTTCCCAGCAGCAGCGCGCCGATGCCGGTGCGCGAGCCTTGCGGATCGGTGTAGCCGCCGATCACGAACTCCTGGCGCTGCCCGCACTTGAGCTTGATCCAGTCGGGCGACCTTCGCTGCACGTAGCGCGATTCGCGCCGCTTGCCGATCACGCCCTCCAGCCCCATCTTGCAGGCCGCCGCCACCAGCCCTTCCGGATCGCTGCCGAACTCGTCGCTGAAACGGACGATCCCTGACCCCGTGTGGTCCAGCACGTTCTTCAGCGCGGCGCGGCGCTGGTCCAGCGGCACCTCGCGCAGGTCGTAACCGTGCAGATAGGGAACGTCGAACAGGAAATACACGATCTGGGCGGTGTCGCTGCCGTCGAACGCCAGCTGCAGCTTGCCGAAGCTGGGCCTGCCGTTCTCGTCATGGACGACAATTTCGCCGTCGTACCAGCCGTCCGGCAGTCCCATCCGCAACAGCTCCTTTTGCAGCGGGCCGAGCTTGCGGGTCCAGTCGTTGCCGTTGCGCGTGAACAGCCTGACGTCCTTGCCTTCGACGCGGGCGAGCATGCGGTAGCCGTCGAACTTGATCTCGAACACCCAGTCCTCGGGCGAATGCGGCGGCTTGTCCACCAGCGTGGCCAGCTCGGGCGCCAGCGTGTCCGGCAGGCCGGCCTTGACCGCGCCCGCCGGCGGCCCGCCGGGCTCCGCGGCCGCCTTGACTGACTTTGCCGGCGCCGCCGGGGTTTTGAGTTCCTTCACGCTGTCGGGCATTTCGTCGATGACGGAAAACTCGCTGGCCGGGCGGGCGTAGTCGTCCTTCTCCTTGATCAGCAGCCACGGCTCCTGCTTTTCGCCCTTCCCTTTCATTCGGATCAGCGCCCACTTGCCGTGCATCTTGTGGCCGTGCATCTCGAACTTGAGGTTGCCGGCCGCATAGCCCTCGTGCGGATCGCCCAGCGGTCGCCAGGTGCCCTTGTCCCAGATAATCACCTTGCCGGCGCCGTATTGTTTCTCCGGAATGGTGCCTTCGAAACTCGAATACGAGATGGGGTGATCCTCGACGTGCACCGCCATGCGCTTGTCGCGGGTGTCGTAGCTCGGGCCTTTGGGAACCGCCCAGCTCTTCATCGTGCCGTCGAGTTCCAGCCGGAAATCGTAATGCAGGCGGCTGGCCCAGTGCTTCTGGATCACGAAGGTCAGCGCGTCCGGATTCTGTTCGCCGCCCTCGGCCGGCTCGGACGTGATCGAGAAATTGCGCTTGGCCTTGTAAGCTTTGAGTGCGTCGGACATGGGTCGGCATCCAGGACTGTGGCGGTACTGACGAGTGTAGGGCGCGCCCCTCGCGAGGACTGTACGCCAGCTAACCGTGATGCCGTCTTTGTAAGGGATTGTAAGGGCGGTCAACTGGGCATGCATACGCCGCGTTTTTGAGCTCAGGAGTTCGGGATTGTCCCAATCCAGATTAACCAAGCTAAAGGAATTACACCATGAACAAACTCATCGCTACCCTGGTTGCCGGCCTGTTCGCTACCGCCGCTTTTGCACAGACTCCTGCTACGCCAGCGACCCCGGCAACGCCGGCCGCCAAGGCGGAAATGAAGGCTGACGCCAAAGCGGCAAAGGCGGAAGTCAAGGCCGAGGAGAAGGTAGAGAAAGCCGCCGCCGACGCCAACGCCGACAAGGCAGTGGCCGATGCGAAAGCCAAGAAGGCCAAGGCCAAGGCGCACAAGAAGGCCGTCAAGGCAAAGGCCAAAGCCAAGGCCGACAAGGCTGAAGCAGCGATCGACGCGAAAGCCGACGCCGCCAAGTAATCCGGCAGCGCTGGAAGTAAAAAAGACAGGGCTCGCCCTGTCTTTTTTTTGTGCTTGTCGTTCCTGCGAGGCAGGATCGACGCCCGTCAGATTTCCCAGCCGCCGCCGAGGGAACGGATCAGGGCTACAGTCGTCACGGCCTGATTGCCGCGCAACTGCGCCGCATTGCGCTCCACCAGCGCCAGGTTGCGCTGCGCATCGAGCAGGTCCAGATAGCTCGAACGACCCGCCTGATACAGCTTCTGCGCCAGGTCGGCCGAACGGCGCGCCAGCACGACGCCCGCCTCCACCTGCTCCGACTGGCCCGCGAGGATGCGCAAGCCGGCCAGGTTATCCTCGACTTCGGCGAACGCCACTAGCACGTTCTGGCGATACGCCGCGACCGACTCCTCCAGCACCGCTTCGCTGCGCGCGACGTTGGCCTTGTTGCGGCCGCCGTCGATGATCGGCATCGACAGCAGTGCGCCCAGCATCCACGACCGGCCGCTCAGCTTCAGCACGTTCGACAGCGCGGTCGATTCGCCTCCCCCGGCAGCGGACAGCCCAAGCGCCGGGAACATCGCCGCGCGCGCTTCGCCGATGCGCGCATTCGATGCCACCATCGCGCGCTGCGCCGCCGCCACGTCGGGACGCCGTTCCAGCAACTGCGACGGCAAACCGGCGGGAATCACCGGCAGCAGCGTCGTCTCCAGCAGCGGATTGGCCTGCGCGGAAAACGCGGCCGCCGGCTTGCCGAGCAAGACCGCCAGCGCATGCTCCAGCTGCACGCGCTGTCGCTGCAGCCCGATCGCTTCGGCGCGCGCCGCGGCCAGGTCGGCCTTCGCGCGCACCAGGTCGAATTCGCCGATGTCGCCATTGTCGAAGCGGCTCTGGTTTCCCTTCACGCTCTGCGCACGAAGATCGACGCTTTTCGCCAGCGTCGCCAGTTCGGCGTCGGTCGAGCGCAGGCGGAAATAGGTCTGCGCCACATCGGCCTGCAACGCGAGCAGCACCGACTTGTAGGTCGCTTCGGAGCCTGCCGCATCGGCTTGCGCCGCGCTGACGCCCGCGCCGATGCGTCCGAACAGGTCCACCTCATAGCTGGCCGTCAGCTTTGCCTGGTAGCTGGTGGCCTGCGCCACCGTGGGGCTGGCGCCGCGATGCGCGCCCACGCCTGCGCCCACCTGGACGCCGCGGTCAGCTTCGGCGATGCCGGCCAGCGCCCTCGCCTGCTTCACGCGCGCCGCCGCGACGGCGAGATTCGCGTTGGCTTCGGTGGCCTGGCCGATCAAGCCGGTCAGCTCGGGATCGTGAAACGCCAGCCACCACTGGCCGCGCGGCTGCGACTCCGCCGGCCGCGCCACCTTCCATTGCGTGCCGTCAGCCGCCACCAGCGGCTGCTGCGATTCCTTGAACGCCGCCGGCATCGGCAGCGCCGGCGCCTTCAGCTCGGGCGTGGTCGAACACGCGGCCAGCAGCAGCGCCGCCAGCAAGGGTGCGGTCTTGATCATCAGTGGACTCCTTCAACTTGCGCGGCAACCGCCACGCTGGATTTCTTTTCAAAGCGCTTCGCGAACGTGCGCAGCAGGACGTAGAACACGGGCGTCAGGAACAGGCCGAAGAAGGTCACGCCCAGCATGCCGGCGAATACCGCCACACCCATCGCGTGGCGCATCTCGGCGCCGGCGCCGTGCGAGAAGACCAGCGGCACCACGCCCATGATGAACGCGGTCGACGTCATCAGGATCGGGCGCAGACGTTGACGGCAGGCTTCGAGCGCCGCCTGCACCACGCTGCGGCCGTGGTCTTCCAGCTCGCGGGCAAACTCCACGATCAGGATCGCGTTCTTGGAGGCCAGCCCGACCAGCACGAACAGCGCGATCTGCGTGAAGATGTTGTTGTCGCCGCCG
This sequence comes from Massilia sp. R2A-15, assembly GCF_030704305.1. Classification (NCBI taxonomy): domain Bacteria; kingdom Pseudomonadati; phylum Pseudomonadota; class Betaproteobacteria; order Burkholderiales; family Oxalobacteraceae; genus Massilia; species Massilia sp. R2A-15. Next base: position 1,602,288 of record NZ_CP131935.1, on the reverse strand, counting down.
GTCAGCTTGACGCCAACCAGCGCGCACAGGATCGACATCGGCACGATCAGGATCACGGCCAGGGGCAGCGTCCAGCTTTCGTACTGCGCGGCGAGCACCAGGAACACCAGCAGCACGCACAGCGGGAACACGTAGATCATCGTGTTACCGGACAAGATGTCCTGGTAGGTCAGCTCGGTCCATTCGAAGCTCACGCCTTTCGGCAGCACTTCGCGGGCAATCTTCTCGATTGCCGCCTGGGCCTGGCCGGACGATACGCCCGGCGCCGGGCCGCCATTAATGTCGGCCGACACGTAGGCGTTGTAACGCTGCACGCGGTCCGGGCCATAGCTGTCCTTCACGCGCATCAGCGACGACAGCGGAATCATCTCGCCCTTGTCATTGCGGACCTTCAGCTGCGCGATATCTTCCGGCTTCGAGCGGAACGGCGCGTCGGCCTGCACGCGCACCTGGTAGGTCCGGCCGAACTGGTTGAAGTCGTTCACGTACAGCGAGCCGAGATTGATCTGCAAGGTTTGATAGATTGTCGCCAGCGGCACGCCGAGCTGCTTGGCCTTGGTGCGGTCCACGTCCGCGAACAGCTGCGGCACGTTGATCTGGAAGCTGGAGAACACGCCGGCCAGGTTCTTGTCGGCCCAGGCCTTGCCCTGGATCGCCTGCACCGCCTTGTACATCTCGTCGTAGCCGACGTTGGCGCGGTCCTCGACCATCATCTTGAAGCCGCCCGTGGTGCCCAGGCCATTGACCGGCGGCGGCGGGAACACCATGATGAAGGCGTCCTGGATCGTGCCGAGGCGCTTGTTGATTTCCGCGGCGATGGCGGCGCCAGTCTGGTCCTTGCCGGTGCGCTGGTCGAAAGGTTTCAACGTGGTGAACACAATGCCGGCGTTCGGCGCGTTGGTGAAGCCGTTGATCGACAGGCCCGGGAACGCCACCGACGATTCCACGCCCGGCACTTTCGAGGCGATGTCGGACATGCGGCGGATAACGGCGTCGGTGCGGTCGAGCGAGGCGGCGTCAGGCAGCTGGGCGAAGCCGACCAGGTACTGCTTGTCCTGCGCCGGCACGAAGCCGCTCGGGACCACCTTGAACATGAACACCGCGCAAATCGCCAGCATCGCATACACGCCCAGCGCGGCGGTCTTGCGTTTCAGGACGCCGTTGACGCCACTCTCGTAGCGCGTCGAGGTGCGGCCGAAGAAGCGGTTGAACCAGCCGAAGAAGCCGCCGAACAGCTTATCCATGCCGCGCGTCAGCTTGTCCTTCGGCGCGTGGTGGGGTTTCAGCAGTGCCGCGGCCAGCGCCGGTGACAGGGTCAGCGACGAGAAGGCCGAGATGACGGTCGAAATCGCAATCGTCAGCGCGAACTGGCGATAGAACTGGCCGGACAGGCCTGACACGAACGCGATCGGCACGAACACGGCGCACAGCACCAGCGCGATGGCGATGATCGGGCCGCTCACTTCTTTCATCGCCTGCACCGTTGCGTCGCGCGGCGACAGACCGCCTTCAATGTTGCGCTCGACGTTTTCCACCACCACGATGGCGTCATCGACCACGATACCGATCGCCAGCACAAGCCCGAACAGCGACAGTGTGTTGATCGAAAAGCCGAAGCCGAGCATCACCGCGAAGGTGCCGATGATCGATACCGGCACCGCGACCAGCGGAATGATCGACGCGCGCCAGGTTTGCAGGAACACGATCACCACCAGCACCACCAGCGCGACCGCTTCGAGCAGGGTGTGGATCACGGCCTTGATCGATTCGCGCACGAACTGGGTCGGGTCGTAGACCACGCTGAAATCGACGCCTTCCGGGAAGTCCTTCTTCAGTTCGGCCATCTTGGCGCGCACGTCGGCGGACAGTTGAAGCGCATTCGAACCCGGCGCTTCGAAGATGGCAATCGCAGCGGCCGACTTGTTGTTCAACAGCGAGCGCAGTGCGTAAGAGTTGGAACCGAGTTCGAGGCGAGCCACGTCCTTGAGTTGCGTTACCGCGCCGTCGGCGCCGGTGCGCACGATGATGGCGCCGAATTCCTCGATCGAGGACAGGCGTCCTTGCGTATTCACGGTCATCTGGAACTCGGAGCCCTTCGACGGCGATGCGCCGACCACGCCGGCGGCGACCTGCACGTTCTGCTCACGGATCGCCGCGACGACGTCGGCCGCCGTCATGCCCCGCGCCGCCACCTTCTGCGGATCGAGCCAGACGCGCATGGCGTAGTCGCCGGCGCCGAACAGCTGCACGTCGCCCATGCCGTTGATGCGCGCCAGCTGGTCCTTCACGTTCAGAACCGCGTAGTTGCGCAGGTAGACGTCGTCGTAGCGGCCGGTCGGCGAGACCAGGTGCACCACCATGGTCAGGTTGGGCGAGCTTTTCACTGCGGTGACGCCGATCTGGCGCACTTCTTCCGGCAGGCGCGGCAAGGCGCGCTGGATGCGGTTCTGCACCTGCGACTCGGCCTGCTCGACGTCGGTGCCGACCTTGAAGGTGACGGTCAGCGCGAGCGAGCCGTCCGAGGTCGATTGCGACGACATGTACAGCATGCCGTCGGTGCCGTTGATCTGCTCTTCCAGCGGCGCGGCGACGGTCTCGGCGATCACCTTGGGATTGGCGCCCGGGTACTGCGCGCGCACCACCACTGATGGCGGCACCACGTCCGGGTACTCGGAGACCGGCAGCTTGAAGATCGACAGCAGGCCGGCCACGAAAACGATGATCGACAGGACGGCCGCAAAAATCGGCCGGTCGATGAAGAATTTGGAAAAGTTCATATTATTTATCCTTGCGGTCGGCCGTCGCCGCGGCCAGTTTGATGTCGCCGGCGCCGTCCATCGCCACCAGCTGCGCCGTGACCGGTGCGCCCGGATGCACGCGCTGCAGGCCATTGACGACGATTTTCTCGCCCGGCTTCAGGCCTTCGCGCACCACGCGGAGGCCGTCGGCTACGGGGCCGAGCGTGACGGCGCGGTATTCTGCGGTGTTGTCTGCCTTGACGACATAGACGAACTTGCGGTTCTGGTCGGTGCCGATGGCGCGCTCGCTGATGACGGCGGCCGTGGCCTTCGCGTGCGGGTCGCCGGACAGCTGGACGCGCGCGAACAGGCCAGGGACCAGCGTGTTGTCCTCGTTGGCGAAGGTGGCGCGCATGCGCACGCTGCCGGTTGCGGCGTCGAGGCGGTTGTCGACGAATTCGAGCTTGCCCTCGTGCGGGAAGCCCTGCTCGTTGGCCAGGCCGACCTTCACCACCACGGGCGCGCCCTTCTGCGACACGCGCGCCACGCGCAGGTAGGTATCCTCGTCGCCGTCGAAGGTCGCGTAGATGTCCTTGTTCGACACCACCGAAGTCAGGACTGCGGCGCCATCGACCAGGTTACCCGTGGTGATTTCGGCCTTCGAAACGCGGCCCGAGATCGGCGCGGTCACATTGGTGTAGGCCAGGTTCAGTCGCGCCGCTTCGAGCGAAGCCTGGGCGGCGCGCACGTTGGCGTCGAGTTCCTTCAGGCTCGATTGCTTCTCGTCGACTTCGCGCTGGGCGATCGCCTTGTCGGCCAGCAGGCGCTGGGAGCGATCCAGTTCCAGGCGCGCCAGGTCGGCCTTGGCGCGCGCCGAGACGGCGGCCGCCTCGGCGCGGTTGGCTTCGGCCTGGAACGGACGCGCGTCGATCGTGAACAGCACGTCGCCCTTCTTCACCAGGCTGCCGGGTTTGAAGTTGACGGCGGTGATGAAGCCTCCGACGCGGGCGCGGATGTCGACGCGCTCCACCGCTTCGAGGCGGCCCGAAAATTCCTGGGTCTCGTTGACCTGCTTTTCGAGGACGACTGCAGCGGTGACGGGCGGACCGCCTGCCGGCGCGGCCGGTGCCGCGCTGTTCGCGGGTCCGCAGCCGGACAGGGTCATCGCGACCAGCGCGGCCGCGGCGGCCAAAGGCGTGACGATCAATTTGAAGTGGCGGGTGGTTTTCATGTTTTATCCCTATTTAGTGGCAATACGGTGCCCGGGGTCAGGCCAACAGACCTGACCTCCAAGGCGAAAAAGGTAAAGCGATCCCGCGACGCCCGTTTGAGGCGCCTGATTCAGCGGTGACGGTGGTAGTTAGTTAGCTGCCGGGAGATTCCAGCGCATTGAGGAATCGGGAAATCTCGGTGAGCGCCGAGGCCTTGCAGGCACACTCGTTGCGCGCGCCTTCGTCCTGCAGCGGCGCCGGCTCCAGCCGCTTGAGCGTGGTGGACACGCCGGCCGCGGACAGCTTCGATGCGTATTGTTCGGCCTCGTCGCGCAAAGGGTCGTCTTCGGCCGACAGGATCAGCGCCGGCGGCAGGTTCTTCAGGCGGCTCGACTGCAGCGGCGACGCGTACGGATGGATGCGGTCGGCGGCGTTCGGCAGGTAGCCGCGATAGCTGGCGGCGCAGGTGTCGGCCACTTCGGCCATGCCGTCGTCGAGCTTCACGTCGCGCATCGAACAGGTGGTCAGACCGGGATCGAGCATCGGCATGATCAGGATCTGGCCGGCCAGTTCAGGGCCGCCGCGGTCGCGCGACATCAGCGCGCATACCGCCGCCAGGTTGGCGCCAGCTTCGATGCCGGCCACCACCAGCCGCTTGCCGCTCCAGCCCAGCTTGGCCTTGTTCTTCTTCGCCCAGGCCAGCACCGCATGGGCATCTTCGACGGCGGCGGGAAACGGCTTGATCGTCGCCAGCGTGTAGCACGAGGCCAGCACCAGCTGGCTGGTGGCGCCGCAGGACATGTGGCGCAGGAACTGGTCGGCGTCATCGAGGCCGCCGCCCACGAAGCCGCCGCCGTGGAAAAACACCACCAGGCTGTCCTTCTTCGAGCGCGTCGCATCGGCGGTGTAAAGGCGCGCGACCAGAGGGCCCTCGGCGCCGCCAACTTCGAGTTCGCGGATGTTCAGGTGGGGCAGATCGACCGCGATGTTCATTGCGCGCTCCCTTCGGCAGGCTGGTCGGCGCAGGCCAGTTTCGAGCCGTTGAACAGGTCATGTGCGAGTGCGTCAAAACCAAGGCTCTCGACTTGCGCGGCCCGCTGGTACGGGTCGGAATAAGTCATGCCGGTGAGGACCAGCAGGCTGGCAACCAGTGCCAATACTGTAATGATGGCGTCCTTGTATCGCATGACTTCCTCCCGACCGCTTCCGAAAATTGCTGCATCCCTCGATCCAGTACAAGCAGTGTAGTCTTGATCTACAATCTGATAAAGACGCCATTAACGAATTGATTGTTCATGGCTGTGAACAATGCGAGGATCAATGAACAAATTGCAGGCGATGGAAGTGTTCGTGCAGGTGGTCGATTGCGGCAGTTTCACCAAGGCGGCGGACCAGCTCCAGCTGCCCAAGGCGACGGTGTCGACGATGCTGCAGTCGCTGGAGAAGGCGCTGTCGGTCAAGCTGCTGCACCGCACCACCCGGCACGTGAGCGTCACCTCGGACGGCGCTGCCTATTATGAACGCTGCCTGCGCATCCTGTCGGACGTGCGCGAAGCCGAGGAGTCCTTGTCGCGCAACCGCGCCAGTCCGAGCGGGCGGCTGCGCGTCGATGTCTCGACCGGCACCGCCAACGACATCATCATTCCTTCCCTGCCCGATTTTTTCGCGCGTTACCCGGACATCTCGCTCGAATTGGGTTGCGGCGACCGGCCGGTGGACCTGGTCGAAGAAGGCGTCGATTGCGCCATCCGCGCCGGCATCCTGCCCGACTCGAACCTGATCGCGCGCCGTATCGGCATCCTCAATTTCGTCACCTGCGCCACGCCGGCGTACGTCGCGCAGTACGGCCGGCCCACGCATCCGCGCGACCTGCTCGCGCACCGGTGCGTGAACTACTTTTCGCAAAAGACGGGGAAGGTGTTCGATTGGGACTTCACGCGGGGCGACGAAGAGATCAGCATTCCGCTGCCGTCCAACCTGGCGGTGAACGATTCAACGGCCTACATCACCGCGGGCCTTAACGGGCTTGGGGTGATCCAGATGCCGACCTATTCGATGGAGCCGTATCTGGCCTCGGGCGAGATGGTGCTGCTGATGGAAGACTGGGGCAGCCCGCCGCTGCCGGTCAATGTGGTATATCCTCAGAATCGCCACCTGTCGGCCAAGGTGCGCGTGTTTGTCGAATGGGTGGCCGACTTGTTCGTGACCCACCCGCGCTTCCAGTCCAAACCCGTACATCAAAAGGGATGACATGCAAAATATCGTTTTCCTCGACCGCGACAGCCTGCTGGCCAATGTACGCAAGCCGGCGTTCGAGCATCAGTGGCGCGACTATCCGGCAACGCAGCCTGGCGAGGTGGCCGAACGGCTGGCCGGGGCGACGATTGCCATCACCAACAAGGTGCCGGTGCGCGCCGCGGACATCGCACGCCTGCCGGACCTGAAGATGATCGCGGTGGCGGCGACGGGCACGGACAACGTCGACCTGGCGGCATGCCGGGAGCGCGGCATCGTGGTGTCGAACATCCGTAATTATTCGGTGGTGGCGGTGCCGGAGCACTGCTTCGCGCTGATCCTGGCGCTGCGCCGGAACCTGCTTGCGTACAGCGCCGACGTCAACGCGGGGCTATGGCAGAAATCGAGCACGTTCTGCCTGTTCAATCATCCGATTGGCGACCTGGCGGGCAGTCGGCTGGGGATCGTCGGCTACGGCGCGCTGGGGCACAAGGTGGCGCAGCTTGGGCGCGCGTTCGGCATGCAGGTGTGCGTGGCGACGCGCACGCCGGTGGACGATCCGGAAGTTACCAACCTGCCGCTCGAGGAGCTGCTGCGCACCTGCGACGTGATCACCCTGCACCTGCCGCTGAACGACAAGACGCGCAACATGATCGGCGCGCGCGAATTGAGCATGATGAAGAAGACCGCGCTGCTGATTAACACGGCGCGCGGCGGGCTTGTGGACGAGGCGGCGCTGGCGCAGGCGCTGAAGGATGGCGTGATCGCTGGCGCCGGCTTCGATGTGTTGAGCAAGGAGCCGCCGGTGCCGGACAATCCCCTCCTCGGGCTCAATCAGCCGAACTTCATCCTGACGCCGCACGTGGCGTGGGCCAGCGCGGGGGCGATGCAGACGCTGGCCGATATGCTGATCGATAACGTCGAGGCGTTCGTCGCAGGGCAGCCGACGAACGTGATGTAGCAGGCTCAGTATGGGTTCCTGCCTTCGCAGGAACGACGGTTTCGACTACTGCGGCGGGGTCGGAGGCGGCGACGTTGGCGCAGCCGGTTCGACACGCGGCTGTGCAGGCTGCGTGACGGCCGGCGCTGGCGCTGGCGTTGGCGCCGGCGTTGCCGTCGGCGCCGGCTGCGCCGCCTGCATCATCTTCATCGCCTCGCGCGCCTGCGGGCTGTCCGGGTTGACGCCGGCCGACTGCAGGGCGTTGCGCACGGCATCGTTGCCGGTCACGCCGCCGAACGTGTAGCGAAAGCCCGCATACAGCCGGCGCTGGTGGACAGTGACGTCGGTACGGTCGCGCAGGATGTCGGTGTCGACGCGGAACTTCTGGCCGGTCGAATTGAGCACGTCGTTGGCGCGCACGTTGAACGACAGGCGCGGGCTCACCTTGTGTTCGTACGTCAGAATCAGCATGCCGAACGGTTCGCGGTAGCCTTCGCCGGACAGCAGCTTGCCCTGGTGGTGAGCCATCAGGGTCATCACATTCTTCGGGTCGATCTGCCACTGGCCGCCGCCTTGCAGGTACAGCGATGGCGAGGAGCGCTTCTCGCCGGTCAGGCCGAGTGCGCCGATCCGGTCCTGTTCGATAAAGCCCCAGTTACCGTTGAACATGAAACGGAGATTCGGCAGCGTCACGCCGCCAACTTTCATATTCGGCGGAATCATGCCCATGACCGAGAATTCGACACCGCCGGAGCGGCGGTCGCCCAGATTGTCCTTGGTGGTGAGCAGCGTGTTATCGCTGAGGAACACGCGACGATCGGTGATCACGTCCGATTCGCGCCGCAGATAGCCGCGCAGGCTGACCGGCATCAGGCCCTTGATCTTGGTCTCGTAGCCCAGTTCCAGCGAATGCAGTTTCACCGGATGCAGGCGCGGGTTGCCGGAGCTAACGTAGTAATCGCTGGAGTAATTGATGAACGGATTCAGCTCGCCCGAGCTCGGACGGGAAATGCGGTCGGCGTAGGACAGGCGCAGATTCGAATTCGGATCCAGCTTGTAGGTCAGGAACAGGCTGGGCAGATAATTCGTGTAGCTGTTGCCGGCCTGGATGTTGCTGGTGACCTGGTCCAGTTCGAGGTCGGTATGCTCGACGCGCAGGCCGCCCTTGAAGGACCACAGCTTGTTGATCGGCATTTCATAGGTGCCGTAGGCGGCAAGCACGTCCTGATCCAGCTTGAACAGATTGCTGCGCCTGGTGTCGAGGACGCCGCCGGCGAGGAACAGGTAACGGTTGTCGGACGATTGGCCGGTGCGCTGCCAGCGTCCGCCCGCGGTCAGGAAGCCCGGTCCCCACTTGCCACTGTAATCGCTGCTGAGGTCGGTCAATCGTACCCGCAGCGTCGTATCCTGCGCGTAATCGCGCAGGACGGGAGCGCCGACGGCCGGCATCGCCAAAGGCTCGTAGAGAACGGTGGAATCGATATTGTTGGTGTTCGATGAGTGGCGCAGATCGACCTTCAGAGTGCTCCCCTCCGTGCCGAAGCGGCGCTCGAAACCGGTGACGAACTCATGATTGAGGGCGTCGCCTTCGGTAGTGCGGCGCGTACGGTAATCGACCACAGGGACCAGTCCGGTGCGCAGATCGCTCAGATGCTCGTCCTGGCTGGCGTCGTTGCCGCGCTTGTTGAGCGAGACGGACCCGGTGACGGTATCGCGCTCATTAAAGTTGTAGCGGCCGCCCACGCCGCCCTGGATGAAGTTCGTGAGTCCCCGGCGTTCGGTGTTCTGGCGCAGGCGGCTGATGGCGCCCGTGGCCGGATCGATGCGTTCGCGCGCTTGTTCGGTCTCCGTCTCGTTGCCGTCCCGCCGCACATTGAGCGTGCCGTTGACCGAGGCGTAGCCGGCGCTGTAGCTGCCGTTGGCAAAGGCATTGCGCCGTCCGCCGGGACCGATGTTGCCGGCCACGCTACCGTTGCCGCCCGGCTTCGTATAGCGGCGCGAAATGAGATTGAGGATGGGGCCGCCGCCTGCTTCGTTGCCGAACTCCGCGCCAGGATTATTGATCACCTGTACCGATTCGTAGTTCTCCGCCGGCAGCGCATTGATGGCGGCCGCCCGGTTCTCCCCCTGCAACTGGGCGGTGGGTTTGCCGTCGACCAGCACGGTTACCCGCTCGCTGCCGCGCAAGCGCACGGTCCCGTTGGGATCGACGTTGACCGAGGGCACATTGTTGAGCACGTCACCGATCGACGCGCCGGCCGTACTGGCGTCGTTCTTGATGTCGTAGACCTGGCGATCGACCCGGTTGGTCTCGCGTTCCTTGACCACGTTGACGACCTGAACCGGACCGGTCGGCGCCGGCACTGTATCCGATGACGTGGCCGCGGACTGCTTGCCATCGGTCCTGGCCGCCGGCTTGGCGGCGGTAGTCGCCGCAGCCGGCTGTGCGGTGCTGGTGGCGGTGGTCTGTGCGGCGGCTTGCAGGCTGAAGGTAAGCAGGAAAACGGCGGCGGCAATCGGTGTGCGGGACGCGAGCGCGCCCGGCGCGGGAGCGCGGAACATATGCATGTGAATGTTTTTAAATAGAAAGTTTAACTTTTAGGAAAGTACCACTTTTCTTTCCTGGCGGCTAGCCCCCGCGGCGGCGCCGCAAGCTTTATCAGTTGTCGGATTTCTCCGTCAACCAAGCGACTTTCTGATTCGATATGTGCTCCTGCCCCAGGATATCTCGATACATTTCTGGTTTTCGAGCCTCCTTGTATCGGGTACCGCCAGCGTGGACGAGTTTTTCAGGCACCAGGGTTGCAATCGCTATTCCTTCGTCAAGGCGAGGACACTCGGCAATAACATCACCGAAAGGATCAATGATCATCGAACATCCATTTTTCAGCTGATCGTCATCCATCCCGATTGGATTTGAGAACACGACATAGACTCCGTTATCGTATGCCCTCGCCGGCAGCCACTTCATCAGCCAGGCCCTGCCCTTCAACCCTTCGAATTCAGTACGGAGGGAAGTCGGGTCATTTTCTTTGTTCTTCCAAAGTTCCGGGTCAACGAAACCAGCGCCAGGCCTGGTCGAGGGCGTGCACATCGTCACATGGGGCATGAATATTATCTGCGCACCCAACAAAGTAGTGGCTCTAACATTCTCAATTACATTGTTGTCGTAGCAGATCAGGACGCCACACTTCCATCCCTCTATTTCAAAGACAACATACTCGTTGCCAGGGGTTAGGTGCGGGTTGATGAAGGGATGGAGTTTGCGGAACTTTGCTACAAAACCGTTCGGACCGACACAAATATAAGCCTTGTACAGCTTCCCGTCCGTTCCCAGCTCAAAGAGTCCAGCAAGTACATAAATATTGAGGCGCTTGGCGATTTCAGTCAACCTCGAGGTACAGGGCCCTGAGGGGATCGGCTCGGAAATTTCAGTAAGCTGTTCCTTGGATAAGTTCCTGGCGAACGTGTAGCCGGTGATGGAACACTCATGAAAGGCAACAACTTTCGCTCCGGAGAATGCTGCCTGTTCGCAAAAATGCTGTATGCGATCCAGGTTGCGACTCTTGTCCCCGCTGAAGTTTTCAAACTGCGCCGTTGCTACTTTCAATGCCTTCATCATCACTCCTGTGCGCAACCGTTGCGCTCCTCGCCGTACGCTCAAATCGAGCCGGGGCGAAGATTTTAATATGTCCCGGGCAGCAGTGTGTTCTTGTCCAAGTCGCTCACGGCGCGCAGGCCGCAGAACGCCATCGTCAGGTCGAGTTTGTTGTGTATGAATTCCAGGCACTCGGCGACGCTCGTCTCGCTACCAGCGCTAACCCGTCAGGAAAGGGCGCCCGATATGGAGGCGTCCGCCTCCGACCCATTGCGGACGTTAAAATAGAAGTCGGCTTATCGCTCTAGGTGCTCGCGCTACGCCGACCAATGAATATTGTGCCAACTAGCATCACTACGCCGGGCAGCAAAAACAGAGGCTGCGCATCGTAGCACCGCGATGCCGCGTCTCGTATTAGCTCTATGACTTCCCCAGCGGGGATCGCGGAACGACCACCAACATCTATCTTGGCGTATTCAATTCTGAGAATTGGTCTGATCCCATCGCGAATAGATTGAACTGCTTGCAAGAAGACCAGCCAACTGAATCCCGCTCCGACCAGTAAGTAACCCAATTTACGCATCACGTCGCTTCATATTGTGGTTTTCAAAAGTGCGAACGACCGCTTCAATCAGCAGCCGAAAGCAGCCGGACTGCTCTTAACCGATTTCAGTCCGTCACGGCCTCATCGAGCGACGGATACGATTTCAATAGGTTCCGGGCAGCAGGATGTTCTTGTCGACGTGGTTCACGTCGCGCAGGCCGCAGAACGCCATCGTCAGATCGAGCTCGTTACGGATGATCTCAAGGCACTTGGTCACGCCCGCCTCGCCGCCGGCGCCCAGCCCATACAGGAACGGCCGGCCGATATACACGCCCTTCGCGCCAAGGGCCAGCGCGCGGATCACGTCCTGCCCCGAGCGAATGCCGCCATCCATGTGCACCTCGATCTGCTTGCCCACCGCTTCGACGATCGCCGGCAACGCACCGATGCTCGACTGCGCGCCATCGAGCTGGCGGCCGCCGTGGTTCGACACGATCAGCGCGTCGGCGCCGCTGGCCGCGGCCAGCTTCGCATCTTCCACGTCCATGATGCCCTTGATGATCAACTTGCCGCCCCAGCGCTGCTTGACCCACGCCACGTCGTCCCACGACATGCGCGGATCGAACTGCTGCGAGGTCCACGACGACAGCGACGACATGTCCGACACGGCGCTCGCATGGCCGACGATATTGCCGAAGAAGCGGCGCTTCGTGCCCAGCATGCCCAGGCACCACGCCGGCTTGGTCATCAGGTTGGCGATGTTCGCGATGGTCAGCTTGGGCGGCGCGGTCATGCCGTTGCGGATGTCCTTGTGGCGCTGGCCCAGCACCTGCAGGTCGAGCGTGAGCACCAGCGCCGAACACTTCGCGGCGCGCGCGCGCTCGATCAGCCGCTCGATGAACGGGCGGTCCTTCATCACGTACAGCTGAAACCAGAACGGCTTGCTGGTGTTGGCGGCGACGTCTTCGATCGAGCAGATGCTCATGGTCGAGAGCGTGAACGGCACGCCGAATTTTTCGGCCGCGCGCGCCGCGAGGATTTCGCCGTCGGCGTGCTGCATGCCGGTCAGGCCAGTCGGCGCCAGCGCCACCGGCATCGACACGTCCTGGCCGATCATCGTGCTGCGCAGGCTGCGGTCCTCGAGGTTGACCGCAACGCGCTGGCGGAACTTGATCTTGCCGAAGTCGGCCTCGTTGGCGCGGTATGTCGATTCGGTCCACGAGCCGGCATCCGCGTAATCGTAGAACATGCGCGGCACCCGTTTCTTTGCCAGTTCGCGCAGGTCTTCGACGGTCGTGATGATGGTCATGAAGCGATCCCTCTTGTTGTTAAGTTGTGAAGTAGTAATCTACCAGAAGAAGAGTTTCCGGAAAAAACTTTGCGCCGTCGCGGCGATGGCTCTGGACAAGCGCGCCACGGTTCATTACAATGCTGCTTCTTCGGAGGGCAAGCCCTCCGGTTCCAAAGCGAATCGGCAACGACAGAGCAACGGAACACCAGGCAGGGAAGTCCTGGTTTCGAAATGGCTACAAGTTAGCCCTTCCGAAAACAAGATGGAACTGCTAGAATGCTTGCTTCGCGGCTGTAGCTCAGCTGGATAGAGTACTTGGCTACGAACCAAGGGGTCGTGGGTTCAATTCCTGCCAGCCGCACCAAAATTCGTAAGACGAAAGGCCTGAAGAGAAATCTTCAGGCCTTTTTTCTTTGTCGATCCAAGATGGGATCAGGTCCGCAGGACCAGACCCCGACAGCCTGCCCCACTCCGTCATTCGTCGGCGATGAAGGCGCGGATGATGCTCTCGAAGTCGGGATCGGCCACCAGCCCCAGCGCCTTGGCGCGCGCCGTGTCCCACGCACCCGGCCAGCTGTTGACGATGCGCTCGATCGCCGGGTCAGGCGCAAACGTGATGCGCGCCACCGCTTCTGGCCCCGCCACCTTGCCCAGCGCTTCGACCATCTCGCCCACGCTCACCGAAATGCCCGGCAGGTTGATGGTGCGGCTCATGCCCAGCGCCGGTCCATCGAGTTCGTGTCCCGCAATCAGCGACTCGATCGCGCCGCGCGGCGACAGCAGCCACAGGCGCAGGTCCGGCGACACCGGGCACACCGCAGCCTCCCCGTTCAACGGTTCGCGGATGATGCCGCTGGCAAACGAGGACGCGGCCTTGTTCGGCTTGCCGGGCCGCACGCTGATGGTCGGCAGGCGCAGCACGCGCCCGTCCACGAAGCCGCGCCGGCTGTAGTCGTTCAGCAGCAGTTCGCCGATCGCCTTCTGCGCGCCGTACGACGATTGCGGATTGAGCGCGGTGTCGTCCCTCACCAGCGCCGGCAGCTTGCCGCCATACACCGCGACCGAGCTGGTGAACACGACCTTGGGCCGGTGCCCGCGCAGGCGGCAGGCGTCGAGCAAGGCGCGCGAGGCGTCGAGGTTGATGCGCATGCCCAAATCGAAGTCGGCCTCCGCCGCGCCGCTGACGATCGCCGCCAGGTGGAAGATGGATTGGGTGCGTTCGTCGACCAGCTCGCGCAGCAGCGCGGCATCGGAGATATCGCCCGTCACCACGCGCACGCGCGGGTCGCCGAAATCGTTGCCCGCGACGACGTCGACCAGCACCAGTTCGTCGATGGTGCGCGGCTGGCCCTGGCTGTCGCTCAACTGGCCGCGCTTGAGCAGAGCGCGCGCCAGGCGCTGACCGAGGAAGCCGGCGCCGCCGGTGATCAGCACTTTCATTTGGCTTCTCCTTTCGATACGGCGGCAAGCCAGCCAAGGCCGTCCTCGGTGCGCCCGCGCGGCCGGTATTCGCAGCCGATCCAGCCGTCGTAGCCCAGCTCTTCGAGCACCCGGTACAGATAGGGGTAATTGACTTCGCCATCGTCCGGCTCGTTGCGCGCGGGGACGCTGGCGATCTGCACGTGGCCGATGCCGTCGAAGTGCTGGCGGAATTTCATCGCCAGGTCGCCCTCGACGATCTGCGCGTGGTAGAAGTCCATCTGCACCTTGACGTTCGGCGCGCCCGACGCTTCGCGCATCTCGTGCCCCTGCGCCTGCGTGACGAGGAAGTAGCCCGGCATGTCGCGGCCGTTGATCGGCTCGATGACGACGGTGATGCCGTGCGGCTCGAACACACCGGCCGCGTGGCGCAGGTTGGTAAGGTAGGTGGCGCGGCAGACCGCCAGGTCGGCATCGGCCGGAATCAACCCCGCCATCATGTGGACGCGTTTGGTGCCGAGCGCCTTGGCGTATTCGAGACCCTTCTGCACGCCCGCGCGAAATTCCTCTTCGCGGCCCGGCAGGCAGGCGATGCCGCGCTCGCCGGCCGCCCAGTCGCCAGGCGGCAGGTTGAACAGCGCGTTCTCCAGCTTGTTTTCGTCGAGCCATTGCGCCACTTCCTGCGGCGTGTGGTCGTAAGGGAAAAGGAATTCGACGCCGCGGAAGCCGGCGGCGGCCGCGGCGGCAAAGCGCTGCGGGAACGGATGTTCGGTGAACATCATCGTGAGGTTGGCAGCAAATTTCAACATGGGGCACCTTTTGAAATTAAATTTCAAGCTTGAATGTGGTCTTGAGGTCGTCGATTTGCGCGGCGTCCAGCGGCCGGGCCGGCACGTCGCGCAGCAGCAGGAACAGCTTGGCGGTTTCTTCCAGTTCCTCGGCGGCGTACACGGCCGCTTCGAGCGAGGCGCCGGACACCACCGGGCCGTGGTTGGCGAGCAGCACCGCGTTGTGTCTGGCGGCCAGCTTACTGATTGCCGGACCGAGTTCCGGATCGCCCGGCCGATGGTATGGCACCAGCGGCAGGCGCCCGATCTTCATCACGAAATACGGCGTCAGCGGCGGAATGCAGTCGTCGTGGTTCAAGCCGCACATGCACGATACCGCGGCGGAATGGGTCGAGTGCAGGTGGACGATGGCGCCGGCCTGCTCACGCGCCTGGTACATCGCGCGGTGCAGGAAGGCTTCCTTGGACGGCGGCTCGCCGCTGACCAGGCGCCCGTCCCAGTCGAGCTTCGAGATGCTGGCCGGATCGAGCCGGCCCAGGCTGGCGTTGGTCGGCGTGAGCAGCCAGCCGTCCCCGAGCCGCACGCTTAGGTTGCCGCTGCTGCCGGCGGTCAGGCCGCGCTCGAACAGCGAGCGGCCGAAGTCGACGATCTGCTCGCGCTGGCGATTTTCATTGGCACTCATGCGAGCTTGCTCCATGCCTTGACGAAGAAATCCGGACTGCCGAAATTGCCCGACTTGAGCGCCAGCGCCAGCGGCTGGCCACCACCCTCTTTCAACACCGTGGTCCAGGGCACGCCGGGATCGATCTCGGGGCCGATGCGCAATCCGGTCACGCCGAGCGCCTTGACGACGGCGCCGGAGGTCTCGCCGCCGGCGACGATCAACTGGCCGACGCCAAGCTTAACGAGGCCGCGCGCAATGTCGGCCAGCGCGTTTTCCACCAAACTGCCGGCGTGCTCGACGCCCAAGTGCGCCTGCACCGTGCGCACTTTTTCCGGCGTCGCGGTGGCGTACACCAGCACCGGTCCGCGCGACAGGCGATCGGCCGCCCAGTCGAGCGCGGCGGAGACGACATCGTCGCCGCGCGCCAGTTGCAAGGGATCGATGACGAAGGCCGGCGCTGTCTCCGCCATCAGCGCCACCTGCGCCTGCGTAGCGACCGAGCAGCTGCCGGAGATCACCGCGCGCAGGCCGCCGGTGGCAGGCAGCGCATCGGCCGCATCGTGCCGGGCCAGCAAGCCGCGGCGGCGGAAGTTTTCCGGCAGGCCGAGCGCGATGCCGGAGCCGCCGGTAATCATCGGCAGGTCGTCGCAGGCGGCGCCGATTTCTTCCAGGTCGCGATTGGTCACCGCGTCGACGATGGCGAAGCGCGCGCCCTCCGCCTTCAAGGCCTCGAAGCGCGCCTTGATCGCTTGGGCGCCCTGCCCGACCGCCTTGTAATCTGCCAGGCCGACCTTGCCTGCCACCTGCTGCTGCAGCACGCGCACCAGGTTGGCGTCGGTCATCGGCGTCAGTGGATGGTTGCGCATGCCCGATTCGCTCAGCAGCTCGTCGCCGACGAACAGGTAGCCCTTGTAGATGGTGCGGTTGTTCGCCGGGAAGGCCGGGCAGGCGATGGTGAAGTCGGTGCCCAGCGCCTCCATCAGCGCTTCCGCCACCGGCCCGATATTGCCGCGCGCCGTGGAATCGAAGGTCGAGCAGTACTTGAACTGGAACTGGCGGCAGCCGGCCTGCTGCAGCCAGCGCAGCGCCGCCAGCGATTCCTCCACCGCTTCGGGCGCCGGATTGGTTCGCGACTTGAGCGCGATGACGATCGCGTCGACATCCTGCGGCGGTGGGCCGGCCGGCACGCCGATCAGCTGCACCGTGCGCATGCCCGCCTTGACCAGCATGCCGGCCAGGTCGGTCGCGCCGGTGAAATCGTCGGCGATGCATCCGAGCAGGACAGTCATGGCCGGCTCCCTGGCAGCGTGATGCCCGGGAAGACTTTGACGACGGCCGAATCGTCTTCGCCGCCATGCCCGGCCGCCGAGGCCTGCATGAACATCTGGTGCGCGGTGGCCGACAGCGGCAGCGGGAACACGCTCTTCTTCGCGTAGTCGAGCACGATGCCGAGGTCCTTGACGAAAATATTCACCGCCGACAGCGGCGTGTAGTCGCCCTTGAGGATGTGCGGCACGCGGTTCTGGAACATCCACGAACTGCCGGCGCTGTTCGAGATGACTTCGTATAGCGCGTCCGGATCGCAGCCTGCGCGCAGGCCCAGCGCCATCGCCTCGGCCGCGGCGGCGATGTGCACGCCGGCCAGCAGCTGGTTGATCATCTTGACCTTGGAGCCCTGTCCCGGCTGGTCGCCCAGGCGATACAGCTTGGCGCAGATGGCGTCGAAGATGCGGGTGCAGGCATCGAAGGTTTCCGGCGCGCCGGCCGCCATCACCGACATCTGGCCCGTCGCGGCCTTGGCGGCGCCGCCGGAAATCGGCGCGTCGATGAAGCGCAGGCCCATCCCTAGCAGGCGCGCGCCCAGCGCCTCGGCGAATTCCGGCGCCACGGTGGCGTTGGCGATCACCACCGATCCGGGCTTGAGCTGAAAGGCGGCGCCATTCTCGCCGAACAGCACCTGCTCGGTCTGCGCCGCGTTGACCACCACGATCAGCATCGCATCGACCTTGCCGGCCAGTTCCGCCGGCGACGCCGCGGCGTGGCCGCCCTGCGCCACCAGCGCCCGCACCGCCTCGTCGCGCACGTCGCAGGCATGCACTTCCAGGCCAGCGCGCAGCAGCGATTGGGCGATGCCCATCCCCATCGCGCCGAGGCCAACTACCCCGACGCGGTCGATTTGCTCTGCCATGATCATTACTCCTTAACGGTTGACCATTTTGGCCGGGATGTTCAGCACGATGAGCGCGCCGCCCACCAGCACGCCGGACAGGACGTACAGCGCGATATCGGTCGAATGCGTCAGGTCCTTGATCCAGCCGATCAGGAACGGGCTGGCGAAGCCGGCCAGGTTGCCGACCGAGTTGATGGCGGCGATGCCGGCTGCGGCGCCCACGCCGGAGAGGAACGAGGTCGGCAGCGCCCAGAACAGCGGCGCCGAGGACAGAACGCCGGCCGCGGCGATCGACAGCGCGACGATGGCAAGACCGGTGTTGGTGGTGCCGGCCAGCGCGCTGCCGACCAGGCCGACGGCGCCCAGCAGCAGCGGGATCACCAGGTGCCAGCGGCGCTCCATGTGCTTGTCGGAGCTGCGGCCCAGGTACAGCATCGTCACCACCGCGGCGGCGTACGGAATGGCGGTGAACATGCCGATGTTCAGCACGCCCTTGATGCCGGCCGTCTTGATCAGGGTCGGCAGCCAGAACGTCAGGCCGTACTGGCCGGTGACGCAGCAGAAATAGATCAGCGCCATCAGCCACACGCGGGGGTCGGCAAACACCGCGCGCAGCGAGGGATGGACCACCTTGCCGGCCGTCTCGTGGCTGATCTTCTCTTCCAGCAGTTTCTTTTCAGGTTCGGTCAGCCACTTGGCCGCGCGGATACCGTCGTCGAGATACACCAGCACGATCAATCCCATCACGATGGCGGGCACCGCCTCGACCAGGAACATCCACTGCCAGCCGGCCATGCCGCCCTTGCCGGCGAACGACTCCATCACCCAGCCCGACAGCGGGCCGCCGATCAGGCCGGCCAGAGGAATGGCGGTCATGAAGGTGCACACCATGCGCGAGCGGCGCTCGGCCGGGAACCAGTAGGTCAGGTACAGGATGATGCCGGGGAAAAAGCCCGCTTCGGCCAGGCCGAGCAGGAAGCGCATCACGTAAAACTGGATGGGCGTGGAGACGAACATGAAGGCGCCGGAGATCAGCGCCCAGGTGATCATGATGCGGGCAATCCAGACGCGGGCGCCGACCTTGTGCAGGATGACGTTGCTGGGCACCTCGAACAGGAAGTAGCCGAAGAAGAACACACCGGCGCCGAGGCCGTAGACGGTTTCGCTGAACTTCAGGTCGGTCAGCATCTGCAGCTTGGCGAAGCCGACATTCACGCGGTCGAGGTAGGCCACGATGTAGCACAGCATGAGGAAGGGCACGATGCGCCACGTGACCTTGCGATACACCGATGCTTCGTCGGCGTCCGCGTTGGGGGAAGCAGGCCGGTCCAGCCCTGGATGCGTTCCGGTAATCGCCATCTTTGTCTCCTGATATCGGTTAAGAAATCGGCCGCCTGGTTTTTTTGCCGCGGGATGCGGTTGGCGAGTTGTATAAAAGCTGATTTGCTGTATATTATTTGTACGAAGTATGCGTGTCAAGCTGTATATTTGTATAATTCGCGGTGCATACGCAAAGGAAATAAAGATGGAACAACCGATGGACCTGCCCCCTGTTAGACCCGAACCGGACCGCATCGGTTTCGAAGCCGGCACGTTGGGCGCGCGCACTGCCGCCAGGCTGCTGGCCAAGATTCGCGAGGACGGGCTGGCCCCGGGCACGCGCCTGCCGTCCGAGCAGGCGATGTCCGAGCATTTCGGCGTCAGCCGCACCGTGTTGCGCGAGGCGATCGCCCAGCTCAAGGCCGACGGCATCCTCAGCAGCCGCAAAGGCAGTGGCACCTTCATCTGCGCCGAGGAGCCGCAGCCGTCCGCCGGCGAAGACGCGGCGACCGAGCAATCGGTGCAGTCGCTGCTGAACCTGATCGAGGTGCGCCGCGGCCTGGAATCGGAGACGGCGGCGCTGGCCGCGCTGCGCCGCACGCCGGGGCAACTGGCCGAGATCGAGCATGCGCTTCGCCGCATCGAGGAAGCGGTGGCCAGCGGCGTGAGCGGCGTCGAGGAAGACGTGCGCTTCCACCTGAGCATCGCCGAGGCCACCGGCAATCCTTACTGGGTCAAGTTCACCGAGATGTTCGCCCAGCCGACGCGCGCCGCGGTCAAGGTCACGCGCGCCAATGAAGCGCGGCGCGCGGACTTCTCCAACCAAGTGCGGCAGGAACACGAAAAGATCGTGCAGGCGATCGCCGCGGGCGACCCGGAGCTGGCGCGCAAGGCGGCGGCCGAGCACATGATGCATGCGGCCGAACGGGTGCGGCTGGCAGATCGTGATTTCTGGCGCGGCGAAGGCGGCGCGATGGCGCGCGGGCTGAATGACGCCCCGCCCGAAACGCCCGATCCCGCGGCTTGATCAACGCTTGCGACATGCTTGGCGTTTTGAAAAACCCCTGCTATAATCTTGTCTTTCGCGGCTGTAGCTCAGCTGGATAGAGTACTTGGCTACGAACCAAGGGGTCGTGGGTTCAATTCCTGCCAGCCGCACCATTATTCGTAAGACGAAGGGCCTGAAGAGAAATCTTCAGGCCCTTTTTCTTTGCCGGGATCGAATCCCTGGCGTTCCCGGCTAGATCAGGGCCCGGATGTAGTTGGCCGGGGCGTGATCGGCAAACTCGCGCAGCCGCACCTTGTCGATATCCAGGACATCGATCGTTGCAAACCACACGTGCCCCAATAACTTGTCTTGTTCGATGTTGCGAGGAGATGGCAGCAGCTGTTGCAACTTTCCGTCGCGGTCGATGTAGGTCATCAGCCCCACGTGCTTGTACCCCACCCCGCTTCCAACGGCACCAGCGTCACTCCATCGCAGCAATCGACGTAGCGCCGAACCGCGCGTCCCGCAAAGCTCGCGGCAAATTCCTCATTGCCTACCCGGGGCGACCCAAATGTAATGAGTTCGGCGTTTGGCACGCGCGCCGCGGCCAGCGTTGCCAGCGCCGCGCCGAGACTGTGCCCGGTAAAAACAGGCGGCTGCGGCGACGCATTCGCGGCGAGCCACTCCTGCACCTGTGGCCAGATCGATTGCAGCGCTTTCTCGAAGCCCCAGTGGACCATTCCCCGGTAACCCGCCACTGTCATGGGTATGCATTCTGCGTCATGGATTACATCGGTCAAATCGTCGGTCTGGGTACCGCGAAACGACACGAACCGCCTGGCGTCTTTCGCTTTGACCGCGAATGCCTGCGACCCTTCGCTGTTGAAGCAAGCGGGTTGGCCGAAGCCACCGGTTGCCAGGATCTGCGCTAGCCTCGCCTGCGCCGCAGCGTTTTTTTCAAAACGCGTGTACGCAAGCCGCGCCAGCTCGGCGCAAACGCAGTCGAGTGAAGGGTTCGCAACCAAGCCAAAAATGCTGGGGCCACGCTCGGGATGGTAGAGCGAATCGCGATGGGAATGGTATTGTTTGATGTACTGCAGCGGTTGCATCTCGTCGTCCGACATCGCCTCTCTCCCCAAACAGCAGGCCCGCGGAATGCGTCAGCCAGACCAGATGGTAATCAAGCGCTGCGGCGGCGGCTACCTGTTCAATCCGATTGGAAATGCATCATCGACTACTGATGCGTCATGCCTGCAATGCCTGTGGGTGCGGCGAAAATGGGGTCAGGTCCGCAGGACCAGACCCCGATAGATAACACGAGCGCCCTGTCTCTCAGGTACGCATCTTCTTCACGATGGCGCGGTTGCTGAGAATTTCCTCGATCTGCTCGAAGCGCACGGGCTTGACCATGTGGTGGTCGAACCCCGCCTCGAACGCCAGCTGGCGGTCCTTTTCCTGGCCCCAGCCCGTCACCGCAATCAGCAGCGTCATCGGCCCGCACGAGAGCTTGCGGATGCCGCGCGCCAGGTCGTAGCCGGACATCTGCGGCAGGCCGATGTCGAGGAAGGCGAAGTCGGGACAGAAGCGCGCGGCGGCCGTCAGCGCGTCCGGTCCGTTATGCGTGATGACCACGCTGTGCCCCATCGCCGAGAGCAGCGCGCCGATGCTGTTGACGAAGTCGACGTTGTCATCGGCCAGCAGGATGCGGTAGGTCTCGGCGCTGATGAAGGCGGCCGGCGTGGTCTTGGTCGGCAGTTCAGGCTCGACCACGATCGGCAGGCGCACCGTAAATTCGCTGCCGCGCCCGATCCCGCCGCTGCGCACTTCGATGGTGCCGTTGTGCAGTTCGGCCAGGCGCCGCGCCAGCGACAGGCCCACGCCCAGGCCGGCGTTGGTGCGCTCGAGCGTGGAGTCCACCTGCACGAACATCTCGAACACACTATTGAGCATGTCCGGCGCGATGCCGATGCCGTTGTCGGCCACGGTGACGATCAGGTTCTTGTCCTCGACCCGCGCCGACAGGCTCACGCGCCCGCCGCGGTTGGTGTACTTGGCCGCGTTATTGAGCAGGTTCGACAGGATCTGCGCCAGCCGCGTGGCGTCGCCGTTGAGGAACACCGGGCGGTCCGGCAGGTCGATCACCAGTTCGTGGCCGTGCAGCTCGATGTAGGAGCGCACCACTTCGAGCGCGTCGTTGACCACCGCCTTCAGTTCGACCCGGCCCATCTTGATGGCGAACTTGCCGGTGTTGATGCGCGAGACGTCGAGCAGGTCGTCGACCAGGCGCACCATCTGGCGCAGCTGGCGTTCCATGATGTCGGTGGCGCGCTGGGTGGCCTGGGCGTCGCCGCTGCGCAGGCGCAGGATGTCGAGGCCGGTGCGGATCGGCGCCAGCGGATTGCGCAGCTCGTGCGCCAGCGTCGCCAGGAATTCGTCCTTGCGGCGGTCGGCCACCAGCAGCGCCTGTTCGGCGCGGTGGCGCACCTGCATCTCGTGCTCGAGCGTCAGGTTCGCTTCCTGCAGCGCGTGCGAGCGGCGCCCGATCTCGGCCAGCATGTCGTTGAAGGCCGTGACCAGCACGCCGATCTCGCCGCTGTCGTTGCCCGGCACGCGCAAGGTGAAGTCGCGCCGCTGCATCACTTCGCGGGCGACGTTGGTGACCGCCAGCAGCGGCCGCGTGATGCTCTGCTGCAGGCGCGAGGCGACCAGCGCGGCGATCACCAGCGCGCCCAGCATCACGCCGCCGAGGATGGTGGCGTAGCTGATCAGGCGGTCGATCAGGCCGTAGCGCGAACGCAGGTAGACCGTGCCGAGCAGCTCGCCGTTTTCGACGATGTTGTGCACCACCACCAGTTCTCCGTGCTCGATGCGGTAGCCCGGCTTGCCCGGCTTGACCGGAAAGCTGAGGTCGGCCGACGACTGCTGCGCGTAGGAGGCGAAACGCGCGCCGGCGGCGGTGTAGACGGCGCCCGACAGGATCTGCGGGCGCACCCGCAGCACCGCCAGGTTCTGCTGCGCCGACTTGGCGTCGTTGAAGGCGAGCGCCGGCGCGGTGACGCTGGCGATGATGTCGGCCTGGGTGGTCAGGTCGTCGACCCAGTATTGCTGGAACGTGCGCAGGTCATACAGCAGCATGGCGATCGCGGCCGACATCAGAGCGACGAAGGTGGTCGACACCGCCATGATGATCAGTTTGCTGCGGACAGAGCCGGTATCGTGCGTCGGCATTTTATTGTGCTCCCTTGCTCACATGGTTCGCCACCGTCAGCAGGCGCGAACTCAGTTTGATGTTGTTCCTGTCGGCCGCGTCGAGCGACACATCGAAGCGCACGCGCTCCTCGACAATCTTGAAATTGATGATGCTGCCGGCCTGCAAGCCGGTGCCGCATTCGGTGACCAGCAGTACCGGCACGGCCGGCGCCTGGCGCAGCGTGCGGGCGGCGCGGGCGCAATCGGCGCCGGCCACGAACAGCAGCTGCACTGCCGCCACGCTGTCGCCGTCGCGGAACTGCCTGACGGCGATGGGCCGGCTGTTGATGCTGCGTCCGGCGACGATACGGCCCAGCTCGGCAGCCATGTCGTCCGACCCTGCCACGCCGATCACGATGGGCGCGGCCGGATCGCTGAAGGCGTTCGCCGGAAACTCAGTGTAACCCAGGAACTTGTAGATGAACGCCGCCTTGACACTGCGCTCGAGCGCCACCGCGCTGGGTTGCGCCTGCGCCAGGCAGGCGGCCAGCAGCGCCGCGCCCGGCAACAGGCGGCGCAGCAGGAACCAGAGTATGCGCGGCGCGTTCAAAATCGCAGCGCCAGTTTGACGGACACGGCGCGCTCGATCATCTGGCGCGTGCCGGCCGTGCCGAATTCGGCATGCGAACGGTGCAGCAGGTTATGGCCGGCCAGCGACAGTTCCAGGTCGCGCCGCGGCTGCCACGCGAGGCGCGCGTCGAGCTCGCTGTAGCCGGGCACCGCCGGGCGCGGCAGGCTGCCGACCGCGCGCAGCAGCAAGTCGGCCTGCAGGTCGTCGGCAAGGTCGTGCGACGAGCGCAGCGACCAGTAGTGCGACGGGTCGTTGGTGGCCAGGCCGGTGCCGCCCGAACTGTCCTGGCTGCCGGGCGCCAGGTGGGTGCGCACGTCCTGCAGCACCAGCCCGCCGGACAGGCGCCAGTCGTCGCGCACCTGCCAGCGGCTCCACATTTCCAGTCCGCGCGCATTGCCGCGGCCGAAGTTGCGGAACTGGGCGCCGCCGCCGGCGACCGGCTCGAGCGTGCGCAGGCGGTCGTAGTCGCTGTAGAACAGGGTCGCCGCGTACGAGAAGGCGCCGCCCTGCTGGCCGCGGTAGCCCAGTTCGGCCACGCGCGCGGTCTCGGCGTCGAACTGCGGGCCGCCGGCGATGGTGTAGCGCGGCGCGGCCGGCGTCGAATTGCGGGCATCGACCAGCCACAGGTCGCGGTCGATGCGCGACGGCGTGCGCACGGTGCGCGAGACGCCGGCCCACAGCAGCTGGCCGGCGCGCAGCTTCCACGCCAGGTGCACGTTGGGCAGCGCTTCCATGCCGGTGTAGGTGTTGTGCTCGAATTTCAGCCCCAACGTCAGGCGCAACGCCTCGTGCAGGCGGATCTCGTCCTGCGCGAACACGTTGCCCCAGTGCAGGGCGCGCTCGGCCGGCGAGAACTGCAGCAGCGGCCCTCCTTCGAGCCGGTCGCGGCTGTAGCGATAGCCGCCGCCCCAGACCAGCTGGTGCGCGGCGCCGAGGGCGGCGCCGTGCTGGACTTCGACGTCCACCGTGTCGAGCAGCTGGGCGCCGGTATTGTCCTGGTCGCGCTCGGTGTGGTCGAGGTAGGCCTGCAGGCGCAGGTCGGAACCGTCGGCCAGGCGGCTGTCGATCCGGCCGAGCAGGTTGGCGCCGGCGATGCGGGTGTCCGGACCGGCGCCCGAGCTCAGCGCGCCCTGGTAGGCGTCGCCGCTGACGGTCACGTCGTGCACGGGGCCGTCCCAGTCGGCGCGAAACCCCGCCTGCTGGCGCCGCCAGTCGTTGCGCCCCGGGGCCCCGGCTTCGCTGAACGTCTGGGCCGCATCGGTGTGCCTGGCGTACACGCGGTAGTGGCCGCCATTGGAGAGCGGCAGGCCGTAGCGCGCAGTCGCCGAGCGGAGCCTGGCGCCAGCACTAACCGCCACCAGGCCGCCCTGCGTGTCGGCCGCGGGGCGCGTGATGATGTTGATCACGCCGTTGACGGCGTTGGCGCCCCAGATCGTCGCGCCCGGGCCGCTGATCACTTCGATACGCTCGATGTCCTCCATCGCCACGTCCTGGGCGTCCCAGAACACGCCGGAAAACAGCGGCGAATAGACGCTGCGCCCGTCGATCAGGACCAGCAGCTTGTTTTCCAGGTTCGAACTGAAGCCGCGCGCGGTGATCGCGTAATTGCGCGCATCGCTTTGCGCCACCTGCAGGTTCGGCGCCAGGCGCAGTGCTTCAGGCAGCGTGGCGGCGCCGGCGCGGCGGATGTCGGCCGCGCTGATCAGGTAGATCGAGGCCGGCGCGTCGGCAAGCCGGGTTTCCTGGCGCGACACGGAGGTGACGACGATGTCGGCCAGCTGTTCAAGCGAATAGTCCACCAGCGAGGCGCCCGCCTGCCCTGCCGCACCGGCGTCGCAAGCCAACGCGGTCAGCGAAAGGGCGACAACAGTGAGTGGAAGTGGCAGTTTTAGCATGGTTTCAATGGTAAAACACTTTCAATGAAGCAGACAGGGGCACACGGTTGATTGAGTAAAAGGCAAGCGAGCGCGGACGCCATCATAACTTGCCTGAAGGACATTAGGCGGGATTTCGCCTGCGGTGCGGAGGGTTGGCTAGTCGAATCCGTATTCGGCGGCGGCCTTGGCGGCCCACAGCGCCTCGTTGTAGGCAGGATAAGGGCGATCGTAGCTGTCCACGGCGCCGTCGCGGCCGATGAAGTGGGTCCACCAGCCGTCCGCACGGGCGACGATGGCGATGTCGCCCGGACCGCAGTGATCGGCGATCGGTTCGTCCGCATCGAGCAGGACGATATTGACATTGCGATGCTGGACGACGGTGGCCATCGGTTCCGATCAAATAGCGCCTGGGCGGCGACAGGCAATCATGACGAAAACGCCAGTATCCTGCAAACATTCGCGAACCCGATAACTGTCATCACGAATGAAAATTGGCGATTTTTGGCGCAATGCAACAAACTACGCCTGTCTCCTCTATTCTCCTCCAAGAAAATAGATTCAGCCCGCTCCCGTAGCGGGCTTTTTTTTGTCCGCAATGTCGCAAGCCAGTGCGCACGAATGAGCGATCACAAGGTTCGTCGCCCTCGCTCCACATATCGTTGAGCCAAAAAATGACGATTACTATGGGGGACCCGTGACTGACTGGCATCTGGTGCACTTGTTCGTCCCCACACTTCTTCCTTTGCTTTTTCTGGGTCTGCTGCGCCTTTTCCCGTTGCATAAGGTTGAAAGAGCACGGGCCAACCCGCTGGTGGCAGTCAAGGATGGTCAACTATCGTGGGCGGGACTCGGGATGTGCGTAAACGCGCTTTATGAACTCCGACACCCCGTCGTGGGAGCCGCCTTCTCGGAACTGTGGAGCGCGAACACATTCTGGATTGCGGTCGCGCTGCTGGTTTTTCATGCATTGATTGCCGCTACGGGGCCTGTCTTTCCAACGCGGAAGTTTGGATCCGGAGGACTTTGCCATACGATTCGCCATTACCGCGTTTTGGTTGCGTCCGCTTCGCTCACCTTTGGAGCTGCATGGCTCTACGCAGACATTCACTTCACCACACAGATCCACGCCGGTTAGCAAGAGGAGTAACATGGAACGCAGGATAAGTGGTTATGGAGTACATCATGACCGAATGGGTAAGTAAATTTCTGCAGAATGAGGAACGCAGCCGAAACTTGATCGCGTCGATCGGGTTTTGGGGCGGTGTTATCTTGTCGGTGCTGGCCATCCTTAATACTTTTCTCGCTAAGTAAAGTCCCCTCGCCTCGCACCTGCGATAGAACGCGCGGTCGTCGGAGATCGCCTGGTTTGCACTGAAGACCGATACAACCCGCGTCCGCGTCCGGACCTGCGGGCGACTATCACTTTGGTGTACGATGTGCGCTTTTCCGGCCGGCCAGAGCGATATGATGATTGAAGCACCCAAGTTTTCCGGCGTCGCCGGCGATATCGACTGGTCGCGCAGCGCGCTGGGCGAGCCGGCGCAATGGCCGCACGCGCTGCGGCTGACGCTCGACATCGTGCTCAACTCCCCGTTTCCGATGCTGTTGTGCTGGGGCCCCCAGCGCATCGTCGTGTTCAACGACGCCTACGCCGCCTTCGCCGGCCCGTCGCATCCGTCCGCCCCTGGCGCCAAGGTGCCGCCGATGCTGCCGGCGCCGCTCGAAGCGGCGTACGACGCTTTCGAGCAGGCGCTGGCCGGCCACACCGCGCAGGCGGCGCGCAAGACCGTCTCCTTCATCATTCCCGGCGGCCCGCAAACGCGCGACTGCGACCTGCATTTCACCCCGGTCCGCGACGAACGCCAGCAGGTGCTCGGCGTGCTGTGCTCCCTGGCCCCGGCCACTCAGCCCGCTGCCGAAAGCGCCGTGCCCGCGGCCGGCCTGCGCATCCTGGTGGTGGAAGACAACCTCGACTCGCAGTACCTGGTGTGCGAAATGCTGCGCGCCTTCGGCCACGACAACGACGGCGTCGCGCACGCCGAGGGCGCGCTGGAAAAGCTCGCCGCGGGAAACTACAACGTGCTGTTTACCGACGTCAGCCTGCCCGGCATGTCGGGCGTCGAGCTGGCGCGCCGTGCGCTGCAGGCCAATCCGGCACTGAAAGTCATCTTCGCCTCGGGCTACGGCGACGCCCTCCTGCGCCAGGTCGAATTCCCCCACAAGTCGCTGCAAAAGCCCTACGAAATCGAGCAGCTGCAAAAGGTCCTGGCCGAGGTCGGCGCAACAGTGTGAATACCAGCGCCATGTGTGCGCTAGAATCGTCCCTCATCGAAGCATGGCGCCCGCTGGCGCCCGCAGCACGAACATGACGATCGCGACGCATTACATGAGCAATCCACCACGGCCGCCTGGCGCCGCGTACCGCCGCACGGTTCACACCGGGCGCCCCCAATGACCGGCGACGGCGCAGACCGCGCGCGCATGGACGGCATGCTGGAACACCTGGCCGACGCATTCTGCGCGGTCGATCCCGCCGGCCGCATCACCTGCCTCAATCGCAGCGCGGCGGACTTGCTTGCCGCTCCCGGCATGGCGCGCGCGGACCTCGAAGGCCGCGTGCTGTGGGACCTGCCCGACCTGGAAGCATGCCATATCGGGCCGCCGCTTTCCCCCGCCACCGAATTTTTCCACGTCCGCCTGGAGCGCTGGTTCGAACTGCGCTGCTCGCCCTCGCCCGACGGGACGGCCTGCCTCTTCCTCGACATCACCGCGCGCAAGGCTGGCGAACAGGCGATCGTCGCCGCCAGCACGCGCCTGCACGTGGCGCTCGAAGCCGGGCGCCTCGGCGACTGGCGCTGGGATGCACGCACCGACCGCTTCACGCTGGGCGCTCGCGCGGCCGAACTGTTCGGGCTCGAGCCGGAAACGCCGCTGGCTTGGGACCAGCTGCGCGAGCGCCTGCACGGCGCCGACCGCGACATGGTGCGCGACCAGTTCCGCCACGCGATGGCGCACCGCGAGGACCTGGACGTCGAATTCCGCGTCGATGCCGCCGGCGGCCCGCCGCGCTGGATCTCGGTGGTGGGCCGCGCCGATTACGCCGACCGCGACCGCCAGCGCAGCGTGCTGGGCATGACCGGCGTGGTGCAGGACATCAGCGCCCGCAAGAACGCCGAGGACACGCTGCGCGAAAGCGAAGAAGTGCTGCGCGCGCTGGCCAACTCGATCCCGCAGCTGGCATGGATGGCGGTGGCCGACGGCCATATCGTCTGGTACAACGAGCGCTGGTACGAGTACACCGGCACCACGCCCGAGCAGATGGCGGGCTGGGACTGGCAATCGGTGCACGACCCCGAAGTGCTGCCGCTGGTGCGCCAGCGCTGGAAGGAGTCGATCCGCACCGGCAATCCGTTCGACATGGAGTTCCCGATCCGCGGCGCCGACGGCCAGTTCCGCTGGTTCCTCACGCGCGTGAACGCGGTGCGCGACCGCCAGGGCAATGTGGTGCGCTGGTTCGGCACCAATACCGACGTCGACCAGGACAAGCGCGTGCAGCAGGCGCTGCGCGACGAGTCGAACGTGCTGGAACTTCTCAACAGCACCGGCAGCGCACTGGCGCGCCAGCGCGACCTGCGCTCGCTGCTGCAGACCGTCGCCGACGCCGCCACCGGCATCAGCGGCGCGCGCTTCGGCGCCTTCGTCTACAACGGCGCCGACAGCGCCGGCGAGCCGTTCACGCTGACCGCGCTGGCCGGCGCGGCGACCGACGAATTCGCGCAGTTCGCCGGCGCCGCCGCGCAGTCCGATGGCGTGGTCCGCTGGGGCGACAACGGCGGCGACAGCGCGCAACGCAGCTTCCTCGAAGTGCCCGTGGTGTCGCGTTCGGGCGAGGTGCTCGGGCGCCTGCTGTTCGGCCATCCGGAACCGGGCGTGTTCACCGAACGCACCGAGCGCATCGTCGGCGGCATCGCGGCGCAGGCCGCGGTGGCCATCGACAACACCCGCCTGTACGAGGCGGCCCGGCGCGCCGCCGAAGAGCGCAAGGAGCTGCTCGAGAGCGAGCGGCTGGCGCGCGCCGAGGCCGAGCGCACCAGCCAGATGAAGGACGAATTTCTCGCCACGCTGTCGCACGAACTGCGCACCCCGCTGTCGGCGATCCTCGGCTGGGCCCAGGTCCTGCGGCGCGGCACGCGCGACGCGGCCGACCTCCAGCGCGGCCTGCAGACCATCGAGCGCAACGCGCGCGCCCAGGCCCAGCTGATCGAAGACCTGCTCGACATGAGCCGCATCACTTCCGGCAAGGTCATGCTCGACATCCAGACCCTGGCGCCGTCGGTGTTCGTCGACGCCGCCATCGAAACGCTGCGCCCGGCCGCGGAAGCGAAGAACATTCGGCTGGAGAAGGACTACGATCCCGCCACCGGCATGATCGCCGGCGACCCGGCGCGGCTGCAGCAGGTGGTGTGGAACCTGCTGTCGAACGCGATCAAGTTCACGCCGCGCGACGGCCTGGTGCGCCTCGGCCTGCGCCCGGCCGGCGGCAACGTCGAAATCTCGGTGGCCGACAGCGGCGCCGGCATCGCCCCCGAATTCATCACCCACGTGTTCGAGCGCTTCCGTCAAGGCGACTCCTCGACAACGCGCCAGCACGGCGGCCTGGGGCTCGGGCTGTCGATCGTCAAGCACCTGATCGAGCAGCATGGCGGCACGGTGCGGGTCGAAAGCGGCGGGGCCGAATGCGGCGCGACCTTCACGGTCGAACTGCCGGCGGCGTCCGCGCAGGTGCTGGCGGCGCGCGCCGACCGCGCCCCCTACAGCCCTCCTTCCCCGCTCACGCCCGACATCGTGGTGCGCGACCTGTCGAACCTGAAAGTGCTGGTGGTGGACGACGAGGCCGACGCGCGCGACCTGATCAAGCGCATCCTGTCGGACTGCCACGCCAGCGTCACCACCGCGCCCAACGCGCGCGCCGCGCTCGAGGCCTTCCGCGCCGCGCCGCCGGACGTGATGATCAGCGACCTGGGCATGCCCGAAATGGACGGCTTCGGGCTGCTGGCCGAGGTGCGCGCGCTGGCGGGCGGCGCCGCCGTGCCGGCCATCGCGCTGACCGCGTTCGCCCGTTCCGAGGACCGCCTGCGCGCCCTCGAAGCGGGCTTTGCGGCGCACATTTCCAAGCCGGTCGAGCCGAGCCAGCTGATCGCCACCGTGGCCGACATCAGCGGCCGGCCGCAACGCTGAGCAACTCCTACCGTACTACGAGTCACTGTCCTACAAGAAACAAACCGAAGTTTGCTACACTGTTGAGAGATACCCGGCATGTCACATAACCGTTATGCCGCATGGGTAAAGAATTTGCTCCTTGACCGAGATCCCGCATGCCGAGCCGAGAAGATATCCTAAACGCAAAAATTTTAGTGGTGGACGACTCCCCCGACAATATCGAACTGATGGAAGAGATATTGCGGGCGGAAGGCTACACCAGCGTCAGCTCGACCATGCTGCCGGAACAGGTGTGCCCGCTGCATCGGCAACACAACTACGACCTGATCCTGCTCGACCTGCAAATGCCCGGCCTGAACGGCTTCCAGGTGATGAAGGGCCTCAAGGAGATCGAGCACGGCGGCTACCTGCCGGTGCTGGCCCTGACCGCCCAGCCGAGTTTCAAGATCGCCGCCCTCGAGGCCGGCGCGCGCGACTTCATCAGCAAGCCGTTCGACCTGCTCGAAGTGCACAAGCGCATCCACAACATGCTCGAAGTGCGCCTGCTGTACCGCGAGCTGGCCCAGTACAGCCGCGCCCAGCAGGAACTGGCGCTGCACGACGCGCTGACCGGGCTGCCGAACCGGCGCCTGCTGGAAGACCGCATCGCCACCACCTTGCAGCACGCCAGCCGCAATCATCACAAGGCGGCCATCATGTACATCGACCTGGACGGCTTCAAGGCGATCAACGACACCTACGGCCATGCTTACGGCGACGAAGTGCTGAAGACGATTTCCAAGCGCCTGCTCGAATGCTCGCGCAAGGAAGACACGGTGGCGCGCCTGGGCGGCGACGAATTCATGGTGGTGCTGGGCGAAGTGTCGGGACTGGCCGACGCGCACGGGCCAGCGGCCAAGCTGGTCGAGGCGGTGTCCGAGCCGATCTTCATTAACGACCTCACCTTGCAGCTGTCGACCAGCATCGGCATCAGCATCTACCCTGACGATGCCGAGACCGTCGATGCGCTGATCAGCATTGCCGACTACGCGCTGTACGAAGCCAAGCGCGGCGGCAAGAACCGCTTCTGCGCGACGTCGGCGCAGCCGGCGGCGAAGGTAGCGATGCCGGCCGAACTGGTGCCGCGGACTTGATCGGGGTTGCGGTCTGGTCCGGCGGACCTGACCCCGTTCCTGTCGCAGGCTGATGTCCCGCCGCGAATCCTGCGATGGCCTCGGCCCAATGCGAAAAAGCCAGCTTCGCAGCTGGCTTTTTCGTGTCGCGTCGCTTTACTTGGCCGCCTTGGCATTGACGGCGAACTTCGCCGCATCCTGGTGATCGGTGGCCGCGTCCACTTTTTCGGGCGGCACTTCAATCCGGGTAATGCCCGCATCGACCGAAATCGGGTCGCTCGCCGGGAAAGTCATTTCAACCGCTTCGTCAAGCAGAGTCTCCTTGGCCTTTTGCTCCGTGGTGTCGGTTTCTTCTTCGGCCAGCGTCTTGATCGCGCAGGCCCACTTGACGAAGCGCAGGTCGGCCAGCTCGCCGATGGTGTTCACGCCAAACGCCTTGCTCATCGCGCGCGCGTCGTCCGGACTGACCCCGCGCAGCGCGCTGATGGGCGCCTCGACCAGCTCGCGGAAGCATTGGGTCTTGAATTTGTCGTCTACGATCGTTTCGATATTCATCATCTGTCCTTTCAGGTGGGAAGCCGGTTCGCCATTCGCGGGCAAACTGGACACAATGGAACTATGTCACAGCGCCTTGCGAGGGTATGTGCGGCACCGAACAATCCGCACAGTTAGAACCAATAGTGCCTTGCATTTTGACAGCGCCCCGGACCGGGACTATCATGGCTGACACCGCCTGTCTTTCCGGTATGTACGAAACGTGCGTGCTGGCAATACAGTTTCTGCTATCCTGTCCGTCGGGCTTTGCAATGGCCCCAACTACCTAGATCCCGTAGCGCAGGAATGACGTGCCTAAAACAGAAAAACCGAAAATCCTGGTCGTCAACGACGACGCGGCAAGCCTGCTGGCACTGACCAGCCTGCTTGACCAATGGGCCGCGCAGACCAACTACGAGGTCATGACCGCCCGTTCGGGCCAGGAAGCGCTGCGCCAGGTCCTGCTGCACGATTTCGCCGTGATCCTGCTCGACGTGAACATGCCCGGCATGGACGGCTTCGAGACGGCCGAGGCGATCCACCAGCGCGCTCGCTCGGCCGACATCCCGATCATCTTCGTGACCGCCTTCCTGGCCGACGAGATCGACCGCGTCAAGGCCTACCAGCGCGGCGCCGCCGATTTCCTGTTCACCCCCGTGATCCCGCAGATCCTGCACGCCAAGGTGTCGGTGTTCGTGGCATTGGCGATGAAGAACGAGGAATTGCGGCGCCAGACCCAGAAGCTGAGCCAGCGCACCACCGAGCTGACCGCCACCAACAAGCGCCTGACGCGCGAGATGGAAGAGCGCCAGGCGGCCGAGCGCAAGAACCACGCGAAGGACGAATTTTTGGCCATGCTGGGCCACGAACTGCGCAACCCGCTGTCGGCCATCAGCAGCGCCGCCTCGCTGATCGGCCTGGCCGGCGCCGGGCCCGAGGTGGTCAACCGCGCCAAGATGATCATCCAGCGCCAGAGCCAGCACCTGTCGCGCATCGTCGACGACCTGCTCGACCTGTCGCGCGCCATGTCCGGCAAGATCCTGCTGGCGCGCCAGCCGCTGGAGATGTCGGCGCTGGTGTCGGCCTGCCTCGACACCTTCAAGGCCACCGGCCGCACCGGCAACTACACGATCGATACCGACATGCAGCCGGGCTGGGTCGACGGCGACCCGACGCGTCTCGAGCAGATCGCGACCAACCTGATCGACAATGCGCTCAAGTACACGCCGCACGGCGGCAGCATCCACATCTCGATGCGCGACGACGACCACCACAACCAGGTGCTGCTGACGGTGCGCGACACCGGCGTTGGCATCGCGCCCGATCTGCTGCCGCACGTGTTCGACGTGTTCGTGCAGGGGTCGATCACGATCGACCGCTCGCAGGGCGGACTGGGCATCGGCCTGGCGCTGGTGCGCCGGCTGGTCGAGCTGCATGGCGGCAGCGTCAGCGCCGACAGCAACGGCGCCGGCGAAGGCAGCACCTTCACGATCCGCCTGCCGCGCACCACGGCGGTCGCGGCCAGCGTGCCGCACGCGGCGCAAGCTGTGGATGCGGGCAAGCCGACGGTGCTGCTGATCGAGGATAACGAGGACGGCCGCGAAATGATGGCGACCATGCTCGACGCCTACGGCTACTCGGTGCAACAGGCCGCCGATGGCGTACAAGGCGTGCAGATGGCGCATGCCGGCGCGCCGGACGTCGCGCTGGTCGACATCGGCCTGCCGGGGATCGACGGCTACGAAGTGGCCCGCCGCCTGCGCGGCAGCGACACCACGCGCCATATCAGGCTGATCGCCCTGACCGGCTACGGCCTGGCGGACGACCAGCGGCGCGTGCTCGAAGCGGGCTTCGACGTGCACCTGGTCAAGCCGGTGGACATCAACCACCTGCTCGCGGCGATCGGCTGCGGGCACGAAGTCGCCGCTAAATAAGGTATGGGGTCTGGTCCTGCGGACCTGACCCCATGTTGAGAATCCCGCCGGCGCCACCACACCGGTGACCAAAAAAAAGCTTGTTCCGAACCTGTGTGGCGAAATCGAAATGGGGTCAGGTCCGCAGGACCAGACCCCGATCCTGCGAGCCGCGCCAATTTTTTCACCTTCACTGGACGGCATCAGGGCCGGTCCGCAGGACCAGACCCCGCCCTACATCACATCGTCGCGGCCAGTTCGTCCTTGCGCGCGGCCATCTCGGCGCCCAGCGCAGCCAGGTCCAGCTTGGCCTTCTTCGCTTTCGGGAACATCTCGCCCTCTTCCTCGCCGACGTGGTGATCGATCTGCTCGCCCAGCACCTTGACCTTGGCGTCGTACAGTTCATCTTCCGGATCCATTTCCTGGATCTGGGCGATCAGGTCCTTGGCGCCGGCGTGCTCGACCAGCGCTTCGTCGAGCAGGTCGGCGGCTTCCTTGCTGGCCGCGCGCAATGCCGGATAGAAGATTTCTTCCTCGATCGTTGCATGCAGGGTCAGCGCGGTACAGATCTTGTCGGCCAGCTTCTTCTTGCTGGCGTTGGCGCGGTCGCCCAGACCGTCGTATTCCTCGAACATCGTCTTCACTTCCTTGTGGTCGGCGGTCAGCATCGCAATGGCGTCAGTCGGCTTATTCATGGGGTCCCCTATTTTCGGTTGGAAATAATGGCGAAAATGCCATGGCCCAATGATGGCATTCAACCCACCGGGCGACTGTTCGACACCTAACCGATGCCGCCGTCACGACCATGGCGACACCCCCGCGTGCACCTGTTGTATGATCTTGGAAACTTTTTCACAGGCTTCCCCAATGACCGCACCGGCAGTCCCACCTTCAGACACGCCACCGGATCGCCTCGCGGCGGCGCGCACCGACGACCTGCGCGAACTGCTCGGCCACCTGACCACCAGCTGGGACGACGACCGGCGCCTGCTGGCGCGCAAGCTGCACGACACCATCGGTTCGTCGATGACGGCGCTGACCATGCACCTGCACCTGTTGAACGCGCAGCTGCCCAAGGAGCAGGCCCTGCTCGACCGGACCGCGCAGATGAAGCAGCTGCTGCAGACCCTGATCACCACCAACCGCGAGATGCAGGTGGCGCTATGGAACGACAAGCTGGAATTCCTCGGCCTGCGCGCGGCGATCAGCGAGGCGGTCGACCAATTCCGCGAGCAGCACGGACTGGTCACGCGAGTCAGCCTGCCGGAGCACGACACCAGCTACCCGCGCCTGCAGGGCGTGGCCTTGCTGCGCTGCCTGGAAGAAGGCTTGCGCAATATCGCCGCGCACGCGCACGCCACCGAAGTCGATGTGATCCTCGACGACGACGGCGACCAGGTGACGCTGACGGTACGCGACAACGGCGTGGGCATCGATGCTTCCGTGCTGGCGGCCGCCGACCGCCACGGCCTGCGCGCCTTGCGTGAACGGGCCGCCTACCTGGGCGGGCGCCTGACCGCGGCGCCTGCGCCGCACGGCACCGTGCTGACCCTGACCCTGCCCCGCGACGACGCAGCCGGCGGCGCGCTCAGTGCAGCTTGACCAGCGGCGTGGTGCGCCGGATCAGGAAGCGCGCCAGCGCCAGCAGGCCGGTGCGCATCGTCCCCAGCACCGCGCGGTGATGCATCAAGTGCAGGCTCACATACATCATGCGGGCCAGGAAGCCCTCGACGAACCAGTTGAATCCCCGTAGCGCGCCCATCAGGCTGCCGACCGAGGTGGTGCTGCCCACCGATACCAGCGAACCGTAATCCGTATAGGCGTATCCCTGGCGCTGCTCCGGCTTGCCCGCCGCCTGCAACAGGAACGAGCGGCGCAGGTAGTCGGCCTGCTGGTGCGCAGCCTGTGCACGCGGCGGCACCGGCTTGCCGTTGCGGTCCACGCAGGCCGCGCAATCGCCCAGGGCGTAAATGTGCTCGCTGCCCTTCACGCGCAGCCGCTCGTCCACTTCGAGCTGGCCGCCGCGGTTGGTCGCCAGCCCTAGGTCCGACAGCAGCTGCGGCGCGCGGATGCCGGCGGCCCACACGCACAGGTCGGCGCGGTAGGCGTTGCCGGCGGCGTCCTGCACCCTGCCCGGCTCGATCGAGGTCACCTTGCACTCGGTGACCACCCGAATCGCGCGCTCCTTCAGCAAGGCCAGCGCCGCCTGCGACACGCGCTCCGGCAGCGGCGCCAGGATGCGCGGCGCACCTTCGAGCAGCGTGATGTGGACGTCGCGCAGCGCCTCCAGGTGGTCGAAGCCGTAGCTGGCGTACACCCCGCTCGCCTCGCGCAGTTCCGCCGCCAGCTCGACGCCGGTCGCCCCGCCACCGATGATGACGATGTCGATCGCCGCGGGCTTGCCGTCGCTCTTGTCCTGGTCTGCCATCGCCAGCAGGCGCAGGAGCCTGAGGCGAAAGCGCTCGGCGTCCTCGGTGGCGTTCAGGGAGATCGTGTGTTCGGGCGCGCCCGGCACGCCGAAGTAGTTCGAGGTGCTGCCGATCGCCAGCACCAGCGAAGCGTAGTCGATGCTGCGGGCCGGCAGGACTTCCTCGCCGCCGGCGGTGTCGACCGCGCCCACCCGCAAGCGGCGCCGGTCCGCATCGAGCCCTTCGAGCGCGCCGTAGACGAAGGTGAAGCCGTTGTCGTGCGCGAGCATCTGGTAGGACAGGCCCTCCTGATGGATATCGAGGGTGCCGGCGGCGACTTCGTGCAGCGACGGTTTCCAGATGTGATACAGGCGGCTGTCGATCAGCATCACCTTCGAGGGCCCCAGCTTGCGCCCCAGTTTGCAGGCCAGCTCCAGCCCGCCCGCGCCACCTCCGACCACCACGATTTCGCTGCGCAATCGACTCTCCCGAAAAAGAAAATGGCGTGTTCGAAGTTATCGAACACGCCATAGTCTACTATGCGGCGCGAATCGCCGTGCGCGGCGGCTTAGTCGCCGTGCTTGCCGTGGCCGTGGCCGTTGCCGTGACCGTTGCCGTGGCCATGGCCGTTGCCGTGACCGCGGTCGTCGTCGCGGTCGTCGCGCTCGTGGCGGTCATGGCGCTCGTAGTCGCGGTTATCGCGGTAGAAGTTCTCGCGCACCACGACCGGACGCGGCGCCTCGCGGTAGTGCTGTTCACGGTAGCGCGGAGCGTAGGTGTTGTTGTACCAGCCGTCCTGTACGAAGAACACCTGCTGGCCGCAGGCGTTGTACTGGTAGCAGTGCTTGTTCCAGTGCTTGCGGTGGCCTTCCGGCACGCGCAGGTAGACCGGGGCGCCGACGTAGCGCACCTGGCGCTCGACGATGACGGGCTGGGTGTAATAGACCGGCGGCGGCGGGAAGCCGCCGATGTTGAGCTGGCCATAGAAGCCCGGCTGGCCGACGTTGATGTTGACGCTGGTCTGGGCCATTGCGGGTGCTGCGGCGGCGGCCGCGAAGATGGTGGCGGCGATGATCAGGCTTTTCATGTTGAACCTCTTGTCGTTATGTGTGCGATGAGAGGTACTTTACCAGATGCAACAGACTCGTCTGTACGCCAGGACACCGATCTTACTATTCTTACACCTGCTTACAAGTGAGGGACCAAACCGTCACATGTTGCGGAACAGCGCCATGAACGGCTGGCTCACTGCCAGCGTCTCTGGCCGCGTCTTGAGCCGCACCACCCCGCGCCCCATCTCGTCGCGCGCGATCGACGCGATCGCCTTCAGATTGACGATGGTCGAGCGGTGGATCTGCTTGAACATCGCCGGGTCGAGCACCTCGAGCAGGTCGCGGATCGGCTTGCGCAGCAGCGCCTCGCCTTCGGCCGTCATCACCACCGTGTACTTGGTGTCGGACTGGAAGTAGGCGATGTCCTCGACCATGATCAGGCGCGTCTCGCTGCCGGCGCTGGCGGTCAGCCACACCAGCGGCGGCGCCCGTTCCGCGGCCGGCGCCACCGCCCCGAGCTGGCGCAGCAGCGCCGCCAGCGCCGCCGGATCGGGGGCGGCCGCGCGCGTCTTCAGCCGGCGCACCGTGGCCGCCAGGCGTTCCGGCGCCACCGGCTTTTGCAGGTAATCGACGGCGCCGCGCTCGAACGCGTCGATCGCGTACTGGTCGTAGGCGGTGACGAACACCACCTGGGTGCGCGGGCTGCACTCGGCCAGCGCCGCGGCCACCTCGAGTCCCGACAGGCCGGGCATGCGGATGTCGAGGAAGGCGACGTCGGGCTGGTGCGCGGCGATCGCCTCCAGCGCCGATGCGCCGTCCTCGCAGGCGGCCGCCACTTCCAGCTCCGGCCACGCTTCGGCCAGCATCTGCAGCAGCGCCTCGCGCAGCAGGGTCTCGTCTTCGGCGACGACGCAAGTAGTCATTGCGCGCTCCGCGGCACGGTGATGGTGGCGGCCACGCCGGACGGGAAATTGGCCACGATGGTGAAGCCCGCCGCCGCGCCGTACGCCAGGCGCAGCCGCTCGCGCACGTTGCGCAGGCCGATGCCGGTGCCGCCGCCCTCGGCGGAGAAGCCGCGGCCGTCGTCGGCCACCGTCACCGCCACGGAGGTCTCGAGGTCGCGCGCCAGGATCCACACCGTGCCGCCGCCCGTCTGCGGCTCGAGGCCGTGCTTGATCGCGTTCTCCACCAGCGTCTGCAGCATCATGGTAGGGAACGCCACCAGGCGCAGGTGCTCGGGCACGTCGATCTGCAGCTGGAGGCGCGAGCCCATGCGGATCTTCAGGATGTCGAGGTAGGCGCGCGCCCGTTCGAGCTCCTCGCCGACGGTCGACAGCGCGTCCTCGGTGCGCGGCAGCGAATGGCGCAGGTAGGTGATCAGGTTGCCCAGCATTTCATCGGCGCGCGCCGGATCGCTGCGCGTGAGCAGCTGGGCGCTGGCCAGGGTGTTGTACAGGAAGTGCGGTTCGACCTGCGCGTGCAGCAGCGAGAGCTTGGCCACGGTCAGCTCCTTTTCGGTCGCGGTCTGGCGCGCCGTGGCCTGCTCGGTGCGGCGCCGCTCGGCGACCCGGCGCGCGATCGCGCGGCCCAGCGCTTCGGCGTTTTCCAGGTTGGTGCCGTAGTCGATGAAGAACCAGTCGGTCCAGGCGGCG
The DNA here is from genome assembly GCF_030704305.1 of Massilia sp. R2A-15. Lineage (NCBI taxonomy): Bacteria > Pseudomonadati > Pseudomonadota > Betaproteobacteria > Burkholderiales > Oxalobacteraceae > Massilia > Massilia sp. R2A-15. Next base: position 1,562,794 of record NZ_CP131935.1, on the reverse strand, counting down.
CGCTCGGGCTCGCAGATCAGGGTCACGCTGCCGGCGTCGCCGTTGGGCGTGACGGTCATCAGGATTTGATTGCGCAAGGTGTGCAGCGTGGTGAGGTGCTTCCACGAGACCGCGTCGCCCGGGTAGGGATTGACGCGCTCGACGCGGGCTCGCACCTGCAGGCTGTCGCGCGTCGATTCGACGTCGCGCACGCCGGGCAGTTCGCGGATCGCCGCATCGACCAGGTCGAACGCCTCGCCCGCCTCGAGCGGAATTTCGACCTGGCGGCGCTGGCGGCGCGACAGGCTCGACGCATCGACGCCGCCGGCGATCAGGCGCACCCGGCGCACGTGCGAGAACGCGCCGGTGACGATGATCGCCGCGAGCACAAAGCCGAACAGCACGATGTAGCCATCGATATGGGAATTGCGCAGGAACGCCTCGTGCAGGACGATGGCAAGCGCGATGTACGCCATCGTCCAGGCGACGGTCAGGCGGGTGACGAAAAAGGTGCTCGAAATCATGATCGGTTCCGGTAAGGGTGGGCTTGCAGGAACGTTAGCAAGGGCCGCCTTTGGGCGTCGGTATTATCCGATGAAACCCGGCAAGCGGGTGATGAAACACCAAAATTTGCGCCCGGCGCCGCCAGCCGATCGGCGCCGCCGTATTGTCCCCTTCCACGGAGGCCAGATCGGCGATCCTCCCGCCGGGCGCCGGCCCACAAAAGCGGTGTAGGACTGCACTTACATAACGTATACAAGTAGTTACATACGGCGGGAACGTGCCGCGCCTGGCTCCAATATCCCTACCTTATTTCCCAATAACCCTTCATTATATTTCCGATCAGAACTTATAGTTGCATTTATGAACTTATATGCGGAACAAATCTAATAGGGAAAAAACAACGTCTAGGAGAAAATTGTCGCAATCTCCATAGTGATTTAGAACAAGTTTATGTAGTATTCGGTTTCCATTCAGAAATTTCTAGTGGTAAATTGAACGCAGTCGCATAGTCAGCCGGCACTAAAAGTTCCAGCAATGGCCGCGGCGAGTTAATAAAGAAAAAAAACGTTCTCATCGACGAAAACAACAAGGAGTTACAAATGAACATGACTACAGTTAAGCAGCACAGCCTGAAAATTGCCTTGGTGTCGGCCTTCGCGTTCGGCGCGACGGTAATGAGCGGCGGCGCCTCGGCCGCCAACAACGCCACCGCGTCGGCTACTGCAACTGTTGTGACCCCGATCGCGGTCACCAAGGCGACCGACCTGGTGTTCGGCAGCTTCTACCCAGGCGCCACCACCGGCACCGTGGACGTCAACACCAACGGCACCCGCACCGTCAGCGGCGGCGTCGCGGTCGCATCGGGCGGCGCTACCCCGTCCGCAGCCAAGTTCGACGTGACCGGCCAGGCCAGCGCGGCTTACACCATCACCTACGCAACGGGCGTGACGCTGACCGGCCCAGGCGCACCAATGGCCCTGACCCAGATCAGCGACCTGACCGGCGCCGGCGGCGCGGCGACCCTGAACACGGCAGGCACCCTGACCGCCGGCGGCACCCAGTCGATCTACATCGGCGGCAGCCTGGCGGTGGGCGCCAACCAGACGGCCGGCGCCTACAGCGGCACCATTAGCGCCACCGTCGTCTACAACTAAGCAATGCGCCCGCGCGCCTGCCGACCGGCGGGCGCGCGGGTTGTTGATTTATTAAAATGGCAATTGTCAAACTCCCGCAGTTACTGCTTCTCCTGCTCCTGCTGCTGGCGGCCTCGGCGCATGGCGCCAACAAGACCGGCAACGTCACCAACACGCGCGGTCTGAGCTTCGGCAGGTTCGCTCCGCCCACCACCGGCACCGGCACCATCATCATGAGCACCGCGGGGGTGCGCACCAAGACCGGCGGCGTCATGCTGTTGTCGGGCGGCACCATCACCTCGGCCTCCTACAGCCTGACCGAATCCGGCGCGGGCAAGTCGCTGCAGTTCACCACGATCACCTTGCCCACCAGTATCTCGCTCACCAGCGGCGCCAATTCCATGACGCTGAACAACTTTGTCAGCGATCCTCCGAACACCGTGCTTGGCACCGGAAAAACGACCGTACTGGTCGGCGCTACCCTGAACGTCAACGCAAATCAGGCGCCCGGAAATTACTCCGGCACCTATAGCATAACTGTCAATTACCAGTAATGCCGAGTATAGTGACCGCAGTAAAGGAGTCAGCAATGCAATTTTCCATCCCAACCCCCTGCCGGTTCCGCCGCCTGGCGTTCGCTTTCCTCACGGCCCTGCTGTTGCTTCCGCAAGCCGCCCTGGCCGACCTGATGCTCTACCCAACCCGCCTGGTATTCGAAAAGAACACCCGCACCGCGCAGGTCGACCTGATCAACAACGGCAGCGAGCCGACCACCTACCGCATCAGCGTGGTCAACCAGCGCATGGGCGAAGACGGCCAGTTCCTGCCGGTCGACACCCCGGTCCCGGGCGAACTGTTCGCCAACGACATGGTGCAGTTCTCGCCGCGCCAGGTGACCCTGCAGCCCGGCTCCAGCCAGACCGTGCGGGTGATGATCCGCAAGCCGGCCAGCCTGGCCCCGGGCGAATACCGCTCGCACCTGCATTTCGAGAAAATGCCCGAACCGCGCGGCGCCAACAGCGTCGAGCCCGGCGTCAAGGACAAGGAAATCGGCATCGTGCTGACCGCGCTGGTGGGCGCCTCGATCCCGGTGATCGTGCGCCACGAGGTCGAGCCGGCCACCGTGAGCCTGTCGCACCTGGAACTGCTCAAGGCGCCGGCCGCGCCCCAGCCGACCCTGGCACTGCAATTCGACCGCGCCGGCAACAGCTCGGTGTACGGCGACCTGGCCGTCGGCTTCACGCCGAACGGCGGCGCCGAGAAAATCATCGCGCGCGCCAACGGCCTGGCGGTCTACAACCCCAATCCGCTGCGCCGCGCGAAGCTCCCCCTGCAGGTGCCGGCCGGCGTGGTGCTGGCGCACGGCACCTTGCGCGTGACCTACAGCGCGCGTCCCGAAGCGGGCGGCGCCGTGCTGGCCGAAGGCACCCTGCCCCTGCCCTGACCCGCCAGCGGCGACGGCGCGTCCGCCCGGGCGCGCCGCATTCCTGAAGTGCGGGTGAAATAGCCTCATTCTCCCCCGATGGCGCGAACGCGGAATGACGAATAATCATTCCGTGATCACCCAATTGGCATTTATCCGAAAACTGTTCGTGACCCTGCTGGCCCTGCTGCTGGCGGCGGGCGCGTTCGCGCAGGGTTTCGGGCCGCAACCGAAGGACGCGCCGAACCTGGTGCTGCTCGAAGTGCGGCTGGACGAGCACTCGCTGTCCGACTCGCTGACGGCCTACCAGTTCGGCGACGACGTCTTCCTGCCGCTGGGCGAACTGTCCAAGCTGCTCACGATCGCCATCCGCACCCAGCCGGCCGAGGGCCGCGCCAGCGGCTACATCCTCGACGAGCAGCGCGGCTTCAGCCTGGACGTGATCCAGCGCGAAGTGAACGTGAACAACCAGCGCGAAGTGCTCGACCGCGCCAAGGTCAAGCTGCAGGCCGACGACATCTACGTCGCCAGCCGCGTGCTGTCACGCTGGCTGCCGGTCGATCTCGATGTGGAGATGTCGAGCCTGACCCTGCGCGTGAAGCCGCGCGAAAAGCTGCCGCTGCAGGCCGGCCTCGAACGCAAGGAACGCGGCAAGCGTGGCGCCGCGCGCGGCGAGTACGTCGATCCGGACTTCCCGCGCGTGGCAACCCCTTACCGCAAGTTCGACACGCCGTTCATCGACCAGACCCTGGGCGCGGACGTGCGTCACGGCGGCGCCGCCAGCCAGACCAGCGCCACCTACACCGCCTACCTGACCGGCGACCTGGCCGGCCTGGAAGCGGAGCTGTACGCCAACCGCAACCTGCGCGAGGGCGCCACCGACCTGCGCTGGTCGCTCGGGCGCAACGACCCGGACGCGCGCCTGCTCGGCCCCCTGCGCGCGCGCACCGCGATGATCGGCAGCGTGCCGGCTCCCGGCGTGGCCAACATCGCCGTCAGCAGCGCCACCGGCGATGGCGCCACCCTCTCCAACCGGCCGCTGAACCAGCCCAACCGCTTCGACCGCCACAGCCTGCAGGGCGACCTGCCGCCGGGCTGGGACGTCGAGCTGTACTTCAACGATGGCCTGGTGGCGTTCCAGCAGTCGCGCCCGGACGGCAAGTACAGTTTCGCCGACCTGCCGCTGGTGTACGGCGCCAACGAATTCCGGCTGGTGTTCCACGGTCCGCTCGGCCAGCTGCGCGTCGAGCGCCAGAGCTTCCTGCTCGAGCAGTCGATGATCGCGCCCGGCCAGGCCTACTACAGCATGACGCGCCAGCGCGACGAGTCCGGCCACGCGCGCTCGGTGGCGCAGTTCGACTGGGGCCTGACGCGCCAGCTCAGCGCCAACGGCGGCCTGGTGCGCCTGGCGCAGGACGGCAAGGACAAGCGCTTCGCCAACCTGGGCCTGCACGGCTATCTCAATTCCTACATCGTCAGCGCCGACCTGGCCACCTCGGACGGCGGCGGCCAGCTGGCCCAGGTCGCGCTCAAGACCCAGCTCTTCGGCCTGTCGGTCGGCGCCAGCCACGCCGAACTCAAGGACTTCTCCAGCGAACTGTACCTGCCTTCACGCGACCCGATCCGCTCGCGCGACGAGCTGCAGCTCGACGGCTCGCTACCGGCCGGCGCCGGCGCGCGCCTGCCGGTGTCGCTCCAGGTGCAGCGCGACCGGCTGGCGTCGGACGCCCAGAACATCGAGCTGTCCGGGCGCGTCTCGGCCTACAAGTTCGGCACCTCGGTGACCAACGCCCTGCGCTGGCAGTCGCACAGCGGCGTCAAGACGGCCGACGGCTTGCTGCAGGCGAGCCGCCGCGTGGCCGGCATCGGCGTCAGCGGCCAGCTGCAGTACAACATCGAGCCGCACCTGTCCACCTCGACCCTGGCAATCTCCGCCGACAAATATCTCGACGACGGCTACCTGCTCAACGTCGGCGTGCAGCGCGGCTTCCAGCAGCCGGAATACCGCATCACGGCGGGCATGAACAAGAGCCTGGGCAGTTTCGGCCTGGGCGTGAACGGCTATTATTCGAGCCGCGGCGAGTACGGCGTGGGCGTCCAGCTGTTCGTCGCGATGGGCCTCGATCCGCGCCGCGGGCGCTGGATCACCGAGGCCCAGCCGATGGCGCCGACCGGCGCCGCCTCGGTGCGCGTGTTCCTCGACAAGAACCAGAACGGCGTGATGGATCCGGGCGAGCAGCCGCTCGAGGGCGCCGGCTTCACCGTCAACGGCGGCGGCACCCTGGCGCGCACGGGCCCCGACGGCATCGCCTACCTGAACCGCCTGCCGGTCAAGCAAAACGTCGACATCGGCTTCGACGTGACGACGCTGGAAGACCCGCAGCTTGCCGCGCAGCAGAAGGGTTTTCGCGTCGTGCCGCGGCCGGGCAAGGTCAGCCAGCTCGACTTCGCCGTCAGCGTCACCGGCGAGATCGACGGCACCACCTATATGCTGGTGGGTGGCGAACGGCGCGCCGTCGGCTCCCTCGAGCTCGAATTGGTCGACGCCAGTCACAAGGTCGTCGGCACCGCCAGGAGCGCCTCGGACGGCTACTTCGTCATGTCCAGCGTGTTGCCGGGCAATTACATCCTGCGCCTGTCGAAAGAGCAGCTCAAGCGGCTCGACCTGAGCGACATGGGCATGCACCTGATCACCATTTCCCCGGACGGAAACTTCGTCAACGGCCGCGAACTGTACGTCGAGGCCAACCCGAAGTAAGGCGCGCCGCCGGCCGCCCGGCGCGGGTATGATCGAGTCAGCACGAAGGCCTTGACATCAACCCGGAGGAACCCGCCCATGGATCGCCGCCCCGCACGCTGGACCGCGCTCGCCCTCGCCTGCCTGCTGCTGGCGGCCTGCAAGGACAAGCACGATCCGCTCAAGCCGACTGTCGCGCAGCCGGCCGTCGCCGCGTCCGCCGCGTCCGCGTAGGCGCGGATTGCCGCTTCCCGCACTTGTCGGTGCGCGACAGGGTAAACTGTTGCCGTTTTCGTCCATTACCAGGTGCTACCCATGTCGTTTGTCTCCCTCGGCCTGATCGACCCGCTCGTCCGTACCCTCGCCGAACTCGGCTACGAAACGCCGACGCCGGTGCAGGCGCAGGCCGTTCCGGCCGTGCTGGCCGGCCGCGACGTCATGGCCGCCGCCCAGACCGGCACCGGCAAGACCGCCGCCTTCGCGCTGCCGATCCTGCAGAAGCTGACAATGGAAGGCACGAAAGTCGCGTCCAACTCGGTGCGCGCGCTGGTGCTGGTGCCGACCCGCGAACTGGCCGAACAGGTCCATCAGAGCTTCCTTGCGTACGGCGCCAGCCTGCCGCTGCGCACCCACGTCGCATACGGCGGCGTGAGCATCAACCCGCAGATGATGAAGCTGCGCAAAGGACTCGACCTGCTGGTCGCCACGCCCGGGCGCCTGCTCGACCTGCACCGCCAGAACGCGGTGAAATTCGACCAGGTGCGGACGCTGGTGCTCGACGAAGCGGACCGCATGCTCGACCTGGGTTTTGCGCGCGAACTCGATGCCGTGTTCGCCGCCCTGCCCGCGCGCCGCCAGACCCTGCTCTTTTCCGCCACCTTCTCCGACGAGATCCGCGCGATGGCCGGCAAGCTGCTGCGCGACCCGCTCAGTATCGAAGTCAGCCCGCGCAACACGACCGTGAAAGCGATCGCCCAGTGGATCGTCCCGGTGGACAAGAAGCGCAAGCCCGAGCTGTTCATGCACCTGCTGAAGAAGAAGCGCTGGGGCCAGGTGCTGGTGTTCGTCAAGACCCGCAAGGGCGTGGACCAGCTGGTCGACACCCTGCAGGCGCACGGCGTGGCGGCCGACTCGATCCACGGCGACAAGCCGCAGCCGGCGCGCCTGCGCGCGCTCGAGCGCTTCAAGGCCGGCGAAGCGCGCATCCTGGTCGCCACCGACGTCGCCGCCCGCGGGCTGGACATCGACGACCTGCCGCTGGTGGTCAACTTCGACCTGCCGATCGTCGCCGAGGACTACGTGCACCGCACCGGCCGCACCGGGCGCGCCGGCGCCTCGGGCGAAGCGGTGTCGCTGGTGTGCGCCGACGAAGTGGTGCAGCTGGCCGCCATCGAGGTACTGACCAAGCAAACCTTGCAGCGCGTCGACGAGCCGGGATTCGAACCGGACCACCGGGTGCCCGTCACCAATACCCGCGGAGAAGTGGTGAAAAAGCCGAAAAAGCCGAAGAAGCCCAAGGGCGACGCCAGGGTCACCGAAATCGACGTGCGCTTCGCCCGCCGTTGATTGCTCAACAATTTGGCAGGGCCCCGCCCCGGGGCTTATAATGGGGATTATGGAACACCCTCTCCCCCACCTCGCCCCCGTGCACTTCAACATGCACGCGCTCAAGGCCAGCTGCTCGGCGTGCAGCATGCATCAGCTTTGCCTGCCGATGGGCCTGGACGCGGTGGACATCACGCGCCTCGACGACGTGATCGGCAAGCGCCGCAGGGTCGCGCGCGACGAGCGCCTGTACCAGATGGGCCAGCCGTTTCGCAACCTGTACGCGATCCGCTTCGGCCATTTCAAGACCTACCAGATCAACGCGGCCGGCGAGCAGCAGATCACCGGCTTCCAGATGGCCGGCGAGTTGCTGGGCATGGACGCCATCAGCGGCGACCGCCACCACTGCGACGCGGTGGCGCTGGAAGACAGCGAGGTGTGCGAGATTCCGTTTGCCGACCTGGAAGACCTGTTCGCCCATGTGCCGACGCTGCTACGCCACTTCCACCGCATCATGAGCCAGGAAATCACCCGCGAGCAGAACGTCATGCTCCTGCTTGGCAATATGCGCGCCGAACAGCGCTTCGCGGTATTCCTGATCAATCTGTCGGCGCGCTACGCCGCGCGCGGCTACTCGGCCACCAGCTTCCAGCTGCGCATGTCGCGCGAGGACATCGGCAACTACCTCGGCCTGACCATCGAAAGCATCAGCCGCCTGCTGTCGCGCTTCAAGAAGCAGGGCCTGGTCCGGGTCGACAAGCGCGAAGTCACCCTGCTCGAACCGGCGCTGCTCAAGGCAATGGCCGCCGGCACCGAGCAGTGCCACCCCATGTCGTAAGCCGGGGTCTGGTCCCGCGGACCTGACCCCAAGTTGAGAATCTCGACGACAGCGCGATTGCACCGGTATTTTCGATAATCTGTGGCGAAATCAAAATGGGGTCAGGTCCGCAGGACCTGACCCGCCATGGGTTAAAACGGCGGATCGCCTTCGGGCGTAAAGGCCAGGTAGCACGTCAGCATGCTCGCCAGCGCGCACAGGGTCCAGAACAGGAAAAAGCCGATGCCGTAGATCGCCATCGGCGCCAGTCCCGTCTCCTCCAGGCGAACCAGTTCGGCTGGATCGAACAGCGCAAAGAAGCAGCCCTCGGCCAGCGCCGCCGCCAGGAACGACGGCCACAGCACGATCATCGCGACCCGCTTCATCGGGCCTCCGGCGCGTCGGCCAGGATCTCCACGCCCTGCCGGCGCGGCCAGCTCCAGCTGCGCGCCAGCCGCCACTCCCGCCGCGAACCCTCCACCACCACCTGCCAGTGCGCCCGCTCGAGCATCGGCAGGGCCAGCGAAAAATGCCCTGCGGCGTCGGGCGTCGCCAGCAGCCGCAGGTCCTTGGCCGGCTGGGTCGGATGCGCCAAATAGATGTAGATCGGCGCCGCCAGCGGCGCGCCGGCGCTGCGGATGCTGCCCGACAGCGTCGCGCTGGCCGGATCGTAGCGCGCCTCGAACGCAAGCTGCAGCGCGGTCGCCGCGCGGTCGCGCCGCAGGTCCTGGTTGATCGCCTTGCCCTGCTTGTAGTAGTCGTCGACCACCATCGCGTCGGGCCGGGTGGTCGCCAGGTAGCCGGCGAAGGCGCCGCCCACCAGCACGAAGGCGGGGCCGAACATCAGCAGCCACGGCCAGCGGTGGGTGTACCAGGGCGCCGCGCCGGCGCCGGCGAGCGGAAGTGAAGCGCTGTGCATGGGTGTCTCCTTCTTCTTCATTGTTTGGGCACGATGAAAACGGCCTTCTCCGTCACTGCCAGGCCCGGATCGTCCACGGCCGTCAGGCCGAATTCTATCCGGTTCGATCCTGTTTTGGCGCCTTCTCGCGGCGCCTGCACGCGCACCGCGACGGCGCGCGCGCTGGCGCCGTCGAGCTTCGTCATGTCGGTGGTGGCAAGCCGGATCGACGGCAGGCCGGACACCGAGATGCGGAAGGTGTGGGCCGTCTCCGCGGTGTTCATCACCTGCAGCCGGTAGACGTTTTCGATCACCCCGTCCTCGACTTCGCGGCCCATCGCGCCGCGGTCGCGCATCACGTCGAGCTTGAGCGGCGTACGCAACGCCAGCGCGGCGCCGAGCGCGCCGCCGATCAGCGCCAGCAGCGTGGTGTAAATCAGCACGCGTGGACGCAGCAACCGGGCCCGCACCTGGGCCGAAGACCAGCCCCTGGCCAGCGCCTGCTCGGTCGAATACCGGATCAGCCCGCGCGGGCGCTCGACCTTGTCCATCACCGAATTGCAGGCGTCCACGCAGGCGGCGCAGCTGATGCATTCATACTGCAAGCCCTTGCGGATGTCGATGCCCGTCGGGCAAACCTGCACGCACATGCCGCAGTCGATGCAGTCGCCTTGCGCCTTGCCCAACGCGCCGCGCGGTTCGCCGCGCTTGGCGTCGTAGGTGACGATCAGCGTGTCCTTGTCGAACATCGAACTCTGGAAGCGCGCGTAGGGGCACATGTACTTGCAGACCTGTTCGCGCAGCCAGCCGGCGTTGCCGTAGGTGGCCAGCGCGTAGAACAGGATCCAGAACGTCTCCCACGGACCGAGGCGCAGCGCCGATACTTCGGACATCAGGGTCGACATCGGCGTGAAGTAGCCGGCGAAGCTGAACCCGGTCCACAGCGCCACCGCGAACCATGCGGCGTGCTTGGTGCCCTTGCGCGCGATTTTGTCGGCATTCCATGGCTGGCGGTCGAGCCGGATGCGCGCGCTGCGGGCGCCCTCGATGCGGCGCTCGATCCACATGAAGATTTCGGTGTACACGGTCTGCGGGCAGGCGAAGCCGCACCAGACGCGCCCCGCCACTGCGGTGACCAGGAACAGCGCGAACGCGCACACGATCAGCAGCGCGGCCAGGTAGATGAAGTCCTGCGGCCACAGCACCACCCCGAAGATGTAGAACTTGCGCGCGCCCAGGTCGAACAGGATCGCCTGGCGGTCGTTCCAGCGCAGCCAGGGCAAGCCGTAGAACACGATCTGGGTCAGCCAGACGCAAGCCCAGCGCAGCGAGGCGTAGCGTCCCTTCGTCTCGCGCGGATAGATTTCCTCGCGCGCGGCGTACATCTTGATGACGGTCTCGCGGGGTGCTGCATCACTCATTTTGCCGCTTCCCCGCCGTTCTCGTTCGACAGGCTCCAGACGTAGGCGGCCAGCACATGCACCTTCGGCTCGCCCAGGAACGCCTCGAACGCCGGCATGGTGTTGGTGCGGCCCTTGCGGATGGTCTCCATGATGGTGTCGGCGCTGCCGCCGTACAGCCAGACCTTGTCGGTGAGGTTGGGCGCGCCCAGCGCCTGGTTGCCGTGCCCGTCGGCGCCGTGGCAGGCGGCGCAGGCGGCGAACTTCGTCTTGCCGAAGGCGACCTTGATCGGGTCGGTGGTCAGGTCCGACAGGCTGCGCACGTAATGCGCGACGTTCTCGATATCCTTGTCCGAACCCAGCGCCGCGCCCATCGGCGGCATCTGCCCGGTACGGCCGTGCATGATGGTGGCCTTGATGGTGGCCGGCTCGCCGCCATGCAGCCAGTCGCTGTCGGTCAGGTTCGGGAAGCCCTTGCCGCCGCGCGCGTCGGAGCCGTGGCACTGCGCGCAGTAGGTCAGGAACAGCCGTTCGCCGATCTGGCGCGCCTGCGGATCGGCCGCCACCGTCTTCAGGTCCTGTTTCGCATACTTGTCGAACAGCGGGCCGTATTCCGCCTCCGCCTGTTTGAGTTCGGACTGGTAGGCGCCGGCCGATTTCCAGCCAAGCCTGCCGGCGTAGCTGCCCAGGCCGGGGTACAGCACCAGGTAGCACAGCGCGAACACGATGGTCATGTAGAATAGCCACATCCACCAGCGCGGCATCGGCGTATTGAGCTCGGTCAGGTCCTCGTCCCACACGTGCCCGGTGGTGGCGCCGGCGCCGGCCTTGACCCGGTGCTTCGACTGCGACCACAGCAGGATCCCGCAGCCGAAGATCGACAGCAGCGTGATGATGCTGATGTAGTAGTCCCAGAAGCCGTTGACGAAATCAGCCATGCTCGTACTCCTCCTCGTCGGCGAACGGCAGCGCCGCGGCCTTGTCGAAGTCGGCGCCGCGGCGGGCCGCGAAGGTCCACAGCAGGATTCCCACGAAGGTCGCGAAGCTGACGACGGTCATCACGCTGCTCGCGCTGTCAAAAATACGTTCGATTGCCATGCTAGTTCCTTGTCTTGATCAAGGTGCCCAGTCCCTGCAGGTAGGCGATCAGCGCATCCTGCTCGGTCTTGTCCGCCAGCTGCGCCGGCGCCTCCTTGATTTCCTGCTCCGAATACGGTACCGACAGGCGCTGGAGCGCGCGCATCTTCGGCACGACGTCTTCCGGCACCAGCTTGGTGCGCGCCAGCCACGGGTAGTTCGGCATGTTCGACTCCGGCACCACGTCGCGCGGATTGTCCAGGTGGGTGCGGTGCCACTCGTCGCTGTAACGACCGCCCACGCGCGCCAGGTCGGGGCCGGTGCGCTTCGAGCCCCACTGGAACGGCCGGTCGTAGACGTACTCGCCGGCGACCGAATAGTGGCCGTAGCGCTCGGTCTCGGCGCGGAACGGACGGATCATCTGCGAATGGCAGTTGTAGCAGCCTTCACGCACGTAGATGTCGCGCCCCACCAGGCGCAGCGGCGTGTACGGCTTGAGGCCGGCGATCGGCTCGGTGGTCGACTTCTGGAAGAACAGCGGCACGATCTCGACCAGGCCGCCGAACGACACCACGATGAGGACGAGTCCGATCAGCAGCCAGGGATTCTTCTCGATCCATTCATGCGAAAACTTCATTTGCTTCTCCAGTGTGTGCGGGTACAAGGGCGGGAATGCGCGGGTCGACCGAGACGGTCTCGCGCATCGTCATGAAGGCGTTCCAGGCCATCATCGCCATCCCGGACAAGTACAGCAGGCCGCCGGTAAAGCGCACCACGTAGTACGGGAAGGTCGCCTTGACGCCTTCGACGAAGGTATAGGTCAGCGTGCCGTCAGGATTGACCGCGCGCCACATCAGGCCCTGCATCACGCCGGCGATCCACATCGACGCGATGTACAGCACGATGCCGATGGTGGCGACCCAGAAGTGCATGTCCACCAGGCTGGTGCTCCACATCGCCTTCTTGCCGGACATGCGCGGAATCAGGTAGTAGATCGAGCCCATGGTGATGAATCCGACCCAGCCGAGCGCACCGGCGTGGACGTGGGCGATGCCCCAGTCGGTGTAGTGCGACAGCGAGTTGATGGTCTTGATCGACATCATCGGGCCCTCGAAGGTGGCCATGCCGTAGAACGACAGCGAGACGATCAGGAACTTGAGGATCGGGTCCGAGCGCAGCTTGTGCCAGGCGCCCGACAGGGTCATCATCCCGTTGATCATGCCGCCCCACGACGGCGCCAGCAGGATCAGCGAGAACACCATGCCGATCGACTGGGTCCAGTCGGGCAGCGCGGTGTAATGCAGGTGGTGCGGGCCGGCCCACATGTAGGTGAAGATCAGCGCCCAGAAGTGCACGATCGACAGGCGGTACGAGTACACCGGGCGCTCGGCCTGCTTCGGAATGAAGTAGTACACCATGCCGAGGTAGCCGGCGGTGAGGATGAAGCCGACCGCGTTATGGCCGTACCACCACTGGATCATCGCGTCCTGCACGCCCGAGTAGGCGGAGTACGATTTCGTCAGCGATGCCGGCATGCTGGCGCCGTTGACGATGTGCAGCAGCGCGACCGCGATGATGTAGCCGCCGAAGAACCAGTTGGCCACGTAGATGTGCTCGACCTTGCGCTTGATGATGGTGCCGAAGAAGACCACGGCGTACGCGACCCACACGATGGCGATCAGGATCGAGAGCGGCCATTCGAGTTCGGCGTACTCCTTGCCGCGCGTGAAACCCATCGGCAGCGTGATCACGGCGCCAACCAGCACCGCCTGCCAGCCCCAGAACGTGAAGGCGGCCAGGCGGTCCGAGAACAGCCGCACCTGGCAGGTTCGCTGCACGACGTAGTAGGATGTGGCGAACAGGCCGCAGATGCCAAAGGCGAAGATGACGGCGTTGGTGTGCAGCGGGCGCAGGCGCCCGTACGTCAGCCAGGGTATGTCGAAATTGAGCGCGGGCCACGCCAGCTGCGCGGCGATGAAGACGCCGACCAGCATGCCGATGACGCCCCATGCGATGGTGGCGATCGTGAACTGCCTGACGATCTTGTAGTTGTAGTTGTTAGCGGTTTCCACCAAACTCTCCTGAGAATACAAACATGACAGCAGAAGAGTAAATTTCTCAACTTCAAAAATCTTTGATGTGAATCAAATTGCTGAGTAACGAAAGGCATGGGTTCCTGCCTGCGCAGGAACGACGGCAAATCTTTACGCACCGCTGTCGTCGTCGTGAAGGATGCGGTGCGCCGGGCCTTCGAGGTCGTCGAACTGGCCGCTGTCGGAGGCGCCGAAAAAAACCCAGAGCGCCAGCCCAACCAGGGCCACGCTCAACGGCACCAGCAAATACAAGGCTTCCATTCAAGCTCCCCGCGCGCGCAGGCGCAGCGCATTGGCCACCACGACGGCGGAACTGAGCGACATGCCGACGCCCGACATCCACGGATCGAGCAGCCCGAAAGCGGCCGCCGGGATCGCGCAGGCGTTGTACAGCGTGGCCCACGCCAGGTTCTGGCGGATGACCGCCAGCGTGCGGCCGGCGGTCGTCGCGCACTCGGCGAGGCTCGACAGGCTGCCGGACATAAGCACGCAGTCGGAGTGCATGCGCGCCAGGTCGCTGCCCTCGCCCATCGCGAACGACACGTCGGCCGCGCGCAGCACCGCCGCATCGTTGATTCCGTCGCCCACCATCGCCACCACCGCGCCCTGCGCCTGCAGCGCCTGGACGAAGGCGAGCTTCTGGTCCGGCATCTGGCCGCCCAGCGCACGCGCAATTCCCGCCTCGCCGGCCACCCGGTCGCACACCGGCTGCTCATCGCCGCTCAACAGGATCACTTCAATTCCGCGCGAACGGAAATGCCGCACCACCGCCTGCGCATCCTCGCGCAGCGGATCGGCCAGTTCGAAGCGGGCCAGCACGGAGGCGGGGCCGGCCAGGTACACGTGCGTTGCGGTGTCGTTCTTGGGTTGTTCTCGTCCGCCGCCGGCGAATGCGGCGCTGCCGAGGCGGAAAGTCAGTCCGTCGATGACGCCGCTTACACCCTCGCCCGGGAAATGGCGCACCGAATGGGCTACCCGCGGGTCCGCGCCGGCCGCTTCACGCAGCGCGGCCGCCAGCGGATGGGTGCTCGACGCCTCCAGCGCCGCGGCGATCGCCAGGCATTCCTCGGCGCTGCGGCAATCGAGCCGCTGCACCGCGCGCAGCACCGGCCGTCCGGCGGTCAGCGTGCCGGTCTTGTCGAACACGACGTGGGTCACGCGCGCCAGCGTTTCGAGCACGTGCGGCTGCACCGCCAGCACGCCGCGCCGAAGCAGCCGGCTCGCGGCGGCGGCCAGCGCCGTCGGCGTGGCCAGCGACAGCGCGCACGGACACGACACCACCAGCACGGCGATCGCCACCTGCCAGGCGCGCGCCGGGTCGGATTTGTGCCAGAACGCGAACACCAGCACCGTCAGCGCCAGCAAGGCCACGACGAACCACGCCGCCACCTTGTCGGCCCACAGCGCGATGCGCGGCTTGCCCTGGCCCGCGCGCTCGACCAGCCCGACCAGCAGGGCCAGCGTGCTTTCGCCGGCCACCCGCTCGACCCGCAGAACGACCGGCTGGCCGGCATTGACGGCGCCGCCCGGCACCAGCTCGCCCACGCCGCGCGCCTGCGGCCGGCTTTCGCCGGTCAGCAGCGCCAGGTCCACTTCGGTGGCGCCATCGACGATCACGCCATCGGCGGCGGCGGCCTCGCCCGGGCGCAGCAGCAGGTGCTCGCCCACGGCAACCTGGCCGGCGGCGACCAGCTCGGTGGCGCGGTTCGAAGGCCAGCCGCTCATGCGCGCCGCGGCCGCCGGCAAGGCGCGGCGCAGCCGGTCCAGCGCCTGCGCGGCCGAGCGCCGCGCCGACAGTTCCAGGTAGCGGCTGGCCAGCAGCAGGAAGACGAACATCGTGATCGAGTCGAAGTACACGTCGCCGTGCCCGCGCACCAGCGCCGCCACGCTGCCGCCGAACGCGGCCGCGATCCCCAGCGCCACCGGCACGTCCATGCCGGGCATGCGCTGCCTGATGCCGTTCCAGGCGCCGCGCCAGAACGGCTGCGCGGAGTACGCCACCGCCGGCAGGGTGAGCAGCAGCGCGGACCAGTGCATCAGCGCCGTCATGTCGGCGTCCATGGTGCCGTCGTCGGCCAAATAGACCGGCAGCGCGTACATCATCACCTGCATCATCGACAGGCCGGCGACGAACAGCCGGCGGAACAGCTGCTTGCGCTCGCGCTCGAGCTGCTCCGCGTGGCGGCAAGGATCGTAGGGATAGGCCGCGTAGCCGATGTCGCGCAGCGCGCCCAGGATCACGCTTGGCCGGCATTTCTCCGGCGACCATCTGACCTTCAGCCGGCCTGTGGCCGCGTTCATGTCGGCGGCGCGCATGCCCGGCACGGCGCGCAGGCGGCGTTCGATCAGCCAGACGCAGGCGGCGCAGCGGATGCCTTCGACGCTGTAGAGCGCTTCGCTTGCGGCGCCGTCGTCGTCGTACAGCGCCAGTTCGGGCGGCGCCAGCGCTTCCAGGTCGGCCGGCGCCGCAAACTCGCTGCGGCTCGTGTAGAAGTCGGAAAAACCGTTGGCGACAATCGAAGACGCCACGGCGGCGCAGCCGGGACAGCACATCGGCCGCGCGGCGCCGTCGACGACGGTGTGCCAACTGCTGCCTGGCGCCACCGGCAAGCCGCAGTGGAAACAGGATGCCGGCGAGGGCAGCGCGCTCACGGCAGCCATCCCGGCGCGCCGACGCACAGCGAGTCGATCCAGCCGTGGCTCACGCCATTGGCCGCGCGCGCCAAGCCAAGCAGTCCGTAGGCAAGCACCACCAGCCCGCTCGCCACGCGCACGGCGCGGCGGCCGGCGAAGGCGCGCAGGCGCGCGCCGGCCAAGCCCATCGCGGCCAGCATCGGCAAGGTGCCGAGGCCGAAGGCGGCCATCACCGCGGCGCCGGACAGCGCCGAGCCGGAGAACGTGGCCGTCAGCAGCACGCTGTAGACCATCCCGCACGGCAGCCAGCCCCACAGCGCGCCCATCGCCACCAGCTTGGACGGCGAATCGAGCGGCAGCAGCAGCGCGGTGGCCGGCTCGATGCGGCGCCATGCGCGCTGGCCGAGCCGCTCGAGCTGCGCCAGGCCGCGCCACACATCCATCAGGTACAGGCCGAGCACCGCCAGCATGATGTTGGCGAGCCAGTAGCCGGCCGTCTCGATCGCGGCAAGTCCGGCCAGCGCCCGCGCGCCGCCGGCCATGCCGCCGGCCAAGGCGCCAGCCGCGCAGTAGCTGGCGATGCGTCCGCCGTTGTAGGCCAGCACCCGTCCCAGCGCCGCGGTAGGCGCGGTGCGCACGGTCGCCACGCGCACCGGGAAGCTGCGGGCGGGCGCCAGCGAAAACGCGCTGACGATCCCGCCGCACATGCCGGCGCAGTGGACGCTGCCGAGCAGGCCGACCAGGAAGACCGGCGCGAGGCTGATGCCGCTCATCGCCGCGACCTCAAATGGTTTTGGAGTAGCGCGGCGCGGCCTGCTGCTCGGCCAGGTAGCGGTCGAACACCATGCACACATTGCGGATCAGCAGCCGGCCCTTGAGCGTCACGCTCAGGTACTCCGGGGTGATGGTCAGCAGGCCGTCGTCGGCCAGCGCGCGCAGGCGCTCGAGCTCCGGCGCGAAATAGTCGGCGAACACGATCGGGAAGGACTGCTCGATCGCCGCGACCGACAGCTCGAAATGGCACATCAGCATCTGAATCAGGGTGCGCCGCAGCGCATCGTCCATCGACAGCTCGACCCCGCGCTCGATCGGCAGTTCGTTGTTGTCGATGCGGTCGTAGTAGGCGTCGAGCGTCTTGACGTTCTGGCTGTAGGTCATGCCCACCGCGCCGATCGCCGACACGCCGCACGAGACCAGGTCGGCGTCGGCGTGGGTCGAGTAGCCCTGGAAGTTGCGGTGCAGGCGTCCCTGCCGCTGCGCCACCGCCAGGTCGTCCTCCGGCCTGGCGAAATGGTCCATGCCGATATAGACGTAGCCGGCCTCGGTCAGGCGGCGGATGCACAGCGCCAGCATGTCGAGCCGCGCGTCGGGGCCTGGCAGGTCGGCCTCGTTGATCCGGCGCTGCGCCTTGAACAGGTGCGGCAGGTGCGCGTAGTTGTAGATCGCCACGCGGTCCGGGTTGGCGCGCACCACCTTCGCCAGCGTCTGGGACATCGTCATCACGGTCTGCTTCGGCAGGCCGTAGATCAGGTCGATGCTGACCGAGCGAAAGCCCGCCTCGCGCGAGGCGTCGATGATGGCCTGGGTTTCCGCTTCCGGCTGGACCCGGTTCACCGCCTTCTGCACATCGGGGTCGTAATCCTGCACGCCCAGGCTGATCCGGTTGAAGCCCTGGCGCCGCAGGCTGTGCACGCGCTCGCGCGTGACCGTGCGCGGATCGACTTCGATCGAATACTCTCCAGCCTCATCGGGCGCGAAATCGAACTTGCGGCGCAGGTGCGCCATCAGGTCCTCCATCTGCGCGTCGGACAGGTAGGTCGGCGTACCGCCGCCGAAATGCAGCTGCTCGACCCGGCCCGCTCCCGCCAGCAGCGCCGCCTGCATGGCGATTTCGCGTTTCAGGTAGCCCAGATAGGTCGCCGCCTTCTCGCGGTTCTTCGTGACGATCTTGTTGCAGGCGCAGTAGTAGCAGACGGTATCGCAGAACGGGATGTGAATGTACAGCGACAGCGGCCGCGAGGCGCCGCGCGTGCGCAGCTTGGCCACCGTTTCCACGTAGTCGCGGTAGCCGAAGCTGTCGCGGAAGCGGTCGGCGGTGGGATAGGAGGTGTAGCGCGGGCCCGGCCCGCTCAGCTTGCGCACCAGCTGGGCGTCGAACTGCACCATCGGTGCGAATGAAACGGTTGAAGCGGAAGACATCGATTAACTCCGGCTGCCGGCCGCGCCCGGACGTGGACGCGACACTGATCGGGAGCCAGTGTATTGATGAGCCGCATCAAAATCTTTGACATGCATCAAAAACGGCGCGCGCGCCTCCAGCTTGAACACCGACACCGCGCGCGCCAGCTCGCTCGCCTGCGCGGCCACGCCAGCGGTGGCGCCGGCCGACTGGCGCACCAGCGCCGCGTTCTGGCGCGTCACATCGTCCAGGTGCGCCAGCGCCTCGTTGACCTGGCCGATCGCGCCGGCCTGCTCAGCGCCGGCGCGCGCGATGTCCTGCATGATCGCCGCAGCCGCGTCCACCGAACCGACCGCGCGGCCGACGGTGGCGCCGGCTGCGTCGACCAGCGTGCCGCCCAGCCGCACCTGCTGCACCGACGCCTCGATCAGCGTCTTGATCTCTTTGGCGGCCGTCGCCGAGCGCTGCGCCAGGCTGCGCACTTCGCCGGCGACGACGGCGAAGCCGCGCCCCTGCTCGCCGGCGCGGGCCGCTTCGACCGCGGCGTTGAGCGCGAGGATATTGGTCTGGAAGGCGATGCCGTCGATCAGGCCGATGATGTCCACGATGCGGGCGGCCGACGCGCTCACCTGCTGCATGGTCGCGCCCACGCGCGCCACTTCGGCGCCGCCCTGGCCGGCGACAGCGGCCGCGGTGGCCACCATGTCGCGGGCGCGCCGGGCGCCATCGCTGTTTTCATTCACCGATTGCGCGAACTGCTCCATGCTGGCCGCGCTCTGCTCCAGGCTCGCAGCCTGCGATTCGGTGCGCCCGGCCAGGTCGCCGTTGCCATCGGCGAGCTCGCGCGTGGACTGCTCGATCGTACGCACGCTGGACCGCACGTCGCCCACGATGGCGCGCAGGTTGACGGTCAGCTGGTCGAGCGCGCGCAGCAGCAGGCCCGCTTCGTCGGCGCCGCCTTCCTGGACGCGCTGCGACAGGTCGCCGCCGGCCAGCGCGCGCACCGCGTCAGCGGCGCGGCACAGCGGCGTCACGGTCGCGCGGTGGATGCCGCGCCAGCCGGCCAGCGCCAGCGCCATTCCGCCCAGCGCCGCCAGCTGGATCGACGGGCGCAGCGCCGTCGCCGCCACCGCCGCAAGCAGCAGCGCCAGCGGCGCCATCACGCCGGCGATGCGCAGCCCGAGCGGCAAGGCCTGCAGGCGCGCCAGCCACTGCGCCGGCCCGCGCCGCACCACGGCGCCATCGCGCACGGCCAGGCCGCGCTGTCCTTCGCGGATGCGCCGGTAGGCCGCCTCCGCGGCGTCGATGGCGGCGCGCTCGGGCCGGGTGCGCACCGACATGAAGCCGACCGTCTGGCCGCCTTCGCGGATCGGCGTCACGTTCGCGCGCACCCAGTAAAAGTCTCCGTTCTTGCGGCGGTTCTTGACCATGCCGGTCCACGGCCGGCCGGCCTTCAGGCAGATCCACAGGTCGGCGAAGGCTTCAGGCGGCATGTCGGGGTGGCGCACCAGGTTGTGCGCCTTGCCGAGCAGTTCCGCTTCGCTGAAGCCGCTCACTTCGATGAAGCAGGGATTGACGTAGGTGATCCGGCCCTTGATGTCGGTGGTCGAGACGATCGACTGATCGTCGCGTACCAGGTATTCGATGCCGGTGACCGGCAGGTTCTTGCGCACAGCTATCCTCTTTATTTCCACATAACAACTTCTATTGACGCATGGAATTGTAGGGAAGTAGCCGGCCGCTTTCTTTGATCTGCATCAAAACGCGAAACTAGCCGAGCGGCAGGCGCAGTCGCATCGTGCCCTCCTCCGGCGCCGGCGTGACTTCGAAGCCGAGGCTTTTGACCAGCCGGATCACCCGGGTATTCTGCGGCAGCGCCTCGCCGACGATCTCGCGCGTGCCGCGGCTGCGGCAGTAGGCGATCAGCTTGTTCATCAGGATCCTCCCCAGCCCGTGGCCCTTCAGGTCCGAGCGCACGGTGACGGCGAATTCGGCCGCGACGTTGTCCGGATCGGCCACCACCCGCGCCACGCCCAGCGTCTCGGGCTGGCCGTCGGCGCCGGCGCGGGTGGCGATGAAGGCCATCTCGCGGTCGAAATCGATCTGGGTGAAGCGCGCCAGCTGCGATGGCGCCAGCTCGCGCAGGCGCATGAACATCCGGTAGCGCACGTCGTCGGGCGAAAGCGCGGCGAAAAACGCCAGGTGCGCCGGCCCGTCCTCGGGCACCACGGGCCGCAGCATCAAGTCGCGTCCCTCGAATTCGATGGTTTCTTCCAGCTCGCGCGGATAGGGGCGTATCGCCAGGCGGTCAAGCCCGCTGGCGCCGCGGCCGGCCGGCGCCACCCGCATGCGCGCGTCGAGCGCGACAGCGCCGGCGCTGTCGGCCAGCAGCGGATTGATATCGAGCTCGATCACTTCCGGTATGTCCGACACCAGCTGCGACACCTGGATCAGCGCCGACAGGATCGCCTCCATGTCGGCCGGCGGCCGGTTGCGGTAGCCCGCCAGCAGCCGCGCTACCCGGGTGCGGCCGACCAGGTCGCGCGCCAGCACCGAATTGAGCGGCGGCAGCGCCACGGCATGGTCGGCGGTGACCTCGACCGACACCCCGCCCTGGCCGAACAGGACCACCGGGCCGAACACCGGGTCGGTGGCGGCGCCGACGATCAGCTCGTGCGCCTCCGGCCTGCGCGCCATCTGCTGCACCGAAAACCCTTCCAGCCGCGCACCGGGCGCCAGCTCCCCGAGCCGCTTGACCATGCGCTGCGCGGCCGCGCGCACCGCTTCCGGCGAGTCGAGGTCGAGCGCGACCCCGCCGACGTCGGACTTGTGGATCACGTCGGGCGAGACGATCTTCACCGCCACCGGGAAGCCGATCTCGCAGGCCGCCTGCACCGCCTGCGCTACGTCCGGCGCCAGGCGCGTCTGCACCACGGGAATCCCGTAGGCCGCCAGCACCGCTTTCGATTCCGGTTCGGACAACTGCGCGCGCCCTTCCGCCAGCGCGCCCTCGATGATGCGGCGCGCGCCGTCGCGATCGGCCGCGGCATTGGCGACCGATGCGGCCGGCACCTGCATCAGCAGTTGCTGGCTCTGGCGGAAGTGCACGATCTGCAGGTAGCCGTTGACCGCGTCCTCGGGCGTATCGAAGGTCGCGATGCCGGCGTCGGAGCAGATCCGGCGCGCCTCGGCCACGGCGTCCCCGCCCAGCCAGCAGGCCAGCACATTGCGCGAGGCGCCGGACGCGAGCGGCGCGATCGCCCGCGCGATGTCGGCGCTGGGCACGATGGCGGTGGGCGCGTGGATGAACAGGATCGCGTCGTTCTGGCTGTCGGCCAGCAGCAGTTCGAGGGTCTGGCGATAGCGCTCGGCCGGCGCGTCGCCGATGATATCCACCGGGTTGGCGTGCGGCCAGGTCGGCGGCAGCACGGCGTCGAGCGCGCGCAGCGTGTCCTCCGACAGCGGCGCCAGCGTGCCGCCGCCGCACACCAGCGCATCGGTCGCCATGACGCCCGGGCCGCCGCCGTTGGTCATGATGGCCAGGCGCTCGCCGTGCAGGGGGCGCGCATGGGCCAGCGTTTCGACGGCGGCGAACAGGTCCTCGGTGGTCAACACGCGCAGCATGCCGGCGCGCCGGATCGCCGCATCGTACACGTCGTCGGCGCCGGCCATCGCGCCGGTGTGCGAGGCGGCGGCCTTGGCCCCTTCCGGCACGCGGCCCGCCTTCAGCACCACCACCGGCTTGCCGCGGGCGGCGGCCCGCGCGGCCGACATGAACTTGCGCGCGTGGTGCAGGTCCTCGATATATAGCAGGATGGCGCCGGTGTCGCCGTCGCTGGCCAGGAAATCGAGCACGTCGCCGAAATCGACGTCGGCGCTGTCGCCCAGCGAGATGAAGCGCGAGAAGCCGATGCCGCGCGACCTGGCCCAGTCGAGCACCCCGGTCACCAGCGCGCCCGACTGCGAGACGAAGGCGATCTTGCCGGGCAGTGCGTCGGTGTGGGCGAAGCTGGCGTTCAGGCCGATGCCGGGCACCAGCAGGCCGACGCAGTTCGGTCCCAGAAGCCGCAGCAAGGTCGGACGCGCCGCGTCGAGCGCGGCCTGCTGCAAGGTGACGCCCTGGGCGTTGCGCGCGCCCTTCAGGCCGGCGGTGAGCACGATCGCCGCGCGGCAGCCGCGTTCTCCAAGTTCGCGCACGATGCCCGGCACGGTCGCCGGCGGGGTGCAGATCAGGGCCAGCTCGGGCGCCTGCGGCAGGTCGGCCACGCTGCGGTAGCATGGCAGCCCGGCCAGCTCGCCGTATTTGGGATTGACGGGATAGACCGGCCCCTTGAAGCCCGCTCCGAGCAGGTTGCGCAGGACGGTGGCGCCCACGCTGCCAGGGCGCCCCGAGGCGCCGACCAGCGCCACCGATTGGGGCGCGAACAGGTGCTGCAGGTTGCGAACGCTCATGGTCAAAGTCCTCTCATCGCGAGCGTCCACTATACCGGATCGGCGGCGCGGGCCCATGCCGTGCGCGGCGTGAGGCCCCGGGCTTGTTACACTCATCGTTTCCATGCGTGCGGCACAGGGCGGCGAATGACAGAGCAGACCAAAGACGACAACAAGGCGGCCACCAAGAAGGTAATCTACGCGGCCGTCTTCGCCAACCTGGGCATCGCCGTCGCCAAGTTCATCGTCGCCGCCATCACCGGCAGCGCCGCGATGATGGCCGAAGGGATCCACTCCGCGGTCGACACCGGCAACGAAGTGCTGCTGCTGATCGGCGAGAAGAACGCCGCGCGCCCGCCCGACCAGGCCCACCCCTTCGGCTACGGCAAGGTGGTGTACTTCTGGGCGCTGATCGTCGCGCTGTCGGTGTTTTCCCTTGGCGGCGGCTTGTCCATCTACCGCGGCGTGCATGGCCTGATCGATCCGGAACCGATCGAGAACGCGCTGTGGAGCTATGTGGTGCTGGCGGTCGCCGCGGCCTTCGAAGGCTACAGCTGGAACCTGTCGCGCCTCGGCCTGAACAAGTACCGCAAGGATGGCGACAACCTGTGGCAGGCGGTCCGCGCCAGCAAGGATGCGGCGGTGTTCACCGTCTTCATCGAGGACACGGCGGCGCTGGCCGGCGTGCTGGTCGCGGCCGCGGGCATCGGGCTTGGCCAGCTGTTCGACAACGACCTGTTCGACCCGGCCGCCTCGATCGTCATCGGCCTGCTGCTGGTCTGCGCCGCCTTCACGCTGGCGCGCGAGACCGGCGCCCTGCTGGTGGGCGAGAGCATCGGGCGGGAGGAAACCGGCGAACTGCGCGAGATCATCAACGCCGATCCGTCGATCGACAAGGTGACGCGCGTGCTGACCATGCAGATGGGACCGGACGAGGTGCTGCTGACGGCGTCGGTGCAGTTCCGGCGCGGGATGCGCATCGACGAAGTGGAGCAGGCGATCGAGCGGCTGGAGAATGCGGTCCGCAAGCACAATCCCGCGGTGCGCACGCTGTACTTCGAATCGGCCGCGCTGCGCTCGTCCTGGACCTAGCGCTTGGCCGCTTCCGCCGGGGGCAAGGCCCGCAGCTTCGGCGCCTGATGCCCAAGTTCGCGCACGAGCGCGTGCGCCAGGCTGGCGCAGTGCCCCTTGACCAGGGCCGCGTCGATCGCCTCGCCGGCCAGCGCCCGCAGCGCCTCCGACTCCGCCACATCGCCCACCTGCACGGCCGCCACCACGCCGCGTCGGCGCGCCAGCGGCGCACCGACGAAGCGCACCCGCAGCCGCCTGTCGAGAACAAAGGTGCCGCACACCAGCGTGTCGATGCCGACATCGAAGATGACGCGGTCAATCACCTCGACGGCGCGCCTGACCACGTGGGCCTGGGTCTTGGGCTTGGGCGCGAACAGGCGTTTCAACAGGCGCATGGCAACTCCGGGGCGGATGCGAATTTATATTTCGACAACCTTATCCGATCCTCACGCGTCTTTCCAGCGCTAATTCACCGCACGCGCGTCTTTCGGCACGCGTGCAGTCATTACGCAACACCTTATTCGCCCGGAGAATCGGGCGGGCGCCGCTCCTGCTGGAACTGGCGGTCCTGCTGCTCCTGCCGCAGCTGGCGGTCGATGTCGCGCTGGCGGTCCTGCTGGATCTGCCGGTCCACTTCGGCGTCGCGATTGCGGCGGCGTTCCTCCTGGTCCGCCGGCGGCGGCGCTTCCTGCTCCTCGATGACCATCGGTTCCGGTTCCGGCTGCGGCGGCGGCACGCCGTCCTGGCGCATGTCCCCGCCCTCCTCGATCACCTCTATCTGCTGCGGCTCGTCGGCCGGCGCCGGCGCGATCTTCGGCCCGCCCGGGAACTGCGCGGCGCGATCGAGCTTGCCGCTGTCAAGCGCCGCTTTGAAGAAGTCGCCCACCAGCAGCACCGCGTTATGGCCGCCCTGGCCCCAGTAGGCACTGCGCATGGCCACGCGGTTGTCGTTGAAGCCGACCCAGGCGCCCGCGACCAGGTTCGGATGCATCAGGATGAACCATCCGTCGGCGTTGTTCTGGGTGGTGCCAGTCTTGCCGGCGACATCGCCGGAAATGCCGAAGCGGCTGCGGATCGCCGTGCCGGTGCCGCGGTTGATCACCCCGCGCATCATGTCGATCAGCGTCACGGCCGACGCCTGCGACATCGCCCGCTGCGGCGCCTGGGCGCCGAAGCGCGCGACGACCTTGCCCTCGCGGTCGGTGATGTGGGTGACGAACACCGGCTTGCGGTAGTCGCCCTGCGCAGCGATGGTGGCGTAGGCGTTGACCATTTCCAGCAGCGTCACCGGGCTGGTGCCCAGCGCCAGCGACGGCACCGGCTGCAGCTTGCTCTGGTTGATGCCAAGCGCTTTGGCCAGGTTGATGATGCCTGGCAGGCCGACGTCCTGCATGACCTGCGCGGTGATCGTGTTCTTCGAAAACACCAGCCCGTCGCGCATCGTCATGCGCCCGCCCGTGGTGCCGGTCATGTCGGTCGGACGCCAGATGGTGCCGTCTCCGGCCTTGATGTTCATGACCGCGTCCACATACGGATGGTCTGGCGTGAGCCCCTTCTCCAGCGCGGCGCCGTACACCACCGGCTTGAAGGTCGATCCCGGCTGGCGCGCGGCCTTGACCACGTGGTCGAACTGCTCGCGCTGGAAGTCGCGGCTGCCGACCCAGGCGCGCACTTCGCCGCTGGCCGGATCGAGCGCGACGAAGCCCGCCTCGAGGCGCGATTTGGCCGCGCGCAGGTTGGCGATGAAGGTGCGGTCGGACTTGAGCCGCTTGAGCGCGGCCGCCGGCGCCTCGCCGTCCTCGACCGCCTTGCGGTATTCGGCCGACTCGCGCACGAAGGCGTCCAGCAGCGCGCCGTGCGACTGCCAGAAATACTGGAAGGGATTGACCGAGCCGCGCGCGGCGGCGTAGGCGCCGGTCGAGCCGGAGGTGTTGACGCCCGGCTGGCTCCATTCGACGTCGGCCACCGCCTGCAGCGCGTTGGCCTGGCGGTCCACCGCGCGCAGCGCCGCCTGTTGCAGGTCGAAGTCCAGGGTGGTGTGCACCACCAGGCCGTCGAGCTGCAGGTTGTAGTCGTTCTCGTCGGCCCAGTCGATCAGCCACTTGCGCACGTAGGCCGTGAAGTGGGTGTCGGTGCCGGGACGCTCGGCTTGGCGCGAGAAGTGCACGCGCAGCGGCCGGCGGATCAGCTGCTTGTAGCGCGCGTCGTTGATGATGCCGGCCTTGACCATCTGCCCCAGCACCACGTTGCGGCGCTCGACCGAGCGCTCCGGATTGGTGACAGGGTTGTAGTAGTTAGTCCCCTTGAGCATGCCCACCAGCGTCGCGCTTTCGAGGATATCGAGCTGGGCGGCCGGCTTGTCGAAGTAGGTGCGCGCGGCCATCTCGATGCCGAAGGTGTTGTACAGGAAGGGCACCGTGTTCAGGTAGGCTTCGAGGATCTCGGTCTTGCTGTAGGTCGCTTCGATCTTCAGCGCCGTGATCAGTTCCTTGAGCTTGCGGTTCAGGTTGCGCGAGCGGCCGATCTCCTCGGGGAACATGTTGCGCGCGAGCTGCTGGGTGATGGTCGAGCCGCCCTGCGCGTCGCCCTTGAGACTGTAGAACAGCGCGCCGGCGGTGCGCTTGAAATCGATCCCGTGGTGGTCGTAGAAGCGCTTGTCCTCGGTGGCGACCAGCGCGGCGACCACGTTCGGCGACACCTGGGCCAGCTTCACGCGCTCCTGCAAGCCCTGGTCGAAGCTGGCCAGCTCCTTGCCGTCGGCCGACACCATCGTCGACGCGCGCGCGGCCCGCGCCTGCTTGAGGTCCTTGATACCAGGCGTGACCGGGATCAGGATCAGCACATACACCAGCAGCAGCGCGGCCAGCGCGGCGAACGCCCACAGCGCGACCAGCGCGGCGCGCGTCAGCGGCGGCCTGCGCATCAGGTAGGCGTGCGCCCGCGTGTAGCCGGACAGCGCCCTCTCCCGTGCGCCGCCGGCCACCTGCCTGAGTCGTTCCTGCGTGCGTTTGCTATGTTCGTTCACTATGCTTGTTCCGCGATTGATTGATCCCAACGGGCAAGTATATCCGACCCGCACCGAATCTCTGTTCGCTAGCGTACAGGCGATGGCCTCCATCGCGAGCGAGGCTCTGTGATAAATTGCACACTTTGCCCACCCGGTTTATCCATGTCCCTGTTCATACTTACGCCCTTGCGCGGCGCCCTGCTCGCCGTCTCCCTCGCACTGGCCGGATGCGCCGCGCCGGTCCGCCCTCCCGCGATGGCGTCCTTCGTGGTGCTGGGCGAGGATGGCGCCGCCGTCGCTCGCGTCGTCACGCAAGGCGCGGCGTGCCCGTCGATCCGCTTCGACCAGCGCGACGCCGCCATGGCCGTGCGCGCGCCGGCAGCGACGATCGCGCAGCGCCCCACCGAATCGGCGCCGGCGGATTCGAAACCGGGCGCCTTCCCCGTGCTCACCTGCGAGGCGCCCATCCCGGCCGGCACCGCGCAGGCAACGGTCAATGGCCACGCGCTGCCGCTGCCGCGCGCGCAGGTCAACCGCATCGTCGTCATCGGCGACACCGGCTGCCGGTTGAAGAAGAACAGCAGCGGCCCCGAATACCAGGACTGCAATCTCCCGGCGGCCTTCCCGTTCGCGCGCGTCGCCGCGCTGGCCGCCGACTGGCGCCCGGACCTGGTGGTGCACGTCGGCGACTACCACTACCGCGAGAGCGCCTGCCCGGCCGACCGTCCCGGCTGCGCCGGCAGCCCGTGGGGTTACGGCTGGGACGCGTGGGACGCCGACTTTTTCACGCCTGCCCGCAAGCTGCTCGACGCCGCGCCGTGGGTGGTCGCACGCGGCAACCACGAGTCCTGCACCCGCGCCGGCCAGGGCTGGTGGCGCTTCCTCGATCCGCGTCTGCTGCTGGCGGGCCGCGACTGCAACGATGCGGCCAACGACATGAAGGGCAACTTCAGCGATCCGTACGCGGTGCCGCTCGGCGCCGGCGCGCAGCTGATCGTGCTCGACACCTCGGCCACCTCTTACAAGGGCCTGGCCGCGGGCGACCCGCGCATGGCCAGGTACGGCGCGGACTACCGCAAGATGGACGAACTGACGCGCCGGGCGCCGTACAGCATCGCCGTCGATCACCATCCGCTGTTGGGGTTCGGCGCCGTCCGCAACAAGGCCGGCGAGGTCAGGCTGTTCGGCGGCGACAAGGGCCTGCAGGACGCGTATGGCGCGGTCGATCCGGGCATGATGCCGAAGGGCGTGAAGGCGCTGCTGTCGGGCCACGTCCACTTGTGGGAGCAGGTCAGCTTCTCGAGCGAGCATCCGACCCAGTTCGTCAGCGGCTTCTCCGGCACGGCGGAAGACATCGTGCCGCTGCCGGAGACCCTGGCGCCGCAGGACTCGCCGGCGCCCGGCGCGGTGGTGGCCAGCATCAGCTCCTGGATCGACGGCTTCGGCTACATGACGATGGAGCGCGCCGGCGCCGACGCGTGGACCGTCAGGGTGTGGGACCTCGACGGCAAGCTGCGCAACACCTGCGCGGTCACCGGCAGCAAGTCGTTATGCGAGATTGCGCATATCCGATAAGGAAATGGGGTCCGGTCCGCAGGAGCGACGGGGACGCCGAGTCCCCGGCTTCCTGACGCGGCGCCTACTGCATCGGCTTCCAGCGCCGCAGCAGCAAGGCGTTGGTCACCACGCTCACTGAGCTGAACGCCATCGCCGCGCCGGCGAACACCGGGTTCAGCATCCCCATCGCGGCCAGCGGCAGGCCGACCACGTTGTAGGCAAACGCCCAGCCCAGGTTCTGGCGGATCTTGCGCCAGGTCCGGTTCGAGATCGAGATGGCATCGGCCACCAGCGCGGGATCGCCGCGCATCAGCGTGATGCCGGCGGTGTGCATCGCCACGTCGGTGCCGCTGGCCATGGCGATGCCGATGTCGGCCGCGGCCAGCGCCGGCGCGTCGTTGATGCCGTCGCCGACCATCGCCACCTTGCGGCCGGCGCGCTGCAATTCTCCGATCACCCGGCTCTTGTCGGCCGGCAGAAGCCCGGCGCGGAAATCGTCGATGCCGGTCGCCGCCGCCACCGCAGCGGCGCTGCCGGCGTTGTCCCCGGTGAGCATCACGCACTTGACGCCCATGCGCTCCAGCCGCACCACCGCCTCCCGCGCCGACGGCTTGACCGCGTCACCGAAGGCCAGCACGCCGGACAGCCGGATATCGCCCGGCACGCCGGCCGCCAGCCACGACACGGTGCGTCCCGCTTCCTCGTCGCCCACGGCCACACCCAGTTCGTCCATCAGGCGCCGGTTGCCCAGATAGACCACGCGCTCGCCGACCATGGCTTTGACGCCGCGCCCCGGCAGCGCCTCGGCGCCGCGCGCGGCCGGCAGCGCCAGCCTGGCCGCCTGCGCCGCATCGGCCACCGCCTTGGCCAGCGGATGGTCGCTGAACTGCTGCACCGCCCACGCCAGCGCCAGCGTCTCGTCGGCGCCATCGACCGAAACGAGCGCGGGCTTGCCCTCGGTGAGCGTGCCGGTCTTGTCGAACACCACCACATCGACCGCATGCGCCGTTTCGAGCGCCGCCGCGTCCTTGATCAGGATGCCGTGACGCGCGGCCACTCCGGTGCCGGCCATGATCGACACTGGCGTGGCCAGCCCCAGCGCGCACGGGCAGGCGATTACCAGCACCGAAATCGCGTTGAGCAGCGCCTGCTGCCAGTCGCCGCCCGCCAGCCCCCAGCCGAACAGGGTAATGGCGGCAATGACCAGCACCACCGGCACGAACACCGCGCTGACCTTGTCCACCAGCCGCTGGATCGGCGCCTTGACCGCCTGCGCATCCTCGACCATCTTGATGATCCGCGCCAGCATGGTGTCGGCGCCGACCGCGCTGGCCTCGACCACCAGCAGGCCGTCGGCGTTGACCGCGCCGCCGGTGACGCGGCTGCCGGGATGCTTAGCCACCGGCATGCTTTCGCCGGTGAGCAGCGATTCGTCGACCTGGCTCGATCCTTCCACCACCACCCCGTCGGTGGGCACGCGCGCGCCGGGACGCACGACGACCGTGTCGCCCACCAGCACCGCGCCGATCGGCACCACCACGTCCTGGCCGCCGCGCCGCACCACCGCTTCCGGCGCGCGCAGCGACTCGAGCGCGCGGATCGCCGCGATCGCCTGGAATTTGGCGCGCGCCTCCAGCCATTTGCCGAGCAGGACAAGCGTGATCACCACGGCGGAAGATTCGAAATAGAAGTGGCCGGCGCGGTTCGCCAGCAGCAGATACAGCGACAAGCCGTAGGCCGCGCTGGTGCCGATCGCCACCAGCAGGTCCATGTTGCCGCTCCATGCGCGCGCGGCGTGCCAGCCGGCCCGGTAGAAGCGCGCGCCCAGCCAGAACTGCACCGGCGTCGCCAGCGCCAGCTGGACCCATCCCGGCAGCATCCAGTGGATGCCGGCCAGTTGCAGCAGCATCGGCGCGGCCAGCGGCAGCGACAGCAGCGCCGATGCCGCCACCGGCCACCAGGCCGGCAATTCGCGCGCGGGCGGCGCCGCTTCCGGCAGCACCTCGGCGGCCGCGTAGCCGGCACGCTCGATCGCCTCGACCAGCGTCGCCGGGCTGACCTGGTTCGCCAGCGCGACGGTTGCCTGCTCGGTGGCCAGGTTGACGCTGGCCGCGCCCACGCCCGGCACCTTCAGCAGCGCGCGCTCGACCCGCGCCGAACACGACGCACAGGTCATCCCGTCGATCTTGAATGTCAGCGAATTGTCCAAGTCTCCTCCCGGTCGAAAGGAAAGAAGGATAAACCTTTCGCGGCCGCCGCGCTTGCGGCCCTACACGGCGCCGGCCAGCGGCAGCGTGATGTCCACCCGCAGTCCGCCGCCTTCGCGGTTGCTGGCGCTGATGGCGCCGCCGTGCGCGCCGATCACGCGCCGCGCGATCGCCAGCCCGAGCCCGTGGCCATCGACGCCGCCATCGTCCTGGGCGCGGTAGAACGGCTCAAAGATCGACGCAAGCTGCTCCGGCGCGACGCCGGGCCCGCGATCGAGCACGGAGATGCGCGCCTGGCCGATGTCCGCGCCCAGCTCGATGCACACCGTGCCGCCTTCGGGACTGTGCTTGATCGCGTTGCGCACCACGTTCTCGATCGCGCGCGACAGCAGGTCAGGCGCGCACCGCACGCCGACGAGAGCCATGCCCTTCACCTCGATGCTGCGCCCTTGCTGCCCGGCCTCGAAGCGGGCGTCCGCCACGATGTCCTCGACCAGCTCCATCAATCCCACTTCTTCCATCGGCGGCATGGCGGCCGACACTTCGAGGCGCGACAGCGTCAGCAGCTCGCCCACCAGTTTGTCCATGCGCACGCTTTCGCGCTCGATGCGCTCGAGCGACGCACAGATCTTGTCGGGCTGCTGCTGCGCCAGGCCGATGGCCGCCTGCAGCCGCGCCAGCGGCGAGCGCAACTCGTGCGACACGTCGTGCAGCAGGCGCCGCTGCCCTTCCATCAGCGAACGCAGGCGCCCAGCCATGCTGTCGAAGTCGCGGCCAAGGTCGTCGAGTTCGTCGTCGCGCACCCGCCGCGGCGCATCGAAGCGCGGCGACAGGTCGCCGGCCGACGCGGCCTCGAACGCGCTGCGCAGCGCGCGAATCGGCCGCGAGAAGTACCACGCCAGCAGCCCCGCGAACAGCAGCGACGCCACCGTGGCCCCGGCGATGGACATGAACGGAAAACCCTTCCCCGGAGGGCCGCCAGGTCCGCCCGGACCATGCGGTCCGCCATGGCCGCCAGGGCCGCGGCCGCGCATCGAGCGCACGAACACCAGGTAGCGCGCGCCGTCGGGGGCGGTCAGCGTGCGCACCACCCGGTGCCGCGGCGTGCCGTCTTCCAGCACCTTTTCGGCCTGCGCGCGCGCTTCGGGCGGCACGTCCCTGCCCAGCATGTCGCGGCCCTCCGCATCGATCACGAAGATACTGTTGCGCGCTTCCGAGGCGACCAGGTCGCGCAGCGCGGCGGAGCCGCCGTGCGCCAGCGTGGCGGCGGCCGCGTCGATCATGAATTCGGCCGACGGCCCCATGTCGATCGCGCGCGGCATGGCGGCGGCCTGCTGCATGCGCGCCTGGTCGCGCAGCCAGAACACGGTGCCCACGCCAATCGTCGTGGCCAGCTGGGCGAGCAGGATGCAGGCGAAGAACTTCCAGAAAAGGCGGCCCATGCGCTACTCGCGAATCAGCTGGTAGCCGACCCGGTACACGGTCTGCAGGCAGGAGCGCCCGTCCGGCAGCGTGCCGAGCTTGTGGCGCAGGCTGGAGAGGTGGACGTCGATGTTGCGGTCGAAGCGCGCCAGCGGCCGGCCCAGTCCCTGCTCCGACAGGTCGTTCTTGCTGACCGGGCGCCCGGCGTTGCGCGCCAGGACTTCGAGCAGGTTGTATTCGGTGCTGGTCAGCTCCAGCGCTTCGCCGTCCCAGCTGGCGCGGCGCTGCTCGGGCTGCATCGTCAGCCTGCCGACGGTGAGCGTGATCGCCCCTTCGCCGCGCGCGCCCTGGGTGCGGCGCAGGATCGCTCGGATGCGCGCGGTCAGTTCGCGCGGCGTGCACGGCTTGGTGACGTAATCGTCGGCGCCCAGCTCGAGGCCGACGATGCGGTCGGTGTCGTCGCCGCGGCCGGTCAGCATCAGCACCGGCAGATGGCTGGAGGCGCGGATGCGGCGCAAGGTTTCCAGTCCGTTCATGTGCGGCATCATCACGTCGAGCACGGCGATGGCGTGCTGGCCCGACAGCGCCTCGCGCGCGCCGGCCACGCCGTCATGCGCGCTGGCGACCACGAAGCCTTCCTGCTCCAGGTATTCCTGGAACATGGCGACCAGTTCGACGTCGTCGTCGATGAGGAGAACGTTGTTCATCGGTCCATCATAACAAAGGGCGCCGCCATGGCCATTGCGCCGGGTGCGATCTTTACCTGTCTTTACAACTGCTGGCCGCGTTTTAAGATGGGGTCAGGTCCGCAGGACCAGACCCCGATGGGCGGCCGTCGCGGGCGGGGGCGCGTGCGCTTCGTATAAGATAGCGCTTTTCCCCAGCAGCGGATGAGGAGTAGCATGTCGGACAGAGTCGAAGCGAAAGCGGCGCACGCCTTGCAGGTAGCGCAGCGCGTCCACGCCATCGCGCCGTTCCACGTGATGGAAGTAGTGAAGGCGGCGGGCGAACTGGCCCGCTCCGGCGTGGACGTGATCAGCATGAGCGTCGGCGAACCCGATTTCACCGCGACCGAGCGCGTCGCCCACGCCGCCGTCGAAGCGATCCGCGCCGGCTCCACCCAGTACACCGACGCGCTTGGCCTCACGCCGCTGCGCGAGGCCATCGCCGCCCACTACGCCAGCGCCTTCGGCCTGGCGGTCGATCCGCGCCGCGTTGTCGTCACGGCGGGCGCCTCGGCCGGCCTGCTGCTGGCCTGCGCAGCGCTGGTCGGCGAAGGCGACGAAGTGCTGATGCCCGACCCCTGCTATCCGTGCAACCGCCATTTCGTCTCGGCCTTCGGCGGCAAGCCCGTGCTCGTGCCGTCGGACGCCGCCCAGCGCTACCAGCTGACCGCGCGCGACGTCGAACAGCGCTGGGGCGAACGCACGCGCGGCGTCATCGTCGCCTCGCCGTCGAACCCCACCGGCACCTCGATGACCGGCCCGCAAATGCAGCAGATGCTGGCGAGCGTTCGCGCGCGCGGCGGCTTTGCCATCGTCGATGAAATCTACCAGGGCCTGTCGTTCGACCACGCGCCGCAGAGCGCCCTGCACTTCGACCCGGATGTCGTCACCGTCAACAGCTTCTCGAAGTACTTCAACATGACCGGCTGGCGCTTGGGCTGGCTGGTGGTGCCCGAAGCGCTGGTGCCGGTATTCGAGAAACTGGCGCAGAACCTGTTCATCTGCCCTTCGGCGATCGCGCAGCACGCGGCGCTGGCGTGCTTCCATCCCGAGTCGATCGCCACCTACGAGGAGCGCCGCCTCGAATTCAAGCGGCGCCGCGACTTCCTCGTGCCGGCGCTGCGCGAACTGGGCTTCCAGGTGCCGGTCATGCCGGACGGGGCGTTCTATGTGTATGCCGACATCAGCCAGGTCGCGCACCAGGATGCGGGCGACAGCGCGGCGTTCTGCATGGCGGTGCTGCGCGATACCGGCGTGGCGATCGTGCCGGGCGCCGACTTCGGTTTCGCGGCGCCGCAGAAGCACGTGCGGTTTTCGTACGCGACGAAGTATTCTCGCATCGAGGAAGCGGTGGAACGCCTCGGACGCCTGCTCGGCCGCTAGAGCGTCACCGGCTCGCGCGGATGGAAGATCACCGGGCTGACCGCGCCCGGCCGTTCGGCGGTCTTGACGTTGACCAGCATGTCGGCCAGCGTGACGCCATCGAGCACCTTGAGGTAGGCCGCGGTGGCCGCGCCCAGCACGCCCTTCAGCGTGCACGATGCGGAATACGCGCAGCCCACGTTGTTCGGATCGAAGCACTCGGCCATGTAGAAATCGGTCTCGGTGTTGCGCACCACCTGGCCGATGTTGATGTCGGCCGGCTCGCGCTTGAGGCGCAGGCCGCCGTTGCGGCCGCGAACGGTCTCGACCATCCCGCTCACGCCGAGCTGATGCACCACTTTCATCAAGTGGTTCTTCGAGATGCCGTGCAGGTCCGCGATGTCCTGGATCGTGACCAGGCGGTCGCGGTTCAGGCCCAGGAAGATCAGGCTGCGCAAGGCGTAGTCGGTGTAGGAAGTCAGTCTCATCGTAGGCTGGCCGTTAGTAAGAGCAAACAGTATACATGTATCAGCGAATGGACGACCAATGATCGATTATCTCACCCTCAAGCATTTCCACATGAGTTGCGCCGCCGCCAGCGGCAGCCTGTTCCTGGTGCGCGGCGCCTGGATGCTGCGCGAATCGCCGCGCCTGCACGCGCGCTGGGTGCGCGTCGCCCCGCACATCATCGACACCTTGCTGCTGGCCAGCGCCATCACGCTGGCGGTGTGGAGCGGCCAGTATCCCGGCGCGCAGGGCTGGCTCACCGCCAAGGTCGCGGCGCTGATCGCCTACATCGTGCTGGGCACCATCGCCCTCAAGCGTGGACGCACCAAAATGGTGCGTTTTTCCGCCTTTCTCGCCGCGCTGGCCGTGTTCGGCTACATCGTCGCCGTGGCCGTGACCAAGCAGCCCAATCCGTTCGGCTGACTCACACCGCGCCGCGCCCGAGCGCCTGCATCCGGTCGAGCCAGCGCGCCGCCACGCGCGGTTTGAGGTTACCGGTCATGCCGATCAGGGTGTCGCCGACCGGCGCGATGCCGACGAACCCAAGCACGTTGCGGCGCAAGGACTTGACGCTGTGGGCGCGAAAATACACCCGGTAGACGATGGCGGGCATCCCCATCGTCACCACCAGCCGCCCCGACCGTCCCTTCAGGCCTTTCCTGGCGAACGGATTCTTGCCCTCGGCCGAAAACGCGAAGCCGGGACGGGCGACCTGCTCGAGGAAGCCTTTCAGGATGGCCGGCATGTCGCCCAGCCACAGCGGAAAGAAGAACACGATGTGCTGCGACCACAGGATGTCGTCCTGGGCCTGCTGCAGGCCGGCGGGCAAGGCGCCGTGCTCCCAGTCGTGCTGGCTGCGCAGCAGCGGAAAGTCGAGCGCGCCGACGTCGATCCGGCGCAGCGCGTGCCCACCTTCGCGCACGCCGCGCGCATAGGCTTCCTCCAGCGACCGGCACAGATGGCCGGGCGCCTGGTCGGGGTGCCCCTGTATCAACAAGACCCGTTTGCCCATCGCCGATCCCCATGCGGCGCGCCGCCGCCGCATGTCCAGTGTACCCCCACATGACGCTTTGATGTGCATCAAGGACGGCCCCGCGCTGGACAGTGAGACTGTCAGTTCACGTTGGGAGCACGCCATGTTCAAACGAATCCTCCTGCCCACGGATGGCTCCGAGCCGTCCCAGCGCGCGATCCTGGCCGGCATCCGCTTCGCCAAGGATCTTGGCGCCGAGGTGGTCGGCCTGACGGTCATCCCGAAGTTCCATACCTTCACCTACAAGACCGAAATGCTCGAGGACACTCAGAGCGAATACGCGGTCGAGAGCCGAAAGCACGCCGACGAATACCTCAAGTTCATCAGCGGCGCCGCGCAGGAAGCCGGGGTGCCGTGCAGCACCGAGCAGGTGGTGTCGGATGATCCGTACGCGATGATCCTGTCCACCGCGCGAGACCGCCATTGCGACCTGATCGTCATGGGCTCGCACGGGCGCCGCGGCGTCAAGGGCGTGCTGCTGGGCAGCGAAACGCAAAAGGTGCTGGTGCACGGCAGCATCCCCGTGCTGGTGTACCGCTGAGGAGACTGCCATGTACAAGCGCATCCTGGTTCCCACCGACGGCTCGGCGCTGTCGCTGCAGGCCGCCGAGGCCGCGGTGGCGTTCGCGCGCGGCGTCGGCGCCGAGCTTGTCGCCGTGTCGATCGCCCAGCCTTTTCCGATGATGGCGGCCGAAGCGGTGGCGATCTCCGGCTCGGCGATGGGTACCGAGGAACTGATGAACCAGGCGGCCGACAACGTCGCCAAGGTGGCCGCGCTGGCGGCCGCGGCCGGCGTGCCCTGCCACGGCATGACCTCGCTGGCTTTCTTTCCGCACGAGGAAATCATCAACGCCGCGCGCGACCAGCAGTGCGACCTGATCATGATGGCCTCGCACGGCCGCCACGGCCTGTCCAAGCTGATCGCCGGCAGCGTCACGCAAAAGGTGCTGGCCGACTCGGCCATCCCGGTGCTGGTGCTGCGTCCCGGGGCGAGCTGAGGTACGAAATCCTTCGAAGGCGCCGGCATCTTTGATGTGCATCAAGGATGCCGGCGCCGCCGCGCGCCCACACTGGGAGTGGAGGCCACGCTCCACGCCCCCGTTTTGCGAAGGAAGTCATCATGAATTTCAGTTCAACGCCGTGGCGGGCGCGCAACGTCGCCGGGAGGATGCGCGAAGCCCGGGCCTGCCTGTCCGAGCGCATGGAGCGCCTCGCGCACACGCCGGACGAGCGGTTCGCCGACGGCTTCACCGAGCTGATCGCCGAGCTCGAAGCGAACTTCCGCGACGAGGAAGCGGCGATGGAAGCGCTCAACTACCCGGCGCTGCGCGGCCACCGCGAGCAGCACGCGCGCGCTCTCTCGGCCCTGCATCACGCGCAGCCGCAGGTCGAAGGCGGCGACGTCGGGCTCGGGCGCGAGGCGCTCGGGCTGCTGCCGGCATGGCTGCTGCTGCACCGCTCGACGATGGACCTGGCGCTGGCCGGCGCGGGCCTGCAGCGCAGCGCGCGCCTGCGCCGCCACGACGACTACCTGGCGCCGGCCGCCCGCCCTGGCCGCCACCACAAGGGGCGCGCCCATGTTTAGCCACATCCTGCTGCCGACCGACGGCTCGCCGGCGTCCGAATCGGCGGTGCACGCCTGCATCCAGATGGCGCGCGAACTGGGCGCCAGCATCACCGCCATGCACGTGATGCCGGTGCTGCACATCTTCACCTACGAGCCGGGCGTGACCGAGTCGGTGCACGAGCAGGTCAAGCGCGAACGCGAGCGCCACTCGCAGAAGTACCTCGAACTGGTAGAGCAGCGCGCCGCGGCGGCCGGCGTGGCCTGCCACACGGTGCTGGTGACGTCGGATTATCCGTACGAGGCTATCATCGACACGGCGCGCACGCGCCATTGCGACCTGATCGCGATGGCCTCGCACGGCCGGCGCGGCGTCAAGGGGATGCTGATCGGCAGCGAGACCCAGCGCGTGCTGACCCACAGCGCCATTCCCGTGTTGGTGTACCGAAACGGCGCCAGCCCGGCCGGCATCCACGCCACCTTCCTCAGCTAGGCGGCGACCTGCTCGGTGTGGCCGAAGCCTTTCGAGTAGTCGAGCATGGAGATGACCTGCGGCGTGATTTTCAGGAACGCCATCTCGCCGGCCATGGGCGCATCGCTCCACTCGGCGATTTGCGGGAAGCGCTTTAGCAGGCAGGCCTTGGCGGCGGCGATGCCGGCGTCGTCCTCGACGATCTGCGCCAGCGCGCTCATCGACAAGCCCTTGATGTCGCGCCAGTCCTGGTACGGCAGGTTGATGGTCAGCGACACCTTGTTGTTGGCGCGCACGTTGCTGGCTTTCTGGCTGTGCTTGCCGATGCCCACGTACAGGTTCAGCCCGTCGTGCGCATAGCTGACCGTGGTCGCTTGCGGATAGCCGTCCGGCCGCACCGTCGCCAGCGTCAGGTCGGTGGCGCCGTCGATCACCTGCAACACGAAATCCTTGAAAATCTGGTCCATGTTTCCTCCCGGTTCGTTGAAGTCGAGCACGATGATAGGAGCCGCACAGCCCGGGCGACTTTGATCCATATCAAGGTAATTTCACGGCCCCGTCAATACACTGGTCAATCTAGCAGGAGTCTGCCATGTCCACTTCCCAGTCCCGCACGATCCTGGCGGTCAACGCAGGCTCATCGACGATCAAGTTCGCGCTGTTCGATGCGGCGCCCGAGCCGCAGCGCGCGCTGGAAGGCTGCGTGGACGGCATCGGCTCCGGGCGCGGCTCGTTCAGCTGCCAAGGCGTCAATCCGATCGACACCTTCGCCCGCCATTTCGCCATTCCCGAACGCTTCAACGCGGCCCACGTCCTGATGGACTGGCTGGGCGAGCGCCTCGACCCGGCCTCGCTGGCGGCGATCGGCCACCGCGTCGTGCACGGCGGTCCCGGCTACTCGCAAACCCAGGCGCTGACGGTGGCCATGCGCGACGACCTGCACCGCCTGAGCGCGCTCGATCCCGAGCACCTGCCGCTCGAGCTTCTGATGATCGACACCCTGCACTTGCGCTTTCCCAGCGTGCTGCAGGTGGCCTGCTTCGACACCGCCTTCCACCACGCCATGCCGCGGGTGGCGCGCATCGTGCCCATCCCGCGCCGCTACGAGGCGCACGGCGTGCGCCGCTACGGCTTTCACGGCCTGTCGTGCGCCTACCTGGTCGACGAACTGGCGCGGCTGGCCGGCCCGGGCGTGGCCGCGGGGCGCGTGATCCTGACCCACCTGGGCAATGGCTCGAGCGTTACCGCTGTCCGCGACGGCAAGAGCGTCGATACCAGCATGGGCCTGACCCCGGCCGGCGGCCTGCCGATGGCGACCCGCTCGGGCGACGTCGATCCGGGCCTGGCCTGGTACCTGTCGCGCACCGAGCAGATGACGCCGGCCAAGTTCAACCACATGACCAACCACGAGTCCGGCCTGCTCGGCATATCGGAGACCAGCTGCGACATGCGCGTGCTGCTCGCCGCCCAGGAAGAGGACGAGCGCGCGGCCGAAGCGGTGGCGGTGTTCTGCTACCAGGCGCGCAAGACGATCTGCGCGATGGCCGCCGCGCTGGAAGGGGTGGACACGCTGGTGTTTTCCGGCGGCACCGGCGAGCATTCGGCCGAAGTGCGCGCGCGCATCTGCGACGGCCTGGCGTTCATGGGCATCCGGCTCGATCCGGCGCGCAACGCGCAAAACGCGCCGGTCATCTCCGCCGACGGCAGCACCGTGAGCGTGCGCGTGATCCATACCGACGAGCAGCGCATGATCGCCCAGGAAGTGCGCAGGGTGCTCGAGCACAGCGCTCCATGACGGGCGGCCCGGCGCGTCCGATGCACGCCTGGTAGCGCGCGGCGAAATTCATCCGCATGTCGTTCCTGCGCAGGCAGGAACCCATGCCGACTTCGCCTGGCCCGCCACGCTGACCGCTCGTATCCGGCCCGTCATTCCTGCGCAGGCAGGAACCCATGCCGACTTCGCCTGGCCCCCCACGCCGACCACTCCTATCCAGCCCGTCGTTCCTGCGCAGGCAGGAACCCATGCCGACTTCGCCTGGCCCCCCACGCTGACCGCTCGTATCCAGCCCGTCGTTCCTGCGCAGGCAGGAACCCATGCCGAGTTCGCTTGCCCCGCCACGCTGACCACAAGTTCAAAGTCAGCATCGGTTCCTGCCTGCGCAGGAACGACCCTCAACCGGGCCGCGGCGCGGCGATATCCCCCGCCTCGATCTTCTGCTGGCACTCCAGGCAGGTCTGCGATGCCGGCGCGGCGCGCAGGCGGGGCAAGGGAATCGGCGCCCCGCAGACCGCGCACAGGCCGCCGACGCCGAAGTCGATGCGCTTGAGCGCCGCGTCGATCGCTTCGAGCTCGTCCATCGAATGGCGCAGCAGCGCCAGCTCAGTCTCGCTCAGCTGTTCGGCGGCGGCGCGGCTGTCGCCGTCGGCAAAATAATTGATCAGCTCGCGCTGCTGGTCCTCGTCGCGGCCGGCCAGGTGCGCGCGGATCGCCTCGAGCACGGTGGCGCGCTCGCGCCGCAACTCGTTCTCGAGTTCCTCCACGTCGGAAGGCGTCAACTGTCTCATGGCTGTCCTTTGAAATCGGCGCCGAGCGCCACCATCCAGTGTCGCGCCGCCCGCGGCCGGAGGTCTTTGACGCATATCAAACATGCGCCGGCTGGCGCGCCGGAAACGCGCTACCATACGCCCATGTGCGCCAACTACACTCCCACCCGCCTCGACGCGATCAGCCAGCACCACGGGCTCGAGCACGCCCTGTTCAATTTTCCCGCCGAAGCCTTTCCGGGCTACCTTGCCCCGATCATCCGCGAGTCGCGCGAGGTGACCGGCGCCATCGAGTGCGTGCCGGCGATGTTCGGCATGGTGCCGCACTGGGCCGACACCAAGCTGGCGCGCCAGACCTACAATGCGCGCACCGAAACCGTGGCGACCAAGCCCTCGTTTCGCAACGCGTGGAAGCGCAACCAGTTCTGCATCGTCCCGGCCGACAATTTCTTCGAGCCCTGTTACGAGACCGGCAAGCCGGTGCGCTGGCGCATTTCCGCGGCCGAGGGAACGCCGCTGGGCATCGCCGGGATCTGGGAATGGCGGGCCGCCGGTCCGGACGGGCTGCCGCTGCTGTCGTTCTCGATGCTGACGATCAATGCCGACGGCCATCCGCTGATGGACCGCTTCCACAAGCCTGGCGACGAAAAGCGCATGCTGGTGTTGCTCGAACCGCAACAGTACCAGGGCTGGCTCGAAGGCGCACTGGTCAATGAAGAAGAAGTCTATCGGCCGTGGGACGCCGAAAAGCTGGTTGCGGTGGCAGATCCGATGCCGCCGCGCGGCAAGGCAAAAGAAGCGGCGCCGGCACTGTTCTGAGACGTGGCATCCCGGGTCTGGATCTGCGGACGCGACCCTGGTTCCCGTTCAGAGGCCAGCATCTGGCTATGCCCGGGTGGCGCGCACTCACCGGCAACGGGAAAAGCACACGGTGAAGTTGGAATTTAGATGGTAGAGCCCGGCACCATGGTGCCCCTGGCTGCTCGCACTCATTCGTCCGGCGGTCCAAGCGGATACATCACTGGCGTCCCGCAATTCGGGCAACGCACATCGAAGCGCTGGCCGAATTTCGCCAAATATGGCTTAAAATCATTTCTGCATTTGAAGCAAAAGTGGGTTTGAAAATCGTGGTCTATCGGATTTTCATCGCGTAGTTCACCTTTTCGAAAAATTGCATACCACCCTGCGGAGCGTTCACTAATTCGCCGTCCGTCGAACTCCACAGCCGCAGTCACCGTTAAGCCGTCAGAATCAGCGAAAGTTAGCCGCATCCCTCGCCGTAATTTGACACCGTGACGACTCAAGCTTGCCAGCGTACCAAAACCCGTCAAATTTAAACAAAGCTTGTCATCGTCTGAGGAACAGGGCTCCGTACCGTTGAAGTCAGCAAATATTTTCATAGTTCAATCGTCACCTGTATGGATTAGGCTCCACTTTTTGGGCAACTTAGTCAGCACGATTCACTTCGATCCTTCCCCTACGAGCTTACTGACTCTTCGTAATGTGAGCGGTTCAGTGAAGAGAGGGTTGGCAAGCTCAAAAACTGCGTTCGCGACCCATTTTTCGCGACCGTTTTCGAAATTGATGTCCTCTCTGCTTTCAATCAAATTTGCCCAGAGCTCGATCGCCGAAGCATCCACCTCCCGTCAAGTGTCGGCGGAGCACATTCAAAATGTGTTCTCAGTTCAATACAACCGGCGCACCTTGATAATCCCAATCCAATTCACCCATAGCTCGCTGCAGCTCGCCCAGTGGCCGTGATAAATTAAGTAATTCGCTAATAAGGGCAACTCTGTCATTTTTCATTGGGCCTCACGTCTTTGCCAGTTATCTCGTCCTTCACGTGCACCACCGTCTCGTCTGGTGCGCC
Source organism: Massilia sp. R2A-15 (assembly GCF_030704305.1). NCBI lineage: Bacteria > Pseudomonadati > Pseudomonadota > Betaproteobacteria > Burkholderiales > Oxalobacteraceae > Massilia > Massilia sp. R2A-15. Next base: position 1,520,603 of record NZ_CP131935.1, on the reverse strand, counting down.
CGTAGGGGTCCCGGGGTCAAGTCTGCCATTCAGACAAGCCGATCCGTTCTTGCTCAGAGTATTCTGTTCGGTCCACCGGACATCCACACGCTTGATTTCGTCAATGCCAGTTGGATTCTTGGAATTTGGAGTATAGGTTGCCGTGTTTGCAATTATGCCACCAGGTCCCTGCTTTATTGCCGAATAGGGTAAAGCGCTTATTTCCTGGAATTCGCTGACCAGCAACGCTTGCGCGTGCCGCAGTGCGTTTCGCTCTGTCCTCGCGTCAGCGCCAGCGCGCTCACTGACACAAGCAACCCGGTACCGCGTTGATCAAGCGCCAACGTCGCGCAATTACGTCAAGAAAACTTCGATTTCCTGTTGGAATTTGTTTCCTGCGTGAACGAACTGGGGTAACATGTCAAGCCACGCCCAATCCTCGCGTGCCTTTTGACCCATTTGCCACGCGAGGAAATAATGAACGTCCAACCCTTCCCCCGTCCGTTTTTTGAGCTTCAGCCGTTCGCCATGAAACCGGCCCTTACGTCCCCGTCGACCGCCACTCCGCCCCAGCGGAAACGCAGCTCGGCCGCGCGCATCGCGACCATGTTCCTGGCGCTGGTCTGCGTCTCGCTGCTGGCCGTATTGGGCGCGAGCATCTGGTCGGCCCGCCAGACCTCGCTCAGCGAAGGCAAAGTCGATACCGTCAACATGGCGCGCGCGCTGGCCAACCACGCCGACAGTTCGTTCGACCTGGTCGATACCATCCTGGCCGGCGTGCTGGAACAGGTCGGGCACGACGGCCTGGCGCGCGAGCCGGAACGCCTGCAGGCCTACCTCGCCGACATGGCGCGCCGCACCCCAGCGCTGCAGGGCCTGTTCCTGTACGACGCCAACGGCGAATGGCTGCTTAATTCGCTCGCCACCCCGCCGCGCGGCGTCAACAACGCCGACCGCGAATATTTCATCTACCACCGCACCCACGCCGACCTGGCGCTGCACGTCGGCAGCCCGGTCCGCAGCCGTTCCAGCGGCGCCTGGGTCATCCCGGTGTCGCGCCGCTTCAACCACGCGGACGGCTCGTTCGCCGGCGTCGCGCTGGCCACGGTGCGGGTCGATTTCTTCCAGCAGTTCTACGACAGTTTCGATATCGGCGCGCAGGGCGCGATCTTCCTGTCGAACGACGCCGGCCGCTTGCTGACGCGGCGCCCCTTCAACGAGGCCGACCTGGGCCGCGACATGCGTAACGGCCCAGTATTCCGGCTGTGGCAGCAGAACGGCGCAAGCGGCAGCGCGATCCTGGTGTCGGCCGTGGACGGCGTCGAGCGCCTCTACACCTACCACCACCTGCGCGGCTATCCGCTGATGGTGGCGGTGGCGCTGTCGAAACACGAGGTGCTGGCGCACTGGCGCAGCACGGCCATTGCCGGCACCGCCGGCACGCTGCTGCTGCTTGCGATGCTGGTCGCCCTCGGTTTGCGCCTGATCCGCCAGCTGATCGTGCGCGACCGCCTGCAGGCCGAACTGCGCCAGGCGCAGACGGCGCTCGAAGCGACCAACGCCTCGCTGGAAAAGCTGGCCCTGTCCGACGGCCTGACGGGCCTGGCGAACCGGCGCCATTTCGACCATCGCCTCGGCGTCGAGTTCAAGCGCGCGCTGCGCGACCAGTCGCCGATCGCGATGGTGATGATCGATGTGGACTACTTCAAGAAGTTCAACGATCTGCACGGCCACGTCGAAGGCGACGCCTGCCTGCAGATGGTGGCCCACGCGGTGCAGTCGGGCCCGCGCCGGCCGGGCGACCTGGCGGCGCGCTTCGGCGGCGAGGAATTTGCGATCCTGCTGCCCGGGACTTCGCTCGAAGGGGCGCTGGCGGTAGCCGAATCGGTGCGTGCGGCGATCGCGGCGCTGAAGTTCGCGCACGGCGCCAGCCCGTTCGGCGTGGTCTCGATCAGCGCCGGCGTGGCCATGCTGACGCCGGCGCGCGGCCAGCATCCGCGCGCGCTGGTCGAAGCGGCCGACCGCGGCCTCTACCGCGCCAAGGCCGAAGGCCGCAACCGGGTCGCGGCGGCCTGATTACACCGCCGCCAGGCGGTTCTGGCCGAGCAGCGCCAGCGCTTCCCCGGCGTCGATCGGGCGGCTGAACAGGAAGCCCTGGTATTCGTCGCACGCCATCGCGCGCAGGATCGCCAGCTGTTCTGACGTTTCGACGCCTTCGGCCACCACGCCCAGTTTCAGGCCGTGCGCCAGGTTGACGATCGAGCGCACGATGGCGGCGCTGTCGGCGTCCTTGCCGAGGTCGCGGATGAAGGCGCGGTCGACCTTCAGGCGCTGCACCGGGAAGCGCTTGAGGTAGGACAGGCTGGAATAGCCGGTGCCGAAATCGTCGATCGACAGTTCGACGCCCAGCGCGCGGATCTCGTGCATCAGCCGGTCGACTTCGTGCTCGCGGCTCATCAGCGCGTTTTCCGTGATCTCCAGTTCCAGGCTGGCCGGACGCACCGCGCAGCGCTCGACGCACTGGCGAATCATCGACAGCAGGTCCTTCTGCGAGAACTGGCGCGGCGACAGGTTCACCGCCACCTTGACGTCCACCCCGGCCAGGTTCCACGCCTGCAGCTGGCGGCACGCCTCCTGCAGCGCCCAGGCGCCGATCGGGATGATCAGGCCGGTGCGCTCGGCGATCGCGATGAAGCGCGCCGGCGGCACTTCGCCCAGCACCGGGTTGGTCCAGCGCAGCAGCGCCTCGAAGCCGCCGATTCGCCCGGTGACGGCGTGCACCTTCGGCTGGTACAGCAGGTGGAACTCGTGGCGTTCGAGCGCGCGGCGCAGCTGGGCCTCGACCATCAGGCGCTCGTCCAGGTCGGTCTGGGCGCGTTCGGAATAGAAGTGGATGGTGTCGTCGATGTCCACGCCGGTGCGGTTCAGGGCGCTGTCGGCGCGCCGGAACAATTCGTCCGCGTTGTCGCCGTCTTCGGGGAAGATCGACACGCCGATCACCGGCCCCAGGTAGAACTCGCGCCCGCCCACCTTCAGCGCACCCGACAGCTTTCGGTGCAGCTCGATGGCGTAGCGCTCGAGGAAGTCGCGCCCCTTCTCCGCCTCGATCACGACCGCAAATTCATTGCTCTTGGTGCGCGCCACGGCAGCGGCGCCCGGCAGCAGCGCCTGGAACACCTGGCCAATCTGCTTGAGCGCCTCGTCGCCGGCCGCATGGCCAAGCAGGTCGCTCACTTCCTGCACCCGTTCGAGCGACACCACCAGCACGCCGACGCAGGCGTGGCGCTGCGCCGCCTCGGCCAGGTTCTGCTCGAGCATCCGGCCGAACTGGCCGCGGTTCGGCAAGCCGGTCAGCAGGTCGTAGTTGGCCACGTAGGCGAGCCGCCGCTCGGCCTTCTGGCGCTCGGTGATGTCGGTGAGCACGCTGACGATCTGCTCCTGGCCGGCCGCATCCACCAGCTTCGAACTGAGCTGGATCACCGTGCGCTCCTGGCCGCTGCCGTCGCGGATCTCGGCGATCGCCTCGCTGGTATGGGCGCCGCGCAGCACCTCGCGATAGCGGCCTTCGCGCTCGCGCGCCGTGGCCGGATCGAGCGCCGCGCTTTCGTCGCTGCCGACCAGCTGGGATGCGGGCCGTCCGACAAAGCGGCTGAACGCCTCGTTGAGCGTGACGATCTTCTGCCGGCTGTCGAGCACCCAGATCGGCGTCCCGACCGAATTCAAAATCGCCGCCAGGTAGTCGGCGCTCTTCTTTTCGCGCGCTTCGCTCGCGGCCAGCTGGCCGATCAGGATGGATTTGCGGGCGGCGTCCCGCGCCACGCGCCAGCTGAGGAAGATCACCATCGCCGATACCAGCAGCAGGGACACCACCGCCGTCCACACCCGCCCGTACCACGACGCCAGCGCGTCGGACTGGTCCATGCCGGTGATGATCACCAGCGGGTAGTTGCTCACCGCGTCGTAGCCGTACAGCCGGGGCTTGCCGTCGATCGGGCTGATCGCGGCGAAGGCGCCGCGGTCGCTGGCCGGCAGGTGGCGCGCGAACAGCGGCGTGTCGGTGAAGTACTGGCCGATCCCCTTGGGGAAGTTCGGGCCGCGCACCAGCATTCGGCCGTCGCGGTTGAACAGGGTTACCGAGCCGCCCTTGCCCAGTTCGACCAGGCTGTAGATCCGCTCGAAGCGCTCCGAATCGGCTTGGGCGACGATGATGCCGGTGCGAACGCCCGCCGCATCGACCATTGGCCGCGTGAAGTTGACGATGCCGCGCCCGGTGACCGGATCGATGTTGGTGATGGTGATGCGCAGCGCGTCCTTGCTCGATCCGATGTCCTTGAGCACCTGCTCCGGCGCGGGCGCCGGCACCAGCGTCGGCTTGCTCGTCACCGCGTCGGCCACCAGTTTGCCGTCCGTGCCGTACAGGTAGATGCCCAGCAGGTATTCCTGGGCCATCGGATTGTCGGCGAAGTTCAGCAGCACGTTCGGCGCCGCATGGCCGCCCGCCTTGGCCAGCGCGCGCTCGGCCTGCAGCATCACGTTGTCCACGCCCTGCGCCACGCTGAAGGTCTGGGCCGCGAACGCGATCGACAGGTTGCGCAGGTTGGTCTGCTCCTGGCGCAAGGTGTCGCGATAGCTCACCAGCAGCACGGCCGCCGTGGCCCCGATCAGGATGACGATCAGCCCGGCGGTAGCGAGCACGAGCCGGGCCAGCGGATAGGGCCGGATCGTCGGACTCGGTGGGCGGACGCTGGACAAGGGCATGGCTGATATCGGGCTGACATGGTTGGCAAGAGATGATGTGTATATTACACGCTTGTAACCCGCACCCCGGCACGGCTGCGCCCAGCTTCGGGCCGCCCCCGGGCGCCGTGCCGACCTACACCGCCGGCGAAAGCAGCAGGCTCTGGGCCGAGGCCGCCGCCTGCGGGAAGGAGATGAAATAGCCCTGCACCTCGTCGCAGGCCAGCGTGCGCAGGATCGCCAGCTGGCTGCTGGTCTCGACGCCCTCGGCCACCACCCGCATGCCCAGCGCGTGCGCCATCGTGATGATGGCGGTAAACAGGATCTTGCCCTGCTCGGTCTGCTCGATGCGGCTGGTGAAGGCCTTGTCCACCTTGAGGATGTCGAAGTCGAGCAGCTGCAGTTGGGCCAGCGAAGAATAGCCGGTGCCGAAATCGTCGACCAGCAGCTTGATGCCCAAGTCGCGGATCTTCGACAGCGATTCGAGCACGTGGCTGCCGCCGCCCATCATCGACGACTCGGTTAGCTCGATTTCGAGCAGGTGCGAGGGGATGTTGTGGCGCGCCATCGCGGAGGAGAAGATGCGCGCGATGTCGGTCTCGTTGAACTGGCGCGAGGAAATATTGACCGACACCGGCACCACGCCCTCCTCCTTGGCCACCCACTGCGCCAGCTGTTCGCACACCTTGACCAGCACCAGCTCGCCCAGGCGCACGATCATGCCGGTCTTTTCGGCCAGCGGGATGAAGTCCTTCGGCTCGAGCAGGCCGCGGGCCGGATGCTGCCAGCGCACCAGCGCCTCCATGCTGGTGGTGCGGTTGCTGGCCAGGTCCATGCGCGGCTGGTAATGGATGACGAACTCGTCGCTCTCGATCGCCATGCGCAATTCCTGCTCATACTCCAGCTCGCGCCGCAGCGCCTCGTAGAACTCGGGATCGAAGAAGCGGAAACTGCCCTTGCCGCTGGTCTTGACCGAGTACATCGCCACGTCGGCGTTCTGCAGCAGGCTGGCCGCGTCGTCGCCGTCGCTGGGAAAACTGCTGATGCCGATCGACGTGCCGAGCACGGCGGTGCCGCCGATCAGCTTGAACTTCGGCTTGAAGGCCTGGATCACGCGCTTGGCGACGATCGCCGTGTCCTCGATGCGCAGGTTGTTCTCGAGGATGACGACGAACTCGTCGCCGCCGATGCGGATCACGTTGTCGTGCGGGCGCACCGCTTCCTTCAGGCGGTGCGCCGCGTGGCGCAGCAGTTCGTCGCCGGCGGCGTGGCCCATGGTGTCGTTGGCGGCCTTGAAGCCGTCGAGGTCGATGAACAGCAGCGCCAGCGTCTGGCGGCTGTCGCGCGCGCGCACGATCGCCTGCGGCAGATACCACTGCAGCCAGTGCCGGTTCGGCAGGCCGGTCAGCGCGTCGTGGTTGCTGCGGTGCTCGAGCGCGGCCACGTGCGCCTTCGATTCGGATATGTCGCGCAGGGTGATCGCCAGCTTCTGATCGGAGCGCACCGCCTTGAAATGCATCCAGCGCGAGCGGTCCGAGCCCTCCGGATGGAATTCGAGCTCGCCGTCAAAGGAGCCGGTCTCGACGGCGATTCGCAGCACTTCCATCACGCGCGAGAAGGTGTCGTCGCGGTACAGGCCGGAGAAGCGCCGCCCGATCAGCGTTTCGCGGCGCTGATGGACGATCGCGGCTCCGTGCTGGTTGCAGTCGATCACCTCGAAATCGTCCACCGAGCCGGCGCCGTTGTACAGCGTGGCCAGGATGAAGAAGCCGTCGCTGCTGCCCTCGGTGGCCATGCGGTAGGTCTCGCCGGTGCGCTGGCTTTCGCGCTTGCGCCAGGTCAGCCGCAGCAGGAAGCCGGCCAGCACGGCGCCAAGGCCGAACAGGACCACCGTCGCCGCGCTGGCCTGGGCGATCGCCTGCTTGCGCTCCGCCGCGAACGGCGCCATCGCGCGCTCCTGGTCGAGGCCGATGAAGGCCACCATCGGATACGGCCCGGCACGGTGCCAGCCCAGGTAGCGCGGCCGTCCGTCGGCGAACCAGCCGGCGGCGGCCAGCATCGCGCCTTCGTTGCCGGCCAAAAAATCGCCGTTGTTGCCGGACAGCGCGGGCAGCTTGACCGGCGTTGGGCCGCGCGGTTCGGCGGCGGCGACCAGCAGCGGCCCGCCGACGGCCGACAGGCCCAGCACCCCGCCCGGCGTGAAGCGGTGCAGGAAGAAATTGACGGTCAGGTCGTCGGCGTCCACCTGCAGCAGCGCCACGCCGTCGAAGCGGCCGTCGCGGTCGAGCAAGGGGCGCGAAAATTGCAGACCGTTGCCCTGGCTGGAGCCGTTGGCGGAGCGGCTGATCACCAGCCGGTCGGCCGGCGCCTCGGCGTTCGCGCGGAAAAAAGCGCTGCCGGCAATGCTGGCGCGCAGCCGTTCGGGCTTCATGGCGGTGACGAGCTTGCCGTCGCGGTCGAAAATGGCGAGGTTGGAGAAGGCGGCGTCGCGATACAGGGTGGCCGCGTCGGTCGAGTCGAGCTTGAGCGAATAGCCGGACAGGCGCCAGCCGTAGCGCAGCTGGCGCAGCACCAGGTCGTGCGAGTTGATGGCGCGGGCGGCCTGCTCGGAGTAGGCGCGCGCCATGGTCAACGCTTGCTGCATGGAATCGCGGATGCCCGCTTCGCGCTCGGCCCTGACGGTGCCGAGCAGAAAACCCCAGCTCAGCAGGCTGAAGAACAGGGCCGCCAGCATGCAGGCGGCCACGATGCCGGAGTTCGCAACGATGCTCTCGACCAGGCCCGGAAAAGCCTGGAAGGCGCCCTGCTTGACCACGCCACGCTGGGATCGCATGCGATATACCTGACAAAAATGGAACAGTAATTCACCGGTCGAAGGCAAACAATGACAGCCATATAATTATCAGTATAAAAACCTTATCGGAATCGCGTCGCACGCCGCGGGCGCTAGGCCAGATTGGTCACCAGCATCGCCGTCACCGCGGCGGCCATCACCGCGGTGCACATCCAGCCGATCACCTTCAGGCGCCGGGCGATCACCAGGCGGCCCATGACGTCCACGCGCGACGCCATCAGCATCATCACCGCCATGATCGGGATCGAAATGACGCCGTTGATCACCGCGCTCCAGTACAGCGCCTTGATGGGATCGATCGGCGCGAACACCAGGCCGACGCCGGCCAGCGTCGCCACCACGATGATGCCGTAGAACTTGGGCGCCATCTGCGGCTCGTGCTCCAGGCTGTTCTTCCACTTGAAGGCGCCCGCTATCGCGTACGCGGCCGAGCCGGCCAGCACCGGAATGGCCAGCATGCCGGTGCCGATGATTCCCAGCGCGAACAGCATGAAGGCGAAATCGCCGGCGATCGGGCGCAGCGCGGTGGCCGCCTGGGCCGAGGTCTCGATCTCTGTCATGCCGTGCAGGTGCAGCGTCACCGCGGTGGTCAGCATGATGAAGAACGCGACCAGGTTGGAAAATCCCATGCCGATGTAGGTGTCGAGCCGGATCCGGTTGAAGCCGGCGCGCGCTTCGCGGGGCGCCTTTTTCAGCGGATGCGCGCTGTCGTCGGCGCGCAGCTCCTCCACTTCCTGCGAGGCCTGCCAGAAAAAGAGGTAGGGGCTGATGGTCGTGCCGAACACCGCGACAATTGTGGTGATGAAAGCCGGCTTCCAGGGCAAGGCGGGCAGCGTCACGGCTTCTTTCGCCACCCGTTCCCACGGGATGTGCACGACGAACACGGTAGCGACGTAGGCCAGCAGGGCCAGCGTCAGCCACTTGAGCACGCTGACGTAGCGAGTGTACGGGATGAACACCTGCAGCAGCACCGACACCAGGCCGAAGCCGACCGCGTACAGCTGCGCCGGGCCGCCGGCGACCAGCTTCATGGCGTCGCCCATCGCCGCCACGTCGGCCGCGATGTTGATCGTGTTGGCCAGCAGCAGCAGGCCGACAATCGGATACAGCAGCCATGCCGGATAGTGGCGCCGGATATTGGTGGCCAGGCCGTGGCCGGTGACCCGGCCGATACGCGCGCTGACGATCTGGATGCCCACCATCAGCGGGTAGGTGATGACCAGGGTCCACAGCATGCCGAAGCCGAACTGGGCGCCGGCCTGTGAATAGGTGGCGATGCCGCTGGGGTCATCGTCGGCGGCGCCGGCGATGAGTCCGGGGCCCAGCTTGCTGAGCCAGTTCGGCTCCTGCTCCTGCGACTGCTCGGGTTCGATGATCTTTTCGGCGTGCATGGCGCTCCAACTCAAAAATGGCTATCACGCAACACCTTAACTCCTTGCGGAGCGCTCGACTGTGCGCTTGCTAACCAAGTTTTAATAGCCGCGGCCCAAGGGCTGGGGGTCAGGTCCGCCGGACCTGACCCCGGCTTCGTGACGCGGCGCCGGCACCAGCGGGGTCTGGTCCTGCGGACCTGACCCCATTTCATATTGGACGGCGGGCGCGGCTTGGTAGGATATTATTTGCTATCCCATCTCTTCGTTACAGGAGTTGAACTTGCCGCTGCCGCCCGCCCCGATTGCGCCCGACGACGAAACCCACTGGGCCGCGGTGCGCGCCCGGTACGCGGTGTCGCCCGATTTCATCAACCTCGAAAACGGCTTCTTCGGCGTGCAGGCGACGCCCGTGCACGAGGCCTTCCAGCGCTACCAGGCCGAGCTCAATCGCGAAAATTCCTACTTCCTGCGCGTGCGCTTCCCCGAGCGACTCGCCAACGTCATGCGCCTTCTGGCCGAGTTCACCGGCGCGGCGCCGGACGAACTGCACATCACGCGCAACCTGATGGAGTCGCTCAACATCCTGATCCAGGGCTATCCGTTCGCCGCGGGCGACGCCGTGCTGATGGCGGACCACGACTACGACAGCGTCATCGACACCCTCGAGATGGTCGCGGCGCGCAAGCAGCTTGAACTCATTCGCGTGCGCCTGCCCCTCGATCCCGACAGCGACGAGCAGATCGTGGACATCTACGAGCAGGCGATCACGCCGCGCACGCAGGTGCTGCTGGTGACGCACCTGTGGCATCGCACCGGCCAGATCATGCCGGTGCAGAAGATCGCCGCGATGGCGCGCCGCCACGGCATCGACGTGATGGTCGATGCGGCCCACTCGTTCGCCCACCTCGATTACCGGCTGGCCGAGCTGGGCGCGGACTTCGTCGGGGTCAACCTGCACAAGTGGCTCGGCGCCCCGCTCGGGGTCGGGTTGCTGTACATCCGCCGCGAGCGGATCGTCGATATCGCGCCCCTGTTCGGCGACGTGCGGCCCGATGCGGGCGACATCCGCAAGCTTGGCCACGTCGGCACCGTGCCGCCGGCGCCGATCCTGGCCGTCGAAGACGCCCTCGCCTTTCACCACGCCATCGGTGCGCGCAACAAGGAAGCGCGCCTGCGCTACCTGACCCAGTACTGGCTCGACCGCGTGCGCGGCCTGCCCGGCGTGCGCATCCTGACGCCGCGCGCGTCCGAGCGCTCGTGCGCGATCGCCGCCTTCGCCATCGACGGCATCCCGGCGGCGCAGGTCGTGGCACACCTGATGGCGCGCCACCGCATCTTCACCGTGGTGCGCGACATCGCCGACAGCGGACAGGCGGTGCGCGTCACGCCGCACCTGTACATCGGCACCGGCGAGCTCGATGCGCTAGTGGCGGCGATTGCAGAACTGGCCGCATCGAACCGGCGCGCGGCCTGACACATGGATCCGAACCGCGTCCTGGTCCTGTTCGCCCACGCGGCGCCGCACCTGTCGCGCGTGAACCGCCGGCTGGCCGATGCCGCGCGGCTGGTGGAGGGCGTCTACCTGCATGATCTGTACGAAAGCTACCCCGACTTCTACATCGACCCGGCGCGCGAGCACGCGCTGCTGGCGAAGGCCGGCGCGCTGGTGTTCCTGTTCCCGCTGCAGTGGTACAGCATGCCGGCGCTGCTGAAGGAGTGGCTTGACGTGGTGCTGCGCGACGCCTGGTCCGCCGCGCCGCGGGCGCAGGGCCGGCGCTTCTGGGTGGTGACCAGCACCGGCGCCGGCGCCGCCGACTTTGCGCCGGGCGCGCGCCAGGGACGTCCGTTTGCCGACTTCCTTGCGCCCTTCGAGCAGATCGCCGCGGCCTGCGGCATGCAGTGGCTGGAGCCGCTCGTGCTGCACGGCGCGCACGATGTCGATGGCGCCGCGGTCGAGGCCCATATCGGACGCCTCGGCGCGCGCCTGCGGCAGCTGGCCGGGCATCCTCTCACCTTGGGCGACGATGGAACATAGCCTGCTGATCAACGCGCTGGTGTACCTGGCCGCCGCGGTGATCGCGGTGCCGGTCGCCAAGCGCTTCGGCCTGGGCGCCGTGCTGGGCTACCTGCTGGCCGGCATCGCCATCGGCCCGTGGGGCCTGAAACTGGTGGTCGAAGTCGAGGACATCCTGCACTTCTCCGAATTCGGCGTCGTGCTGCTGCTGTTCATGATCGGGCTGGAACTCGAGCCGAAGCGACTGTGGTCGCTGCGCCGCCCGATCTTCGGCTGGGGCGGCGCCCAGGTGGCCGGCGTTGCCGCCGCGCTGGCCGGCGCCGCGATGCTGCTTGGCGTGGACTGGAAAGTGGCGCTGATCGCCGCGCTGGGGCTGTCGCTGTCGTCCACCGCCATCGCGCTGGCCACGCTGGACGAACGCAACCTGCGCAACACACCCACCGGATCGGCGGCCTTCTCGATCCTGCTGTTCCAGGACATCGCCGCCATCCCGATGATCGCCATCGTCCCGGTGCTCGGCGTGGCGGCGGCCGAGGGCAGCGAGAAAGGCTGGCTGGGCGGCGCGCGCATCGCCGTCACGCTGGTCGCGCTGGTGCTGGGCGGGCGCTACCTGCTGCGGCCTATCCTGCGCGCCATCGCCAAGACCGGCATGCGCGAAATCTTCACCTCGTTCGCGCTGCTGCTGGTGATCTCCATCGCGCTGCTGATGCAGTGGATCGGCATGTCGATGGCGCTCGGCTCCTTCATGGCCGGCGTGCTGCTGGCCGACTCCGAATACCGCCACGCGCTGGAATCGGATCTCGAACCGTTCAAGGGCCTGCTGCTTGGCCTGTTCTTCATCGCCGTCGGCATGTCGGTCGATTTCGGCGTGTTCTTCGCGCGGCCCGGCCTGATCCTGATGCTGGTCGCGGGCTTTTTGGCGATCAAGATCGCGGTGCTGTACGGATTGAGCAAGCGGTTCGCGGTGCCGCGCAGCCAGCAGGCGCTGTTCGCGTTCCTGCTGTCGCAGGGCGGCGAGTTCGCCTTCGTCGTGTTCGGCGCGGCGGAGACGGCGAAGGTATTCACGGCGGAGGTGGCGTCGATCCTGGTGGTGGTCGTCGCGCTGTCGATGGTGGCCACGCCGCTGCTCCTGCTGCTGCACGACCGCGTGCTGGCGCCGCGCTGGCGCGAAGCGAAGAAGCGGCCGGCCGACATCATCGAAACCCAGGAAGACCACGTGATCATCGCCGGCTTCGGACGCTTCGGCCAGATCGTCGGGCGCCTGCTGCGCGCCAACCAGATTGCGCTGACGGTGCTCGACCACGACCCGGACCAGATCGAGCTGCTGCGCAAATTCGGCCTGAAGGTCTTCTACGGCGACGCGACGCGGGTCGACCTGCTGACCGCGGCCGGCGCAGGCAAGGCGCGCGCACTAGTGGTGGCGGTCGACAGCGTGGAGGACAGCCTGGCGCTGGTGGACGCGGTGCGGCGCAACTTCCCCGACCTGAAGATCATGGCGCGGGCGCGCAACGTGTCGCATCTGTACGACCTGATGGACCGCGGCGTGACTATCATCGAGCGCGAGACGTTCGAGTCGGCGCTGCAGCTAGGCCAGAGCGTGCTGCGCCACCTCGGTTTCGGCGCCTATCGCGCGCGCCAGGCAGCGCAGAAGTTCAGGCTGCACAACATCCAGAGCCTGCACTCGGTCTATCCCTACTACAAGGACCAGGAGCAATTCATTTCGATGGCGCGGCAGTCGCGCGACGAGCTCAACGAAATGTTCGCGCGCGACCTTGCCGCGCTGGAGGAAGAAAAAAACAACTGGAACGACGGCGACAAGCTGCAATAGCAGTTAGCCTGTCGTACCTGCGGAGGCAGGTACCTATACTGAACAAGCGTCTACCTGATCCCGCTCAGCATGGGTACCTGCCTGCGCAGGTACGACAGGCTCGAAGTTCCGTCTCCCTTGCATCCACGCCTTCGCTCACTATGATGAAAACAGTGATCCAAAAATGGGGAGGTGCGAGATGGACACCGTGACGTCCGACCAGGTCAACGACTTTCGAACCAAACTGCGCGGCAGCATCCTGTCGCCGGGCGATGCCGGCTACGATTCGGCGCGGCAAATCTGGAATGCAATGATCGACAAGCGCCCCGCGATGATCGTGCGCTGCGCCGGCCCCGCCGATGTGCTGGCCGCAGTCAATTTTGCCCGCGACAGCAAGTTGCCGCTGGCGGTGCGCGGCGGCGGCCACAATATCGCCGGCAGCGCACTGTGCGACGACGGCCTGGTCATCGACCTGTCCGCGATGCGCTCGGTGCAGATCGATCCCACCAAGCGCCGCGCCTACGTCGAAGGCGGCGCCACGCTGCGCGATTTCGACCACGAGGCGCAGGCATACGGCCTGGCCACGCCGCTGGGGATCAATTCCACCACCGGCGTCGCCGGCCTGACCCTCGGCGGCGGCTTTGGCTGGCTGAGCCGCAAGTACGGGCTGGCGGTCGATAATCTGATTTCAGCCGACATCGTCACCGCCGACGGCCGGCGCCTTCACATCAGCGAAACCCACGAACCGGACCTGTTCTGGGCGATCCGCGGCGGCGGCGGCAATTTCGGCGTGGTGACCAACTTCGAGTTCGCGCTGCATCCGGTGGGGCCGGAAGTGACGGCCGGGCTGATCGTGTTCCCGCTGGCGCAGGCAAAGTCGATACTGAAGCAGTACCGCGAACTGGTCGACACGATGGGCGACGATGTGTCGGTCTGGGTCGTGCTGCGCAAGGCGCCGCCGCTGCCCTTCCTGCCGGGCGAATGGCACGGCAAGGAGATCCTCGCGCTCGCGCTGTTCTCGCCAAAGAAAACCGATGAATTGCAGGGTGTGATCGACAAGGTGCGCGGCTTCGGCCAGCCGGTGGGCGAACATGTCGGCGCCGTGCCCTACGCCGCCTGGCAACAGGCCTTCGATCCCCTGCTGGCGCCGGGGGCGCGCAACTACTGGAAATCGCACAACTTCGAGCGGCTGACCGACGATGCGATCGACGTCATTGTCGATTACGCCGGCAAGCTGCCGTCGCCGAATTGCGAAATCTTCCTCGGGCTGATCGGCGGGCAGGCCAGCGTGCCGTCGGCGACCGCGACGGCGTATCCGCACCGCAGCGCGCTGTGGGCGATGAACGTGCACACGCGCTGGGAGGATCCAGCGGAAGACTCCACCTGCATCACCTGGGCGCGCGAATTCTTCAAGATGTCGGCGCCGTATGCGTCGGGCAGCGTGTACATCAACTTCCTGACCGCGGACGAATCGGACCGCATCGCCGATGCGTACGGGCCGAACTACGCGCGGCTGGAAGCGATCAAGGCCAAGTACGATCCGCAGAACCTGTTCCGCGCTAACCAGAATATCCGCCCTGCGGCGCCTTGATGTCGTTCCTGCGAAGGCAGGAACCCATACTGAGCTGGAGGCCTCGCGGAAGAAATCCTGCCCACACTGATCGCAGAGGGTATGGGTTCCTGCCTTCGCAGGAACGACAAACCTAAACCCGTCCGAGCGCCTCGGCAAACATCGCCACCGTGCGTTCCACGTTGTGCAGCTTGTCCAGCCCGAACAGCCCGATGCGGAAGGTCTTGAAGTCGGCCGGCTCGTCGCACTGCAGCGGCACGCCGGCGCCGATCTGCACGCCCGCCTGCACGAACTTCTTCGCCGACTGGATGCCGTCGTCGTCGGTGTAGCTGACCACCACGCCCGGCGCCTCGAATCCCTTGGCGGCGACGCTGCGGTAGCCTTTTTGCGCCAGCAGCGCGCGAATCCGGTCGCCCAGTTCCTGCTGCTCCGCGCGCACCTTGTCGAAGCCGTAGTCCTCGGTCTCCTTCATCACGTCGCGCAGCGTGGCCAGCGCATCGGTCGGCATGGTCGCGTGATAGGCGAAGCCGCCGCCCTCGTACGCTTCCATGATCTGCAGCCATTTGCGCAGGTCGCAGGCGAAACTGGTGCTGGTGGTGCTGTCGATGCGATCGCGCGCCAGGGTGCTGAGCATGACCAGCGCGCAGCATGGTGAGCCGCTCCAGCCCTTCTGCGGTGCGCTGATCAGCACATCGACGCCGGTCGCCGCCATGTCCACCCAGATCGTGCCGGAAGCGATGCAGTCGAGGACGAACAGCCCGCCCGCCGCGTGCGTTGCATCGGCCACCTTGCGCAGGTAGTCGTCCGGCAGGATGATGCCCGACGATGTTTCGACGTGCGGCGCGAACACCACCGCCGGCCGATGCTTGGCAATCGACGCCACCACTTCATCGATCGGCGGCGGAGCGAATGCCGCCTGGCGCCCCTCTTCCACCGGCCGCGCCTTGAGCACCGTGGCGCCGGACGGGATGGTGCCCATGTCGAAAATCTGGCTCCAGCGGTAGCTGAACCAGCCGTTGCGGATCACCAGGCATTCCTTGCCGGTGGCGAACTGGCGCGCCACCGCTTCCATGCCGAAGGTGCCGCTGCCGGGCACCACGATGGCCGAATGCGCTTTGTAGACATGCTTGAGCGTGCGCGAAATATCGCGCATCACGCCCTGGAACGACTGCGACATGTGGTTGACCGCACGGTCGGAATAGACCACGGAATATTCGAGCAATCCATCCGGATCGACGTTGGGAAGGAGTCCTGGCATTGTTCGCCTCTTGTAAGTTAGGGTTGGCGGACGCCGGCGGCGCGCCGTTCGTCCAGTGCGATATCGACCATCATTTCGCTGGCCAGCGCGCCCAGTTCGGCGCGCAGGCCGTCCACCGGCAGTCCGGCCGGCACCAGCAGGTGCGCGCCGATTTTGAATGTCTGCTTGCCCGAGACGCCGCTGCGCAGGATCTCGGTATGCAGGTTCTCGATGCTGATGCCGCGCTCGGCGAGCATCCGGGTCAGGCGGCTGACGATGCCGACGCGGTCCTCGCCGACCAGTTCCAGCTCGAAGCCGCGCAGCGCGTCGGGCACGATGGCGCCGGCGCTGCTGGCGACCACCACTTTCAGCCCGCTCGACTCGAGCTGGCGCAGCGAATCGGCCAGCGCGTCGGCGTGTTCGTGGGGGACTTCGAAATGCACGGTGCCGGCGAATTCGCCCGCGAGGCGAGTCATGCGGCTGGACGCCCAGTTGGCGTTGTAGCGCTGGGCGCGGTCGGCCAGCAGGTTGACGATGCCGTGCCGGTCAGGGCCCATCACGGTCACCACCAGCGACGCGTGCGCCGGCGTTTCTTCCTCGGTCAGCACCAGCGAACGCTTGATCATCATGGCCTTGGTGGCGAAGCGCGGATCCTGCGGGAAGGACGGAACGGCGCCCTCGTCGCGGGCCTGGCGCACCACTTTCGACAGCAGCGCGATGCCCATCGGCGCCAGCGCGCGTTCCCATAGTTCGCGCGCGGTCTCGCCCTTGAGTACGAAGCACCAGTCCTGGGCGGCGATGGCGCCGGCGTCCCAGCCGTCGGCCAGGTGGTAGACCGAACCGCCGGCGACCGGGTCGCCTTCGAGGATGGTCCATTCGACGGCGGCGATGCCGCGGTGGCGCGGCAGCAGCGAGGGGTGATAGCCGACGCCGCCGAGGCGCGCGCGCGCCAGCGCGCCGTCGCTCACGCGCGCGTGCGTGTGGGCGGCGATGATCAGGTCGGTGCCTTCGGCGATGGCTTCCGCGGGGACGATGCGGGGATTGGCGAGAACATGGACGGGGATTCCGGCGGCGCGCGCGGCGACGGCCAGGCGGTCATCCTCGGCGGGTGCGACGATGCTGGTGAATTCGATGCCCTCTTCCTTGCGCAGCGCCTCGAACACCGAAGCGGCAAAGAAACGGGAGCCTACCAAAGCGCATTTCATTCCTGGTGATCCTTGAACTGGTCGATTGTCAAGGATACCAGAACGAAGGGTTGATGGCGGCTGCGGCCGACTTCAGTCACGTCTGGGGTCTGACCCTTATGCCGTTGAGTTAAGCCGTCGTACCTGCGCAGGCAGGTACCCATACTGAGCGAGCTTTACTTCAGCGGCATGCTCAGCATGGGGGAAACGCATGCGTTTCCCCTGCGCGGGTACGACGGTTTTTAGGCTGACGCGGCCCCGTGCAGCGCTGGGTTATTCCTTAACTTAACGGCATTAGCGTCTGACCCGGCGGGGTCAGAGCCTGTCACCTCGCGTGAGATCCAATCCAGCGTCAATTGCCAGCTGCAGCTGCTCGATATCCACCGGCTTGGTCAGGTGCCGGTCGAAGCCCGCGTCCTTTGCGCGCTGCTTGTCGCGCTCCTGCCCATACCCTGTTAGCGCCAGCAGCGTGCCATCGAACCCGAGCCGCCGCACCGCACGTCCCAGTTCGAAACCGTCCATGTCGGGCAGGCCGATATCGAGGATAGCGACGTCCGGCTGCATCCGCCCCAGCAGCGCCAGCGCCGATTTGCCGTCATGCGCCACGCCGACCTCGTGCCCAAGCACCTCCAGCAGTTCCGCGGTGGTCTGCGCCGCGTCGAGGCTGTCGTCGACGATCATGATCTTGCGCGCGCCGGCGTCGGCGCCCGGCGCCGCCGAGGGCAGCGCCACGGCCGGACCGTCGATCGCCGGCAGCGTCACGTCAAAGCGGCTGCCCTGCCCCAGCCCCGGGCTCGATGCGCGCACCGTCCCGCCAAGCAGTTCGACGATGCTGTACACGATCGTCAGGCCCAGCCCCAGTCCGCCGGACGAGCGCGCGAGCGGTTGCGGCGCCTGCCAGAACGGCTGGAAAATGCGCGCCGCGGTGGCCGGCTCCATGCCCACACCCAGGTCGCTCACCGACAGCACGGCGCTGGCGCCAATGCGCCGCACCGATACGCTCACGTCGCCGGCGCCGCCGTAGCGCAGCGCATTGGACAGCAGGTTGGTCGCCACCTGCACCAGGCGCGTCTCGTCGCCCATCACCCATACGTCGTCCACCGATTCGATGAAGCGGCGCCGCGCGGCGGCCATCGCCGGGCGCACCGTGTCGGCCGCCTGCAGCACCGCGGCCGACAGGCACACCGGCTCGCACGCCATCGCCAGCTTGCCCTGGGTGATGCGCGAAACGTCTAACAGGTCGTCGACCAGGCGCCGCATGTGGTTCACCTGGCGCCGCATCGTTTCGCGCTCGCGAAGGTGCTCGCCGGCGCCGCGCATGTCCATCAGGTCGAGCGCCATGACGATCGGCGCCAGCGGATTGCGCAATTCGTGCCCGAGCACCGCGAGGAAGTTGTCCTTGGTGGCGGCGGCCTGCTCGGCGCGCGCCAGCGCTTCCTGCAGCGAGACCACCAGCGCTTCCCGTTCGCGCTCGCCCTGCACCAGTTCGGCCGATGCCGCGGCCAGGCTGTCGCCGATCTCGTTGATCTCGCGGATGCGACTGCGCAGCAGGCGCACCGGATGCTTGTGGCCCAGCCGCGCCGTCTGCTCCTTCACGTGCTCGATCGACAGCATCAGGCGCTTGGACAGGAACATCGCCAGCACGACGTACAGCGCCAGCGAGGCGACGATCGCCACCGCGTAGGCGGCCAGGGTGCGCCGCAGCACATCTGAGAAGCGCGCGGTGGGCGCGCCGATGGCCACCAACCATTTGTGCCGCGGCAGCATGCTGAAACTGGTCATCACCTCGACGCCTTCGGACGTGGTGCTGACGCCGCTGCCTTCCGGCCGTCCCTGCGCAAGCAGCTGGCCGAGCGTGGCCGACGTCGGCGTGGCGACGGTGTTTTCCTGGTCCTTCGAGCGCGCCACGCGCAGCCCGCGCGCATCGGCCACCGCGACCACCCACTCCGGCGGCACCTTCTGGTTATTCAGGATGCGCAGCATGCGGTCCGGCGCCAGCGCGATGGTGACGATGTAGCGCAGGCGGCCGTCGTCCACCACCGGCACGCGGATCGGTACGGCGGCCAGCCCACGCGGCCCCTTGGCCACCGAGCCGACCACCGGCCGCAGCGTGCGCGCCGCTTCGTCCAGGCTGGCGCGGTCGATCACCTTGTGCGTGTTCCCGCCAAACGGCTCGGAGGTCTTGAACAGCACCGCGCCGCCGGCATCGGTGAGAATCACGCTGCGCCAGTCGGCCTGCGCCTGCACGCCCCGTTTGGCGACGGCGTAGAACGTCGCGATGTCGCCGCGCGCCAAGGCCGGATCCACCGACAGCGCGCGCGCATTCTCGAGCGTGGCGTCCAGTTCGGAATCGACCGCGCTGGCCAGCGCGCGCGACAGCGCCTGCATCGACCGTTCGAGTTCGGCCTGCTGCTCGTTGACCGAAGTGTTGATGCCCCAGGCGCCGATCAGCGCGATCGGCAACAAGCCAAGGCCGGTGAGCAGGATCAGCAACTGCCGCAGGGTCAGGGAGGTATTTCGAAACATCGGGCATAAATTTGAAGAAGTGCCGCCACTATACTCCCGTCCGCCACAAAATTTCCAATCTACAACGCATCAAATTGTTACCGCGCTGGGCTATGATAACGTTATCAAATTCATGCATTGGGTAATGATGAAAGTTCAGAAAACCCGCGCCAGCGGCCGGGTCACGCTGGCCCAGGTGGCGGCGCTGGCCGGCGTGGCCACGATGACGGCCTCGCGCGCGATCAGCCATCCGGACATGGTGTCGGCGGTCCTGCGCGAACGTGTCGAGCGCGCCGTCGCCGAACTGGGCTACGTGCCCAATGCGGCCGCGCGCGCGCTCGCCTCGGCGCAGTCGAACGTCATCGTGGTGCTGGTGCCGTCGCTGTCGAACCTGGTGTTCACCGCGGTGCTGGCCGGGATCCAGGACGCGCTCGACGCCTACGACTACCAGATCCTGATCGGCAACACGCGCTATTCGGACGCCGAGGAGGAAAAGCTGCTCGCCACTTACATGCAGTCGCACCCCGACGGCATCTTGCTGTCGGGCCTCACGCACAGCCCGAAAGTGCAGCACATGCTCGACACCTCGCAGGTGCCGGTGGTGTCGATGATGGACCTGGCGACCGAGCCGAACCAGCTGTCGGTGGGCTTTTCGCAGCTGGAGGCCGGCTACACGATGACGCGCTACCTGATCGACAAGGGCCACAAGCGCATCGGCTTCATGGGCGCCCAGCTCGACGAGCGCACGCTCAAGCGCGCCGAGGGCTACCGCAAGGCGATGCGCGAGGCCGGCCTGTTCGACGAGTCGCTCGAGACGATGGTGAACGATCCGTCCACGCTGGCGCTGGGCGCGGAGCTGCTGGGACGGATGCTGGCGGCGACGCCGGGACTGGACGCCATCTTCTGCTGCAACGACGACCTGGCGCATGGCGCGATCTACCAGTGCCAGCGGCGCGGGATTGCGGTTCCGGGTCAGCTGGCGATCTGCGGCTTCAACGACCTGCCGGCGTCGGCGTGGATGAATCCGTCGCTGACGACGATCGCCACGCCGCGCTACCGGGTCGGCTTCGAAGCGGCGTCGCTGCTGCGCGCGATGATCAAGGGCGAGCGGCCGGCGAAGAACCGCATCGACCTTGGCTTTACGCTGATGGCGCGCGAAAGCGCCTAGCGCCGCCGGCACATCGGGGTCTGGTCCTGCGGACCTGACCCCATTTGCTGTTCGGGCGCCGGCCCTGCCGCTATTCATTTCACGCCGCGGCCCAAAACCTGGGGTCAGGTCCGCCGGACCTGACCCCGAATTTGTCGCAGGCCGCAGCGCAGTCGAGGGGCTGATGCGGCCGCGGCTCGGGATGGGGACTCGGCGTCCCCGTCGCCCCGCCGGACCAGACCCCGGTATGCTTTGCCGGCCCGACACACTTCGTGGTTTTTGCGCCGCACCCCAAAAATCTCCTTTACAAAACGCCGGACCGGTGTAGACTTCATCTCAAATGTTAGCGCTATCAAACGAAGCGCACCGAGACAAAACCTGACCGGTATCCCACACATGAACCAACCAGATGATCACCGCGCCGCACCCATCCGCTGGGTCGTGATGGGCGTATGCGGCTGCGGCAAGAGCGAAATCGGCCGCCGCCTGGCCGCCTCCCTGCACGCCCCCTTCCTCGAAGGCGATGCTTTCCACTCCGCCGCCAACGTCGCCAAGATGGCCGCCGGCACCCCGCTCGACGACGCCGACCGCGCCGACTGGCTGGCGCGCCTGCAGGCCGAAATCGCCGCGGCGCACGAACGCGGCGCCGGCCTGGTGCTGTCCTGCTCCGCCCTCAAGCGCCGCTACCGAGACCTGCTGCGCCAGGCCGACCCCGCCCTGCGCTTCGCCCACCTGCACGGCGACCGCGCCCTGATCGAACAGCGCATGCGGGCGCGCACCGCGCACTACATGCCCACCTCGCTGCTCGACAGCCAGCTGCGCGACCTCGAGCCGCTGGCGCCGGACGAAGCTGGCGTGCGCCTCGACATCGCCGCAGCGCCGGACGCCATCATCGACCAGATTTTGCAAGCCCAGGGCCAACAGAGCCCATTCATACCAACCTGAAGGAGACAGCAACATGGCCATCCCATCGAACACCGCCGCCGGCAAGCGGCGCTGGGGCATCGGCGCCCTGCTCGGCATCGGCGTCCTGATCAACTACATCGACCGCATCGGCCTGTCCGTCGCGGCGCCGCAAATCAAGGACATGTTCCAGTTGACGCCAGTCGAACTGGGCCTGCTGTTCTCCGCCTTCGCCTGGTCCTATTCGCTGCTGCAGATCCCGGTGGGCATGGTGATCGACCGCTTCGGTCCGACCAAAGTGGGCCGCTGGGGCGCCTTCCTGTGGGGCGTGGCGTCGGTAATCACCGCGTTCTCCAGCGGCTTCGCGGGCATCTTCTTCGCGCGCATCCTGCTCGGCGTGGCCGAAGCGCCGGCCTTCCCGGTCAGCTCGAAAGCCACCGGCTACTGGTTCCCGCGCCACGAGCGCGGCCTGGCCACGGCCATCTTCGACGCCGCCGCCAAGTTCTCCAACGTGATCGGCGTGCCGCTGGTGGCAATCACCATCGTGACCTTCGGCTGGCGCTGGGGTTTCGGCCTGACCGCGTTCCTGAGCTTCAGCTACTTCATCGCGTTCTACTTTCTGTACCGCGACCCGAGCGCCCACGAAAAGCTGTCGAAGGAAGAGCTGAACTACATCCAGCAAAACGGCGGCGCGCCAGAAGGCAAGTCGGAAGCGGGCGCGATGAACATGCTGGGCTACCTGCTGACCAAGTCCAAGGTATGGGGCCTGACCATCGGCTTCGCCGCCTACGGCTACACCTTCTACCTGTTCCTGACCTGGCTGCCCGGCTACCTGGTCCAGACCATGCACATGAGTATCCTGAAGTCGGCCGGCTACGCCGCCATTCCCTGGGCCTTCGCCACCTTGACCGACCTGTTCGTCGGCGGCTGGCTGATCGACCACCTGATCAAGCGCGGCTGGGACGAGTCGAAGGTGCGCAAGGGCGTGCTGGTGACTGGCATGCTATTCGGCCTGGCCGTGTTCGGCGCCACCCAGACCACCGACCCGGCCTGGGCCATCTTCTGGATTTCGATTGCGCTCGGCGGCCTGGCGTCGGCGGCGCCGGTCGGCTGGTCGCTGCCGTCGCTGATCGCGCCAAAAGGCGGCGCCGGCACCATCGGCGGCATCATGAACTTCGCGAATAACCTGATGGGCGCGGCCGCGCCGATCGTCACCGGCTTCATCGTCGGCGCCACCAATTCGTTCGCCAACGCCTTCATGGTGGCCGGCGTGATCCTGGTGATCGGCATCGTGTCGTTCGTGTTCGTGCTCGGCCGGATCGAGCCGATTCCCGACCCGCACCCGGCCGGCGCGCCGGTGCCCGCCGTCTGAAATTGCAGAACCTGGAGTCCATCACAATGAAAAAATCGATCCTTACTCTCGCGCTGCTGGCCAGCGGCGCCGCGGCGGCGCAAACCAACGTCAACTTCTACGGTGTGCTCGACCTGGGCGTGTCGCAGGACCGCGGCGGCGTGGCCGGCACATCGACCCGCGTCACCAGCGGCATGGCGACCCAGAGCCGCTGGGGCTTCAAGGGCAGCGAAGAGCTGGGCGGCGGCATGCAGGCGTTCTTCGTCATCGAAGGCGGCATCCACGCCGACACCGGCACCTCGACCCAGAACAACACCCTGTTCGGCCGCAACGCCGCGGTCGGCCTGCGCGGCGACTACGGCGCGGTCTCGCTCGGCCTGCAGGACACGCCGCTGTTCACCACGCTCAACACCGTGGTCGATCCGCTGCGCAACGGAATCATCCGCTCGAACAACCTGATGGCGCCGACCGGCTTCCGGGCCAGCAATTCGGTACTGTTCAAGTCGAAGGACTACAGCGGCTTCAGCGGCGACCTGATGTACGTGGCAGGCGAAGTGGCCGGCGACGCGCAGGCGTCGCACGCCGTGGGCGGCTCGCTCGGCTACAGCCGCGGCCCGCTCAACGCGCGCCTGGCTTACCACCGCAAGAACAACGACACCGCGCTGGTCAAGAACACCGACGATGCGCGCAACACCCTGTTCGGCGCCAACTACGACTTCGGCCCGGCCAAGGGCTACTTCGGCTACGAGATCAACAAGGGACTGAACAGTTCGCCGCTGAACAACACCGCAGCCACGTTCGGCGGCGCGGCGCCGATCGCCTCGACCGACAGCGCCGACCTGCTGCTGGGCGTGGCGGTGCCGTTCGGCCCGAGCACCGTGGTGGGCAGCTACGTGCGCAAGAACGACAAGACTGTCAACAACCAGGATGCGCAGCAGTTCGGCGTGGCCTACATGTACGCGTTCTCCAAGCGCACCGACCTGTACACCTCGTACGCGGTGATCCGCAACCGCAACGGCGCCGCCTACACCGAAGGCAACAGCGAAGAACCGGGTACCGGCAACAAGCAGTTCACCGTCGGCCTGCGCCACCGGTTCTAGCAGGCCAGGGGTCTGGTCCCGCGGACCTGACCCCATTTTGCTTTATTGCCGGGTTCTGTATTGACATCCTCCTTCCTCGAACTAGACTGAACCATTGCGGCGCTCGGACGGGCCTGCAACCACGGGGGAGCTTGTCGTTCGTTTTCTCACAATAAGGGCAAAAAATCATGAAAACCATCATGTTGGCAGTCGCAATGTTGGCGGGTACGGCAGCGCTTCCGGCCTCAGCCGGTGCATCCAAGGAAATCATCGCCACCAAGGACGCGCCCGCCGCGATTGGCCCCTACTCGCAGGCGGTGCGCGCCGGCGGCATGCTGTTCATCGCCGGCCAGATTCCGATCGATCCGAAAACCGGCCAGCTCCATACCGGCACCGATGAGGAACAGGTCGCGCAGGTGCTCGAGAACATCAAGGCTATCCTCGCGGCCGACGGCATGACCATGGATAACGTGGTCTCGACCACGGTGTTCGTGCGCGACCTCAACAATTTCTCCAAGCTCAACACGGTGTACGGCACTTACTTCAAGGACAAGCCGCCCGCCCGCGCCACGGTCCAGGCCGCGCGCCTGCCGCGCGACGTCGCGGTCGAGATCTCCGCCATCGCAGTCAAATAGCATGCCGGCGCCAGCCGGCGCCTCCCATTGGCGCCGACATTACACATTTGTAATCTACGATCCACGTTAGCGCCATTGCGCACTGCTACCATCCGATCCAGCAGCGATACCGGCTGTGCGCGCCCATATGCGCTATGCTCTCATCGCCGCCCCCTGGAAACACTCGGAGAACCTCTTGCGCTGCCTGGTAATTGAAGACTCGGTCGAAACTTCCCGCTACATCTGCAAGGGCCTGAAGGAAGCAGGTTATCGCGCCACGGCGTGCTTCACTGGCGACGACGGCCTGGTCCACGCCATGAACGAGCGCTGGGACGTCATCATCGTCGACCGCATGTTGGCCGGCAATCTCGACGGCCTGGCGCTGATCGGCAAACTGCGCTCCCTCGGCTCGGCCACGCCGGTGATCATCGTCAGCGCGCTGACCAGCATCGACGAGCGCGTCATCGGCCTGCGCGGCGGCGCCGACGATTACCTGGCCAAGCCGTTCGCCTTCTCCGAACTACTGGCGCGCATCGAAGCCGTGCTACGCCGCGCCGGCCAGGGCCAGCAATCGCTGCACCTGCAGGTGGCGGACCTCACGCTCGACGTGCGCACCATGCGCGTCACGCGCGGCGGCCAGTCCATCACGCTGCAGCTGCGCGAGTTCCGCCTGCTCGAATACCTGATGCGCCATGAAGGCCAGGTGGTCACCCGCACCATGCTGCTCGAAGGCGTGTGGGACTACCAGTTCGACCCGCAGACCAACGTCATCGACGTGCAGATCAGCCGCCTGCGCAACAAGATCGACAAGGACTTCTCCCCGGCCCTGATCCAGACCGTGCGCGGCGTGGGCTACCGTCTCGCCGCCACGTCCGATACCGCCGATGTTTAGCCTGCGCGGCTCGATCGCCGCGCGCCTGGTCCTCAGCTACGGCCTGCTCGGCATCGCGTCGATGGTGGTGGTGTCGGGCGTCTTCTATTACGGCACCATCGGGGTGCTCGACCAGAACATCGACACCAAGATGCGCATGCAGTGGCAGCGCCTGGCAGAGCGCGTGCACTCCGGCTCGGCCGAACAGGTGGCCGAGGACGTGCGGCGCCAGCTCGGCGACGGCATCGACAGCGACCGCGAAATCTACCTGGTGACGAACCGCGACGGCGCCGTCCTGGCCGGCAACCTGGCCGCATGGCCGCGCGAGTATGCGGGCGCGGACGGCGTGCTGGCGCGCGAAGTGATCCGCAACGGCCGCACCACACGCGCGCGCCTGCTGGTGCACCAGTTGCCGCAAGGCGGCGCGCTGGTGATCGGCTACGACCTGTCCGAACGCGAATCGATCCGCCAGCTGGTGTGGCGCTCGCTGGCCGAAGGCGCGACGCTGTCGCTGATCCTCACCGTGCTGGGCGCCGTGCTGTTCCGGCGCCAGATCGAGCGCCGTATCGGCGACATCCGGCGCGCCGCCAGCGATATCGGCGCGGGAAACCTGAGCCGGCGCATCGCCGCCGACAGCCGCGACGAATTCGGCCTGCTGAACCGCGACATCAACACCATGCTCGACCGGATCGAGCAGCTGATGGACGGCATCCGCAGCGTCTCGAACGCCATCGCCCACGACCTGCGCACGCCGCTCACGCGCATCCGCGCCAAGCTGGACGACGCGGTGCGCCACGAGCTCTCCGTCGATGTGCTGGCCAGCGCCGCGCATGGGGCGATCGACGACATCGACGACCTCATTCGCCTGTTCGAGCGCCTGCTGCAGATCGCCCAGGCCGAGTCGGGAGTGGGCGCGCGCGCCTTCGAAACCATCGACCTGCAACGCATCGCCGCCGACATGGCCGAGATGTACGACGCCTCCGCCGAAGACCAGCGGGTGCGCCTGACCGCGCACGCGGGGCCGGCGCTGCCCGTGCAGGCCGACCGCAACCTGATCGCCACCGCCGTGGCCAGCCTGATCGACAACGCGATCAAGCACGCCGGCGCCGGCGCCGCGGTGGAAGTGAGCACCGCGATCGAGGGTGGCGTGGCGTCGATCACGGTGCGCGACAACGGTCCGGGCATCCCGGCCGGCGAACGGGCCAAGGTGACGCAGCGCTTCTACCGCCTCGACAAGAGCCGCGGCATCCCCGGCAACGGGCTGGGACTGTCGATCGTCAAGGCCATCGCCACCCTGCACGGCGGCGACCTGGAGCTGGCCGACGCGGCGCCGGGCCTGATTGCGCGCCTGCGCTTCCCATCCGGAACGCATTAAGGCCCGATTAATTCTCGCGGCGCACACTTGCCGGCTGGCGACAGGGAGAACGCATGAACAACAATGACAAAACCACGCTCGGCAAAGTACCCGAGGTCACCCTGATCTTCTGGATCATCAAGGTCGCGGCGACCACCCTGGGCGAGACGGCGGGCGACGCCGTGACGATGTCGATGAACCTCGGCTACCTGGTCGGCACCGTCATTTTCGCCGCCATCTTTCTGGTCGCCGTCAGCGCGCAGATCGCCGCCAGGCGCTTCCACCCCTATCTGTTCTGGGGCGTGGTCGTCGCCACCACCACGGCCGGCACCACCCTCGCCGATTTCTTCGACCGCTCGCTGGGCATTGGCTACATTGGCGGCGCAACGATGCTGTCGGCGTTGCTGTTGGCCTGCCTTGGCCTCTGGTACTGGACGCTCGGTTCGGTGGCGGTCAACCGGCTCGATTCGCGCAGGGCCGAGATGTTCTATTGGGCGACGATCATGTTCTCGCAAACCCTGGGCACCGCCCTGGGCGACTGGGTCGCCGATCCCGCGACGGGGCTGGGACTGGGCTACGAAGGCGGCGCCATCGTGTTCGGCATCGGGCTTCTGGTCGTCGCCGCGGCGTGGTTCTGGACCCGCATCTCGCACACCCTGCTGTTCTGGGCCGCCTTCATTCTGAGCCGCCCGCTTGGCGCCACGCTCGGCGACCTGCTCGACAAGCCGCATGCCAGCGGCGGCCTGGAACTGAGCCGCTACACCGCCTCCGCCGTGTTCGCCGCGTTCATCATCGGGTGTATCGTTCTGGTGCCGCAGCGCCCTGAGAAGGTCCTGGCGAAGTAGCCTGCGGCAGCGCCACCGTCGCGCTACAATTGAGGCCTGAACCACTGAACTCCCGGGAATCCTCATGAGCACTCCACAGCCTCGCCTGACCGTCACGCCCTCCGCCACCGCCCTGTCCGACGCCGCGCGCGCCGAACGCATGGCCGGCCTCGCTTTCGGCCGCACCTTCACCGACCACATGGTGCTGATCCCCTACAAAGACGGCGCGTGGCAGCACGGCGAGATCAAGGCCTACGGCCCGCTCGAACTCGATCCCTCGTGCTCGTCGCTGCACTACGGCCAGGCGATCTTCGAAGGCTTCAAGGCTTTCGCGCAGCCCGACGGCGGCGTCAAGACCTTCCGCCCGCAGGCCAACGCCGAGCGCTTCAACCGCAGCGCGCGCCGCCTGGCGATGCCGGACCTGCCGCCAGACCTGTTCATGGAAGCGGCCGACGCCTTCATCGCGCTCGACCGCAAGTGGGTGCCTAAGAATGTCGGCGAGAGCCTGTACCTGCGCCCGCTGATGATCGCCACCGACCCGTTCCTCGGCGTGCGTCCGTCGCGCGAATACCTGTTCGTGCTGTTCGGCTCCCCGGCCGGCGCCTACTTCCCGAAAGGCGTCAAGCCGGTCACGGTGTGGATCAGCGAAGACTACGTGCGCGCCGCGCCCGGCGGCACCGGCGAAGCGAAATGCGCCGGCAACTACGCCGCCAGCCTGGTCGCCCAGGCGCAGGCCGAGCAAAAGGGCTGCGACCAGGTGGTCTGGCTCGACGCGGTCGAGCGCCAGTATGTCGAAGAGATGGGCGGCATGAACCTGTTCTTCGTCTACAAGGAAAACGGCAAGACCACGATCGTCACGCCGCAGCTTACCGGCACGCTCCTGCCAGGCATCACGCGCGACAGCCTGCTGCAGCTCGCGCGCGACCTGGGGTACGAATCGGAAGAGCGCAAGCTCTCGGTGCAGCAATGGCGCGACGACATCGCCGCCGGCCGCATGACCGAGGTGTTCGCCTGCGGCACCGCCGCCGTCATCACGCCGGTCGGCTACGTCAAGGCCAACGGCTTCGAGATGACCATCAACCACGGCGAAAACGGCCCGGTGACGATGGCCCTGCGCGACGCGCTGCTGGCGATCCAGCACGGCACCGCGCCCGACACGCACGGCTGGATGCACACGGTCTGCTAACCAGTAGTGGGGTGCCCGCCTGCGCGAGGACTCGTTCTCGCGCAAGCGGGCATGCCGTATCGCGCTTGCCCGGCAATCGGGCAATGTTGTCGAAAAGTGACACCTATCCCATCTGTAATGAAGTTTTTCGGTGACGTCCCGCTCACCCGTTTTCACTCTGCGCAACGCCAAATCCACCATGGGAAATGTTCAATTCTGAACAGAAAAAACCCATTTGTATAAATACTCACTTGTTTTTCCTTGTGCGCAATTTGCGTGCTCCTGGGATGCTCCGTACACTCGATTTCAATGAACGGCGTCAGCACAGCGCCCCAATCAACGTACTGCGCGACGCCTAGCGCAACAGGAGAACCTCGCATGAGCTTGCATCTCGCCGCTGACCGTCCGCGCCGCCCCGCCGCCCGCACGCCCTAGCGCTTTTCCCTCACCCGAAGATCGACAGCACGGTCCCGCCGCCTTAGTGGCGCCGGCCCGCAAGGAATTCTTTTGCCCGAAAAAAGCGTTACGGGCGAACGGATCCATCGTTGAGGCGGCGCCGCGACGATGGCCAAGGCAAATCCCGCACCGGGATTGCAAATTTGAAGTAGTGACACAACGGAGACAAAAAAATGAAATTTGGCTATAGCACCTCTTTGCTGGCAGCAGCCCTCATGGTCGCATTTGCAGCTCACGCCGGCCCGGTCAAGGAAGACAAAGACTCGCTCTACAAACCGACCGGCAAAAGCTGGGGCGAACTCGACATCGCTTCGATGAGCCACAAGGAGCGTGCCGCCACGCTCAAGGCGCAGCGCTCGGCCAACCTGACCTACCAGGGCGGCCCTGTGATGGTCGCGCCGACCAAGATCTACTACATCTGGTACGGCTCGCAATGGGATGCGGCGTCGAAAAACACGCTCACCAACCTGGGCAACAGCATCGGCGGCTCGCCTTACTTCAACATCAACACGACCTACTACAACGGCGCGGGCACCCACGTCGTCAACAGCGTTTCGCTGGCCGGCAGCATCATCAACACCGGCACGCTCGGCACCCAGCTGAGCGACGCGAACATCCAGTCGATCGTGTCGTCGGCGATCACTTCGGGCGCCCTGCCGTCGGACACCAACGCCATCTACTTCGTCCTGACCGACAAGACCGTCACCGCCACCTCGGGCTTCTGCACCCAGTACTGCGGCTGGCATGACCACGCCACCATCGGCGGCAAGGACATCAAGTACTCCTTCGTCGGCAACCCTGAAACCCAGTGCCCTGCCGGCTGCGGCGTGAACAACCCGACCCTGAACGGCACGCCTGGCGCGGACGCGATGGCCTCCATCCTGGCGCACGAGCTGGAAGAGGCAGTGACCGATCCGGACCTGAACGCCTGGTACTCGCTGTCGAACGGCATGGAGAACGGCGACAAGTGCGCGTGGAACTTCGGCACCGTGTCGACCGCCGCCAACGGCGCCAAGTACAACCAGACCATGGGTTCGATGAAGTACCTGATCCAGCAGAACTGGACCCTGCTGCCTACCCAGGCGTGCGCACAGCACTATCCTTAAGCTGATGTAGACTGACCCGGCGGCCGCGGAATAGTCCGTGGCCGCCTTTGCGAATAACAGGACGTGATGAAAACTTCGATCATTCTTCTCCTTCTCGCGGTCGCCGCAGGCCCGGCGCTCGCCCAGCCCACCGGCGGCCGGCCCAACCGCATCGTGCCGACCGTGACGCGCACCGTGCACATGTTCAGCGAACTTGAAAACCAGTGGCTCGACGCGGTCCAGTCGCGCGACCAGGCAGCCCTCGACAAGATCGTCGCCCCCAATTTCGAATTGCGCAGCGCCCTGCAGGCCGGCACGCCGACCCCGCGCGCCGAATCGCTGAAGCAGGCCATGTCGCTGCCCCCATTCGATTCGTCGATCGGCAAGATGGCCGCGCACGAATACGGCGACACCATCATCGTCAGCTTCGAATGGAAGCTCAAACCCTCCAAGGCCGCGCTGCCCGAGCGGATGTTCGTGGTCGACACATGGCGCCAGGCCGAAGCCGGCTGGCAGGTCGTCACGCGCTACATTGCGCCGATCGGCGACAACGCGAAAAGCCCGCCCGGCTCCGTGATGGAACCGAACCCGAGCCAGAAAAAAATGTAGGGCACGCCATGCAATCGAACTCGCAAAACAAGCTTCTGATGGCCGCAGGCCTGTGCATCAGCGCCGCGACGATGGCGGCCACCTGGTACTGGCAGGGCGCCCACACGGCCGCCCCCACCGAAACGCCGGCGCCGCGCGCGGCAGGCTGGGACGGCCCGATCGGCCCCGGCCAGGTGCGCGCCGAGGCGCCGGCGGCCACGGTAGCCGCCGACAACGGCTCCGGCCTGACGGTGGACGCCAGCGGCCACCTGGTGCCCGACCAGGCGCTGCACGCGCTGATCGACAACGCGCTGGCGCATGCCGACGCGGCCAGCGTCGCCGCGCGCGTCGAGGAATTGCGCGGCTACTTCCAGACGCGCCTGCCGGCGACGGCGGCGCAGGACGGCCAGCGCATCCTCAACGACTACCTGCAGTACCTGCGGGTGCGCCAGGCCGCCCGTTCGCGCCTGACGCCGCTCGAAGGCCCGGGCCTCACCGATACCGATATCGCCTTCCTGCTCGCCTGGCAGGCGCAGCAGGCGCAGCTGCGCGAGCGCATGCTCGGCGCGACGCTGGCCAAGGCCTGGTTCGCGCAGTCCGACAGCCGCTGCGACGCCGTGCTGCGCGACCTGAGCGCGCAGCGTTCCGGCGACCAGTCCGACCCGATGGCGATCCGCGAACGGCGCCTGCATGGCGCGGCCCAGGAGGCGATCCGCGGCGCCGACGCGCAGTCCTGCGCGGATCAATTGATGGCGAATTTCTCACAAGGTGGTCAATGAAGATTGCAGCGATAGTGGTAGCGGCCGGCCTCGCGGCCATGTCCGCCGCGCAGGCGGAAACGCCCAAGGAAGCGCAAGTGAAGGCAATGGTGGCGCCGCGCATGGGCGTCGGCGTCAAGGTCGATTCGGTGACCAAGACACCGTATGGCGAGCTGTATGAGGTGCGCGTGAACGGCGACATTTTCTACACCGACGAAACTGCACGCTATATGTTCGTCGGCAAAGTGGTGGACCTGACCACGCTGAAAGACCTGACGCGCGAGCGCCAGGACGAACTGGCGGCGATCCGCTTTTCCGACCTGCCGCTGGACGCGGCGATCAAGACGGTCAAAGGCAACGGCAAGCGCGTGATGGCGGTGTTCGAGGATCCCAACTGCCCGTACTGCAAGAAGCTGCACGAGACGCTGCAGCAGGTCGACAACGTGACGATCTATACCTTCCTGCTCAACATCCTGTCCCCCGAATCGGCCGAGAAGTCGAAGAACATCTGGTGCGCCAGCGACCGCTCGGCGGCCTGGCACCGCTGGATCGTCGATGGCAAGCCGGCGCCGGCCGCGCCGGCCGCGTGTCCGACACCGAACGACAAGGTACTCGCGCTGGGCAAGCAGCTGCACGTGATCGGCACGCCGACGATCTATTTTGCCGACGGATCGCGCAGCGGCGCCGCCTTCACCGCTGCGTCGCTGGACGCCAAACTGAACGCAGTCCGGTGATCATCAGGAATGTCGTACCTGCGGAGGCAGGTACCCATACTGAGCACGCGTCACGATCGCGCCGCGCACGGCTGCATGCTCAGTATGTCTGCGAGGAAATCATAGTAAGCTAGCGACTCGCACCAACCGCCAGCCGACCATGACCCAAGCGCACACCAGTTCCGACAATTTCCTCAAAGGCGGCGGCCAGATGGGCGCGCTGATGCGGGCCTACGACTGGGCCGCCTCGCCGCTGGGGCCGTGCGACGGCTGGTCTCCCACCCTCAAGACGGTGCTGCGCCTCCTGTTGACCACTAACCACCCGATCATCGTGTTCTGGGGTCCGCAGCTGATCCAGTTCTACAACGACGCCTACAGCGCCACGCTGGGTCCCGAACGCCATCCCGCCATCCTGGGTCGTCCCGGCAAGGAGAGCTGGCAAGAGGTCTGGCACATCATCGGCCCCGACGTCGAACAGGTGATGTCCGGCGGCGAGTCGACCTGGCACGAGGACAAGCTGGTGCCTCTGACCCGGCATGGCAGGAAGCAGGACGTCTGGTGGAACTACGGTTACAGCCCGATCGAGGACGCGGAGGGCGTGCAAGGCGCGCTGGTGATCTGCAACGACGTCACCGCGCAGCACCACCACACCGCCGCCCTGAATGAGCTGAACCGCACTCTCGAGGAGCGCGTGCGCGCGCGCACGGCCGAACTGGAAGAAGCCAGCCGCGAACACGAGAAGCGGCGCCGCCTGTACGAGACCATCCTGTCGACCACCCCCGACCTGGTCTACGTGTTCGACCTCGAGCACCGCTTCTCGTACGCCAACGCCATGCTGCTCCAGATGTGGGGCCAGGACTGGGACAACGCGATCGGCAAGACCTGCCTCGAACTGGGCTACGAACCGTGGCACGCCGAAATGCATGACCGCGAGATCGAGCATGTGAAGCGCACCAGGCAGTCAATCCGCGGCGAGGTGCCGTTCGACGGGGCATTCGGCCGGCGCATCTACGACTACATTTTCGTCCCCGTGCTGGGGCCAGATGGCGAAGTCGAAGCGGTCGCCGGCAGCACGCGCGACGTCACCGAATACAAGCAGATCGAGAACGAACTCAAACGCAACCAGGCGCACCTGACATCTCTGTTCGCGCAAAGTGCAGCCGGCATCACCGAGGGCGGCGTCGATGGCGTGATCCGCAACGTCAACCAGCGCTTTTGCGAAATGATGGCGTGCGAGCCGTCCTTCGTGATGGGCAAGTCGATGCGCGCACTGACCCACCCCGACGACCTGGCCGCCAGCGTGGCGCTGTTCGAACGGCTGGTCGCCACCGGCGCGCCGTTCGAAATCGAAAAGCGCTACGTGCGCCCGGACGGCTCGGCCATCTGGGCCAATACCGCGGTCAGCCTGATTCGCGATGAGACAGGGCAATCGGCGCCGACGGTGCTGGCGGTGGTGCTCGACATCTCGGAGCGCAAGAAGGCCGAGGAAGCGCTGCTCGACGCGGCGCGCCGCAAGGACGAATTCCTGGCCATGCTGGCGCACGAACTGCGCAACCCGCTGGCGCCGATCAGCTCCGCCGCCGAACTGCTCGCGCTTGGGCGGCTCGACGGCGCCGGCATCGAGCGCACCAGCGCGATCATCTCGCGCCAAGTGCGGCACATGACCGGCCTTGTCGACGACCTGATGGACGTCTCGCGCGTCACGCGCGGGCTGGCGTCGCTGGACAAGCGCCCGCTCGACCCGAAGCAGGTGATGCTCGACGCGGTGGAACAGGTGCGCCCCCTGATCGACGCGCGCGGCCACCGCCTGACCTTGACGATCCACGACACGCCGGCCCGCGTGATGGGCGACCGCAAGCGCCTGGTGCAGGTGCTGTCGAACCTGCTCAACAACGCGGCCAAATACACGCCGGACGGCGGCAATATCGCCCTGACGCTGGAGGTCGGCCAGGATGCGCTGCGCATCGCCGTGGCCGACGACGGCATCGGCATGGATGCGCAGCTCACGGAGCGCGCGTTCGAGCCGTTCGTCCAGGCCGAGCGCACCTCGGACCGCTCGCAAGGCGGCCTGGGAATCGGACTGGCGCTGGTGCGCAGCCTGGTCGCGCTGCACGGCGGCGAGGCCGGCGCCCGCAGCGACGGCTTAGGCCGCGGCAGTACATTTACCATCACCCTTCCGGTGGCCGAGCCCGACGTCCCGGCGGCGGCGGCCGCGGGCGCCGCCGGCGCGCGCACCGGCGCCTCGCCCTTGAAAATCCTGGTGGTCGACGACAATCAGGACGCGGCTGAAATGCTGGCCTTTACCCTGCGCGCCGATGGCCACGAGGCGATCGTCGAAAACGACCCGCTGCGCGCGCTGGCGACCGCCCGCGAAATCGCCCCGCAGGTTTGCCTGCTCGATATCGGCTTGCCCGTCATCGACGGCAATGAACTGGCGCGCAGGCTGCGCGCCGACCCGGCCACCGCCGGCGCCGTGCTGGTCGCGGTCACAGGCTACAGCCACGAGCAGGACCGCGATGAAGCCGCAAGGGCCGGCTTCGACCATTACTTTGTCAAGCCGGTCGATTCGGCCAGGCTTGCGCCGCTGCTCGACGCCATCGGGCGCAGCCGGGCCGCGCGCGCTTGAACTACATCGTGAACAGCGGCTGGTCGGCCAGCAGCGCCGGCACCGCGTCCGCAGGCACAGGCCGCGAAATATAGAATCCCTGCAGCTCGTCGCAATTGAGCGACTGCAGGATCTCCAGCTGCTCGCGCGTCTCGACGCCCTCGGCGATCACGCGCATCGACAGGCCGTGCGCCATCGAGACGATCGCGCCGAACAGCACCGCGCTTTCCGGAGTGATTCCCAGCTTGCTGGTGAACGCGCGGTCCACCTTCAGCACATCGAGGCGAAGCCGCTGCAGCAGCGCCAGCGAGGAATAGCCGGTGCCGAAATCGTCCACGTGCAGCTTCACACCCATCGCGCCGATCCGTTCCAGTTCGCCCAGGATTTCCTCGCTCTCGTCCATCATCGCCGACTCGGTCAGCTCCACCTCGACCAGGCCGGGAGACAGGTTCCACCGCGCGAGGCATCTCGACAGCGCCGCGTGCACTTCGCTATGGTTGATCTGGCGCGCCGAGACGTTGATCGCAACCGGGACCAGGTCCAGGCCCTCCTGCTGCCACGCGTGCAGCTGCGCGCACACCTTCTGGATCACCAGCAGTCCCAGTTTCGAAATCAGGTCGGACGATTCGGCCACCGCGATGAATTCGCACGGCTGCACCAGTCCGCGCTGCGGATGCTGCCAGCGCACCAGCGCTTCAAGGCCGGCCAGCCGGCCGCTGCGCGCGTCAACGCGCGGCTGAAAATGCATCAGCAGCTCGTCGTGCTCGATCGCCCGGCGCAGTTCGCGTTCGGTCTCGAGCCGGTTCTGGCGCGACTCGTGCAGCACCTTGTTGTAGAAGCAGTAGCGGCTCTTTTCCACCTTGGCGGAATACATCGCCAGGTCGGCGTTGAGCAGCAGCGTCTCGCCGCTGTCCGCGTCGTCGGGAAACAGCGCCACGCCGATCGAGGTGCCGACGTAGTTGTTGTGGGTCCTGAGGCAGAATGGCGCCTTGAATGCGTCCACAATCCGCTGCGCCAGTTCGTCGACGTGGGCCGCGTCGACGATCGGGTTGACCAGCACGGTGAACTCGTCGCCGCCCAGGCGCACCACCGAGTCGCACGGGCGCACCAGCGCCATCAGGCGCTCGGCGGCGCCGCGCAGCAGATCGTCGCCGGTGGCGTGGCCGTGAGTGTCGTTGACCTTCTTGAAGTCGTCCAGGTCGATGAACAGCAGCCCCACGCGCCGGCCTTCGGCGGCCGACCTGGCGAGGATCGCCGGCAGGTTGACGGTGAGCCAGTGGCGGTTCAGGAGCCCGGTCAGCATGTCCTGGTTGGCCATGCGCGCCATCGCCAGCGCGTGTTCGCGCAGCTCGCTCATGTCGCGCAGCGTGACGGCGACGCAGTCGCGCGTGCGCACCATCTTGCGGTGGAACCAGCTGCCCTTGAGGACACTGTTCGACGGCGGCTCGAAGTCGTCCTCGTACAGGTTTTCGTCGAAAGCCTGGCGCTGCATGCTGATCATCTTGTCGCCGTAAGCGCCGGGATACAGGTCGGTGTAGCGGCGCCCGACCAATTCGTCTTTCGTCATGCCGCAAAAGGCGGCGCCGCGCAGGTTGCAGTCGACCAGTTCGAAGTCGGCGATCTCGCCGTTGGCGTCCCACACGCTCTTCCACAGGTAGAAGCCTTCGCGGCCGCCTTCCGTGGCCACGCGGTAGGCCTGGCGCAGCTCGTCTTCCTCGCCTTCGCGCACGGCCAGGCGCGCGGCAAGGCCGGTGGCGGTGAGCGTCAGCAGCACCAGGATGAAGGTGCCGCCCCACGCCAGCTGGGTGTAGGCGTCCTCGATCTTCGCGACCACGCGGATCGATTCGAGCGCGGCGAATTCGGCCATCTGGCGCTGGCCGGCGCCGGCCAGCCCTTGCGACGCCTGCACCAGTTCGTTGTGCGCCGAGCGCTGCTCGTTGCGCATCATGCCCAGCACGCCGGCCCACAGGACCACGGCGAGCACGCAGCCGCCCAGCGGCCAGACCACGACCTGGCCGGCGCGGCGCCGGATCAGCGCCATTGCGCGCTGCTCCTGCCGGCACAATCTGCGGATCGCCCTGCAGAGGTTCGTTGGCAAAATGCCAAGCAGGGCCGGTGAGGTGGTCAGTTTCATCATTGGGGAGGATTCATGCAAGCGCGCCCGCCAGATAATAAACGATGCGGGTCGAAATTGCATTTAGGAAAACATCGCGGTGAGGCGTAATTTCCACGCTTTTCGGGTGCGTGGGATGGGGACAACGCAAGCCTCGGCTACCGTCCGGGAGCTAGCTTATCAGGGTTGGCGCCATTGGTGGCCGTGCCCGTAAAAATGAAAATGGGGCCAGGTCCGCCGGACCTGACCCCGATGCTGCGAACATCCCCTTTGTCTACAGCGATCGCCCGCGTCCGGCCAAGCCGCGCACCACCTTCACCAGCAGGTCGATCTCATCGAAGGTGTTGTAGAACGCCAGCGATGGCCGCACCGTGGTCTCCGTCCCGAAACGGCGCAGGATAGGCTGGGCGCAATGGTGCCCGGTGCGCACCGCGATGCCCTGCTCGTTGAGCGCGTCCCCGACCTCGGCGGTGCTGTACCCGGCCAGCAGGAACGACATCACGCTGGCCTTGCCGGCGGCAGTGCCGATCAGGCGCACGCCCCTGATCGCGCCCAGCTCGCGCATGCCGTACTCCAGCAGCTCGTGCTCGTGGCGGGCGATGTTTTCGATGCCCACCCGGCTCACGTAATCGAGCGCCGCGGCCAGACCGGCCGCATCGGCGATGTTGCCGGTGCCCGCTTCGAACTTGTTGGGAATCGGCTGGAACACGGTCTTCTCGAAGGTGACGTCGGCGATCATGTTGCCGCCGCCCTGCCACGGCGGCATGTCCTCGAGCACTTCGCGCTTGCCCCACAACGCGCCGATCCCGGTCGGGCCGAACACCTTGTGGCCAGAGAAGACGAAGAAGTCGGCGCCGAGGTCCTGCACGTCGGTGCGCATGTGCGAGACCGACTGGGCGCCATCGACCAGCACGCGGGCGCCGGCGCGCCGCGCCATCGCGGCGATTTCCTTCACCGGCGTGACCGTTCCCAGCGCGTTCGACACCTGCGTGATGGCGACCAGTTTGGTGCGATCGTTCAGCAGCTTCTGGTATTCGTCGAGCAGCACCTGGCCGCTGTCGTCCACCGGAATCACGCGCAGGCGCGCCCCCTTGGACCTGGCCAGTTGCTGCCACGGCACGATGTTCGCGTGGTGCTCCAGGTGCGAAACGATAATCTCGTCGCCCTCCCCGATGTGCTGCGCCCCCCAGGTCTTGGCGACCAGGTTGATCGCCTCGGTGGCGCCGCGCACGAAGATGACTTCGCTGACCTCGGGCGCATTGATGAAGCGGCGCACAGTTTCGCGCGCGTTCTCGTAGGCGTCGGTGGCGCGCGCGGCCATCGTATGGGCGGCGCGGTGGATGTTCGAGTTCTCATGCGCGTAATACTGCGCGAGCCGGTCGATCACCGCTTGCGGCTTGTGGGTAGTGGCGGCGTTGTCGAACCATACCAGCTGGTGGCCGTTGATGCGCTCCTGCAGGGTCGGGAAATCGCGCCGCACGGCGTGGACATCGAAGCCCGCATGACGCCCGCCGCCTGCCAGCGGCGCGCCGGCGTGCGGGGCCGGGGTGACGTAATCGTTGGGCAGCACCACCGCATCGACGAAGTAGTACTCGGGCGCGCCAGTCGCCGGCAGTGCCGGGGCCGGCGCGGGCGACATAACCGGCGCCTGCGGCACGGCCGGCGCGACCAGCGCGTCGAGCGGGTCTGGCGTCGCCGAAGCGGGATGGCCATTGCCGTGCTCGAGGAAGTAGTAGCTCGCAATCGGGTCCGCCGACAGCGCCGGTGACGACGGCGGCGCCACACCGAGCAATGCCCCGCCGAGGCGCGGCTCGTAGCCCGGCACGGCGCTGTGCACCTTGTCGGGCACGCCATTGCCGGCGACCGCATCCGGCAACAGCGACGGCGCCCGGTTGCCCATGGACAGAACCGGTGTCGGCGAAGCCGGCAGCAAATTGGCGCCCGGCACCTGACCCTGCGGCATCGGCGTTCCCGGCACGCCGGGGCCGAAGCCTGCCGGACTGGCGAGGGGCGAGCCCGGCGGGGCAATATTGGCCGGCGCCTGCACCCCGGGCGGACCCGAGGGCAAGGCGCCGTACAGGGCGCTGGCCATCTGCGCCAGCAATGCCGGGTCGAACGGCGCCACGGGCGCCACCAGATCCGGCGCCGACGCGCGCGAGGGACTAGGAAGGCTCATGGCGCGCCTTACTTGTAAGTATCGGGATAGTCGTGATACTTGCCGATCTCCACATCGTCAAGCACCGCCAGGGCGTCGCTGGCGAGCACGGCAAGCGAGCAGTACAGCGAGATCAGATAGGACGAGATCGCGTGATGGTTGATGCCCATGAAGCGCACCGACAGCCCCGGCCCCTGCTCGCCCGCCAAGCCCGGCTGGAACAGGCCCAACACCCCCTGGCGCTTTTCACCGACGCGCAGCAGCAGGATCTTGCTCTTGCCATCGGCCACAGGCACCTTGTTCGATGGAATCAGGGGAATCCCGCGCCAGGTGACGAATTGCGAACCGAACAGGCTGACGGTGGGCGGAGGCGTGCCGCGCCGGGTGGCCTCGCGGCCAAACGCGGCAATGGCCAGCGGATGGGTCAGGAAAAATGCCGGCTCCTTCCACACCTTGGTGAGCAGCTCATCCATGTCGTCCGGTGTCGGCGCGCCGCCCGCGGTCAGCGGAAAGATGCGCTGCGAATCGGTCACCTGGGCCAGCAGGCCGTAGTCCGGATTATTGATCAGCTCGCTTTCCTGGTTCTCCTTGATCGTCTCGATCGTCAGGCGCAGCTGTTCCTTGATCTGGTCGTGCGGGCTGCTGTACAGGTCGGACACGCGGGTATGCACGTCGAGGATCGTCGACACCGCGTTGAGCACATACTCGCGCGGCCGCTCCTCGTAGTCCACATAGGTGCGCGGCAACTGATTTTCGTGCTCGCGCGCGGTGCAGCGGACCTTGATCGCCTCCGGGTTGCGCACCTTGTTGAGGCGATACACGCCCGCCTCCACCGGCGCCCACTGCAGCAGGTGGGTCAGCCAGCGCGGGCTGATGGTCTCGAGCTGGGGAACGCTTTTGGTGGCGTTGGCAAGTTGCCGCGCCGCGAAATCGCCAAGAACGGCCGTGCCGTCGATTGTGCCTGTAACTTCACCCTCTGCCATGTGATACCCCCGGTAAAAAAGGAAAGAAAAGAAGCGCGAGAAAGAATTCTGATCAGGAAACTCAGACTTAGTTTCTCGGAATGCACTTTCCTCTTCAACCGTCTATCGCCACCAAGCAGTGTGTGTGTAAATTAAGCGACAGCGATGCTTTCACCGCGGCCCACCAGCGCCGACGGCGCCAGTCCGAAGGCGTCGGCCAGCTTGGCCACGGTGCATAGCGACACGGAGACGTCGCCGCGTTCGATTTCGCCGACATAGGAGCGGTTCAGGCCGGCCTGCTCGGCCAGTTGCTCCTGCGACCAGCAGCGCTCCTCGCGCAGGCGGCGCACCCCGATGCCGAAGCTGCGGCCCAGCGTCGCGGCGGACGCGCTCATGCCGCGCGGCCCTGGGCGCTGACCACTTCCTCGCGCGAGGCGGCCTGGGAAATCCGCGCGCCCGGCGCCACGTCGTGGGTCAGCCAGACGTTGCCGCCGATGACCGCACCCTTGCCCACCGTGATACGTCCCAGCAGCGTGGCGCCGGCGTAGATGACCACCTCGTCTTCCAGCACCGGGTGGCGCGGCAAGCCTTTTTGCGGGTTGCCGTCGGCGTCGGTGGGAAAGCGCTTGGCGCCCAGCGTGACGGCCTGGTACAGGCGCACGCGCTGGCCGATGACAGCCGTTTCGCCGATCACGACCCCGGTGCCGTGGTCGATGAAGAAGCCGGCGCCGATCTGCGCGCCCGGATGGATGTCGATGCCGGTGGCCGCATGCGCCAGTTCGCCGACGATGCGCGCCAGCATGGGCAGCTTGAGCTGGTACAGACAGTGCGCCAGGCGGTAGTGGATCATCGCCAGCACGCCCGGGTAGCACAGCAGCACTTCGTCCACGCTGCGCGCGGCCGGGTCGCCCTGGTAGGAGGCGAGCACGTCGCTGTCGAGCAAGGAGCGAATGCCTGGCAGGGCGGCGCCGAAAGTGCGCGTGGCCTCCAGCGCTTCGGCGGCGGCGTCCACGCCGGTCAGCCGGTGCAGCGCCGCGTTGTAGGTCAGCTCAAGGCAAGCCTGGCGCAGCAGCGAGTGCAGGGCCGAGTCGAGCGCATGGGCAACGTGATAGTCCTCGCTTTCCTGGCGCAGGTCGGGCGGCCCCAGCCGCATCGGAAACAGCACGCCCTTGAGCTGGCCGATGAGCGCCGCCATCGCGTCGCGCGAGGGAAACTCGATGCCACGCATTTCGCCTTCGCGACGGTGGGCCTGGCGCCAGTGACGGCGCGCGTCGTGCAG
This sequence comes from Massilia sp. R2A-15, assembly GCF_030704305.1. NCBI lineage: Bacteria > Pseudomonadati > Pseudomonadota > Betaproteobacteria > Burkholderiales > Oxalobacteraceae > Massilia > Massilia sp. R2A-15. The sequence continues at coordinate 1,479,321 of NZ_CP131935.1, read as the reverse complement.
CTCGTGCACGATGGAGTCGATGTCGAAGAGCGCCATCAGCTTTGCACCCAGGGAAGGCCATGCGCGCGCCAGCCGTTGCGGTGTCCGCGCTGCTCACTGGCGTCGAGGTCGCCCTCGAAGCCTTCCAGCACGCTGTACACCAGCGCCGCGCCGGCCTTGGCCGCCGCCTCCGCCGCGAGCGCCGAGCGTTTGCCGCTGCGGCACAACAGCAGCGCGATCTTGTCCTTGCTGCCGAGCCTGGCCAGCAGCTCGCGGACAAACCGCGGGTTCCGAATCAAGGCCGTGCCGGTGGCCCAGGGCACATGCACGCTGCCGGGGACATACCCGACGAAGACGCGCTCCTCGTTGCTGCGGACATCGACCAGCAAGGCCTGGCCGCGGGACGCGAGCTCCCAGGCCGCCGGAGGGCTGATGCGGCCCGCATAGGGCAAGCCGTGGCTGATGGCATCGACGCGGGCGTCGGCCAACGCTGCAGGCAAATTAATTTCCGGTAATTCGAACGGCATGGCGGTTCCCTTCCGGTACAAGGTTGCAGACAGGACGCGCCCAAAGTTGGCGCGATAATGCCTCAACTGTACGGAGAACACCGCCGGTTTCAAACGAACATATTGGCACAAGCTCATGAGTAAAATGTCAAAGCCTGAGGAAATCTTCGCAGCTGGAATCATGAAGGTCGCGCCTATGAAGTCCACGTCGTAATCCCCTGCAAAATCAGTGCGTGCAGAGGTAGGTCAAACTGAGAGCGGATTCGTGCAATCGCAACAGGAGAGCGATCACCTTCACCAATTCCAGCGAACAACATGTTCTTCGCCCTGGGGCAAGCGCAACGTCTTTCGACCAAACACTTTATGCCGGTCTGGCGAACCAACGAGAGCGCCGGAGAACGGGTCAGCCCCATCCTTCCGTCGCGCGAACCCGGGCTGATTCTCGGGCGATTCCATGTGCCAGCACACCTCCCCCGTCGCCGTGGGAATACGTCAACGTTAACATAAACTCACGATATCGCCGCTGTAAATAGTCCCTATTAGAAGGAACAGGTAGCCCACTTGGTGGGTCCGCCAATGTCGAACGTATCGGTTGCGTTTTTCGATTTGAGCGTTACATGAACAATGAGTGCACGTCGCGCCGCACGAAGAATCCGATGCGCCTCCGCTGGCCACGGCGCCGGAGTTATGCCTACGATCATTTTGTCAGCCGCTTCCCTAGCTGCTCAGGCCCTTAAGTGGGCGCGTCGGCCCTCCCGACTTCCCACCCACGCTCCAAAGAGTAACTTACGAACAGATTCTCCGGTCCGAACAGATGGAACAACTCGTCATCATCTGAAAAGATTCCAAGAAAATCTATATGTGTGTCGTCGGATAGTCTCACGCAAACGTCGTGCGGGGAGTTTAGTTCAATACCCGACACGCTACCAATTTGCAGAGCCGCCACTTTGTCGTTAAGCTCCTGCAGATTGTCCACTAAGTCATGACTTCCACAGACGACCCTGCCCTTTTGAACAATTCGCCAGGCGCCCCGGTATGAACCGAGTCTCCATTCTCCCGGAATAGGAATTGACAGGTCAGAACCTATCTGCAAAGCATTATTTCCAAATTCGAGTGCTAAACTCCGCATCCGACCGACCGCCTTGCGGCGACAGGGCTCTCTACTAAGACGTTCAATTATGGGTTTGATGAATTCCACAAAATCGCCGGCGTTTACTTCAACCATGTGGACACTTCCTCTCCCGCAGCTTCGTGCATCTTGTTTAAATTTTGCCTTTGTCCAGTCGACCAGGTGGTCCAAATCGTGTTAACCGGACGACAAAGCCGCTACCGTAATCCCATAAACGAGCCGTGTGCCAAGCGAACTGCCCAATTTGGATTGGGCCATCTCCCACTCCGGCATGCACCACGATTTTCGTCCCGCATTCGAATACTACTCAACTTTGCGTACCAAATGGAAATATACAATGGAGCGATGGGCCGGTTTCTCGCGGTGTGAGCATAAAAAAACCCGCTTGAACCAAGCGGGTTGAACTATTTTACGAGCAAAAATAGCAGGGAGAAATAGTGTGCGTCAGGTGATCGGCGCCGGGTTGAACAGCGTGAGCGCATTGTGCAGCTTCCAGTGCTCGGCCCAGGTCTTCTTGCCGCTGGCGACATCGAGCATCAGCCGGAACAGCTCCCATCCCACCTGCTCGATGGTCGCCTCGCCGGTGGCGATGCGGCCGGCATTCACATCCATCAAGTCGTGCCAGCGCCGCGCCAGGTCGTCGCGCGTGGCCACCTTGATCACGGGGACCGCCGCCAGGCCGTACGGCGTGCCGCGCCCGGTGGTGAAGATGTGCAGGTTCATGCCCGCGGCCAGCTGCAAGGTGCCGCAGACGAAGTCGCTGGCCGGCGTGGCCGCGTAGATCAGCCCCTTCTGCTTCACCTTTTCGCCCGGCGACAGCACGCCGGAGATCGGGCTGCTGCCCGACTTGACGATCGAGCCCATGGCCTTTTCGGTGATGTTCGCCAGCCCGCCCTTCTTGTTGCCGGGCGTGGTATTGGCGCTGCGGTCGACGCCGCCCTTTTGCAGATACTCGTCGTACCAGGCCATTTCGCGGATCATCGCATCGGCCACTTCCTGGCTGACCGCGCGCGACGTCAGCTGGTCGATGCCGTCGCGGACTTCGGTCGTCTCGGAGAACATCACGGTGGCGCCGGCGCGCACCAGCAGGTCGGTCGCGAAACCCACCGCCGGATTGGCCGTCACGCCCGAAAACGCATCGCTGCCGCCGCACTGAACGCCCACCACCAGGTCGGCCGCGCTGCAGGTCTCGCGCCTGCGCTGGTTCAGCGCCGCAAGCCGCAGCCGCGCCATCGCCATGATCGACTGGATCATCGACTCGAATCCCACGTGCGCCTCGTCCTGCAGCGTGACGATGTACGGCCCGTTCTGGATGGGGATCGCTCCCTCCGGCAGCAGCCGCGAAGGCTGCAGCTTCTCGCAACCGAGGCTGACCACCATCGCCTGCCCGCCGAAGTTCGGGTTCAGGCTGATGTTGCGCAGCGTGCGGATCGGGATGATCGCGTCGGGCGCATCGATGGCGACGCCGCAGCCGTAGGTATGCTCGAGCCCCACCACGTCGTCCACGTTCGGATAATCCGGCAGCAGTGCGTCCTTGATGCGTTTGACCGCATGTTCGACCACGCCGGCCACGCACTGCACGGTGGTGGTGATCGCCAGGATATTGCGGGTGGCGACGCTGCCGTCGGCATTGCGGTAGCCCTCGAACGTGAAGCCTTCGAGCGGCTCGGCCGGCGCCGGCAGGCGGGTCGATACCGGCAGGCCGTGCAGCTCGCGCGGCGGCGCCATGCGCACCACGGACTCTTCGATCCAGCTGCCCTGTTCGATGTCACGCACCGCGTAGCCGATGACGACGTTGTAGCGCAGGATGGCGGCGCCTTCGGCGATGTCCACCAGCGCCACCTTGTGCCCCTGCGGCACCCGCGTCTTCAACACGAATTCGCCAGGGAACTCGGCTCCGGCGGGCAGGCCACCGTCGTTGACCACGATCGCCACATTGTCGTTGGCGTGCATGCGGATGTAGAGCGGCTTGCTGGCCGCCGGCATGAAGACAGGTGCGTTACCCATGATGTGATTTCCTTACTTGCTGGCTGCGGTGTTGAACGCAACCGGCGCATCGGCCTTGCGCGCTGCGGGGCCATGTTTGAATTCGACGCGCTTGATCTCGCCGACGATAACCAGGTAGCAGAAGATCGCCACCGCGGCGTTGGCGCCGACGAATACCAGGGCGCCGGCAAACGAACCAGTGGCCTGCAGGATGTAGCCGATGGCGATCGGGGTCGTGATGCCGGCGGTGTTGCCGAAGGTGTTGAACAAGCCGCCGCTCAAGCCGCCCGCCTCTTTCGGCGAGGTGTCCGACACCACCGCCCAGCCCAAAGCGCCAATGCCCTTGCCGAAGAACGCCAGCGACATCATCGCCACGACCAGCCAGTCGGCGGTCACGTAGTTACAGACGATCATGGTCATCGCCAGCAGCATGCCGCAGACGATCGGGGTCTTGCGCGCCGCCGACAGCGAGTAGCCGGCCTTGAGCATGCGGTCGGAGACGAACCCGCCCAGGATCCCGCCCAGGAAGCCGGCCACCGCCGGCAGCGCGGCGATGAAGCCGGCCTTCAGAATCGTCATGTGACGCTCGGTGACCAGGTACACCGGGAACCAGGTCAGGAAGAAGTAGGTCAGCGTGGTGATGCAGTACTGGCCGATGTACACGCCCAGCAGCATGCGGTTGCCCAGCAACTGCTTGATGATCGGCCAGGTGTCCAGCTTCGGCGCCGCGGCGACCGGCTGGCGGCTTTCGAGGTCGACCAGCGCGCCGCCCTTTTCGATGTAGTCCATCTCGGCGGCGTTGATGCGCGGGTGGTCTTTCGGGCCGTAGATGGTCTTCTGCCACACGAACGCCATGACGATGCCCAGGCCGCCCATCACGTAGAAAACGCTCTGCCAGCCGTAGGTGTGCACCAGCCATCCCATCAGCGGCGCAAACAGCACGGTGGCGAAGTACTGCGCCGAGTTGAAGATCGCCGCGGCGGTGCCCCGCTCCTGCGTGGGGAACCAGGCCGACGTGATGCGGCTGTTGCCGGGGAACGAAGGCGCCTCGGCCGCGCCCACCAGCAATCGCAGCGTGAACAGCAGCGCGACGGCGGCGGCTCCGGTGAAGAAGCCCACGGTGCCCATCAACATGGTGAACACCGACCACAGGAAGATGCTGAAGAAGTAGGTGATTTTCGAGCCGAACTTGTCGAGCAGCCAGCCGCCTGGCAGCTGGGCCAGCACGTACGACCAGGCGAAGGCGGAAAAGACAAAGCCCATCTGCACCGGCGAGAGGCCAAGCAGCTTCTTGATTTCCGGGCCGGCGATGGAAATGGTCGCGCGGTCGGCGTAGTTGATCGTGGTGATGAGGAACAGCATCGCCAGGATGCCCCAGCGAACGCGGGATGCCTTGGCGGAGTTCGGTCCGGCCGTGTTGGTATGCAGGGTCTTCATTGTGTCTCCTAATATACTGCTTTCGGCTCTGCGTGCACTTGGGCGCCTTGTCGGCGTCGTTGCTTTTGTTGCAGCGGCTTGAGGTGGGTGTCATCAGTCGTCTGACAACCGATGTCGTAGTATAATCAGCAAAAATCGAAAACGCAATCAGCTTTTTTCCACTATTTTTTTGTCCTGGCCACCGTCAATGAATACATCCTCGCTGCCTTCGGCGCCACCCAAGAAGCACCGCAACCTGGCCCAGGGCGTCGTCGCGCACATCACCGAGAGCATCCGCGACGGCTCGCTCGATCCGGGCGACAAGCTGCCCACCGAATCGGAAATCATGCGCCTGCTGGGCGTGAGCCGCACCGTCGTGCGCGAGGCGATCTCGCACATGCAGGCGGCCGGCCTGGTCGAGACGCGCCACGGCATCGGCACCTTCGTGCTGGAGCCACCGCCCGCCCACACGCTGGGCATCGACCCGAACACCGTCATCACCATGCGCGACGTGCTGGCGATCCTCGAGCTGCGCATCAGTCTCGAAGTGGAAGCGGCGGGCCTGGCCGCCAGCCGGCGCAGCGACGCCCAGCTGCAGCAGCTGCGCACTGCCCTCGACACCTTCCATGAAAGCGTGCGCGCCGGCGCGGACACCGTGCCGTCCGATGTGCAGTTCCACCTGCTGATCGCGCAGTCGTCGGGCAACCGCTACTTCCACGATATCCTCAGCCACCTTGGCACCAATATCATTCCGCGCTCGCGCCTGAATTCGGCCAAGCTGGCGCAGGACGATCCGGCTGTCTATATGGAGCGCGTGATCCACGAGCACGAAGACATCTTCAATGCGATCAAGCGCCAGGACCCCGAGTCCGCGCGCGCCGCGATGCGCATCCACCTGTCGAACAGCCGCGAACGGCTGCGCCGCGCGCAGGAAATGATCGAAGGCGCCAGCCAGTAATATCGAGTCCGCGCCAATCGAAGGGAGGGGTCAGGTCCTGCGCGACCTGACCCCATTTTTATTCGCAGCGATCAGAGTAACCGCGCTGCGTTTTCACCGCGGACCAACAAATGGGGTCAGGTCCGCAGGACCAGACCCCTCCCTCCTCAAACTCCAACAAATAATCGACATCCCGGCTTGCGATCCGATTTTTTATGTTGTACGATGACTGATAACAGCGATGGACATCCAGTCGCTTCCTTCCACATCACTCAATGGCGCACCCGACATGTTTACTCCACAAGACCTGAAACAGATCCTCTCCTCCGGCCTGCTGTCGTTCCCGATCACCGACTTCAACGCGCAGGGCGACTTCGTTCCTTCGACCTATGCCGACCGCCTCGAGTGGCTGGCCCCGTACGGCGCGACCGCCCTCTTCGTCGCCGGCGGCACCGGCGAGTTCTTCTCGCTCACGCCCGAGGACTACACCCAGGTGGTCAAGGTCGCCGTCGAAACCTGCCGCGGCAAGGTGCCGATCCTGGCCGGCGCCGGCGGCCCCACCCGCACCGCGATCGCCTACGCGCAGGAAGCCGAGCGCCTCGGCGCCCACGGCATCCTGCTGATGCCGCACTACCTGACCGAAGCGAGCCAGGACGGCCTGGTCGAACACGTCGCCGCCGTCTGCGCCTCGGTCAAGTTCGGCGTGGTGATCTACAACCGCAACGTCTGCAAGCTCAATGCCGACTCGCTGCTGCAACTGGCCGACCGCTGCCCCAACCTGATCGGCTTCAAGGACGGCGTCGGAGAAATCGAAACCATGGTCAGCATCCGCCGCAAGCTCGGCAACCGCTTCACCTACCTGGGCGGCCTGCCGACCGCCGAAGTGTATGCGGAAGCCTACAAGGCGCTGGGCGTGCCGGTGTATTCGTCGGCCGTCTTCAATTTCATCCCAAAGACCGCGATCGAATTCTACGAAGCCGTGCGCACCGGCGACAGCGACACCACCTCGCGCCTGATCGACGACTTCTTCCTGCCGTATCTGGCGATCCGCAACAAGAAGGCCGGCTATGCAGTAAGCATCGTCAAGGCCGGCGCCACGCTGGTCGGCCATACCGCAGGCCCGGTGCGCACGCCGCTGATCGACCTCAATCCGCAGGAATGCGAACAGCTCGGCGCGCTGATCGCGACGCTCGGCCCCCAATAAAAGGAAACTTCATGTCCATCACCCTCAACGGCGAATCGCTGGTCGGCGCCTCCGCATTCAAAGGCGGCGCGGCTTTGTTCCGTGCCATCGATCCGTCCACCGGCCGCGAAATCGAGCCGGCCTTCGGCGCCGCCACGCTAACGGACGCCGAGCGCGCGTGCGTATTGGCCGAACAGGCGTTCGACAGCTATCGCGACACCACGCCTGAACAGCGCGCCGCTTTCCTGGAACAGGTCGCGCAGAACATTCTGGACCTGGGCCCGGCGCTGATCGAGCGCGCGATGCAGGAATCCGGCTTGCCGCAAGCGCGCCTCGAGGGCGAGCGCGGACGCACCGTCGGCCAGCTGCGCCTGTTCGCCAAGGTAGTGCGCGACGGCCGCTGGCTGGGCGCAGCGCTCGATTCGGCCCTGCCCCAGCGCACGCCGCCGCGCCCCGACCTGCGCCTGCGCAAAATCGGCCTCGGCCCGGTCGTCGTCTTCGGCGCATCCAACTTTCCGCTGGCGTTTTCCGTCGCCGGCGGCGACACCGCATCGGCGCTGGCCGCCGGCTGCCCGGTGATCGTGAAGGCGCACGGCGCCCATCCTGGCACCTCGGAGCTGGTCGGCAAGGCCCTGCAGGCGGCGGTCGCGAGTTGCGGCATGCACGAGGGCGTGTTCTCGATGCTGCATGGCGACGGCCGCACCATCGGCCAGGCGCTGGCGGCGCATCCGGCTGTCAAGGCGGTCGGCTTCACCGGCTCGCGCGCGGGCGGCATGGCGCTGGTGCGCGCCGCGGCCCAGCGCCCGGAGCCGATTCCCGTGTACGCGGAAATGAGCAGCATCAATCCGATGTTCATGCTGCCGGAAGCGCTGTCGCAAGGCGCCGCCAAGATCGGCGCCGACTTCGTCGATTCGCTGACGCTCGGCTCGGGCCAGTTCTGCACCAATCCCGGCCTGGTCATCGCATTGGAAGGCCCCGCGCTCGAAACCTTCATCGACGCCGCCGCTACCGCCCTGCAGGGAAAGACCGGCGCGACGATGCTCACGCCAGGCATCCATGCTGCGTTCAACGGCGGCGTGGACAAGCTGTCGAAAGAAGCCGGCGTGAAGCTGGTCGCGCGCGGCCAGTACGGCGCCACCGTCTGCGCCGGCCAGCCGGCGCTGTTCGTTACCGACGCCGCCACCTTCCTCGCCAACCCTGCGCTGGAGGACGAAATCTTCGGCGCCGCTTCGCTGGTGGTTCGTTGCGCCGATGTCGCGCAGTTTCGCGAAATCGCCGAGCACCTCGACGGCCAGCTGACCGCGACGATGTTCGTGTCCGAAGGCGACCGTGACCTGGCGCGCTCGCTGCTGCCGGCGCTCGAGCGCAAGGCCGGCCGCGTGCTGGTGAACGGTTTCCCGACCGGCGTCGAAGTGTCGCATGCGATGGTGCACGGCGGCCCGTTCCCCGCTACCTCCGACAGCCGCGGCACGTCCGTCGGCGCCTCGGCGATCGACCGCTTCCTGCGTCCGGTCAGCTACCAGGACATGCCCGCGTGGCTTCTGCCGCAGGCGCTGCAGGACGACAACCCGCTCAACTTGTGGCGGGTGCGCGACGGCGAACTTTCGCAAGCCTGAACACTCTTACTACTACAACGACTGGAGACACAATGAACAAAACCATCATCGCCGCCCTCCTCGCCGCCGGCGCGGGAGCCGCATCGGCACAGACCAACGTCACCATCTACGGCATCGTCGATGCTGGCCTGGTGCGCGAAAGCGGCGGCGTCGCCAACTACACCAAGATCACCAGCGGTGTGGGATCGGCGTCGCGCATCGGCTTTCGCGGCACCGAGGACCTGGGCGGTGGCATGTCGGCCCTGTTCACGCTTGAAACCGGCGTCAAGATCGACACCGGCGAAGTGGACACGGCAGGCACCATCTTCAATCGCCAGGCCTTCGTCGGACTGAAGACCAATGTCGGCACCGTTACGCTGGGCCGCCAATACACGCCGTGGCACCAGGCGCTGGCGCAGGTGGCAGATCCCTTCGGCACCGGCTATGCGGGCACGTCGAAGAACCAGTTTCCCGATTCCGGCACCAACGTCCGCACCAGCAATACCATCATCTATTCCGCGCCGGTGACCATGGGCGTCAGCGCCGACGTGGCGTACAGCGTCGGCGAGCAGGCGGGCAGCAGTTCGGCCGGCCGCCAGTTCGGCGGATCGATCGGCTACTCGAATGGTCCGCTGAACGTGCGGCTGGCCTACAACAACAAAAATTCCGATGTGGCCGCGGCGCCTGGCGTCACGGCGGTCAACCGCGACATCGGCACCAACACGCTGCTGGCGGCGAACTACGACTTCAAGGTGGTCAAGGCCTACATCGCGTATGGCGTCGACAAGGGCTTCAACAGCGCGCCGCTGGGCAATGCCAACAACCCGTTCGGCGGCGTCAAGCCAACGCCGTCGACCGACGGCAACGAGATCCTGCTGGGATTGTCCGCGCCGGTCGGAACCGGCACCCTGCTGGCGTCGGTGATGCGCAAGGACGACAAGACCAGCTTCAACCAGGACTCGCGCGCGTGGGGCGTGGGTTATTTGTATCCGCTGTCGAAGCGCACCAATCTGTATACGGCGTACGGCCGGATCCACAACAAGAACGGTGCGGGCTATACGGTGGCGAACAACACCGAAGCCGGTACGGGCGACAAGGCCTTCAACCTGGGCGTGCGTCACACGTTCTGATTTTGATTGTCGTACCTGCGCAGGCAGGTACCCATGCTGAATATGCTGTGTATGGGTACCTGCCTTCGCAGGTACGACACTCTGTTTCACTCGATGTAGATCGCCCGGAAGTCGTTGACGTTGGTGAGCGTCGGCCCGCAAATCACCGAATCCCCCAGCGCCTGAAAGAAGCCATGCCCGTCATTGTTGGCCAGGCTGTCGCGCGGCTTGATGCCCCGCTCCCACGCGCGCGCCAGCGTGTCCGGCCCCAGCAAGGCGCCCGCAATCTCTTCTTGCCCATCCACGCCATCGGTATCGCAAGCAATCGCGTGCACGCCAGCCAGACCATTCAGGGTAACCCCCAGCGACAGCAAAAACTCGACATTGCGCCCGCCACGTCCATTGCCGCGTACCGTGACAGTGGTCTCGCCACCCGACAGAAGGATGCACGGCCGCGCAAACGGCTGCCCATGCGTCACCACCTGGCGCGCAATGCCCGCCATGACGATGCCCACATCGCGCGCTTCCCCCTCGATGCTGTCGCCCAGGATGTGCACCGGCACGCCGGCGCAGCGCGCCACTTCGGCGGCCGCCTCCAGCGCCATCTGCGGCGTGGTGATCATGCGCGTTTCACTGTTGGCCAGGCGCGGATCGCCCGGCTTGACCGATTCGCCGGCCCCGCCCTCCAGCAGCGTTCTCACCTTGTCCGGCATCGAAATGCCGTAGCGGCGCAGGATCGCCAGCGCGTCCGCGCAGGTGGTGCGGTCGGCCGTGGTCGGGCCGCTGGCGATATCGGCCGGGTCGTCGCCAGGCACGTCGGAAATCAGCAACGTCACCACTTTCGCCGGATGGCAGGCCGCCGCCAGCCGTCCGCCCTTGATGGCCGACAGGTGGCGCCGCACGCAGTTCATTTCGCCGATGGTGGCGCCGCTCCTGAGCAGCGCCTTGTTGATCTCCTGCTTGTCGGCCAGCTCAAGGTCGTCGCCCGGCAGCACCAGCAGCGACGAGCCGCCGCCCGAGATCAGGCAGATCACCAGATCGTCCGCGGTCAGGCCTTGAACTAAGCCGAGGATGCGGCGCGCCGCGTCCATGCCCGCCTGGTCGGGCACCGGATGCGCGGCCTCGACGATCTCGATGCGCTCGCACGGCACCGAGTAGCCATAGCGCGTGACCACCAGGCCAGTCAGTTCACCGGGCCAGTGCTGCTCCACCACGCGGGCCATCTCGGCGGACGCCTTGCCGGCGCCGATCACCAGGGTGCGTCCGCGCGGCGGCGCCGGCAGGTGCGGCGGCAGGCAGTGCGACGATTGCGCCGCTTCGACAGCGGCGTCGAACATCTGCCGCAACAGCTTACGTGGTTCGGTCATGCGCAACTCCCGTGCGTTATTGAGGGACAGGCGCGCCGATCTCGTAATTGGCCATCAGTTCGAGCGCGCGCACCAATGCTGAATGATCCCACGCTTTGCCGCCGTGCGCAGCGCAGCTGTTGAACAATTCCTGCGCCGTCGCGGTATTCGGCAGCGACACGCCCAGCGCGCGCGCGCTCGACAGCGCCAGGTTCAGGTCCTTCTGGTGCAGCTCGATGCGGAAGCCCGGGTCGAAGGTCCGCTTGATCATGCGCTCGCCGTGCACCTCCAGGATGCGCGACGCGGCGAACCCGCCCATCAGCGCCTGCCGCACCTTGGCCGCATCGGCGCCCATGCGCGAGGCGAACAGCAGCGCCTCGCCGACCGCCTCGATATTGAGCGCGACGATGATCTGGTTGGCCACCTTGGTGGTCTGTCCGTCGCCGTTGCCGCCGACGAGGGTGATGTTTTTGCCCATCAGCTCGAACAGCGGCCTGACGGTGTCGAACGCTTCCTGCGGCCCGCCCACCATGATGGTCAGGCTGCCGGCGCGCGCGCCGACTTCACCGCCTGACACCGGCGCGTCCAGGTAGGCGCAATCGAGCGCGTTGATGCGCAGCGCGAACTGCTTGGTCTCGATCGGCGAGATCGAACTCATGTCCACCACGATCTTGCCGGGCGAGAGGCCCTCCGCCACGCCGCCCTCGTCGAACAGTACCGACGCCACGTTCGGCGTATCCGGCACCATGATGATGACGATGTCGGCCTGTTGCGCCACTTCGCGGCCGGAGGCGCACTCGATGGCGCCGAGGTCCTTCAGTTCCGCGCTCACCGGCTTGTGGCTGTGCGCGAACAGCTGGTGGCCGCCCTTTAGAATATTTGCCGCCATCGGCACGCCCATGATGCCGAGGCCGATAAATCCTACTTTGCTCATGTCGCTGCTCCCTGTTTGTTGAATTTGGCGGCCAGCGCTTCCGCGCCGCGCGCCAGCACGCCGATGTCGCTGCCCACGGCGACGAACGTGAAACCGATTTCTATATAGTGGCGCGCCAGCTTCTCGTCGCCGACCAGGATGCCGGCTGCCTTGCCGCAGGCGCGGATGCGGCGCAATGCGTCTTCGATCGCTGTCACCACCTCGGGATGCATCGGCTGGCCGATGTAGCCCATCGACGCCGACAGGTCGCCCGGTCCGATGAAGATGCCGTCCACGCCATCGACCGCGGCGATCGCCTCGATATTGGCCAGCGCGTGCGGCGTTTCGACCTGCAGCAGCACGCACAACTGCTCCTCGCAGCGCAGCGCGTAATCCTTGACGCGGCCGTAGTCCGACGCCCGCGCCGCGGCGGAGTAGCCGCGCACGCCCAGCGGCGGATAGCGCGTCGCCGCCACGGCATTGCGCGCTTCCTCCTCGTCCTGCACGTACGGGATCAGGAGGGTCTGCACGCCGACGTCGAGGTAGCGCTTGATGGTGACGGTGTCGTTCCAGGGCGGGCGCACGATCGGATGCGCGGTGCCCTGCGAGATGGCCTGCAGCTGCGAGTGCACCATCGGCAGCTCGTTGGGCGAATGCTCGGTGTCGAGCAGCAGCCAGTCGAAGCCGGCGTTGGCCAGCACTTCGACGGTGATGTTGTTCGACAGGCCGGACCACAGGCCCAGTTGCAGCTGGCCGTCCCTGATGGCGGCTTTGAAGCGGTTAATCGGCAGATCCATGACGCGTATCCTTCATCGTGATCGTTCAAGACCGGGGTCAGGTCCGGCGGACCTGACCCCATTTTTTCGCATCAGCGGTCGAAGCTCGGACGCTTGTTATCGTACTTCCAGCCCGGGAAGAAGTACTGCATCGCGATCGAATCGTTGCGCACGCCCAGGCCCTTTTCCAGGTACAGCTGGTGCGCCTTTTCGATTGCTTCCATGTCGATCTCGACGCCCAGGCCAGGCTTTGCCGGCACATCGATCATGCCGTCGACGATCCTGAACGGCTCCTTCGTGAGGCGCTGGCCGTCCTGCCAGATCCAGTGGGTGTCGAGCGCGGTGATCTTGCCCGGCGCGGCGGCGCCGACCTGCGTGAACATCGCCAGCGAAATGTCGAAGTGGTTGTTCGAATGCGATCCCCAGGTCAGGCCCCACTCGTGGCACATCTGCGCCACCCGCACCGAACCCTGCATGGTCCAGAAATGCGGGTCGGCCAGCGGAATGTCGACCGATTGCAGCTGGATCGCATGGCCCATCTCGCGCCAGTCGGTGGCGATCATGTTGGTGGCGGTCGGCAGGCCGGTGGCGCGGCGGAATTCCGCCATCACCTCGCGGCCCGAGTAGCCGTTCTCGGCGCCGCACGGATCTTCGGCGTAGGCGAGCACGTGATCCTGGCCGCGGCACAGGCGGATCGCTTCCTTCAGCGACCAGGCGCCGTTCGGGTCAAGCGTGACGCGCGCATCCGGAAAACGCTCGGCCAGCGCGGTCACGGCCTCGATTTCTTCGTCGCCGCGCAGCACGCCGCCCTTCAGCTTGAAGTCCTTGAAACCATAGCGCTCGTACGACGCTTCGGCCAGCCGCACGATCGCTTCCGGCGACATTGCCTTTTCGTGGCGCAGGCGCAGCCAGTCGTCGGCTTCGTTCGGGTCGGTGACGTATTCGAGGTCGGTGGCCGTGCGGTCGCCCACGTAGAACAGGTAGCCGAGCATTTCGACCTTGTCGCGCTGCTGGCCTTCGCCGAGCAGCGCGCATACCGGCACGCCGAGGAATTTGCCGAGCAGGTCGAGCAGCGCCGATTCGATCGCGGTGACGGCGTGGATGGTCACGCGCAGGTCGAAGGTCTGCAGGCCGCGCCCGCCCGCGTCGCGGTCGCGGAAGGTCTCGCGCACCTTGTTCAGCAGGCCTTGGTAATTGCCGATCGACTGCCCGACGATCAGCTGGCGCGCGTCTTCCAGCGTCTTGCGGATCGGCTCCCCGCCCGGCACCTCGCCCACGCCGGTATTGCCCGCGCTGTCCGTCAGGATCACGATATTGCGGGTGAAGTAAGGGCCGTGGGCGCCGCTCAGGTTCAGCAGCATGCTGTCGCGGCCGGCCACGGGCACGACGCGCATCTCGGTGACGGTCGGGGCGCTGGATTGGGTCATTCGTCTCTCCACTTGGTTAGTTATCAGTCGTCATACAACATGATCTAAAGTATAGAGAGCAGAGGGAGGGAATGCAATCGCTTCGGTGAGATCTGTCGAAAAAATGATAGTTGTCTGACGACCCATACGGACGGTGAATGATGCTTATGAGATTATGGCGCGGGAATGAAAATGGGGTCAGGTTCGCGGAACCTGACCCCACCGGGGAGGACATCGGGGCCGGATCCTGAGGACCCGTCCCATTTTTGCCAATTAGGCGCGCATGCTCGCCGGCTGCTGCGACGACTGATCCAGCTGGCGGCGCAGCCCTTCCGCTTCTGCCTGCGCCTTGCGTACGTTGGCGAGCTTGATGTGGCCGTAGCCGCGAATCTGCTCCGGTACTTGCGCCAGTTTCAGCATCACGCCCTTGTTCTCGGCCGTGAGTTCGCGCGAAATCTGCGCGGCCAGTGCGAAATACTCGTCGCGCAGACTACGCTCCACGCGGCGTTCGGCGGTGTAGCCGAAGATGTCGAACGGCGTGCCGCGCAGGCCCTTGAGCGGCGCCAGCACGCGGAACGCAGTCTGCATCCAGCTGCCCAAGCGCATCTTGGCCGGCACATCGGAACCCGGACGCTTGCGCGCCAGCAGCGGCGGCGCAAGGTGGTATTCCAGCTTGAAGTCGCCGTCGAACTGCTCGCCGATCTTCTTCAGGAACTCCGGATCGGCGTGCATCCGCGCCACTTCGTATTCGTCTTTGTACGCCATCAGCTTGTACAGGCTGCGCGCAACGGCCTTCGTCACCGGCGTCTTCGGATCGATCGCCACCTCGCGCTGGCGCACCTGTTCCACCGCATCGCGGTAGCGCGCCGCATAGGCCTCGTCCTGGTACTTCACCAGCAGGCCGCTGCGCAGCGCGACGCTCTCGTCCAGCGAGGCCGGCATCGCAAACTGGATCACCTGCGCCTGCGGATTGGCCAGGCGCGCAATGGCGCCCTTGTCGGCGGCCGCGAGGCGCCCGAGGCTGAAGGCGCGCTTGTTCATGTCCACGGCCACCTTGTTCAATTCGATCGCACGCATCAGGGCCGGCAGGCCCACCGGCACCAGGCCGCGCTGCCAGGCAAAACCCATCAGCAGGATGTTCGCGCCGATCGGGTCCCCCAGCAGCTGCGCGGCGACTTGGTGGGCGTTGAGCGTGGCGACGTTGTCCGCGCCGGCGGACGCGGCCAGCTTGGCCAGCAGGTCGTCCTTGCGGATCGACGCATCCGGATTGCGCGTGAACTCCGCGGTCTGGATCTCCTGTTCGTTGGCGACGACCTTGGTGTGCTCGCGCTGCATCACCGCCAGCGCATCCGGCATCGCCGCCACCACCATGTCGCAGGCCAGCAAGGCGTCGGCCTGCTGCAGGTCGATGCGCACCTGGTTCAGCTGGTCCGGCGAGGCGCCGATGCGCACGTGCGACATCACCGCCCCGCCCTTCTGCGCGAAGCCCATGAAGTCGAGCGTCGATGCGCCCTTGCCTTCCAGGTGCGCCGCCATCGTGATCAGCGCGCCGACCGTCACCACGCCGGTGCCGCCCACGCCGGCCACCAGCATCTCGAACGGCTTGTCGAAGCGGTAGGGGCGCGGTTTCGGGAAGGCGGCGAGCATCGCGTCGAGGCGCGCCAGCTCGATCTGCTTGGCTTCGGGCTTCTTCAAGCCGCCGCCCACCACCGATACGAAGCTCGGGCAGAAGCCTTCGACGCAGGAGTAGTCCTTGTTGCAGGACGATTGCTCGATCTGGCGCTTGCGGCCCAATGGCGTTTCGAGCGGCAGGATCGACAGGCAGTTCGACTGGACGCCGCAATCGCCGCAGCCTTCGCAGACCGCCGGGTTGATCACCATGCGGCGCTGCGGATCGGGGAACGCGCCCTTCTTGCGGCGGCGGCGCTTTTCAGCCGCGCAGGTCTGGTCGTACACCAGCACCGTGACGCCGGCGATTTCGCGCAGTTCGCGCTGGATCACATCGAGCTCCTGGCGGTGGTGCACCGTGACGCCTTCGGCCAGCTTCACGCCATCATAGTTTTCCGGCTGGTCGGTCACGACGACCACCTTGACGGCGCCTTCGGACAGCACCTGCTGCACGATCTGCGGCACGCTCAATTTGCCGTCCACGGGCTGGCCGCCGGTCATCGCGACCGCGTCGTTGTACAGGATCTTGTAGGTGATGTTGGTGCGCGCGGCGATGGCCTGGCGGATCGCCAACAGGCCCGAGTGGTAGTAGGTGCCGTCACCCAGGTTTTGGAAGACGTGCTTCTCGTTGGTGAAGCGCGAGGCGCCTACCCAGGGCACGCCTTCGCCGCCCATCTGGGTCAGGTTGAACGTGCTGCGGTCCATCCAGGTAGCCATGAAGTGGCAGCCGATGCCGGCCAGCGCGCGGCTGCCCTCGGGCACCTTGGTCGAGGTGTTGTGCGGGCAGCCGGAGCAGAAGTACGGCGTGCGCTTGACCGCGTCGGCGCCGTTCGACAGCAGGTCCGCGGCGCAGAACGCGGGCCGATACTGTTCCAGCCCCAGCTCCGGAAAGTGCGGCGCGAGCCAGCGGATCACGGACGGCGCGATGCGCGACGGGCGCAGCTCGCCCAGCGCCGACAGCAAGGCGCGGCCATCGGCGTCGGTCTTGCCCAAGAGGCGCGGACGCGAGCCTTCCGGCTGGTTGTAGAGCAGCGTTTTCAGCTGGTCTTCGATGACCGGGCCTTTTTCTTCGACCACCAGCACTTCCTGCAAGCCGGATGCGAATTCAGCGATGCGGGTTTTCTCGAGCGGGAAAGTCAGGCCCGGCTTGTACAGGCGCACGCCAAGTTCTTCGAGGCGCGCGATGCCGATGCCCATGCGGCCCAGCGCTTCGAGCAGGTCGAGGTAGGCCTTGCCGGCACTGATGATGCCCAGCTTCGCGCCAGGCGCGGCGACCACCATGCGGTCGATCGAATTATGTTTTGCGAAGGCCTGCACCGCATCGAGCTTGGCGGCCACGCGCACTTCGAGGCCAAGGCCAGGCAGATCGGGCCAGCGGATATGCAGGCCGCCGGCCGGCGCCGCGTAATCGGCCGGCGCCTCGTAGGTGCGCGGCGCGGGGATATCGATGACGGCGCCGCCTTCGACGGTTTCCGAGATCGCCTTGAAGCCGACCCAGGTTCCCGAGAAGCGCGACAGCGCCCAGCCGTAAGGACCAAATTCGAGATACTCCTGGATGTTCGACGGATTCACCACCGGCATGCTCCAGGCCATCAGCGCCTGCTCGCTCTGGTGCGGCATCGACGACGACACGCAGCCGTGGTCGTCGCCCAGCACCACCAGCACGCCGCCGTGCGGGGACGAACCGTAGGCGTTGCCGTGCTTGAGCGCGTCGCCGGAGCGGTCCACGCCCGGGCCCTTCCCGTACCACATGGCGAACACGCCGTCGACCTTGCGGTTGGCGGCGTCGTTCTCGACCTGCTGCGTACCCAGCACCGCGCTGGCGGCCAGGTCTTCGTTGATCGCGGGGAGGAACTCGATGCCGTTCGCCTCGAGCAGCTTGGTGGCGCGCCAGACTTCCTGGTCCACGGCGCCCAGCGGCGAGCCGCGGTAGCCGCTGATGAAGCCCGCCGTGTTCAGGCCGCGCGCGGCGTCGGCGTCCTTCTGGTCGATCAGCAGGCGCACCAGCGCCTGGGTGCCGGTGATGAAAATCCGGCCGGACTTGCGCTGCAAATTATCCTGCAGCTGGTAGTCGGGATCGACCAATGCGCCTTGCTGAACTTCCTGATCCACAGTGTCTCCTCATGGGCGTCCCTGCGTGGGAACGCGTGTTGTCCGAATGAGGAAATTTTATAGGCTGGATGAGGAAATTTATTCTTGTTTTGTTCTAGAATGAAACCATTACGGTAGAAAATACCCTAGAACGGCCAAAATATGAAAAAACATACCCTTGACGCGACGGACCGCAAGATCCTCTCCCTGCTGCAGGAGAACAGCCGCATGTCGAACGCGGAACTGGCCGAGGCGATCGGCATGTCGGCCACGCCGTGCTGGCGGCGCCACAAGGAGTTGGAGGACTCGGGCTACATCGACGGCTATGTGGCGATGGTGAACCGGCGCGCGGCCGGCCTGCCGCTGTGCTGCATGCTGCACGTGTCGCTGACGCGGCACACTGAGGGCGCGGTCGAGACGTTCGAGAACGCGATGCTGGTGCGGCCGGAAGTGATGGAGTGCTACGAGGTGACGGGGGCGTTCGACTACATCGTCAAGCTGCTGGTGGCGGACATGGACGCGTACCACGACTTCCTGCATAACGTGATGGTCAAGCTGCCGGGCGTGTCGCAGGTGAACACCAGCGTGGCGCTGCGCGAGGTGAAGTACGAGACGGCCTTGCCGCTCTGATGTCGTACCAGCGGAGGCTGGAACCCATGCTGAACCAACACTTATGGTAAAGCGTGCTCAGTATGGGTACCTGCCTGCGCAGGTACGACAACCCTTAGATATACGCCGGCATTTTGGCCAGCAGCTTGTCGAGCGTGACCGGATACTCGCGCACGCGCACGCCGGTGGCGTTGTAGACCGCGTTCGCCACCGCCGCACCCACGCCGCAAATCCCTAGCTCGCCCACGCCCTTGGCCTTCATCGGCGACGAAATCGGATCGGTCTCGTCGAGGAAAATCACTTCCTGGTGCGCGATGTCGGCATGCACCGGCACCTCGTAGCTCGCCAGGTCGTGGTTGACGAAGTAACCGGTGCGATGGTCCACCACCAGCTCCTCCATCAGCGCTGCGCCCACGCCCATCGTCATGGCGCCGATCACCTGGCTGCGCGCCGACTTCGGATTGAGGATGCGGCCCGCCGCGCACACGGCCAGCATGCGCCGCACGCGCACTTCTCCGGTCGCCGCATCCACCGCCACTTCGACGAAGTGACCACCGAAGGTCGACTGCTGGTACTTCTTATCCAGGTCGCCGTATTCCATCATGTCTTCGGCCACGATCTCGCCGCTCGCCGCCGCCTGCTTCAGCGGCACCGAGCGCCCGCCGGCAGTCACCATGCCGTCGGCGAACTGCGCGTCGGTCATGCCGAGCTTCTGGCCGACCGCCTCGCGCAGCTTGACGCAGGCCGCGTACACGCCGGCCGTCGAACTGTTGCCTCCCCACTGGCCGCCCGAGCCCGACGACACCGGAAAAGTCGAGTCGCCCAGCTTGACCATCACCCGGTCCAGCCCCACGCCCATCATCTCCGCCGCGGTCTGGGCGATGATGGTGTAGCTGCCGGTGCCGATGTCGGTCATGTCGGTTTCCACCGTCACCAGGCCATTGCCGTCAAGGCGCACGCGCGCCGCCGACTTGGTCACCAGGTTGTTGCGGAAGGCCGCAGCCATGCCCATGCCGATCAGCCAGCGGCCCTCGCGCGTCTTGCCCGGCGTGGCATTGCGCTTGCTCCAGCCGAAGCGCTCGGCCCCCAGCCTCAGGGTCTCGACCAGCTGGCGCTGCGAGAACTGGCGCTGGCGCTTGGCCGGATCGACCTTGATGTCGTTGATGATGCGGAATTCGACCGGGTCGATCTTCAGCTTTTCCGCCATTTCGTCCATCGCGATTTCCAGCGCCATCAGTCCCGGCGCCTCGCCCGGCGCGCGCATCGCGTTGCCTTCGGGGAGATCGAGTTCGGCCAGCCGCATCGCGGTCAGGCGATTGACGCCGGCGTACAGCAACTGGGTCTGCTCGACCGCCGTTTCCGGCTTCCCGCCGGGCAGGTCGCCGGACCAGCTTTCGTGGCCGATGGCGCTGATGCGGCAGTCGCGCGTGCAGCCGATGCGGATGCGCTGGATCGTCGCCGGCCGATGCGTGGTGTTGTTCGCCATGAGCGGCCGGTGCAGCGCCACCTTGACGGGCCGCTTCGCCGCGCGCGCACCGAGCGCGGCCAGGATCGCCTCCGCGCGCACGAACAGCTTGCCGCCGAAGCCGCCGCCGATGAAAGGCGAAATCAGCCGCACATTGTCCTTTGGGATGCCGAGCGTTTTCGCGACGTCGCCGCGGCTCCAGTCCACCATCTGGTTCGAGGTCCACAAGGTCAGCTTGTCGCCCTCCCACGATGCGATCGAGGCGTGCGGCTCCATCATCATGTGCGACTGGTCCGGCGTGGTGTAGGTCGCGTCCAGCTTGACCGGCGCGGCCGCGAAAGCGCCGGCGAAGTCGCCCACCTTGTGGTCCGGCTTGTCCTTGGCCGGCTTGGCCCCGGCCTTGGCGGCGGCCAGGCTGTAGCGCCCTTTCTCGGCCGCGTACTTCACCCGCACCAGTTGCGCCGCCGCGCGTGCCTGCTCGAACGTGTCGGCCACCACCAGCGCCACGGCCTGGTGATAGTGTTCGATTTCCGGCCCGCCCAGCAGCTTCGCGGTATTGAACTTGCCCTTGCCCAGCTTGCCCGCGCTGTCGGCGGTGACGATCGCGATCACGCCCGGCGCGCGCTTCGCTTCGGCCAGGTCGATCGACGCGATGCGCCCCTTGGCAATCGCGGCGCCGACCACGTGGCCGTAGGCGGCGTTTGGCGCGGCCTGGTGCTGCTCGTAAGCGTACGGCGCCGTGCCGGTGGTCTTGAGCGGGCCGTCGATGCGGTCGGTCGGGCGTCCGACGACCTTGAGCTGGTCGATCGGATTGGTGGTGGCGGGAGTGTCGAATTTCATGAGGTCAGCCTTTCTTCGCTTCGGCCATCACCGCGGCAAGCGTGCGTTTCACCAGGGTTACCTTGAATGCGTTGTCGGGGGTCGTTCTGGCGCCGGCCAGCAGCCGGTCGGCGATGGACTTCATGTCGCGCTCCCCCGCTTCCACCCGCCACGGTTTGTGCGCGACGCCGCCAAGCGCCACCCGTCCCGTCCCGTCGGGTCCGACGATGGCCGCCACCGAGACCAGCGCAAACGCGTACGACGAACGGTCGCGCACCTTGCGGTAGATGTGGACGCCGCCGACCGGCTTGGGCAGGGTCACCGCGGTTATCAGCTCGCCTGGCGCCAGCGCGTGCTCGATGTGCGGCGTGTTGCCGGGAAGCCGGTGGAAATCGGCGATCGGGATCACCCGCGCCGAGCCGTCCGCGCGCACGGTCTCGACCTTCGCATCGAGCACGCGCATGGCCACCGCCATGTCGCTCGGGTGGGTCGCGATGCAGGCGTCGCTGACGCCGAGGATGGCGTGGTGGCGCGTGAAGCCGCCGATCGCGGAGCAGCCGCTGCCCGGGCTGCGCTTGTTGCAGGGCTGGTTGGTGTCGTAAAAATACGGGCAGCGGGTGCGCTGCAGCAGGTTGCCGGACGTCGTCGCCTTGTTGCGCAGCTGCGCCGAGGCCCCGGCCAGCAGGGCACGCGACAGCAGGCCGTAGTCGCGGCGCACGCGCGCGTCCGCGGCCAGGTCGGTGTTGCGCACCAGCGCGCCGATGCGCAGGCCGCCGTCCTGCAGCGGCTCGATCTTGTCGAGCTTGAGGCCATTCACGTCGATCAGGTGCGACGGCGTCTCGATGTCGAGCTTCATCAGGTCCAGCAGGTTGGTGCCGCCGGCGATGAATTTGGCGCCCGGATTGCGCATGGCCGCGGCCGCGGCTTCGGCCGGCGTGGCGGCGCGCTGATAGGTGAAGGCCCTCATGCTTTGCCTCCCGCGACTTCGGTGATCGCGTCGATGATGTTCGAGTAGGCGCCGCAGCGGCAGATGTTGCCGCTCATGCGCTCGCGGATCTCTTCGGCCGACAGCAGCGGTTTCTCGGTCAGGCTGGCCGTGACGTGGCTCGGTATGCCCTGGCGGATCTCGTCGAGCACGGCGACAGCCGAACAGATTTGCCCCGGAGTGCAATAGCCGCACTGGTAGCCGTCATGCTTGACGAAGGCCGCCTGCATCGGATGCATTTTTCCCGGGTTGCCGAGGCCCTCGATGGTGGTCACGCTGGCGCCATCGTGCATCACGGCCAGCGTGAGGCAGGAGTTGATGCGGCGACCATCCACGATGACGGTGCAGGCGCCGCACTGGCCGTGGTCGCAGCCCTTCTTGGTGCCGGTCAGCTGCAGGTGCTCGCGCAGCGCGTCGAGCAAGGTGGTGCGGGTGTCGAGTTCGAGCGAGCGGACCTGGCCGTTCACGCGCAGCGATGTCTTCGCCATCACCGGCGCCATGGCCGGCGCGGGCGATGCGGACTGCGGCACGGGCTGCGCGCCCGCCAGCGACGGCACCGCCGACGCCGTGGCGGAAATCGCGCCGGCAATCAGCAGGTCGCGCCGGGATATTTTAATGTCGCTGAAATCGTCCATGTGTTTGCATCCTTTTGGCGGGAGTAGTTACGGCGCGGCTGGGCGGCGGCGCGTTGTGTAAATTAATATACAAACGGCCTTGACGGCGCATGATTCGCGGCGTTTGCCGCATGGGCCTGTGCAAACGATGCATGAGTTGCAGGGCAACAAAAAGGGCGACCAATGTCGCCCCATGTCACCGCTTGCAACGGTGGGTCAAGACTACTTAGCGCGATTTGTCGTCAGGCCCTTTCGAAGACTCCCGCGAAGGGCTCTGGCCGGAGCCCGAGCCAGGCATTCCCGACTGGCGCGATGCGTCGTCCTTCTGGCCCTGGCGGCCGATCTCGGTTTCCTGGTCGCGGGTGCCGCTCTGCTGGCCGGAACCCATGCCGCCCGAGCCCTGCGATCCGGACTGGCGCGACTGGTCGGTGCCTTGGGTACCGCCCTTGTTGCCTTGATTACCTTGATTTCCTTGGCTTGCCATGATGTGTCTCCTGTTAATTATTTCATCGGTATCGCCACCGAATTGGCATTTCGCTACCGGACCTTCATCGTAGGCCGCGCTCAGGCATTGTTTAATCGGACTCTATCCTAGCTCCGTGTAGGACAAGGTAGCGCCTGGGATTTTCTTCGCAGCATGAAAGTGAACACCAGCAACAATGCCAGCGCCAGCATGGCGGCCGCGCACGTAAGCGCCGCGGTCACCCGATGCGCCAGCAGCGGCGCACCGGACAGACCGCCCGTGCCGAAGGCGGCCAGCGCGACCAGCACGGCCAGGCCCAGCGAGTTGCCCAGCTGGTGGGCGACGTTGACCACGCCCGATGCGGCTCCGGCATCGTGCGCCGCGACGCCTGCGATGCCGGCCGTGGTGAGCGGGCTTAGCGCCAGGCCCTGGCCGGCGCCGATCAATACCATCGGCAGTGCGATGCCGGTGAGGTAGGCGGTATCGGCCGACACCTGGCTCAGCCAGGCGAAACCGGCGAGGCTGGTTGCCAGTCCTGCCGCCAGCAAAGGCGCGTTGCCGAACCGGCGTGTGAGCCGCGGCACCGCCATGGCAACGGCAAAATTTACCAGCGTCATCGGAAGGAACGCCAGGCCGGTCGTAGCCGGCGGAAAATGGACCACCTCCTGCAGGAACTGCGTGGTGAAGAAGAAAAATCCGATCATCGCGCCGAGGAACAGCGCCCGGGCGGCGTAGGCCGCGCAGCGCTCACGGCTGGCGAACAGGCGCAAGGGCATGATCGGCTGCTTCGCTTTGCGTTCCATGCGGACGAACGCGGCCAGCAAGGCCAGCGCGCCGGCCAGCGCCACGGCGGTGACGGGATCGCTCCACCCCGCGCCGGCCGAGCGGATGAACGCATACACCAGCGCGCTCATGCCGATGGTGGACGCGACGGCGCCGCTCACATCGAAGCGGCCCGCGCCGCGTGCATTTTCGGCGATGTGGCGCCGCGCGCCGACAATCATCGCCACGCCGATCGGCAGGTTGATGAAGAAACCGGCGCGCCAGGACAGGTATTCGGTCAGCACGCCGCCCAGCACCAGGCCGACGCTGGCGGCGATGCCTGCGACGGCGCTGTACAGGGACACGGCGCGCGTGCGCTCGGCGCCTTCCGCGAATGTCGTCTGCAGCAGCGCCAGCGTCGATGGCGCGAGGATCGCGGCGCCGACGCCCTGCACTGCCCGCGCGGCGATCATCCAGCCGGCCGATTGCGCCATGCCGATCGCCATAGAGGCCGCGGTAAACAGCGCCAGGCCGGCGACCAGCATGCGCCGGCGTCCCAGGATGTCGCCGGCGCGCGCGGCCAGCAGCAGGAAGCCGCCGAAGGTCAGCGTGTACGCGCTTTGCACCCACGCCAGCTCGTTGTCGCTGAAGCCGAGTTGCTGGTGGATCTTCGGCAGGCCGGTGAGCACCACCGACGTGTCCAGCACGATCATCACGTAGCTGACCAGGATGATCGCGAGGATCGCTGCCTTGTTCGTGGTGCCTGAAGTCGCGCTCATGGCAGCTTGCCGTATTGTCCGTCGCCGACCTTTTCCATCCACTCCACCACCTTGCCGTCGAGGTTCTCGGCAATCGCAATGTGCGCCATCGCGGTGGCTGGCGCGGCGCCATGCCAGTGCTTGACGCCCGGCGGAATCCATACGGTGTCGCCGGCGCTGATGTCCTGTACCGGGCCGTTCCATTGCTGCACCCGGCCGGCGCCGGAGGTGACGATCAGGGTCTGGCCGAGCGGGTGGGTGTGCCATGCGGTGCGCGCGCCGGGCTCGAAGGTGACGGTGGCGCCGCCCACGCGCGCGGGCGCCGAACCCTGGAACGGCGCATCGACACGCACCGACCCGGTGAAATTGGCCGCCGGGCCGGCCACTGACGCCTGCGTCTCGACGCGGGTGACCTTGACTGCCGGCGTCTCGTCGGCGGCGACCGCCGACGCGAGCGTGCACATTAACAGTGCGGCTGCTGGAGTATTTTGCATGAATGATCCTATCGTTGTTTGGGTATACGCCGGCGACAACCCCGGGGTCCGCGGCTCGACCAAAACAGTGTAGGTCCAGCGCGACCCGGTGATAAGACGCTAAAATCGGCATGTCCTTATGAAAGCAGCTCTTGAATGGCGCGCGAAAACTTTAACGACCTGCTCGCTTTCATCGCCGTGGCGCGCGCCGGCAGCTTCACCCGCGCCGCGGCGCAGCTGGGGATATCGCAGTCGGCGCTGAGCCACACGATTCGCAACTTCGAGGCCCGCATCGGCATCCGGCTGCTGACCCGCACAACCCGCAGCGTCTCCCCCACCGAAGCCGGCGAGCGCCTGATGCTCACCGTCGCGCCGCGCTTCGACGAGATCGAAACCGAAATGGCGTCGCTGACCGCCCTGCGCGACAAGCCCGCCGGCACAATCCGCATCACCACCGCGGAACACGCCGCCGTCAGCGTGATCTGGCCGAAGCTCGAACAATTCCTGCCCAACTACCCGGACATCAAGGTGGAAGTGACGGTCGATTACGGCCTGACCGACATCGTCGCCGACCGCTACGACCTGGGCGTGCGCCTGGGCGACCAGGTGGCCAGGGACATGATCGCCGTGCGCATCGGCCCGGAGCTGCGCATGGCGGTGGTCGGCGCGCCCTCGTATTTCGCCAGGAAGCCGCCGCCGGCCACGCCGCACGAACTGACGCAGCACGACTGCATCAACCTGCGCCTGCCCACTTACGGCGGGATCTACGCGTGGGAATTCGAAAAGGATGGGCACCCGCTGAAAGTGCGCGTGGACGGCCAGCTGGTGTTCAACAGCAGCACCCCGCGGGTGCGCGCGGCGCTGGCCGGCTTCGGCCTGGCGTTCGTGCCGGAGGATATGGCGACCGACCATATCGCCGCCGGCCGCCTGCAGCGCGTGCTCGAGGACTGGTGCCCCGCCTTCCCCGGTTATCACGTGTATTTTCCCAGCAGGCGGCAATCGTCGCCGGCACTGGCGCTGCTCGTTGCCGCGCTGCGCTACCGGGAATGAGCGGCCACGCGCGCCGGGCCGCCAGCCTGCGCGCCGGCGCGCTTGCGCGAGTAGGCCCGGAATGCCTCGTCGACTACCTGCTTCAACTCGGACGGATCGTCCGACTTTTCGATGAACTTGTAGACCGCGCCGATATTGATCGCCTTGCGCGTGACGCGCGAGTCGTCGTACGCGCTGAGCATGATGCGCATGGTGTCGGGATACATGCGGCGCACGCGCCCGACGAATTCGATGCCGTCCATCGCCGGCATGCGCTGGTCGCACAGGACCACCGCCACCTCCCGGCTGGCCAGCAGGTCCATCGCCTGGTCCGGATCGACCGTGCCGTGCACCACGTAGCCTTCCTGTCCGAGCACCAGCGACAGGTACTCGACCATGTTCGGGTCGTCGTCGAGCACCAGCACCGCGGGCGACTGCGGGGCGCGCGCAATCAGCCCGGCGGGCAGGCGCCGGTCCTGGCGCAGCAGCGCCTCGAGCTGCGGCGCCGCCAGCGGCTTGCTGAAGTAGTAGCCCTGGACGATGTCGCAGTGGCGGCTCGCCAGCAGTGCCAGCTGGGCCTCGGTCTCCACGCCTTCGGCCACCACTTCCATGTGCAGGCTGTGCGACATCGCGATGATGGCGTCGGCGATCGCCAGGCTGCCGGCATCGGTGGTGATCTCGCGCACGAACGACAGGTCGAGCTTGAGCCGGTCGATCGGAAAGCGCCGCAGGTAGCTCATGTTGGAATAGCCGGTGCCGAAGTCGTCGATCGACAGCTCCACGCCGATCCGCTTCATGTTCTCCATCATCGGCACGCTCTGCTCGGGGTCGGCCATCGATATGCTCTCGGTCAGTTCGAGCTCGAGGCAGTGCGGCGCCAGGCCGCTGCGCGCCAGCGCGCGCCGCACCACTTCGGCCAGGTCGGACTGGGCGCACTGCTTGGCCGAGATGTTCACCGCCACCGGCAGCTCCGGCAGTCCCGCATCCTGCCATGCCTTGTTCTGCGCGCAGGCGCGGTTCAGGACCCATTCGCCGATCGGGAGGATCAGGCCGGTCTCCTCGGCGAAGGCGATGAAGTGTCCCGGCCCGACCAGGCCAAGCTGCGGATGGCGCCAGCGCAGCAGGGCTTCGACGCCGACCACCTTGCCGCTGCGAAGGCTCACCTGCGGCTGGTAGTGCAGCTCGAATTCATCGCGTTCGAGCGCCTGGCGCAGGCTTGCGCCAAGCTGCAGCTGCTCGCTGGCGCGCTGTTGCAGCGCCGCGGTGAAAAACTGGAAGCCGTTGCGGCCCAGTTCCTTGGCCCGGTACATCGCGGTGTCAGCGTGCTTGATCAGCGTATCGGCGTCGTGCCCATCCTGTGGGTAGAACGCGATGCCGATGCTGCAGCCGACGGTGATGCTGCGACCGCCCAGCTCGACCGGCGCGGCGATCAGGTCGATCAGCTTGCGCATCTGCTCGGCCGCCTGCGATTCGGCGCACAGCTTGGCCAGATTGCCCTGGTTCATCAGCAGCACGAATTCGTCGCCGCCGAAGCGCGCCACGGTGTCGCTGGCGCGCACGCCGGCGCTGAGCCGCTGCGCGACTTCCCTGAGCAATTGATCGCCGATTTCGTGCCCCAGGCTGTCGTTGACCAGCTTGAAGCCGTCCAGGTCGAGGAAGGCGACCAGGATGGTGTCGCCGCTGCGCGCGGCGCCCGCGACGGCCTGGGTCAGGCGGTCGGTCAGCACGTTGCGGTTGGCCAGCCCGGTGAGCGCGTCGAACTGGGCCTGGTGCGCCAGCTGCTCGGCGTCATTGCGCGCATCGGTGATGTCGTTGAAGACGCCGACGAAGTGCTCGGCGTCGCCCTGTTCGGTGCGCACCGGGGCGACGTAGACTTCGTTCCAGAAGGGCGTGCCGTCCTTGCGGTAGCTGCGCACCACGGCGCGCGCCTCGCGCCGTTCGCGCAGCGCGGCGCGCAGCTGCAGCAGCGCCGGCTGATCGACCTCGGCGCCGACCAGGAAGTCGGCGCTCATCCCGATCGCCTCGGCGGCGCTGTAGCCGGTGATGCGCTCGAAGGCGCGGTTGACGTATTCAACCGCCAGGTCGGGCGGCGTCAGCCTGGCGATGATGATGGCGTTGAAGCTCGATTCAATCGCGCGCTCGCGCAGGTGCAAGGCCTGGTTGGCCAGCTGCAGCTGGTCCGCGCGGTGCGCAAGGTTTGCCTCGGAGGCGCGCAGCGCGGCGCTCATGGTGTTGAATACCGATGCCAGCTCGCCGATCTCGTCGCGCGAATTGGCGGCCACGGTCACATCACGCCGGCCATGCGCCAGCTGCAGCGCCGCGTCGGTCAGCTGCCCCAGCGGCGCGACCACGCGGCGCGACAGCCAGGCCGCGCAACCCAGCGCCAGCACCAGCAACACCAGCGCTGTCGAACCCATCGCCATCAGCGACCGCTCGGCCTGCGTGACCAGTTCCGTGTACAGGGGCGTGTATTCGTACACCAGCGCGCCGGCAATGCCGCGCCGCTCGTCGTAGACCGGCACGGCCACCTGGCGGATCCCGGCGCCGGCGCCGGCGGGCATTTCGATCATCAGGCGCGGCCGGCCGTCGCGCAGCGTGTCCGCGAGCACCGCGCGCCGC
Organism: Massilia sp. R2A-15; assembly: GCF_030704305.1. Classification (NCBI taxonomy): domain Bacteria; kingdom Pseudomonadati; phylum Pseudomonadota; class Betaproteobacteria; order Burkholderiales; family Oxalobacteraceae; genus Massilia; species Massilia sp. R2A-15. The sequence continues at coordinate 1,450,685 of NZ_CP131935.1, read as the reverse complement.
GCCGGATCGACCAGCCGCCCGATGTCTTCATGGTCGACGTCGGCGGCGATGACCAGGCTGCGGTCGACGATTTCGAGGTCGCGCTTCTCGAGCGCGGCCATCGCCGTGACGAACTCCTGGAACCGCGCGGGACGTTCGGCAACGGCGGCGCCGGCGATTTCGTGCGACGCCATCGCCGCCATCGTCCCGGCCAGGGTGCGCGCCTCGTTCTCCACCGCATCCTGGGCGATCTGGCGCAGGCCGTTCAGGGACAGCGCACCGACCGCGCCAAGCGGGAGGAACACCGCCAGCACGACCGACGTCAGCTTCGTTGAAATACGCACAACACTCCTTATCGCCATCTCTTGGTTGCCCGATGGTATCTGAAGCGTCGCCGCCATGCAGCGTGGATAGCAACCGGATCGCGCGGCGCAGCGGCCTGCCGCAGGGCGCCAAGCCGCGGCGGCGCGCACCTTGCTGTCGTAAATTTCACTACAACGATTTTGGCGCTAGTTGCGCAGGAGATACACGCAAACGAACGGTATTTACCGGCCGGTAATTACAATGGTGATAAGCTGTTCCGGGCCTCGCCACCACGGCCCGGCGAACCACGATCAACCGATGGACATGCAAAAACCCGAGAAGGTCCGCCACCTCAATCCCTCGATCATCGTCGTGCTCATTTGCGCGTTGCTGACCCTGGCCGCGTTTGGGCTGCAGCAGCGGCTGATGCATGAAAGGGTCGCGCTGCACGCCGCCGCCGACGCGGTGCAATACCAGCGCACCCTCGAACAGGGCATCCGCTCGTACGTCCAGCTAAGCCGCGACCTGGCCGGCTTCATCGTGGCGTCCGAGCACCTGACCCCGAAGACCTTCGACACCTACATGCGCAGCACCGACGTGCTGCGCGAGCATCCGGGCCTGCGCTACATCGGCTACGTGCCGCGCACCGCGCGCGCGATGCAGCCCGAAGCCGGCGCGGGCCGGCTGGCCGGACCGGCGGTGGCCGGCCAGCAGCCTGGCGCCGCCGATCCCGGCCACGTGTATCCCTATCTGTATGCTTTTCCGCAGGACGCCCGCGCGCTGGCCGCCCAGGGGCTCGACTTCTCCGCCATCCCCGAGCGCTGGGTGGCGATGCAGCACGCGCGCGACACCGGCGCCTCCGCGGTCACCGCGAAGCATTCCTATGTCGCCCCCCTGGCCGGCGCCGCGTCCCCGGTGCCGATCATCGTCGTGTTCACGCCGATCTACGACCTGGCGATGCCGGCGGCGACGCTCGACGAGCGCCGCGCGGCGCTGCGCGGCTACGTGTTCTCCATTTACGAAGTCGCGGAAATCATCGAACGCGTGATGGGGCCGCAGTTCGAAGAACTGTTCGACCTGGAGATTTACGACGGCAAGCCGTCCCCGCAAAATATCCTGTACGACCGCGACAAGCGTCCGCACGTGCTCCTGCACGATCGCGACGAGCCGGGAGTCCACCGCGCAAGCGTCCAGGTCTGCGACCATGACTGGACCATGTATTTTTTCCCGACGCCCGCGTATGAGGTGCGCTACCAGACCGGGATGGGAACGACGATTCTCTTGCTCGGCCTGTTCGTCACGGGCGCAATGGGCTACGGCACCCGCACGGCGCTCGGCAACCTGCGCGAACGCAGCCGCCAGAGCGCCGACGCCCACCGCTTCGACGAGGTGTTCCAGAACCATCCGTCGCCGGTGTATGCGCTGGACCTGCAACGCCGATTCATCAACGCCAACGCGCACGCGCTCAAGGAATTCAAGCTCGCCAAGACCGATTTGATGGGGACATCGGTCGAGGACCTGATCGTGCCGGAAAACCGCGAACGGGCGCGCGCGCAGTTCCAGCAAGTGCTGCGGGGCGACACGGTTTCCTACGATTCGGCGATCGTCGACGGCGACGGCAGGCGCGTGGACCTGTGCGTCATCATGATCCCCGTGAAGCAGGACGGCCACGTCGCCAGCGTGCTGGGGATCGCCGAGAACATCACCGAACGCAAGCAGGCGCAATGGCGCCTGAGCGAGTCGAAGCGGATGCTGCAGCTGGTGATCGACCACATTCCGCAGCGGGTGTTCTGGAAGGACACCGACTCGAAATTCCTGGGCTGTAACGAGGCGTTCTGCCGCGACGCCGGGCTGGCGCACCCGGACCAAATCGTCGGCAAGACCGATTTCGACCTGCCCTGGAAGGACAGCGCCGAGGCCTACCGGCGCGACGACCAGGCGACGATCGCCAGCAACCAGGCGAAGATCAATTACGAGGAATCGCAGCAGCGCGACGACGGCAGCGAATCCTGGCTCCGCACCAGCAAGATTCCGCTCACCGATATCGATGGGCGCACGGTCGCCGTGCTGGGCCTGTACGAAGACATCACCGACCGCAAGCTGATGGAGCGCCAGCTCAAGGAAATGGCCCACTTCGACAGCCTGACGGGCCTTGCCAACCGCGCGTTCTTCTACCATCACCTCGAACACGCCACGGCCAGGGCCAGGCGCAGCGCGGCGCTGCTTGCGCTGATGTACCTCGACCTCGACCGCTTCAAGGCGGTCAACGATTCGTACGGCCATGAACTGGGAGACCGCTTGCTGAAGGCCTTCGCGCAGCGGATCAGGAGCGTGCTGCGCGAGATGGACGTGGTCGCGCGCCTGGGCGGCGACGAGTTCGCGCTGACGCTCGAAGACCTGCACGACCGCCACGCGGCCGAATCGGTGGCCGCCAAGCTGGTCGCCGCCATGCAGCAGCCCTTCGTGTTCGACGGCGTGGAACTGACCGTCGGCACCTCCATCGGCGTGGCGTTTTCGGCGCCGGAGCTCAGCGCCCAGGAGCTGGTGCGGCGCGCCGACCAGGCCATGTACCGGGCCAAGCACGGCGGACGCAATCGCTACGAAATCGACGAACATTGAAAGCGCCGTTAGAATGTGCGCATATCACGACGAGGACTGCCTTTGCGCTTTGTTGACCTGACCCGCCTGTTGCTGCTCGCCGCCTGCGCGGCGTCGTGTGCCAATGCGTCCGCGACCCTGAAGATCCTGGTCGACAGCAGCACTGCGATGCCGATGGCGAGGATCGAAGACGCCCAGGTGGTGGGCGGGATTCATCGCGACCTTGGCATCGAACTGGCGCGCGAACTAGGCGAACCGGCGCAGTTCCTCGTCATGCCAAGAAAGCGCATTCCGGTCGCGCTCGAGCGCGGCGACGGCGACCTGGCCTGTCATTTCCTGCCGGAGTGGCTGCCGGGCGATTTCGGCTGGACCGAGCCGTTCATGCCCAACGCCCTAGTGCTCCTGAGCGATGCGCGCACGGCGCCGGTCGAACAGCTGCAAGACCTGCGCGGCCAGCCGATCGGCACCGTGCTGGGGTTCGCCTATCCGGACGTGGAGCGCGAACTGGGCGCCGACTTCGTGCGCGACGACGCCGGCGACGCGTCGCAGAACCTCTTGAAGTTCGGCGTCGGCCGTTCGCGCCACGTCCTGACCGGTGAGGTCTTCTGGTCCTACCAGCAGCGCATCGGCGGCATCGCGCTGCGCGCGCACGAGCCGCTGGTGGTGCGGCGCTACAAGGCCGCCTGCGCCGTGTCGCGCAAGGGCCGCTTCCAAGTCGCGGCGATCAACCGGGCCATCCGGCAGATCCAGAAAGACCACCGGCTGGCCGCGATGTACGATAAATACCGTTAAGCGAAGCAAGGCCGGGCCAGGCCGTTCCGGCGCCCGGAACGGAGTCCGTTGCAATTTATATTGCGCTACGGCAATAAAGCGCGTACACTGACCGGTGCGCCCCAATTTTGCGCACCGCGTTCCTTCGCCTCCCGCGTCCGGCCCCGCCGTACGCCCTCCCTCGGCCCCCTCCCCGCCGAATCATGGCCGCCGAACGCCCTTGCACGTCCGTCATGCCCTTTTTCCAACGTCAGATTACGCCACACGAATGGCGCACTTTCTCAATGGCGATCCAGTTGAACCACTCAATCCGTAAATTTGCGCCCTCCATCCTTCTCGTGCTCGTTGGCGCGCTGCTGACGCTGGGCGCCTACAGCATGCACCAGCGGCTGACGCGCGAAAAAGTCTCGCTGCATGCCGCCGCCGACGCGGCCCAATACCAGCGGGCGCTTGACCAGGGCATCCGATCTTACGTGCAGCTGAGCCGCGACCTGGCGGGATTCATCGTCGCCTCGCAGCACCTCGAGGCCGGCAATTTCGACGCTTACATGCGCAGCACCGACGTGCTGCGCGAACATCCTGGCCTTCACTACATTGGCTACGTGCCGCGCATCAGGCGCACCGCCCAGGCGGGCAGCGCAGATCCCGACTACGCCTATCCTTACCTGTACGCGTATCCGCGCGATGCGCGCACGGTCGCGGCGCAGGGGATGGATTTTTCCGCCATTCCCGCACGCTGGAATGCGATGCAACAGGCGCGCGATTCCGGCACATCGGCCGTCACGTCGATGCACTTTTACAACCGGCCGTTGCCGTCCGACCGGGGCCAGGTGCCGATCATCGCCGTGTTCACCCCGATCTATGACCTGGCAATGCCCACTTCGACCGTTGGCGAGCGCCGCGCGGCATTGCGCGGGTACGTGTTTTCGATTTACGAAATCGAGCAAATGATCGAACGCGTGATGGGCCCGAGGTTCGAGGAACTGTTCGACCTCGAGATCTACGACGGCGATGCGCGCCAGCGGACAGTTCTCTACGATGGCGACAAACGGCCGCACGTGGTGATGCAGGATGAGGACTTTCCGATCGCCCATCGGGCCGACCTCAAGATCGGCGAGCATACCTGGCAGATGTATTTCTTCCCGAAGCCGTTTTACACCCTGCGCTACAGCAACGGCTTTGGTACGACGATTGTGCTGCTTGGCCTGTTCCTCACGGCCGCGATGGGCTACGGCGCCCCCGCGGCGATCCGGCGTTTTCGCTCGCGTTCCCAGCAGCTCGCCGATGCGCACCGGTTCGACGAGGTGTTCCAGAACCATCCCTCGCCCGTCTACGCGCTCGACCTGCAGCGCCGCTTCATCAACGTCAATGCGCACGCGCTCAAGGAATTCAAGGTTTCCAGGGCGGACCTGATGGACAAGTCCGTCGAGAACCTGATCGCACCTGAGAATACCGAAAGCGCACGGGAACACTTTCAACAGGTCCTCCGGGGCAACACGGTCTCGTACGATTCCGCGGTCATCGGCGGCGACGGCGTGCGTGTCGAAGTATGCGTGATCATGATCCCCGTGAAGGTGGCGGGACGCGTGGTCAGCGTGCTGGGCATCGCCGAAAATATCACCGAAAGGAAGCTCGCGGAATGGCGCCTGAACGAATCGAAGCGGATGCTGCAACTGGTCATCGACCACCTTCCGCAGCGGGTGTTCTGGAAGGACACCGACTCGAAATTCCTGGGCTGTAACGAGGCGGCTTGCCGCGACGCCGGGCTCACGCATCCGGACCAGATCGTCGGCAAGACCGACTTCGACCTAGCGTGGCGCGCCAACGCCGAGGCCTATCGCAGCGACGACCGGGCCACCCTCGCCAGCGGCCAGGCCAAGATCAATTACGAAGAACCACAGCAGCGCGACGACGGCAGCGAATCCTGGCTGCGCACCAGCAAGATCCCGCTCACCGACATCAACGGACGCGCCGTCGCGGTTCTCGGCATGTACGAGGACATCACCGATCGCAAGCTCATTGAGCGGCAACTGGAGGAAATGGCCCACTTCGACAGCCTGACCGGCCTGGCCAATCGTGCGTATTTCCACCACCAGCTGGAGCACGCCAGGGTGAGGGCGAAGCGCAACGGCGCGACGTTCGCTCTCATGTATCTGGACCTCGATAAGTTCAAGGCGGTCAACGACACGTATGGACACGAGGTCGGCGACCGGTTGCTGAAGGCATTCGCCCATCGGGTCAAGGGCGTCCTGCGCGAAGCAGACACCGTCGCGCGGCTCGGCGGCGACGAATTTGCGCTCACCCTGGAAGACCTGCCCGACCGCGAGGCGGCCAAAGCGGTTGCGGCCAAACTGGTGGCGACGATGCAAGCGCCGTTCGTGCTGGACGGCGTCGAGCTGTGCGTCGGGACCAGCATCGGAGTGGCGTTTTCGTCACCGGACATCAGCGTCAGCTCGCTGGTACGCCGCGCCGACGAAGCGATGTACCGGGCCAAGCGCGGTGGGCGCAATCGCTACGAAGTCGACGAAAATTGACAAGCAGCGCTGCAATCCGCGCATCTTTGGGCTGACCCGAGCCGCCCGTCGCTGCGCGCCGGCGGGCCGCGATTTACGACAAATATCGCTGACGCCGCGGCCGTCCCGCAGGCGCCTTCCGCGAGTGTGAATTTGTGTGAATTTTGTGTGTCTTTTGTAAATTTCCTGTGTTAAATTGTTGCCGCAACACAAAAGATGCGGGAGTTGAATTTGCACACGGACGGCCGTGAGGCGGGTCTGACGTTGATTTTCGATGGTGCATGTGCGGCTCCCGAAAAAAACTACAAAAGGAGACGTTCACAATGCAAGCCCTGTTTCGTTCACCGTTAGCGACCCTGCTACCGTCCGTCATACTCGCTTCCTCCGCCCTGCTCGCCGCCCTGCCGGCCCACGCCTACCCCAGCGGCGGCGCCGCATTCAACGGCAAGGGCTTCGATACCTGCGCCGCCCCTTCGACCTCGCAGATGCAGTCATGGTGGACCAGCACCCCGTGGAGCTTCGTCGGCATCTACGTCGGCGGCAACACGCGCGCCTGCTCGCAGCCCAACCTGACCGCGGCGTGGATGAACACCACGAACACCATGGGATGGCGCCACCAGATGATCTGGGTCGGCCCGCAGGCTCCCTGCTCGACCTTCGCCAACCGCATCAGCCTCGACCCCGCCACCGCCTACCAGCAGGGCAAGACCGAGGCCGACAGCGCCTACAACGCCCTGATCGCACTGGGCATCACCAACAGCGCGGCCGGCACGCCGATCGTCTATGACATGGAAGGCTATACCAACGACGCGGCCTGCCGCGCGGCCGTCAAGTCGTTCATGCTCGGCTGGACCGACGAACTGGCCGTGGCGCCGGCCCAGGTGGCGGGCGTGTATGGCTCGGCGTGCAATTCCTACCTGAGCGACCTGGCCACCATCGCGCGGCCGCCTGCCTACATCTGGGCGGCCAACTGGGACCTCAATCCATCGACGGCGACCATGTCCTGCGTGGGCGCCACGAACTTCGCGAACCACCAGCGCCTGAAGCAGTACCAGGGCGACCATAATGAAACCTGGGGCGGCGTGACGCTCAATATCGACAGCAACTGCGCCAATGGACCAATGGCGCCGACCGGCGGCCTGAATGGCACCAGCGTGTGCAACTAGCCCAGTCCAACCACGATATCCCGTCATGATCCAATTATTCGGAGCTTCAGCAATGTCAACTCGTTCGAAATTCACCGGCGGCCTGTCCGCCATGTCCGTCCTCATGTTATCGCTGGCTGGCCAGGCGCACGGCGCCCAGCCGGTGCCCTTCCTGAACCAGCCCGCGGCGGCAAAGGCCGCGGCGACGCCGGCCGCCGCCGGCTTCACCCATCCTTGCTCGGGCGCCGACCTCGCGGTCGCGGCCGGGCCGGCGGGCGCCTATCGCGGCCACGCCACGCAGGAGATCCGCCTCACCAATAACGGCGCCGCCACGTGCCACCTGCCCGGCTTCCCGAGCGCGCAATTGCAGCCGGTGGGCGAAGCGCCGCAGACGGTTGGCGCCAGCGACCTCGCGCCGCAACTGGCAAACGAGCGCATCGAGCTTGCGCCGGGCGAATCGGCGCTGATGCTGATGGGGACTCCCGGTTCGTGCGACGCGGCGGCCAAGCCGCAGCGCAAGGTCAGCCGGCAACTGCAGCTGGCCCTGCCGGGCGGCGGCGTGAAAGTGCTGAACGGCGTGCACGTCGATACCCTGTGCGGCCGCGCCTCGGTGATCCGCTTCCACCGCGTGCAAAATGACGGCGCGGCCAAAGCGGTGTCGCCGCTCGAGCAGCTCGCCGGCAGCGTGAGCGTGGCCGATGACGCGAGCCGCGGCGCCATGCTGGCCTACACGGTGACATTGTCGAATCCGACCGCCGCGCCGATTTCGCTGGCGTCCTGCCCGGCCTACACGCAGTCGCTGTATGCCGATGGCAAGTCGGCGGCCACCACGCTGCGCCTCAATTGCGGCGCGGCGGGCGGCCAGATCCCGGCCAATTCCAGCGTCAGCTTCGCCATGCAGGCGCAGGTGCCGGCCGACTTCGCGCCAGGCAGCTTGAAACTGAGCTGGAAGCTGGAAGACGGTCCCGGCGCCGGCAAGATGATCAACTTGCGCTAACCCCTCCGCGGTAACCCGGGGTCTGGTCCTGCGGACCTGACCCCGTCTTGCGCGCCGCGCTATCTCCTTCGCAGTTGCGAGATAATGGTGGCCTTGCCATCCGTTCGGCTGCCCCCATCTGCATCAAATGAACAAGCGCGTTCCCGTCGACAGCGTCTGGCGGAACTTCCATCCTGCCGTCGCAGCATGGTTCGGTGCGGCCTTCCCGGCCGCGACCGAGGCCCAGCTGCGCGCCTGGCCCCTGATCCAGGCCGGCCGCACCACCCTGGTGGCCGCGCCCACGGGCTCCGGCAAGACCCTGACCGCCTTCCTGGCCGCGATCGACGCGCTGGTGCGCGAAAGCCGCGACGCGCCGCTGCCCGACGAAACCCAGGTGCTGTACGTGTCGCCGCTGAAGGCGCTGTCGAACGACATCCGCGTCAACCTGCAAGGCCCGCTGGAAGGCATCGGCCGCAAGCTGACGGAAATGGGCCTGCGGGAGCACGGCATCCGCACCGCAGTGCGCACCGGCGACACCACCACCGCCGAACGCAACGCCATGCGCAAGCGCGCCCCGCACATCCTGGTCTCGACGCCAGAATCGCTATACGTGCTGCTGGGCTCCGACAGCGGCCGCGCCATGCTCTCGACCGTGCGCACCGTGATCGTCGACGAAATCCACGCCGTCGCCGGCAGCAAGCGTGGCAGCCACCTCGCGCTCAGCCTCGAGCGGTTAGCCGCGCTGTGCCCGCGCCCGCCGGTGCGGATCGGCCTGTCGGCCACCCAGAAACCCCTGTCCCTGGTGGCCGACTTCCTTCGTGGCGGCGGCGCCGATTGCGACGTGGTGGACGTCGGACACGTGCGCGCGCGCGACCTGGCGCTGGAACTGCCGCCGGTGCCGCTCGAAGCGATCATGCCCAACGAGGTGTGGGAGCGCGTCTACGACCGCATGGCCGAACTGGTGGTGCTGCACCGGACCTCCCTCATTTTCGTCAATACGCGGCGCATGGCCGAACGGCTGGCGCGCCACCTCGGCGACCGGCTGGGATCGGAACACGTGGCCGCGCACCACGGCAGCCTGGCCAAGGAATACCGCCTGGTGGCCGAACAGCGCCTGAAGGCCGGCGACCTGCAGGTGCTGATCGCCACCGCGTCGCTGGAGCTGGGCATCGACATCGGCGACGTGGACCTGGTGTGCCAGGTCGGCTCGCCGCGCAACATCGCCTCGCTGCTGCAGCGCGTGGGCCGGTCGGGCCACCAGGTCGGCGGCATGCCGAAAGGCCGCCTGTTCCCGACCTCGCGCGACGACCTGATCGAATGCGCGGCGTTGCTCGACTGCGTGCGCCGCGGCGAACTGGACGCCCTGCGCATCCCGCGCACGCCGCTGGACGTGCTGGCGCAGCAGATCGTGGCCGAAGTGGCCAACCGCGAATGGGGCGAGGACGAACTGTTCGAGCTGGTGCGCCGCGCGCAACCGTACGCGCAGCTCGAACGCGCGAACTACGACGCCGTGCTGCGCATGCTCGCCGAAGGCTACACCACCCGCAACGGCGTGCGCGGCGCCTACCTGCACCGCGACGCCGCCACCCGCTCGCTGCGCGGCCGGCGCGGCGGCAAGCTGGCCGCGGTCACTTCGGGCGGCACCATCCCCGACAATGCCGACTACACCGTGCTGCTCGAGCCGCAGGGCCAGTCGGTCGGCACGGTCAACGAAGACTTTGCGGTCGAAAGCCTCGCCGGCGACGTTTTCCAGCTCGGGAACACCTCTTACCGCATCATGCGGGTCGAAGCGGGCAAGGTGCGCGTGGAAGATGCCCACGGCGCGGCGCCCAACATTCCGTTCTGGCTGGGCGAAGCGCCGGGCCGCAGCGACGAACTTTCGGCCGGCGTTGCGCGCCTGCGCGGCGAGATCGATCGCGAGCTGTCCGAGGCCGAAGGCGAAGCGGCGCTGGACCGCGCGGTCGCCTGGCTGGACGAGCACCTGGGCCTGAACGAAGACGCCGCGCGCCAGATCGTCGAGTACCTGGCGCGTTCCCGCGCCGCGCTGGGCGCCCTGCCGACCCAGGACACGCTGGTCATGGAACGCTTCTTCGACGAGTCGGGCGGCATGCAACTGGTGCTGCACACGCCGTTCGGCAGCCGCATCAACCGCGCCTGGGGCCTGGCGCTGCGCAAGCGCTTCTGCCGCAGCTTCAACTTCGAACTGCAGGCCGCAGCGACCGAAGACGCGATCATCCTGTCGCTCTCGACCTCCCACAGCTTTCCGCTCGACGAGGTCTGGCGCTACCTGAAATCGGCCAGCGCCGAACATATCCTGGTGCAGGCCCTGCTCGACGCGCCGCTGTTCAACGTGCGATGGCGCTGGAACGCCACCACCGCCCTTGCCCTGCCGCGCTTCACCGGCGGACGCAAGGTGGCGCCCCAGCTGCAGCGCATGAAGAGCGACGACCTGCTGGCCGCCGTGTTCCCCGACCAGGCGGCGTGCCTGGAGAATGTCGTCGGCGAGCGCGAACTGCCAAGCCATCCGCTGGTCGACCAGACGCTCGACGACTGCCTGCACGAGGCGATGGACAGCGAAGGCTGGCTGGCCCTGCTGCGCCGCATCGAAGCGGGCGAAGTGCGCCTGCTGTCGCGCGACCTGCCGGCGCCGTCGCCGCTGGCGATGGAAATCCTGAACGCGCGTCCTTACGCCTTCCTGGACGACGCGCCGCTGGAAGAGCGCCGCACGCAGGCGGTCATGAGCCGGCGCTGGAGCGATCCGGCGTCCACCGACGACATGGGCGCGCTCGATGCGGAAGCCATCGCGGGCGTGGCGGAAGAAGCGTGGCCGCAGCCGCGCGGCGCCGACGAGATGCAGGAGGCTCTGGTCGCGCTGTCGTGTGTAACGCAGGAGGAAGCTGCGCGCAAAGAAGGCTGGGCGGCGTGGCTCGACTCGCTTGCCAAAGGCGGCCGTGCTACTCGGCTGCGCGGCGACGGCGCCGACTTGTGGGTGCCGCTCGAACGGCTCGACTGCCTGCAGGCCGCCTATCCGGAAGCGATCGCTGCGCCGGCGCTGGACATCCCCGACAGCCATCGCGGCAACGGCGACGAAGCGTGGACGCGCGACGCCGCTCTGGTCGAAATCCTGCGCGCGCGCCTGACCGGCTTCGGGCCGCAACCGCTTGCGGCGATCGCAGCCAGCCTGGCGCTGCCGGAACCGACCGCCGCCATCGCGCTGACCCAGCTCGAAAGCGAAGGCTACGTCATGCGCGGGCGCTTCACGCCGGGTGCGCCGGACGAGGGATGGTGCGAGCGCCACCTGCTGGCGCGCATCCACCGCTACACGATCAAGCGGCTGCGGCGCGAGATCGAGCCGGTCGAGCGGCAGGATTTCATGCGCTTCCTGTTCGACTGGCAGCACCTGTCCGATGGCACGCAATGGCATGGCGACGACGCCTTGCCGCAGGTGCTGGCGCAGCTCGAAGGCTATGAAGCGGCGGCCGGCGCGTGGGAAAGCGACCTGCTCGCCCTGCGCCTGCGCGACTACTCCATTCTCGGGCTGGACGATCTGTGCCGCGCCGGCAAGCTGGTTTGGACGCGCGTCGGCGCGCCGCGTTCGGCGGCCGGCGGCCCGGTGCGCAGCACGCCCATCGTGCTGCTGCCGCGCCGCCAGACTGCCCTGTGGCATTCGCTCCCCGGCCCAAATGGCCCGCCGGAGATCTCGCCGCGCGCCACCTTCGTGCTGGAAGCGCTGCGGCGCGACGGCGCCATGTTCTTCGACGAGCTGCAGCAGGACACGCGCCTGTTGCCAGTGGAGCTGGAGAACGCGCTGGGCGAACTGGTATCGACCGGGGTGGTCAACGCCGACAGTTTCGCAGGCATGCGCGCCATGCTGCTGCCCGCATCCAAACGCGCCAGCAACGACAAGCGCAGGCGCCGCGGCGCAGGCCCGACGATGGAGGAAGCGGGACGCTGGGCCCTGGTGCGGCGCGGCGACGTGGAAGCGCTGCCTGAACCTGCGACCGGCAAGCCCGCGCGCAAGCCGCGCACCGCACCGGAAACGCTGGAATACATCGCCATGACGCTGTTGCGCCGCTACGGCGTGATGTTCTGGCGGCTTCTGGAGCGCGAAGCGGCGTGGCTGCCGTCGTGGCGCGAGCTGCTGCCGGTGTACCATCGGCTCGAAGCGCGCGGCGAGATCCGCGGCGGCCGCTTTGTCGCGGGCTTTTCGGGCGAACAGTTCGCGCTGCCCGAAGCCATTCCGCTGCTGCGCGAAGTGCGCCGGCGCGCGCACGACGGCAGCCTGGTGTGCATCTCCGGCGTCGATCCGCTCAACCTGTGCGGCACGCTGCTACCGGGCGATAAAGTCCCTGCCATCGCGGGCAATCGCGTGCTGTTCCGCGATGGCGTGCCGGTGGCGACCATCGTCGCCGGCAAGATCAACTATCTCGAGGAGCCCGGCGCGGAGCGCGAGAAGCTGCATGCGCATTTGGTGGGGCGCGGCGTCCACCCGCACTAGTACACAATGCGATCGGTCCGCTTCTTCTTCTTCACGGTCACGGACTCCTCCTGCTTTGGCTTGGTCGCCGGCGGCGGCGCCATCGGCAACGGGAATCCTAGGAAGATCATGATCAGGAATATCGGCAAGAGGCAAAAAAACAGCGGCGTCTTCCAATTGAGCTTCTGTTTCATTATTTGCAACAAGTGGTGATACGCCGTCGATATTCAAGGGCCGAACCTGTGGCCAGTTGCGGTATTTGATAAGATCCTGCCGGTTCGCGATGAACCGAACCAGACAAGAAATAAAAGGACTAATGTCAGAACAAAGAAAACCGCTCTCCCCGCAGCGGCTGCCGCCTTTGGAGGCATCGCGGTCCACGTCGCATGCCGATGCAGCCGCAAAGAAGCAGGCGCGCGAACAAAGGGATGCGCTGGTGCGCGGCGTCACGTCGATCCACGAGATGCGCGAGGCGATCAAGGATGCCGCGCGCGCCCTGCCGTCGATTTCCGAAGTGCCGCGCCTCGGCAAGCTCGATGCCGCGGCGTTTCGCGCGCGCGCCGCCGAGGGCCGGCCCTTCCTGATCACCGGCGTGGTGGATCGCTGGCCGCTCACCGCCCTCACGCCGGAATCGCTGCGCGAGCGCTTCAGCCACCTGCCGGTGCGCGCGCGGGTGGGCGACTACATCAATACCGCGTTCGCGCCGGACCGCGCGATGCAGGACATGTCGATGCTGGAGTATCTCGATCTTGTCGCTGCCGGCACGCAGCATCTGCCGCCCTACCTGGGCAACCTGGAACTGCGCGAATTGAACCGCCTGTGCCACTGGCCCACCTACTTCGATAAAATGGGCCCGCCGCGCTTCTGGGTCGGCCCCGCCGGCACGGTGACGCCGCTGCACTGCGACTACGACGACAATATCTTCGCGCAGGTCTGGGGCAGCAAGCGCATCTTCCTGTCGCCGCCGCACCACGATCAATTCCTGTATCCGAGCGAGGCCAACGCGATCCTGTTCGGATCCCCGGTCAATCCCGAAGCGCCGGATTTCGACAAATTCCCGCTGGCGCGCCAGGCCTCGCTGATCGAGGTCATCGTCAATCCCGGCGACATGCTGTACGTGCCGGCGGGCTGGTACCACTACGTTCGCGCGCTGACGTTTTCGCTTTCCTCCAACCGCTGGGCGCGCGCCATGCCGTTTGCGCTGAACGGCGCGCCGTTGCTGCGGCGATAAAGCACGGATGGGGGCAGGTCGGGCGCGCGCATTTGATGCAAGTCAAATACGGCCCAATGGCAATTTGAGATAAACGCTTTTCTCTGGACGGAATGCCTGCTGAAGCATAGGCTTGACACATGCCCGCGCGCCCGGAGAAATCATGAAGCCGATCAACCAAGCCGACCTGACCGCTATCCTGAAGGTGCTCGACGAGTCGACCGAGATGAGCCTGGCCACCTGCCGTCCGGATGGTTTTCCCCAGTCGACGACGGTGAACTTCGTCCACGAGGACCTGACCCTGTACTGCGCGGTCGGGCTGGACAGCCAGAAGGCGCACAACATCCGCGCTAACGGCAAGGTGTCGGCCACCATCAACCGGACCAGGCGCGAGTGGCGCGACCTGCAGGGCATCTCCATCGGCGGGATCGCCACCGTGCTGGCCGACGCGGCGCAAATGCGCACCACGGCGGACCGCCTGCTGGGCCGCTATCCGCATCTGTCCCAATACATCAAGGGCACCGGCGCGCTTCCCTGGTCGGGCATGCTGTTCATCAGGATCGTGCCGCAGGTCATTTCCATCCTCGACTACCGCGAGCGCTTCGGGCATACCACGCTGGTGGAACTGACATGATTGCGCGCCTATGCCCATCAATTACGCGCGCAGGCTGATCGGCCGGGACCGCACCGCCCCGGCCAACCGCCAGCTCGGCATCGTGCTGGCCTTCGTCGCCGGCGCCGTCAACGCCGGCGGCTTCCTCGCGGTCCATCAGTACACCTCGCACATGACGGGCATCGTCTCGGCGATCGCCGACCACCTCGCGGTGGGGCGTTACGACATCATCGCGTCCGGGCTCGGCGCGCTGCTTTCCTTCGTGGCCGGCGCCGCCAGCTGCGCCCTCATGGTCAACTATTCGCGCCGGCGCCGCATGCACAGCGTGTACGCCTTGCCGCTGCTGGTGGAGGCGACGCTGCTACTGGGATTCGGCCTGCTCGGCTCGCAACTAGCCGCGATGGATGGCGTGTTCGTGCCGATCACCGTCATGCTGCTGTGTTTCATCATGGGCCTGCAAAACGCCATCGTCACCAAGCTGTCCAATGCCGAAATCCGCACCACCCACATCACCGGCATCGTGACCGACATCGGCATCGAGCTGGGCCGGCTGCTCTACTGGAACCGGACCGAGCGCCCCGGCCAGTTGCCGGTCGCCGCCGACCGCGAACGCCTGACACTGCTGTCGCTGCTCGCGCTGTCGTTTTTCGTCGGCGGCGCGACCGGCGCCTTCAGCTTCCACCGCTTCGGCTACATCGCCACGCTGCCGCTGGCGATCGCGCTGATCGCCCTGGCCATGGCGCCGATCCTCGACGACATGAAAGTGTTCGCGGGCGCCAGGAAGAACAGCCGGCGTTCGCCCTAGCACGGGCGCCCGCCTTCGGCGCAATGATGTTCTGGTTTCCAGAAGGACGCACATGGAAATTTACGGATTCGACGCATTTTCCCCCGCGGAGATCATCGCCAAGGTCGAAACGGTGGGGGTGAGCAAGGCGCGCCTGCCCTTCCGGTCGATGCTGATGCTGTCGGTCCTCGCGGGCGCCTTCATCGGCATGGGCGCCCTGTACAACGTGCTGGTGCGCTCCGATCCCACGCTGGGCTTCGCGACGCGCCAGGTGCTTGGCGGCGCCGTGTTCTCGCTCGGCCTGCTGATGGTAGTGGTGGCCGGCGCGGAACTTTTTACCGGCAATAACCTGCTGGTGATGGCCTGGGCCGCCGGCAAGATCAGCACGCGCGAACTGCTGCGCAACTGGTCGATCGTGTTTCTCGGTAATTTTGTCGGCGCGGTCGGCCTGGCCTGCCTGGTGGTGCTGTCGAACCATCCCGCGCTGAACCAGGGCGCCGTGGCGGCCCAGTACCGCCAGATTGCCGCGGCCAAGACGGCGCTGCCCTTCATCGACGCCTTCTTCAGCGGGGTGCTGTGCAATGCGCTGGTGTGCGTGGCGATCTGGATGGCGATCGCGGGGCGTAGCGTGCTCGACAAGGCGGTCGCGATCCTGTTTCCGATCTCCGCCTTTGTCGCCGCCGGCTTCGAGCACAGCGTCGCGAACATGTACCTGATCCCGATGGCGATGCTGCTTCAATGGACCGGCCAGGCCGGCGCGCCGGCGCCTGTCGTGTGGAGCGGCTTCGCGGCGAACATGATTCCCGTGGTATTGGGGAACATCGTCGGCGGCTCGGTCTTCGTCGGTGTGGTGTTCCACGTCATCTACCGGCGCCCTGGCGCGCACACCTGAGCGGCGGCGCGACGCCATGCCCTCCCCTTCCGGCAATCAGGCGCGCATATTGTTCGAGGCGCGCGCACTCACCAAGACCTACCAGATGGGCGAAGTGCTGGTACAGGCGCTGCGCGGCGTCGATCTCGAACTGTACGACGGCGAATTCGTGGTGCTGCTCGGGCCTTCGGGCAGCGGCAAGTCCACGCTGCTGAACATCCTCGGCGGCCTCGATGCGCCGTCGGCCGGCACGGTGCGATTCGACGGCAGCGCCATGCAGCTCGACGACGACGCGGCGATGACCCAGTACCGGCGCCGCACGGTGGGCTTCGTGTTCCAGTTCTATAACCTGATTCCCAGCCTCACCGCGCGCGAAAACGTCGCGCTGGTCACCGACATCGCCGCCGATCCGATGACGCCGGAGGCGGCCCTGGCGCTGGTCGGCCTTGCCGAACGGGTCGACCACTTTCCGGCCCAGCTGTCGGGCGGCGAGCAGCAGCGCGTGTCGATCGCGCGCGCCGTCGCCAAGCGCCCGCGAGTGCTGCTGTGCGACGAGCCGACCGGCGCGCTCGATGCGCAGACCGGCGCGCTGGTGCTCGACGTCATCTCACAGGTCAACCGCGACCTGCGCACCACCACCGTGGTCATCACCCACAACGTCGTGATCGCCGGCCTGGCCGATCGCGTCATCCATTTTCGCGACGGCCTGGTGGCGCGCACCGAGCGCAACCCGCACAAGCTGCCGGCGAGCGAGCTGCGCTGGTGAAGGCGCTCGACCGCAAACTGCTGCGCGACCTGTGGCACATGCGCGCCCAGGCGGTCGCCATCGCGCTGGTGCTGATGTGCGGCGTGGCCACCTTCGTCATGTTCCTCGCCACCCTGCACGCGCTGCGCGAGACGCAGCAGGACTACTACCGCAAGTATCGCTTCGCCGACATGTTCGTCTCGCTCAAGCGGGCGCCAGACGCATTGGCGGCGCGGGTGCGCATGGTCGAGGGCGTGGCGCGCGCCGACTTCCGGGTGGTGGCCCAGGTGCGCCTCGAGATGCCGGGGTTTTCCGAGCCCGTGACGGGCCTGATGGTGTCGGCGCCGGAGGCCGGCGCCAGCCTGAACGCGCTGTTCCTGGCGTCGGGCCGCCTGCCCGATCCGCTGCGCGCCGACGAAGTGGTCGCCAGCAAGCCGTTCGCCGAGGCGCACGGCCTGCACGCGGGCGCCACATTCACCGCCCTGCTCAATGGCCGGCGCCAGGCCCTGCGCCTGGTCGGCACCGCGCTGTCGCCGGAATTCATCGAGCAGATGCGCCCCGGCGCCGCAACGCCCGATTTCAAGCGCTTCGGCGTGCTGTGGATGGCGCGGCGCGCGCTCGGGCAGGCTTACGACATGCACGGCGCCTTCAACGACATCGCCATCGCGCTGGCCCCGCACGCCGACAGCGCGGCGGCGATCGCCCGCATCGACCAGCTGATGGCGCCGTACGGCGGGCTGGGCGCCTATGCCCGCAAGAATCAGCATTCGCACCGCTACCTGACCCAGGAACTCTCCCAGCTCGGCACGCTGGCAACCCTGTTCCCGGTGATTTTCCTCGGCGTCGCCGCGTTCCTGCTGCACGTGGTGATCGGGCGGCTGGTCGCCACGCAGCGCGAACAGGTCGCCGCGCTCAAGGCGTTCGGCTATTCGAACGGTGCGCTGATGTGGCACTACCTGCAGCTGGTGGCGTTGATCGCTGCCCTCGGAATCGCCGGCGGCACCGCGCTGGGCGCCTGGCTCGGCGCCGGCCTGTCCCATGTTTACCGCGAGTTCTATCACTTCCCCTATCTCGATTTCACGCTGCCGCCGCTGATCGCGCTCGAAGCAGCCGCCATCAGCCTGCTCGCGGCGGCCGGCGGGACGGCGCTGGCGATCCGGCGCACCATCGCGCTCAAGCCGGCCGAAGCGATGCACCCGCCCGCGCCGGCGCGCTACCGCATCTCGTGGGTCGAGCGAGTCGGCGGCGGGCGCTGGCTGTCGCAGCCGGCACGGATGATTGTGCGCCACATCCAGCGCGAACGCTGGCGCTCGCTGCTGACCGTGCTCGGCGTCTCGCTCGGAGGCGGCATCATCCTCACCAGCCTGTTTCAGCGCGACACCGTCACCTACATGCTCGACGTGCAGTTCCGGCGCGCCCAGCGTGACGACCTGTCCGTCCTGTTCACCGAGCCTGCCGCGGCGCGCGCGCGATCCGAACTGGCCGCCCTGCCCGGCGTGCGTCACGTGGAGGTATTTCGCAGCGTGCCGGTGCGGCTGCGCTTCGGCGCGCGCAGCTACCGCACCGCCATCCGCGGCATGGAAAACGGCGGCGACCTGCAACGGCTGCTCGACACCGGCCTGCGCCCGGTGCCGCTGCCGCCGGGCGGCATCATGCTCACCGACTTCCTGGCCGACATGCTCGGCGTGCGCGCGGGCGACCGCCTGCAGGTGGACGTGCTGGAAGGACGGCGCCCGCTGCGCGAGGTGGTCGTCGCCGGCGTGGTCAGGGAATACATCGGCGTGTCGGCCTACATGGAACTGCACGCGCTCAACGCCCTGATGCGCGAAGGCCCGGTGCTGTCCGGCGCCTGGCTGGCTGTGGACCGCCCCGCCCTGCCCGAGCTGTACCGGCGGCTCGCGCGCATGCCGCGGGTGGCCGGGATGGCCCAGCGCGAGCAGGAGATCCGAAACTTCAACCGCATGATGGAGCAGACCATGCTGTTCTTCAGTACGATCGCCACCGCATTCGCCATCGTCATCGCGTTCGGCGTCATCTACAACAGCGCGCGCATCGCGCTGACCGAGCGTGGCCACGAGCTGGCGAGCCTGCGCGTGCTGGGCTTCACGCGCGCCGAAATTGCCTACATCCTGCTGGGCGAGCTTGGCCTGCTGACGCTGGTGGCGCTGCCAACCGGGCTGCTGCTCGGCCGCGCCATGTGCCACTACATCGCGCACGCCCTGCAGACCGACTTGTTCCGCGTGCCGGTCGTGCTCGAGGCGCGCACTTACGCCTTCGCCGTGACGGTGGTAGTCGCCTCGGCGATCCTGTCAGGACTGGCCGTGCGGCGCCGGCTCGACCGGCTAAACCTGGTCGCCGTGCTGAAGACCGCGGAGTAAGCATGGAAAAGACATTCCAGTGGCGCAGGCGCATCGTGGTGGGCGCCGTGGTGGCCGCGCTGGCGGCGGGCCTCGCGTATGGCTTCTACCCGGCGCCGCTTGACCTCGACGTGGCGGCGGCGGCGCGCGGCGCGCTGCGGGTGACGATCGAACAGGAGGGCCGCACCCGCGTGGTGGACCGCTATGTGGTGGCGGCGCCGGTGGCGGGCTACGCGCGCCGCATCGGGTTCGACGTGGGGAGCGCGATCGCGGCCGGCGCAGCGCTGGCCGAACTCGAACCGCTGCGCGCGCCGGCGCCGGACGCGCGCAGCCGCGCCGAAGCCGAAGCGCGGGTGCGGGCCGCGGCCAGCAACACCGGCGCGGCGCGCCAGCGCCAGGCGGCCGCGCGCGCCGACGCGGAGCTGGCCAGGCAGGAGCTGGCGCGCGTGAAGGCGCTGCGCGCCAGCGGCTACGCCACCATCGCAGATGTCGACCGCGCGGCCGGCAACTCGGCGCGCGGCGACGCCCTGCTGCAGACCGCGGAATTCGGCGCCGCCACCGCCGCGCACGAACTGGCGGCGGCGCGCACGGCCCTGATGTATGCCGCGGCGCCGGGCACCGGCGGCATGGTCACGCTGCGATCTCCGGTGGCGGGACGGGTGCTGAAGATTCCCCACAAGAGCGAAGGCCCGGTGGGCGCCGGAGAAGCCCTGATCGAGATCGGCGACCCGCGCGCGCTCGAAGTCGAAGTGGACCTGCTGTCGGCCGACGCGGTGCGCGTGCATCCGGGAACGCCCGTCATGTTCGAGCGCTGGGGCGGCGACCAGGCGCTGCGCGGCGAAGTGAAGCGGATCGAGCCGGCCGGCTTCACCAAGGTGTCGGCGCTGGGCGTCGAGGAGCAGCGGGTATGGGTCATCGTCGCATTCACGTCCCCCCGGCCGCTGTGGGAGCGGCTCGGCGACGGCTACCGGGTTCAAGCGAGCTTTGTTGTGTGGGAGGGCCAGGACATTCTGCAGGTGCCGGCCAGCGCCCTGTTTCGCGATGGCGCGCAGTGGGCCGCCTACGTGGTCGAGTCCGGCCGCGCGCGCAAGCGCCACCTTGCCACGGGCGCCAGCAATGGGCTGCAGACGCAGGTGCTGTCCGGCGTCGCGGCGGGCGAGCGCGTCATAGCGCATCCGGATGAACGCGTGCGCGACGGCGTGCGGGTGGCAAGCCCCCGTTGAGCGCCGGCGCGAAGCGAAATCGAGGTTTCGCCGAACTGCATCGCGCCCGCCTGGCCCCCGCCGGGGCATGCAGCGTTAACGGCAGCGGCAACCCTGTCGCGCGGTAAAATTTTTTGCAATTTTGAGCGATCTTGCGGCGCGCGCTGTTGTCTAACCGTTCGTACGGAGCGACGGCTATCCTGACAGGAGCAATCATGAGCACAATGAACATCCTCGACGAATCCGGTCACCGCCAGGTGACATGGAATGCGTCCAATGCCAAAGAGATTGCGGCGGCCCAAAAAACATTTGACCGGTTGCTCAGGCATGGCTACGCGGCGTTCGGCGCCGCCGCGGGCGCGGGGCCAAAGCAATTGATGAGGACGTTCGATCCGGCCATGGACGACGTCGTCCTGGTTCCGCGCATCGTCGGAGGGTGACTTGCCCGGCGCAGGTGCGGCGCGCGGTCTGTGGATCCGCTGGTGGCGATGGGTCCGGGCCGTCCAGGACGCGCGCGCACATCGTAGCCGCGAGGCAATCCAACGGGTCCGCGCCGCGGAACGGGCCCGCACGCTCCTGCTCACCCTGTTGAGCGAGGAGCAGCGTGGCGACTTCCAGTCCAAGGGCTACATTCACGTCACCGGCGGCAGCAGCGGCGATCGTTACCGCATCCGGTTCGACTCCACCGTCAATATCGATGTGCTCGGCGCGGATGGCAACGTGCGCTACCGCCTGTGCGCCCGCCCCGTCGGCGACATCCCGATGTACGACGTGATGGCCGGGCAAATACTGCATCTGCAGGATGGCGGCGCAGAGTTGCGCTTCCTCGAGCGAGCGAAACGCCATGACGCGATTCCCGTTCCGGTTTGCACGGATGGGCCGCCTTAGCGGACAGGCGCCGGCCACGGTACTCTCAGGTAACGAATCTACGCCCCGGCGCTGCGCCGCGTCAGCTTGCCTAGCGGCTGCCGTCCGATACCGGCAGCGACGTGCCCGGCGTCGTGCCCTGGGTCTCGCCGGTGTTGTTCCTGACCGCAGGGCGGGCGTTCTTGTCGCCGTCGCCACTGCCGGCGCCGGTCATGCCGGTGTGGCTCGAACCGATCGCGGTGTCGCCGGCGGTCGAATGGTTGCCGTTCATTGCGCCCTTGTGTTTAGGCTTGGCGGCGGTGTCCGCCGTCGTCGTTACCGGCGTCGTCGCTGCGGTGTCGACCGGCGCCGTGGCAGTGGTTTGCTTGCATCCGGCCGCTGCGGCGGCAATGGCGCCGAGCACGATGACGGTTCTGGCTGCGGAGATCAGGTTTTTCATATTTTTTGCCCCTCAATGGTTTGAATTGGTCGGATTGAGCCGTCGAAACATTCCACGGTGTAATCGCAGTGTGCAGACCATTGGCGCACTCGTCTGTTAGTTCGCTCTCAGAACGCGAGGAAATGATGGCGCGCGCAGCGCCGGCGGCCTGGATGAGGAGGCGGAATCCGCCGATCATTTCGACACCCAAGAAAAAACCCGCGTCCTGCATCACAGGCGCGGGTTCGGTGCAAGGCTTCGGCCGGCAATCAGAAGCGGTGCAGGATACCCGCCTGCAGGCCGGTCAGCCCGCGCCCGTTGATGTCGTCGCCCACCAGGTTGGCGGACGGCGCGGCCGAGCCGCTGAAGCGGAAGCCGGCGTTCGCCTGGTTCTTCATGTAGCTGGCAAATCCATACAGGGTCGTGCGCTTGGACATTTCGTAGAACGCGCCGACATTGCCGCCACGCGCGCCCGCGTCGCCACCACTGGTGTCGCGCATCACGCCATACAGCGCGCCGATCTTCAATTGCGGGGCGATCTTGTAGTCGGCCGACAGCTGCCAGATATTGTAGTAGCGGCCGGCATTGAGGTCGGTGCCCGGGAAGAAATTGTTCGGATTGCCGACGTTGGACAGGATGGTGGCGGCGTTGCGCCCGTTGGCGTTGGCGGTCGAGTTGTTGCTGCGCACGAAGGCCGCGTACACCGTGCCGTTGCCGTACTTGTAGTCGGCATAGACGTTGTGGTAGCGGATTTTCTCGCTGATGGTCGCGGTCACCTCGTTCGGGCTGGCCTGCAGGCCGGCGTAGCCGACCCGGTACGGGCCGTTCTGATAGTCGAGCGCCAGCTGCCAGAGTGCCTTGTTGCCGCGCGTGGCGCCGCCGTTTTCAGGCAGCGCGTAATGCACTGCGGCCTGCACACCGCCCTTGCGCGGCGTCCTGTAGGAGAGATCGTTGTCGTAGCGCGACGGCACGCCGAAGGTGTTGATGATCGAGCCGAACGTGGTGCGTTCGGTGTAGTCGATGGCGCCGCCGATCAGGAAGATCTCGGTATTCTGGCGGCCGATGCGAAACTCGCCGTATGGCGCGCTGATGCCCACCCAGGCCTGGCGGTCGAAGATGCGGCTGGTGTCGGCGGCGGTGCCGGTGTCTTCGTTCAGTCCCAGTTCCAGGTTGAACTTGGCCGTGTACCCCGAGCCCAGGTCTTCGGCGCCGCGAAAGCCGAGCCGGCTGCGCAGGATCGAGCCGTCGTTCACACCGGTGACATGGGCGCCGCTGCTGCTGCGGATATAGCCGATGTAGGCGTCGATGTCGCCATAAATCGTCAGCGCCGTCGATTGGGCCAGGGCCGAGGCGGAACACGCCGCCAGGGCGCACGCGAGTGCAATGTTCTTCTTCATTCTTATCTCCAGGTGTGGGTTTTGTTTGAGGAATGCGTCAAATCACGCCGTGGCCCCTTTGGCCGCGACCATGCTGCGAAAATGGGTGTCGATGCGCGCCGCATCGGCCTTGTGTCCGGTGAACAGCTCGAACGCCCCGACCGCCTGCCCCACCGCCATGCCGCCGCCGTCGGAGGTGGGACAGCCGCGTGCGCGCGCCGCCTTCAGCAACGCCGTCTCGAGCGGGAAATACACGATCTCCGACACCCAGAACGAGGGGCGCAGCAGCTCCTCCGGCAAGGGCAGGCCCGGCGACTTGTCCATGCCGGTCGGGGTCGCGTGGATCAGCCCGGTCGCGCCATCGAGCGCGGCGGCAATGTCGGTGCTGGCCGATACGCGCCCGTCGCCATGCTGTTCGTTGAGCTTGTCGGCCAGCGCCTGGGTGCGCACGGCGTCGAGATCGACCAGCGTCAGGCGCTGGACGCCGATGCGCAGGGCGGCGTCGGCGATGGCGGAACCCGCCCCGCCGGCGCCCAGCAGCACCACGTTCGACAGGTCCGCCTGCGGCAGCGCGCGCTGGAAGCCCCAGGCCCAGCCCGAGCCGTCGGTGTTGTGGCCGACCAGCTTGCCGTCGCGGTTGACCACCGTGTTCACCGCCCCCATCGCCCGCGCCTCGACCGACAGGTCGTCGAGCAGCGGGATGATCGCCTGCTTGCACGGGTAGGTGACGTTGAAGCCGGCGAAGCCGATGATGCGCATGGCCTTGAGCAGCACCGGCAAGTCATCGACGCCGGCGCCGGTGGCGTCCAGGTCGATCAGCTGGTAGTGCAGGCGCAGGCCCTGCTCGCGCGCCTCCTGTTCCTGCATCGCCGGCGTCATCGATTTCTGGATGCCGCGTCCGATCAGGCCGAGCAGCAGCTTGCGGGGCGCGTCCGCGCCAGGTACGGTACTCATCTGAAGGCACTCCTTGAATGGATTGGATGATCGGGAGCCGCGGGCCGCGGGACACGCTCGCGCGTCCCGCGGCAGCAGGCGCTGGCCGACGCTCAGGCCGCGACCCTGGCTTCCCGCGAGTTGGCGACGCTTTGCTGGCGCAGCCGTTCGTACTCGGCCTTTTCGACCGGCACCGCGTTCGCGGTTCCCAGGTCGGTCATGCGGATGCGCGAGGTTTCCCGGGCGCTCAGCGCGGCCAGCGCGGCGATGATGGTCACGCCGAAGGCGATGGCGCCGACGGTGAGCGGGATGTTGGCCGCACCCGGTGGGGCGACCCAGGCAAACAGCGCCGGCAGCATCGCGGTCACCAGGGTGCCGAGGTTTTGCGAGATGGCCATCGCCGAGACCCGGGTGCGGGTCGGGAACAGTTCAGGGTAGAAGCTCGGGAAGACCGCGTTGTAGCCCTGATAGACCACGCCCCACATCAGCAGCGACATGACGATTGCCAGCGGCACGTTATGGATGCTGATGGCGTACAGGTAGCCGAACGACAGCAGCCCCGAGCCCAGCGCGCCGACGATGATCGGCGGGCGGCGGCCAATCTTGTCGGTCAGGTTGCCGACGTAGGGAATGACCAGGATGGCGAGGCAATTGCCCAGCACCGGAATCCACAGGTAGATGTCTTTCGAGAAGCCGATGCCGTAGGCGGGCTGCACCGCGTAGGCGGCGCCGAAAATGGTGGCGACCACCGGGATCACGTTCATCAGCGCCATGCAGACCACGCGCAGCATGTCGCGCCAGTTTTCCTGCACCGCCTCGATGACGGGCGCCTTGGGACGTGCGCCTTCGGTGCTCTCTTGGGCAAAGGCCGGCGTCTCGTCCACCTCGCGCCGGATGATGTAGCCGGCGATGATCACCACGAAGCTGAGCAGGAAAGGAATGCGCCAGCCCCACGAGTTGAAACTGTCTTCATTCATGTAGTGCGCCAGCGGCAGGAACACGGCGGCGGCGAGGATCTGGCCGGCCTGCACTCCCTGCAGCGTGAAGCTGGCGTAGAAGCCGCGTCGCCCGAATGGGGCGTGCTCGAGGATCATCGAACTGGCGCCGGAAATTTCGCCGGCCACCGCGAAGCCCTGGATCAGGCGGAAGGCCACCAGCAGGATCGGGGCAAGGATGCCCACTTGCTGGTAGGTCGGTAGCAGTCCCACCGCCATGGTGGATATGCCCATCAGGAACATGCAGACAATCAGGACGTGCTTGCGGCCGCGAGTGTCGCCCCAGTGGCCCAGGACGAAGGCGCCGATCGGACGGGCGACGTAGCCGACGCCGTAGGTGGCCAGCGACGCGATCAGCGCCATCTTTGGATTCCCCTTGGGGAAGAAAATCTGAGGGAAGATCAGCGATGCGGCGGTCGCGTAGATGAAGAAATCGTAGTATTCCAGTACCGAGCCGATCCAGCCGCTGAGGGTGGCTTTCTTGGTCTGGGCGCCGTGTGCTGTGTTTTTTGTCAGGCTGGCCATGCTTGTCTCCTAAAGGTCCTAATAACTTATTGTCGAATCACTGCGTTCATCCTGATGGTTGTTTCTTGCGGGCCCGGGGTGATCCCGGAGCTGCGCGTTGTTTGTGTAACCAACTTTAGAAGAATCCAGACGCGAAATATAGCTAGCAAAACCACGGTTCCTTCGCCATTCGCTCCGTTTGCGCGATTGGCGCACAAAAGCGCGTTTTTCTGCGGAGGTGCGGGAGCCGTTGGTTCTTAGACCACTAAAGCAGAGAAAAGATTGGGCTGTTTGGCTGAATCGCCGGCGCCGGCAAAAGATGGGGTCAGGTCGCGCAGGACCTGACCCCGGCCTTGCACGCGCCGCATGATCATTCGGGGGTCTGGTCCTGCGGACCACGTCCTTGCCCGCGCCGCATGATCATTCGGGGGTCTGGTCCTGCGGGCCACGTCCTTGCCCGCGCCGCATGATCATTCGGGGTCTGGTCCTGCGGACCTGACCCCATTTTCGATCGCCGCAACAGCAGCGCGCCCAGTTCAACCTGAACCTTCACCAGGCCGCGCCGCTGGCGTTAATGTCGCGCGTGAAAGGGCCGAGCCGCTCCTTTCAAATTAATTCAGCTTTTGTGCGATAAGCGCACAGCGCGAGCGAATGGCGCTCATTGCGCGTTCGCATGGCCTTGTTGAGGTGCTTTTCGCGGCCTACTATTAGTCATCCGACGACGAATTCGGCCAGTTCGAGCGATGGTCGCACGAAGATAAATTCTCTTCCAAAACCGCCACCAGGAGACGCACCGTGGAATTCGATACCGTACCGCCGGGTACGCACCCTACCCTGATCTACCCTCCTTACAAGTCGACCGTGAAACGCGGTCCTGCCCAGCCGCCGCTGCGGATCCATGCCCGCGCGCCGGCGTCGACCAACCTGGCCGCCCACTCCGGCCTGATCCTGCCGAACGACACCGACCTCACCGCCCATGGCCGCGGCGAGCCGCTCGGCGAGAAGATCGTCGTCACCGGTCGCGTGGTGGACGAAGACGGCAAGCCGGTGCGCAACTCGCTGGTCGAGGTCTGGCAGGCCAATTCGGCCGGCCGCTACTGGCACAAGCGCGACCAGCACGCCGCGCCGCTCGACCCCAACTTCTACGGCCTGGGCAAGATGCTGACCGACGACGACGGCCGCTACCGCTTTGTCACCATCAAGCCCGGCCCTTACCCGTGGGGTAATCACGACAAGGCATGGCGTCCCGCGCACATCCACTTTTCGATGTTCGGCAACGTGTATGCGCAGCGGCTGGTCACCCAGATGTATTTTCCAAGCGATCCGCTGTTCGAGTTCGACCCGATCTTCCAGAGCATCCCGGATGTGGCCGCGCGCCAGCGCCTGATCTCGCGCTTCAGCATCGAAGAAACCGTGGGCAGCGAAATGCTCGGCTACGTGTTCGACATCGTCCTGCGCGGCCGCAACGCCACGCCGATGAACCTTTAATCAGGAGGCCGCCATGACACTGCCAATCTCACCATCCCAGACCATCGGCCCGTTCTCGCACGAGGCGTGGCGCTGGGCGTGCGCGGCCAGCGACGCCGTCGCCGCCGGCCCGAACAGCATCACCATCCGCGGCACGCTGCGCGATGGGAACGGCGAACCGATCGACGACGCCATGATCGAGGCGTGGTCGCCCGCCAGCGTCGAAGCCGACGCAGGCACGGCGCTGCCCGGATTCCGGCGCACGCCAAGCGACATGCAGGGCGGCTTCCAGTTCACGCTGCCCCGCCCTCCCGTGGCGAACGCCGGCGACCCGGTCATGTTCATCACCATCTTCGCCCGCGGCATATTGCTGCACCAGTTCAGCGCCGTGTTCCTCGAGGAAGATGCGGGACTGGCGCGCTCCGAGATCCTGCAGCAGGTGCCGGAAGCACGGCGCGCGACCCTGATCGCCCGCAAGACCGGCCCCGCCGCCTATCAGTGGGACATCAATATGCAAGGCGAGCACGAGACGGTGTTCTTCGACTACGCCGGAGCGCGGGCATGAGCGTCTCGCTGTTCGACAGCTTCCTCACCACGCCGGACATGATCGCCGTGTTCGACGACGGCGCGGTGGTGCAAGCCATGTTCAGCTTCGAGGAAGCGCTGGCGCGCGCACAGGCGGCCGAGGGCATGCTGCCCGACAGCGCGGCGCGCGCCATTGCCGCCGCCTGCAAGGCGCCACTGTACGACATCCCGGCGCTGGTGCACGCGAGCCGCCGCGCCGGCAGCCTGGCGATCCCTCTGGTGAAGGAGCTGACCAAAACGGTCGCGCTGCACGACAAGGACGCGTCCACCTTCGTGCATTTCGGCTCCACCAGCCAGGACGTGATCGACACCGCGATGGTGCTCGTTACGCGCGAGGCCGTCGCCTTGCTCGACGCCGGCCTGCGGCAGCTGGCCGCCACCCTGTTTGAGCTGGCCGAGCGCCATTTGGACACGCCGGTGATGGCGCGCACGCTGATGCAGCCGGCACAGGTGACCAGCTTCGGCTTCAAGCTGGCCGCCTGGGCCGCGCCGCTGGTGCGGGCGCGCGAGCGCCTGCAATCGGCCGCGGCGCGCGCGCTTCAGCTGCAGATGGGAGGCGCGGTCGGCACGCTGGCCGCGATGGGGGGCAAGGGTCCGGCGGTGGCGCAGCGGATGGCCGCCGACCTGGGCCTGGCCTGCCCCGATAGCGCATGGCACACCCAGCGCGACGAGTGGGTCCGGCTGGGGCTCGAAGTGGCGGTGCTGACCGGCAGCCTGGGCAAGATCGCCACCGACCTGGCGCTGATGGCGCAGGGCGAGATCGGCGAACTGGCCGAGCCTTCGGGCGCCGGCCGCGGCGGCTCGTCGGCGATGCCGCACAAGCGCAATCCGGTGGCGGCCATGATCGCGCTGGCGGCCGCCAACCGCACGCCGTTCGGCGCGGCCGCGCTGCTCGGCGCGATGGGCCAGCAGCACGAACGGGGCCTGGGCAACTGGCAGGCCGAACTCGCGGAGTGGCCTGGCCTGTTCCTCAGCGCCCACGGCGCGCTGTCGGCGCTGAACGAGGCGATGGCCGGCCTGCAGGTCGATGCCGCCCGCATGCGCGCCAACATCGACGCGCAGCGCGGCATGGTGTTCGGCGAAGCAGTGTCCGGCTACCTGGGCAGCTTCATCGGCCGCCCCGCCGCGCACGCAATGCTCGAGGAACTGTCGCGCGCCGCCTTCGCCACCGGCCGCGATCTGTCGGAGGTGGCTTCCGAGGCCGTCGACGCCGACGAGCGCCTGCGCGGCAAGGTGGACATCGGACACTGGCGATCGCTGTTCGACCCGGTGACGGCCGCTGCGCCAGCCGCCGCGATGGCGCGCGCCCACCTGCTCGCGCTGCGCCGGACATATGCTAAGGACGAATCATGAGCCACGATCCAATCGACCACGACTTCGAACGCGGCCTGCAGAACCGGCGTCGCATCCTCGGCGACGCCTGGGTAGAGCGCTCGCTGGAAAAGTCGAACAGCTTCAACGCGGAGTTCCAGAACCTGATCACGCGCTTCGCCTGGCACGAAATCTGGGGACGCCCGGGACTGGAACCCAAGATGCGCCGCGTGATCGTGCTCGCCTCGACCATGGCGCTGGCGCGCTGGGAAGAATTCGAGCTGCATGTGCGCGCCGCCCTGCTCGAACCCGGTGACGGCGGCCTGACGCCCGACGAACTGAAGGAGGTGCTGATGCAGGCCTCGATCTATTCGGGCGTCCCGGCTGCCAACACCGGCTTTTCGCTGGCCCAGCACATCATGGCCGGCATTGGCCTAGCGGGCGAACCGGCCGCCCCCGGCGACGCCGTGCATCCCGGTGTGGGCCGCGAAGGCATGACGCGCAGCGCGCCGGCCCTCCACTACAGCGTGCGCGCGCCCCGCAACGGCAAGGCGCCGCGCAACACGGTGGTGCTGAGCCACGCCCTTGGCTGCGACCTGACCATGTGGGACCAGCTGGCCAATGAACTGTCGGCCGACTGCCGCGTGATCTGCTACGACCACCGCGGCCACGGCAGCTCGGACGCGCCGGCCGGCCCGTATTCGATGGCGGACCTGGCCGACGACGCCGCGCGCCTGCTGCGCGAACTCGATTCCGGCCCCGTCGTGTGGGTCGGCATTTCGATGGGCGGCATGGTGGGGCAGGAGCTGGCCTTGCGCCACCCTTCCCTGGTGGCCGCGCTGGTGATCGCCAATTCCACATCCGGGTATCCGGACGAGGCGCAGGCGATGTGGCGCCAGCGCATCGAGGCTGTGCAGGCTGGCGGCCTCGAAGCGATCGCGGATGCCGTCATGGGCCGCTACTTCAGCGAGGCCTTTCGCGCGGCACATCCGGCGACGGTGGCGCGCTTCCGGCGTCGCCTTGTCACCACCGGCGCCGACGGCTACATCGCCTGCTGCGCCGCGGTGGCCGCAGTCGACACCACCGACCGCCTGCCGCGCATCGCCGCGCCCACGCTGGTGATCGCCGGCGAACTCGATGCCGGCACGCCTCTGCCGATGTCGGAAACGCTTGCTCAGCGCATTCCCGGCGCGCGGCTGGTAGTGCTGAAGAACGCGTCGCATTTGAGCGCCGTGGAAGAACCCGAACAGTTTGCACACGCTGTCCAGCAGTTCATGCTCGGCCTGTAAGCCGATCGACTAACCTAACCAGAAGACGGTCATGATTAATAAAATTTCTGCCTCCATCGAGGAAGCGCTCGCTCCGATCCAGGACGGCGCCACGGTAATGATCGGCGGCTTCGGCGGCGCCGGCCAGCCGGCCGAACTGATCGACGGTTTGATCGCGCACGGCGCGAAAGACCTCGTCATCGTCAACAACAACGCCGGCAATGGCGACACCGGCCTGGCCGCGCTGCTCAAGAGCGGCAACGTGCGCAAGATCATCTGCTCATTCCCGCGCCAGGCCGACTCGCACGTGTTCGACTCGCTGTACCGCGCCGGCAAGATCGAACTCGAACTGGTCCCGCAGGGGAACCTGGCCGAGCGCATCCGCGCCGCGGGCGCCGGCATCGGCGCCTTCTTCACGCCGACCGGCGCCGGCACCCTGCTGGCCGAAGGCAAGGAGACGCGCCAGATCGACGGCCGCGCCTACGTGCTGGAATATCCGATCCGCGCCGACGTCGCGCTCATCAAGGCCGAGCGCGGCGACCGCTGGGGCAACCTCACCTACCGCAAGACCGCGCGCAATTTCGGCCCGATCATGGCCAGCGCCGCTGCGCTGACGGTGGCGTCGGTGCACGAAATCGTCGAACTGGGTGAGCTCGATCCCGAAGCGGTCGTCACGCCCGGCCTGTTCGTGCAGCGCGTCGTCAAGGTCGCGCGTACGGTCACGGGGCCGGCCGGCTTCCGGGAAGCATAACCATTCACGCGGAGACAAGATCATGAGCGATGCGAACACGAACAAATGGAGCCGCGACCAGATGGCGGCGATGGTGGCGAACGACATCCCGGACGGTGCGGTGGTCAACCTGGGCATCGGCCTGCCGACCATGGTGGCGAACCACCTGCCGGCCGACCGCGAGATCGTCCTGCACAGCGAGAACGGGGTAATCGGCATCGGTCCCGCGCCAGCCAAGGGCGAGGAAGACTATGACCTGATCAACGCCGGCAAGCAGCCGGTGACGCTGCTGCCGGGCGGCTGCTACTTCCATCACGCCGACAGCTTCGGCATGATGCGCGGCGGGCACCTCGACGTCTGCGTGCTGGGCGCATTCCAGGTGGCGGCGAACGGCGACCTGGCCAACTGGCATACCGGCGCGCCGGACGCGATTCCCGCCGTCGGCGGCGCGATGGACCTGGCGATCGGCGCCAAGAAGACCTACGTGATGATGGAGTACCTGACCAAGGGCGGCCAGGCCAAGCTGGTCGAGGCCTGCACCTATCCGCTGACCGGCGTGGGCTGTGTCGCGCGCATCTACTCGGACATCGCGGTGATCGACCTGGCCGGTGGACGCGCCACCGTGACCAACATCGTGGACGGCATGACCTTCGACGCGCTGCAGGCGCTGAGCCAGGTCCCGCTGATCAACGGCTTACAACGATAACCAGGAGACCACCATGCAAGACGCCTTTATCTGCGACGAACAGCGCACACCATTCGGCCGCTACGGCGGCGCCCTTTCCACCGTGCGCGCCGACGACTTGGGCGCCGTGCCGCTGCGCGCGCTGATGGCCCGCAATCCGCAAGTGGACTGGAAGGCCGTCGACGACGTGCTGTACGGCTGCGCCAACCAGGCCGGCGAAGACAACCGCAACGTCGCGCGCATGTCATTGCTGCTGGCCGGGCTGCCGGTCGAAGTCCCCGGCAGCACCATCAACCGCCTGTGCGGATCCGGCATGGACGCCATCGGCACGGCGGCGCGCGCCATCAAGAGCGGCGAGACATCGCTGATGATCGCCGGCGGCGTCGAGAGCATGAGCCGCGCGCCTTTTGTCGTCGGCAAGGCAGACAGCGCCTTCTCGCGCGCGATGAAGATGGAGGACACGACGATGGGCTGGCGCTTCGTCAACCCGGCGCTGAAGGCTGCATATGGCGTCGACACGATGCCGCAGACGGCGGAAAACGTAGCGGCCGAATACAACATCAGCCGCGCCGACCAGGACCG
Organism: Massilia sp. R2A-15; assembly: GCF_030704305.1. Lineage (NCBI taxonomy): Bacteria > Pseudomonadati > Pseudomonadota > Betaproteobacteria > Burkholderiales > Oxalobacteraceae > Massilia > Massilia sp. R2A-15. The sequence goes on along the minus strand of NZ_CP131935.1, from coordinate 1,418,420 downwards.
CTTCGCGCTGGCCAGCCAGCAGAAGGCCGTGGCGGCGCAGCAGGCCGGCGTGTTCGACAGCGAGATCGCGCAGGTAACGATCCCGCAAAAGAAAGGCGATGCGCTGGTGGTGTCGCGCGACGAGCATCCGCGCGAGACCTCGCTCGAAACGCTCGCCAAACTCAAGCCGGTGGTCAATCCGGACGGATCGGTCACCGCGGGGAATGCGTCCGGCATCAACGACGGCGCCTGCGCGCTGCTGCTGGCGAACGCCGAGAGCGCTGGCCGCTTCGGCCTCACGCCGCGCGCCCGCGTGGTGGCGATGGCTACTGCCGGCCTGGCGCCGCGAGTGATGGGCATGGGTCCCTACCCGGCCACGCTGAAGGTGCTGGCGATGACCGGCATGACGCTCGACCAGTTCGACGTGATCGAATTGAACGAAGCGTTTGCGGCGCAGGGCCTGGCGGTGATGCGCGCGCTCGGCTTGCAGGACGACGATCCGCGCGTGAACCCCAACGGCGGCGCGATCGCGCTCGGGCATCCGCTGGGCGCTTCGGGCGCGCGGCTTGTGACCACCGCCGTGAACCAGCTGCACCGCAGCGGCGGGCGCTATGCGCTGTGCACCATGTGCATCGGTGTCGGCCAGGGGATCGCAGTGATCCTCGAGCGAGTGTGAAGGCTGAGGCGGGCCCGGGGTCTGGTCCTGCGGACCTGACCCCATCTTGAAACGGTACAGCGCCTAATAATTAGGAGGAGACAGCATCATGCTCGACCGCGCTCGCAGCAACGACGTCATCAACGTCCAGGATTTCCTGAACGCGCAGCCATTTTCACCCTTCCAATGGCTGATCTTCGCCCTGTGCTTCGTGATCGTCCTGCTTGACGGCTTCGACACGGCAGCTATCGGTTTCATCGCCCCCTCTCTGATCAAGGAATGGGGTATTTCGCGGCCCGCGCTCGGTCCTGTGCTGAGCGCGGCGCTTTTCGGCCTGGCCGCCGGCGCCATCATCGCCGGCCCCACGGCCGACCGCATCGGCCGCAAAGTGGTGCTGACCGCATCGGTGATCTTGTTCGGTATCGCCTGCGTATGGTCGTCGTTTTCCGCCAGCCTGGCCGAACTGACGGTGCTGCGCTTCGTGACCGGCGTCGGTCTCGGCGCCGCCATGCCGAACGCGGTCACGCTCATGAGCGAATACTGCCCCGACAAGCGGCGCGCCACGCTCACCAACGCGATGTTCTGCGGCTTTCCCCTCGGCGCCGCACTGGGCGGCTTCCTGGCCGCGTGGATGATCCCGCAATGGGGCTGGCGCAGCGTGCTGCTCGCCGGCGGCACGGTGCCGGTGGTGCTGGCCGTCCTGATCGTGCTGCTGTTGCCGGAGTCGGTTCGATTTCTCGTGGCCAGGCGCGCCGCGCCGGAACGTATCCGCGCATCATTGGGCCGGATTTCTCCCGTCGCGCTGGATGCAAGCAGTTTTGTCATGACCGAGTCCGCCGCACGCACGGAAGCAAAGAGCGGCATCGGTCTGGTCCTCTCGCGCCCCTACCTGGCCGGCACGGTGATGCTGTGGCTGACGTACTTCATGGGGCTGGTGATCTTCTACGCCCTGATCAACTGGATGCCGCTGCTGCTCAAGGATGCCGGCTTCCCGCCGCAGACCGCAGCGCGCGTATCGGCGCTGTTCCCGTTGGGCGGCGTCGGCGCGGTGCTGTTCGGCTGGCTGATGGACCGCTACAACGCGAACCTGGTGATCGCCGCAGGCTTCGCGGCGACGGCGGCCAGCGTGTTCGCCATCGGCCAGGTGTCGGGCAACCTGGCGCTGCTCGGGGCCGTCGTGTTCGTCGCGGGGATCATGATGAACACCGCGCAGTCCTCCCTGCCTGCGCTGGCCGCGGCGTTCTACCCGACCCAGGGGCGCGCCACCGGTGTCGCCTGGATGCTGGGAATCGGCCGTTTTGGCGGCATCGCGGGATCGTTCCTGGTCGCCGAGCTGGCGCGGCGGCAGTTCGGTTTCGCTGGCACCTTCACGGTGATCGCGGCGGCCGGCCTGGTGGCGATGGCGGCGCTATTGGTGAAGCAGCGCGCCCAAAACCATTGATGGGCCGCGGCCCAGGGGCTGGGGTCAGGTCCGACGGACCTGACCCCGTTTTTGTCGGCGCCGCTGGCTACATCGAAACGCGGTGCATGATCCACAGCAGGCCGCTGAGCGTGAAAAATGACGCGATGATCGTGATGACCAGGGCCGTGGCGCTGAAGTCTTCCTGGCCGTAGGCCTGCGCCAGGATCGGGTAGATCGACGCCATCGGCACCGCCGCCAGCAGCACCGCCGCCATCCCCAGCATCGGTTCAAGGCGCGGCAGACCGAGAAACGGCACCGCCAGCACCCCGGCCAGCACCGCCAGCGGGTGCCCGACCAGCTTGAAGAAGCTGACGGGCGCGGCGCGCTTCGCCAGCCGTCCGATCGGCAGCCCCACCAGCGTGCCGCCGATGACGAACAGCGACAGCGCGGCGCTGGACACGGCAAACATCGACACCGTGCGGTCGGCCGGCGCCGGCAAAGTCCAGCCGAACAGCGACACGACCAGGCCGGCCGCGGTGCCGATGACGATGGGATTGCGCGCCAGTTGCGCCAGCGATTTGCCGGCCAGCTTGTACCAAGGCCCGCTGTCGCCGCCGCCGCGTTCGGCCATCGCCAGCAGCAAGGGCAGCACCAGCACGTTTTCGATGATGACGTTGAGCGCCAGCGCGACGCCGGCCACGGGCGCAAACGTCAGCAGCAGGATTGGATAGCCGATGAAGCCGCTGTTCGAGCACGACATGCCCATCGCGTAGATTGCGCTGGTGGAGCGGCCCAGCCTCGCGAAGCGCCGGCAGCAGAAATAGGCTACCCCGATGACCGCCAGCGATCCGCCCGCATAGGCAGCCAGGTAGCTGACGTTGAGGATCTCGCCGATCTGGCGCTGCCCAACGGCCCGAAACAGCAGCGCCGGCAGCGCGAGCTTGATGACGAAGGCGCCGAAGTTGCGCATCGCCGGCTTGTCGAACCATCCGTAGCGAGTCGCCAGGAATCCGGTCAGGATCGTGATGTAGATCGGACTGGTGATCGCCAGGATATCAAGCATCGGTCATCGTCATCCGTGGGGATGGGCGCTGCCCGCCATCATCGCGGCCAACCGCGCGCGATACGCGTCCATGTCGGCAATCGGCAATGACGCCACGCCCGAATCCATCGCCGCCTGCGCGACCGCCGGCGCGATCCGCAGAATCAGGCGCGGATCGAAGGGGCTCGGGATCAGGTAATCCGGGCCGAACGGATGCAGGTCGGCGCCGCACGCAAGCGCGACTTCCTCGTTGCCCGGCTCCTGCGCGAGCGCCGCGATGGCGCGCACCGTCGCCAGCTTCATCTCTTCGTTGATGGTGTTCGCGCCCACGTCGAGCGCACCGCGGAAGATGAAGGGGAAACACAGCACGTTGTTGACCTGGTTCGGGTAGTCGGAGCGGCCGGTGGCGATGATCGCATCGGGCCGCACGGCGCTGGCGATCTCGGGACGGATTTCGGGCTCGGGATTGGCCAGCGCCAGGATCAAGGGCCGCGCCGCCATACCCGCAACCATCTCCGGCTTGAGCACGCCGGCCGCGGAGCAACCGAGAAAGATATCGGCGCCCGGCATCACGTCGGCAAGGCTGCGCAGGCCCGAAGGCGCTTGCGCGTAGCGCGCCTTGTTGGGTTCCATCTGCGCGTCCCGCCCCGCGTAGATCAAGCCCCTTGAATCGCAGACGTAGATATTGGCGGGCCTGATTCCCAGATCCACCAGCAAGTTCAGGCAGGCGATCGACGCCGCGCCCGCTCCCGACACCACCAGCTTCACGTCGGCGATGCGCTTGCCGACGATCTGAAGTCCGTTCAGGATGGCGGCGGCGGAAATGATCGCCGTTCCATGCTGGTCGTCGTGAAAGACAGGAATCTTCAGGCGTTCGCGCAGCTTCTTCTCGATGTAGAAGCACTCCGGCGCCTTGATGTCTTCCAGGTTGACGCCGCCAAGCGTCGGCTGCAGCGCGGCGATGATGTCGACCAGCTTGTCGGGATCGGTTTCGTCCAGCTCGATATCGAAGACGTCGATGCCGGCAAACGCCTTGAACAGACAGGCCTTGCCTTCCATGACCGGCTTGGCGGCCAGCGGTCCGATATCGCCCAGTCCAAGCACTGCGCTGCCGTTGGTGATTACCCCGACCAGGTTGCTGCGCGACGTGTAGCGCGCCGCCATCAGCGGATCCTTGTGAATCGCCATGCAGGGCGCGGCAACGCCGGGCGAATACGCCAGCGACAGGTCGCGCTTGGTGGCCAGCGCCTTGGTCGGCGTGACTTCGATTTTCCCGCGTCGTGGAGTTTCGTGATATTCCAGCGCCGCGTCGTGTAATGTCTGATCCATTTTCAATTCCTTGTGAAGATTAGAAAGCTGCGCCGCCCTGTTCGCGCTGCCATTGCGCCTGCGCCGCAAGCCTGACCGGCGCGTCGCCGGCGCCGTAGCCCAGGTAGCCATTGCGCCGCTCGATGATCTCGAAGAAGAAGCGGTTATCGAACGGTACCGTGTAGGCGTGCAGCAGTTCGGCGTTGCCGACCCGGTCCATCATGATGCCGAGCGAACGCCACAGGTCGAGCGTGGCTTGCGGGGTGCCGTACTTGGCGCCCAGGTCGTCGTAGTAGTTGGCCGAAATGGCCAGCATGGTGGCGCCGCGCGCGATGGCCTGCCGCACCGTGGCGACGACGTCCTGCACGGCCACCGCGATGTGCTGGATGCCGGCGCCGCCGAACTGGCCAACCGTGCGGCCGACAGTGGTGCCGGGCCGCTCGGACACGTTCAGCACGTAGCGCACCGCTTCGTTGGACGACTCCAGCGCACGGCTCTTGATCACGCCGTACGGGTCGCTCAGGACCGTGTTGGCTTTCGGTGCGAGGCCGAGCAGCGCGCGGTAGAACAGCACCCAGCTATCGAGCTGGCCAACCGGCAGCACGTGCGAGATGTGGTCGATACGCGCGCCAGCACCGAACGGACCGTCATCGTGTTGGGCTGATTCGAGTTCGAAGTCGGCCTCGAAGCCATGGCTGCCGCCGCGCTGCGTGTCGAAGAAGTACACCAGGCCGCCGTCCGGCGCGCGCACGGCAGGGATGGTCAGCTCGTTGGGGCCCACCCGGCCGGCGACGCGAGTGGCGCCAAGGGCTTCGGCGCGCGCCAGCGCGGCCGCCGCGTCGTCGGTGGCCAGCGCGACCGCGCAGGCCGAGGTGCCGTGCAGTTCGAAATAGCTGCGCGCCAGCGAATCTTCTTCGAGGTTCAACACGATGCTGACGTCGCCCTGTCCCAGCAGCTCGACCTGCTTCGAGCGGTGGCGCCCGACCAGGCCGAAGCCGAGCGTGGCGAGGAAGGCGCGCAGCCGCACCGCGGTCGGCGCGTCGACAGCGAACTCGATGAAGGACCAGCCGTGCAGCACCGGCTCGGGCGGCGGATCGAGAAGCGCGATGCGGCGCAACTCGCCATGCGTGAAGTTCGGCGTGTGGAGCGACGGCAGGCGCCGCACCTGCTCTTCGAGCCACAGCAGCGAGCGCATCGCGTCGGCCGCGTTGGCGCGCGCCGGCGCCGCCTTGCCTTCGTCGTTGAAGATTTCGAGCGAGATCGGGCCGGTGTAGCCGGCGTCGAGCACGGCGCCCACAAAGCCCGGCACGTCCATCTCGCCCTGGCCGGGGAAGCATCGGTAGTGGCGGCTGTGGGTCAGCGGGTCGGTGTTGATCCAGGGCGCGTCGGCCAGCTGGACGAAGAAAATGCGCTCACCGGGGATGTCCTTGATCGGGTGGAAGTCGTCCTTGATCGCCAGCGTATGGAAGCTGTCGAGCGCCACACCAAGGTGCGGATGGTCGGCGCGCTGGACGATGTCCCACACCTGCGAGAAGCGATTGACGGTAGTGCCCCAGGCCAGCGCTTCGAGGGCGATGCGCACGCCGCGCCGCGCGGCGCGTTCGGCCATCAGCCGCAGTTGTTCGGCGCGCAGGCCGAGGTCGGGCGAAGCGGTGTCGGCGATGTTGGAGCACACCAGAATGAGGTCGGTGCCGAGTTCCTCCATGACGTCGAACTTGCGTTCGGCGCGGTCCAGGTTACGCTGCAGCTGCTCCGGCGAGACGCCTTCGAAGTCGCGAAACGGCTGGAACATCTCGATGCGCAGCCCCAGTTCCGCGCACAGGCGGCGCACGTCGCGCGGCGTGCCGGGGAAGTTGAGCAGGTCGTTTTCGAAGATTTCGACACCGTCGAAGCGCGCCGCGGCGGCGGCCTCGAGCTTTTCGGCCAGCATGCCCGACAGCGATACCGTGGCAATTGACTTGCGCATTTTCGTCCCCTTATTTCGGCTGGACTGCCGATACCGCGGCGCGCAGCGCCAGCAGGTAGCTGTCGGCGCCGAAGCCGCAAATCTGGCCCTTGACGACGTCGGCGAACACCGAGACGTGGCGGAACGGCTCGCGCGCGTGGACGTTGGACATGTGCAGCTCGATGATCGGGACGGTGAGAATGGCCAGCGCGTCCCGGATGCCGTAGCTGTAGTGGGTCCAGGCGCCGGCGTTGATCAGCACCGCGTCGAAGTCTTCGGCGAAAGCGGCGTGGATGCGCTCGCACATGGCGCCTTCGAAGTTGGTCTGGAAGGCGGTGATTTCAGCGCCAAGTTCGGCGCCGAGCGTGCGTAGCCGGTCGTCGATTTCGGCCAGCGTTGTCGTGCCGTACTGGGCAGGATCGCGCTTGCCGAACATGTTGAGGTTGATACCGTTAAGCACCAGGATTTTCATGGCTTTCCCCTTTGATTGTTAGATGCCGTAGCGGGCCGGCGGTTGCATCGCCGGCCAAATATAGCTAGGCCATGGTCGGATGGTTCGCGGTGCGGCGGCGCATTTCCAGGCTGCGCCGCAAAACCTGGTCGGTGACCCACTTGGCGCTGCGATGGGCGCGCTGCGCCACCACCGCCAGCGGCAGCTGCTGGTAATCGTCGTTGAATACTTCGAAGCTGTAGTCGCCGCGGTAGCCGGCGCGGTCGAGCCGGCGCAGCAGGTCGGCCAGTTCGTCGGAGTGCGCGCCCTCGCCCGGAAACACGCGCAGGTGGCGCGCCGTTTCAAGGCGTTCCTCGGCGCTGGCGATGTCGCGCCACATGAAGTCCGACAGCTGCACCAGTGCGATCCTGTCGCTTGAAATCTCCTGCAGGTAGTCCAGGTTCGCCTGCCTTGCGAGCATGTGGAAAGAGTCGATCACCAGGCCCAGGTTGGCGTGGTCGGCCATCTGCACCACTTCCCACGATTGCTCGTACTGGTTGATGTGGCGGCCCCAGGACAGCGCCTCGTAACCGATGCGCACGCCCAGCGGCACCGCCAGCGTGGCCAGCTTGGCCAGGTGGCGCGCCAGCAGCGCCGGCTCGCCGCTGGCGTGGCTCGAGGTGCTCGAACACACCAGCAGCAGCGGCGCGCCGACCGCGCGGCAGATGCGCAGCATCTGCTTGGCGATATCGAGCTTGTACTCGTGCAGCGTGCCGGACAGGCCCTCGAAGTCGCGCATCACCTGCAGGCCGGTCACGCGCAGGCCGCTGGCGCGCACCAGGCGCACCGCTTCGTCAAAGCCGCCCGGATGGCCGGCCAGGTCCTTCGCCCACAGCATGATCTGCGAGAAGCCGGCGTCGCGCGAGGCTTGCAGCTTGGCCTCCAGCGGACCGGCCAGGGTGATGCTGTCCATGCCGAAGTTGGAGAGGTTCATGCTGCCTCCGGCTGCAGATGGCTGACGACCAGCTCGAAGCTGACGCCGCCTTTGTACAGTTGCGTCAGCGCGCCCTTCGCGTTCGGCTGCACCGGCTCGCGGTCGATGAAGACGATGCCGCGCTGTTTCAATGCGCGCGTGGCCGCCTCGACGTCGGGGGCGCCAAACGCGACGCGTATGAGCTGCTCGCCCCATTGCAGGCCGCCCGCGCCTTCGGGCGGTTCGACCAGCTGCAGGTAGAAGCGGTGGCAGGGGCTGACCAGCAAGGTGCCCTTCGGGACCACGCCGAAGTACTGGCCCTCGGGCAGCACGTGGAAGTCCATCAGCTGGGCGTAGAAGTCGATCCATTCCGGCGCGCGGCCGGCGTCGATCGCCTGCACCACGCCGAAGAAGTGCATGCCGGAGACTGCCGGCGGATGCGCCGGCGCGTTGGCGATTGGCTTGAAGTCGACGTCGTAGATCGAAAAGTCGCGGAAGCGGTCGACAAAGTAGATGATCGAGTCGCCCACGCCGTGGATTCCGGGGATGTTCAGCTCCATCGCGCCGGCGCGGGTCTGGATGGCCCAGGCGCCCTGGTCGATGGCGTGCTGGTACGCGGCGGCGGCGTCGCGCACGCGCAGCGCGATGGCGCTGAGCAGGGTCGATTGCGGTTCGGTGCCCGACTGCGGCAAGGCGCGCGGGTCGGCGTTGACGATGACGTTCATTGAGCCCTGCCGGTACAGGGTGACTTCGCGCGATCGGTGGCGCGCGGTGGCGACAAAGCCCATCTGCTCGAGCAAGGCGCCCAGCGCCAGCGGCTGCGAGGTCGCGTACTCCACGAACTCGATGCCATCGATCCCCAAGGGATTATTCGGTTCAGGAATGCTGTCTTGGCTTGTCATGGTCGGCCTCGCGATGGTCATGCATTCAAGTCTAGGAGAATGGCGGCGCAAAATACACCCCCAAGATTGAGGATAAATGCGACAATCGCCCCACCTGCGCGATAGGCGCACAAATCACGGGATTTCATCAGATGAAAAAGCCTGTCCTGGTCGATGTGGAGGTCGCCAAGTGCGACCTGATCGATGGCCTGATCAAGGGTGTCGAAGTGATCCGCGCGTTCAGCGGTGAAGCGGTGCAGATGAGCGCGACCGAAATGGCCGAAAAGCTGGGCCTGAGCCGGAGCGCGGCGCGGCGTTATCTGCTCACGCTGGTCCATATCGGCATGGCGGCCACCGACGGGCGCAACTTCTGGCTCACGCCCAAGGTGCTGTCGCTGGGCCACTCCTACCTCGATTCGGCGCGGCTGCCGCGCGCCATCGTGCCGTTCCTGCAGCGCCTCACGCTGCAGCTGCAGGAGTCCACCAACTACTCCGTGCTGGACGGCGACGAGGTGGTGTACATCACGCGGGTCAACGCGCCGCGCCAGCTGACGGTCGGCTTCGACCCGGGCACGCGCCTGCCGGCGCACACCTCCACCGCGGGCCGCGTGCTGCTGGCCGCCCAGTCCGATGAAGCGCTGCACGCCTACCTGGACCGGGTTACCCTGGTCGCCTACACGCACGCCACCGTCACCGACAAGGCGCAGCTGCTGCGCGAACTGCTGCAGATTCGCGAACAAGGCTTCGGCGTAACCGAAAGCCAGTACGAGATCGGGCTGCGCGGGATCTCGGTGCCGATCAAGAGCCGGCACGGCAACCTGGTGGGCGCGCTGTCGGTGTCGATGCTGATATCGACCTGCTCCACCGCGGAGGCCAGCGCGAAGTGCGTGCCGGCGTTGCAGGCGACGGCGAATACCGTGATGCTGTGGGTGTAGCGGCACCCGAAGAATTTTTAATAAGGATAAGCATGGACATCAAGAACATGAAGCCGGAAAGTATCGCCGCCCAGGGATTGGGCTGGATCGACGACGCCACCAGGGCGATCTCGCCGCCGATTCACACCGCCACGACGTACTTGCGCGATGAGGACAACCAGTACCGGTCCGGCCGCATCTACTCGCGCGACCAGAATCCCACCTACGACCAGGCGGAAGCGGTGCTGACGGCGCTTGAAGGGGGCCACCAGACGCTGTTGTTCGCATCGGGCATGGCGGCGGCGACGGCGGTGTTCCAGGCGCTGACGCCGGGCGACCATGTGCTGGCGCCGAAGGTGATGTACTGGTCGCTGCGCAACTGGCTGAAAAACTTCGCCACGCACTGGGGCCTGCAGATCGATTTCATCGAGATGGATTCGCCCGCGGCCGTTCAGGCGGCGATCCAGCCCGGCAAGACAAAGCTGGTATGGATCGAGACGCCGGCCAATCCCTTGTGGACGATTACCGATATCGAGGCGACCTGCCGGATCGCGCACGCGGCCGGCGCGCTGGTGGCGGTGGATTCGACGGTGGGCACGCCGGTGCTGACGCAGCCGCTAAAACGCGGCGCGGACATCGTCATGCACGCCGCGACCAAGTACCTGAACGGGCACTCGGATGTCATCGCGGGCAGCCTGACGGTGAACGCCGATTCGCCGTTCTGGCAGCGCATTCGCAGTATCCGCGCACAGATCGGCGGCGTACTGGGCCCGTTCGAGGCCTGGCTGCTGACGCGCGGGATGCGCACGCTGTATCCGCGGGTGCGCACCGCATGCGTTTCGGCGCAGCGCATCGCCGAGCATTTCGAGGGACATCCGCTGGTAGCCGAAGTGCTTTATCCGGGACTGCCATCGTTCGCCGGTCATGAGGTGGCGGCCAGGCAGATGATAGGGGGCTTCGGCGGCATGCTGTCGATTCGCGCCAAGGGAGGCGAAGCGGCGGCGATTGCCGTGGCGGCTAACGTACAGCTGTGGAAGCGCGCCACGTCGCTGGGCGGCGTGGAGAGCCTGATCGAGCATCGCGCCAGTGTCGAAGGATCGGGCACGCCGGCGCCGGCCGACCTGCTGCGCCTGTCGGTGGGGATCGAGGATGTCGGCGATCTGATTGCCGATCTCGACGCGGCGCTAAAGCTGGCGCACGCCTGAGTTAGCTGAGGCGTGGTGGTCACATCCGAGGGAAGATTGTCTCCTCCTTGGGGCCGCAGTGGGCGGCGCATCCGCACAGGGCACCCGCGCCGCCTCATTAGAAAACCATTAGACGAATCGACTTTCGAGTATCAAAATGAAGCATCTAGTGCTTGTTGCACGACTTAGCGCCTCGACATTCGAACGCAGGTACTGAAAGCAACAATTTGTGCATCCCGACTGCGCGCCGGAAACTGTACTGGCTCGACGCCGCGCTGACGAATATGTTTGCCCGTTTGTTTTCTTGTTACGAAAGCACAGCCATGACACTGCCTCTCATTGTTAACAAGATTCGCTCCGATGGGCCACGGGAAGGACTCAGCAACTCATACGGAAAGGTGCGAAACAACGCTTCAAAATGGCATAGAGGATGGGATCTCTCGGCCGAGCCCAATTCACCGGTGTTTGCCGTGGCAGACGGAGTTGTCGTGCAGAGTCTCGACGACGTATCCGGATATGGCCGCTGCGTCGTGCTGGAGATCAAAAATCCAAAATTTGAGCCAAATTCAAATAAATCATTCGGAAATGGCAACTTTGAGAAACTTTACATCTTGTACGCCCATCTCAGCCAGACCGATATCACCGACGGGACAGTGAAGCGTGGTGAACAAATTGGAAAGACTGGGACTTCCGGAAATGCAGGAGGCGAACCTCCACATCTCCATATTGAGATACTTTTGGAAAACAAGATCAAGAAAAGCACGCCGCGTTTAGATCCCGGTGAACTGTTGGGCTACGAACTTTACTCTTGCGGCGGTACTGGACTGGTAAATCAAGAAGTCTTCGGTTCATGTAAGGCGAACTGAATCGGACAATGCGATCAGGTCGGTCGGGATCGAGGATGCCGGCGATGTGATTGCCGATCTCGACGCGGCGCTGAAGCTGGCGCACGCCTAGGATGCGCATGATGGGGACTCGGCGTCCCCATCACCGCGCCGAACGAGGCTCCGCGCTGGGGCTAGTTGAAGCGGCCCGTCGTGCCGCCAAGGCTGTAACGGCCGGCTCCCAACAGCGCGACAGCGACCGCCGCAACGAAATACATCCCTTGCAGTTCGAGCGCCCAGCCGCCGGTTTGATTGATGGTGAATACCTGGCCGGTATGCACCAGCAGGACGGCGACCATCATGTTGATGGCCACTACCAGCCCGGCAGGACGCGTGAAGACACCGGCCAGGATCATCAGCGGCGCGATCACTTCGCCGACGTAGACCAGGTAGCCCAGCGCCGCCGGCGCGCCGGCTTTCGCCAGCATGTCGCCGACGAAGCCGATGCCGCCGGTGAGCTTGGCGTAGCCATGAAAGAGCAGCATGATCGCCAGGGCCGCGCGCAGGACCAGCTTGCTGGTGTCGTCGAAATTGGTAGGGATGGTTGTATTGGTTTGCATGATTTCGCTCCGGTTAAGTTAAATTTACAGGCTCGTCGAGCTGAACACCGAGCCATTGTTTGAAGTCGTCCAGCATCGCCATGTTCAGCTCGTGGCCGGCTTGATACTCGTGATACTGCAAAGGCACTTTGAGTCCATCGAGGACTTCCTTTGCATCGCGGGCAAAGTGAATGCCCAGTTTCTGGTCCTGTGCGCCGTGACTGACGAATGCGGTCACCGCGCCCGGCTGCGCGAGCGGCAGCACTTCCGGCAGGATGCGTCCGCTCAGGATGCCGAAACCGGCCACCTTGTCCGGCGCCGTCAGTCCAATGCTCGCGCTCATGATGCCGCCCTGGCTGAAACCGGCGATCCAGATGCGGTTGGGATCGACGTCATGCGCTTGCGGCAGCTGCGCGATGAAGCTCACCAGCTTCTGGCGCGACAGCTCGGCCTGCGCCGCATCGATTGCCGGTCCGGTTGCCGTGAAGCGCACCTGGAACCAGCCGAACTGCATCGGCCCGAATTCGAGCGGGCCGCGCGCCAGCACCACGACCAGTCGCGGATCCATGCGGCGCGCCAGTTCGATGAAACCCGCTTCGTTGGCGCCGACGCCGTGCAGCAGGATCAGGCATGGCGCCTCGCCCTGCGCGTCGCGGGCGGCTTGAACGCGGTAGGTCAATCCGGATACCGGTTCGACCAGCGTCTCGTTCAATGTGTCAGTCATGATCAGGCCCTTAGTTGAATGCGTACGCGTCCATGGCGAGGACGCCGTGTTCGAAACTCGAATGCAGCAGCTGCGTCTTCGCGCCGGCGCCGGCCGCGCCCATCGCTACGAACAGCGGCAACAGGTGCTCCTCGGTCGGATGGTTCTGCTTGGCCGACGGCGCGCGGTTGCGATAGTCCAGCAAGGCCTCTGCGTCATTGGCTTCCAGCCGTTCGCACATCCAGCTTTCGAATTCGCTGACCCAGTGCGGCGCGGGCGCATCGACCGGCTGGCCGCGGTACTCGTACAGGTTGTGGGTCAACGATCCCGATCCGATGACCAGCACGCCTTCGTGGCGCAATTGCGCCAGTGCCTGGCCCAGCTTTTCGTGCACGGCCGGGCTGGCGCCGCGCACCAGCGAGATCTGCATGACCGGCACGTCAGCGTCCGGGTACATCAGCTTGAGCGGGACCCAGGCGCCGTGATCCAGGCCGCGGTCGGCGCTGCGGCCGACCGGGATGCCGGCCGCTTCGAACAGCGCGGCGGCGCGCTCGGCAACTTCCGGCGCACCGGCCGCCGGGTAGCGCATGTCGAACAGCGCCTGCGGAAAGCCGCCGAAGTCGTGGATCGTGGAGGGCCGCGGCGCCAGCGAAACCGCCGGGCTGCCCGCAGTCTCCCAGTGAGCGGAGACAACGGCGATCGCCTTGGGCCGCGGCAGGCTTTGTCCCAGCTCCTGCAAGAAGCGCCGGGCAGGACTGTCCTGTAGCGCCAGCATCGGCGAGCCGTGTGAAACAAAGATGGTGGGCAGTGGAGACATGATGTACCTCGCAGTAAGAAGCATTCATGGTATCCATGTTGAATCGGTTGATAAAGAAGGTTCTTGGCGATAGACTGTTTCCCCTTGATTGACAATGGCGCGTTAATGGACCTTTTTGCTTCGATGAGAATGTATGTGGCCGTCGTTGACGGCGGCAGCTTCGCGGCTGCGGCCGACAAGCTCGATATCTCCAGGGCGATGGTGTCGAAGCAAATCCAGAAGCTGGAAGAGCACCTGGGCACGCGACTGATGAACCGCACGACGCGCCGGCTGAGCCTCACCGAAACCGGGCGCGCGTTCTACGAGCGCAGCGTGCAGATCGTGAGCGATGTCGAAGAGGCGGAACAGATCGCCGGCCAGCTGACGCGCATGCCGCAGGGCGTGCTTCGGGTGACGATTCCGCTGTCGTACGGGCAGCACCGGCTGGCTGCCATCATCGGCGATTACACCCAGGCCTATCCCCAGGTGCAGCTGGACATTTCGCTCAGCGACCGCAAGGTTGACCTTATCGACGAAGGCTTCGACCTGGCGATTCGCATCGGCGCCATGCCGCAGTCGGAGCTTATAGCCCGCAAGATCGGCGGGGTGCGTAGCATCGTCTGCGCCGCGCCGTCCTACATCGACAGCCATGGCGCGCCGCAAACGCCGGCCGGCCTGACCGCGCATGCCTGCCTCGGCTACACGCTGACCGGCACAGGCACGGAGTGGCGCCTCGAAGGGCCGGCCGGCACGGTGGCCGTGCCCATCTCCGGCCCGATCAAGGCGGACAACGGCGATATCATCCGGCTGGCGGCGCTGCGCGGCGCCGGCATCGTGTTCCAGCCCCAGTTCATCATCGGCGACGATATCGATGCGGGACGGCTGGTGCGCGTTCTGCCGGAATGGCAGTCGGCCGAACTTGGCGTGTATGCGGTCTACCCAAGCCGCAAACATTTGTCGGCCAAGGTGCGTACCTTTGTCGATTTCCTGGTGGACGCGCTGGGGGCTTAGCCAGGCGCCGCGCTCCCTGCTGCGACACGACCGCGGATAACGTAAGGTATGCCAACTTGCGTTGATCATTCCGGTCATTATAATGTTAAGTATATTTAACATGCTCTCCACAAGGGGAATCACAATGGAGTTGCGGGAAATCGGAACAAAAGTTCACGCGAAACGGATCGAAACAGGATTGTTGCAGGAACACGTTGCCAAGCTTGCGGGGCTGTCTCGCGTGACGATCAATCAACTGGAAAACGGGACACTGAACGATCTAGGTTTTTCCAAGCTGATAAACGTGTTGGACATATTGGGCGTAGGCATGAGCTTGGAGCCCTCAGTTGGCGTAAAAAGCGCGCTGACGGTAGCCGCACGGAGTATCAGCACTAGCTACAAAGAGATCGTCACGCCTGAAACGCTGGCGGAGATGCTTCGGTCGGGCTGTGCTCCGGATCGCTTTCATCCACACTTGATGGCTTTTCTTGATGAGACGCCTCTTCCGGTCGCCGTCAAAGCGATTTCGGAGGCTGCCACATCCGCCATACCCGCAAAGAAGATCATGAAACATCTGGCGAAGTGGTCGTCAGAATGGAAGGCTTGCAGAAGGGTGTGGACATGAAAGAGTTCGAGGTTCCGATTCCCCAACTTTGGGAGGGGCTTATGCAAAAAGCCTTGCTGCTGGTCGATGAGATCGCCGCGCACGGCCGTGAAGCCCCCTTTTGGACGTTTGGCGGCGGCACTGTCCTGATGCTGAAATACGGGCACCGCTTCAGCAAGGACGTCGATATTTTTGTGCCAGATCCTCAGTCGCTCGGATTCGTCACGCCACGGCTAAGCGATCTCGCGGAGTCCCTCACGACCGACTACACGGAAGCCGCGAATAGCGTGAAACTATTCTTCGTCGAAGGTGAGATCGACTTCGTCGCGGCGCCCAACCTCACTTCACCTGGTTTTGAAGTTCAAACGATCTTGGGTCGCGAGGTCAACGTCGAAACATCCGTCGAGATTATCGCGAAGAAGATGTGGCACCGCGGCGACAGAATTACAGGGCGAGACATATTCGATTTTTCGCTGATTGCAGAAATGGAACCGCACGCTTTGCTGTTGCATGCTGATGTCATGGTCCGGCACGCAGACTCGGTCCTCGAACAACTCGACAAACGCCACGATTCCTTGAAAAAGCAATTCGAAGCGATCGATGCACTGAACTATCATCCGACATATGACCTCGCTTGCCGCCGACTGCGGCAGACGTTGGAAGAAATGCGCTCAGCCGATAGCAGTCGACCAGTCTGAGTGAAGCGAATCTGCCCGACGCCAGTGCCGCTGGAGAAAAATTCAGGAATGGCCTCGCGCGGGCAATACCGTGCCGCGGCACTCGCCGAAGCCGATGCGCGCATGACCGGGGCGCTCGCACCAGCCGCGCAGGATCAGGGTGTCGCCATCTTCCAGGAATGCCCTGAGTTCGCCGCCCGGCAGCTCGACCGGTTTTTTGCCGCCGGCGGTCAGCTCGATCAGCGCGCCGGCCTGGTCCAGCGTCGGTCCCGACAAAGTGCCGCTGCCGAACAGGTCGCCGGGCTGCAGGTTGCAGCCGTTGACCGTGTGGTGCGCCACCAGCTGCGCGATGGTCCAGTAGGCGTGGCGGTAGCTCGTAGCGCTCAAGCGCGCACTGCCGGCGCGGGCGCGGCGCATCGCTTCGGTCTCAAGCCGCACTTCGAGCTGGATGTCGATGGCGCCCTGCTCGCGGTTGGCCTCCGACGCCAGGTAAGGCAGCGGCTCCGGGTCGCCTTGCGGGCGCACCAACGGCCGACGGTACGGCGCCAGCGCTTCGAGCGTGACGATCCACGGCGAGATCGTGGTGGCGAAATTCTTCGACAGGAAGGGGCCGAGCGGCTGGTATTCCCACGCCTGGATGTCGCGCGCCGACCAGTCGTTGAGCAGGCACAGGCCAAACACGTGCGACTCGGCGTCGTCGATCGATACCGGCTCGCCGCTGGCGTTGCCGGCGCCGACGAAGATGCCCAGTTCCAGTTCGTAATCGAGCCGCTTGCAGGGACCGAATTCCGGCGCCGTGGCACCCGGCGGCATGGTCTGCCCGCGCGGCCGGGCGAACGACTGGCCCGACACGCCGATCGACGAGGAGCGGCCGTGGTAGCCGATCGGCACCCATTTGTAGTTCGGCATAAGCGGGTTATCTGGCCGGAACAGCTTGCCGATGTTGGTTGCGTGATGCACAGACGTATAGAAGTCGGTGTAGTCGCCGATCCGCGCCGGCACGGTGTACTCGGCGTCCGACTGCGCCACCAGGCAGGCGGCCAGGCGCTCCGCGTCGGCAGCGCCCATACGTAACGCGCGGCTCAGTGCAAGCCGCAGTGCCGACCACGCGCCCTGCCCCATCGCCATGAAGCGATTCAGGCTGGCGTCGCCGCACGCGGCGGCGAGCGGGCGCGCATCGGGCGCCAGCGCGCCGCACTGCGCCGCCAGTCCGAGGTCGACGATCTGGTCACCGATGGCGACGCCGCCGCGAAACGCTTCGCCGCTGCCGGCGCGCCGGAACACGGCAAACGGCAGGTTCTGGATCGGGAAATCGGTACCAGGTTCGTTCGCCGATTCGACCCAGCTGCGCAGCGCCGCCGCATGCGTCTCGTTCAATTCAATCATTCTCTTCTCCTATTCAGTATCAACGGCGCGCCGGGTCGAAGCGCTTGCCCAGGCCGCGCCAGCATTCGGTGTAATCGGCCTGCAGTTGCGCCGATTCGACGGCGTAGCTGGTGGGCCGGATCACGGTGGGCGTCTCGAACATGAAGGCCATCGTGTCGCTCACCAGGTCGGGACGGCTGGTGTCGGCGGCGCTGGCCTTGTCGAAGGTGGCGGCGTCCGGCCCGTGTCCGCTCATGCAGTTGTGCAGCGACGCGCCGCCCGGCACGAAGCCTTCCGCCTTGGCGTCGTAGGCGCCGTGGATCAGGCCCATGAACTCGCTGGCGAAATTGCGGTGAAACCAGGGCGGACGGAAGGTGTCCTCGGCGGCCAGCCAGCGCGGCGGAAAGATCACGAAGTCGATGGTGTCCACTCCCGGCGTATCGCTGGGCGCCTGCAGCACCAGGAAGATCGACGGATCCGGATGGTCGTAGCTGATCGAGCCGATGGTGTTGAAGCGGCGCAGGTCGTATTTGTAGGGCGCGTAGTTGCCGTGCCATGCAACGACGTCGAGCGGCGAATGGCCGATCGGCGCGCTCCACAGGCGTCCCTGGAACTTGGCTACCAGCTCGAAGTCGCCCTCGCGCTCTTCGTAGCACGCCACCGGGGTTTGGAAATCGCGCGGATTGGCCAGGCCGTTGGAGCCGATCACGCCCAGGTCGGGCAGGCGAAACAGCGCGCCGTAGTTTTCGCAGACGTAGCCGCGCGCGGCGTCGCCTTCGAGCCGGACCTGGAAGCGTACGCCGCGCGGGATCACGGCGATCTCCTGCGGCTCGATGCGCAAGGTGCCAAGCTCGGTGGCGATGACCAAAGCGCCCTGCTGCGGCACGATAAGCAGTTCACCGTCGGCGTTGTAGAAGAAGCGCTCCATCGAGCGGTTCGCCGCGTACAGGTGAATGCCGCAGCCGCTGCCGGCTTCGGGACTGCCGTTGCCGCCCATCGTCACCAGGCCGGCGACGAAGTCGGTGGGCGCCGATGGCAGCCGCAGCGGGTCCCAGCGCAACTGGTTGGGCGACGGCGCCGGCTCGTCGAAGCGGCTGGTCAGCCGGCCGCTGTCGATCGGCGTGAAGTGCCCGTGCACGGCGGCCGGGCGGATCCGGTACAGCCACGAGCGCCGGTTGCTGTGGCGCGGCGCGGTGAACGCGGTCCCGGACAGCTGTTCGGCGTACAGGCCGTAGGGAGCGCGCTGCGGCGAATTGCGCCCGACCGGCAGCGCGCCGGGCAGCGCTTCGGTGGCAAATTCGTTGCCGAAGCCGGATTGATAGTCGAGAGTCATGGCTGCTCCTGTCAGGCGGCTTTGCCGGCGGCCGCGGCGTCGACCAGCCGCGTGGCCAGCGCCGCATCGTTCAGTTCTACGATCGCCAGCAGAGCAAATCGGGCGAGGAACAAGGGCGCGCGGTCAACCCCGAGTTCGGTCATGGTCTTGCACAGCCGCGTGTAGACGGCATCGAGTTCGCTGTCGTTCATGGCAGTTTCCTTTGCGGTTAGCGGGTTTGCGGATGCAGCACGCGCTCGATGGCGGCAAGTACCGTCGCCGCGGAGGGAGCATGCCAGCGGCCGGCAACGTGGCCGTCCGGGCGCACCAGGTACACGCCGCCCGCTTCGGCGCCGTACAGCGCGAACAGGCGGCCCGTGTGGTCCCAGCCGTAAGGAGCGCTGGCATCAATCTTCCTGCGCTTGGTGATCGTCACCAGCGTTGCCGGCACGTCCGCCAAAGCCGTATCGCCGCCCTCCCCCGCCGCGAACTGGAAGATGGTGAAGCCGGCGCCCAGCAGGTCGGTCATGTGCCGAACCGATTCCACGCCGTCGCGCACCACGGTCAGCGGGCATTCCGGCAGCACGGTGCCGGACGCCGGTCCGGCATTCCAGGCTTCCTCCTGCGGCGCGTTCAACGGGGAGTCCGCATAGGCGATGGCCGAGCTCTGGCGCGGATTGATCAGCGAACGGACCGCCGGATGCTTCTCCGCCAGGCTGAGCACCGCGGTGCGCATCAGCGCGAACGCGAACGACGGCGGCGCCATGAACTCGGTGCTCTTGGTGCCGTAGCTGAGGTTCTCGTGCGCCGCAGCTACGCGTTCGCTGGAATAGCTATCCAGCAGCCGCTCGTCGGCCAGGCCCTTGATCACGTAGGCCAGCTTCCAGGCCGCGTTGTCGGCGTCGTCGATGCCCGAGTTTGCGCCGCGCACGCCGAAGATCGGCACCAGGTGGGCGGCATCGCCGGCAAACAGCACGCGGCCGTGGCGGTATTTTTCCAGCGTCAGAGCATTCGCCTTGTACATCGTGATCCAGATCGGCGCCCACGGACCCTTCTCGCCCATCATGTCGAGCAGGCTTTGCACGCGCGGCAGCACGTTCTCCGGCAGCACCGCCTGGTCGACGCTCTCGTCGTCGCGCACCTGGTAGTCGATGCGCCAGATGTTGTCGGGCTGCTTGTGGACCAGCACCGTGGAGCCGGGATTCGACGGCGGATCGAAATACGCCAGCCGCTCGGTCGGGCGCGCGCTCTCCATCGCGATGTCGACGATGACGTAGCGCCCTTCGTAGCTGGCGCCCTGCAGCTGCAGGCCCATCTCCTCGCGGATGGTGCTGCGTCCGCCGTCGCAGGCGACCATCCAGTCGGCCTGCAGCGCGTAGTCGCCTTCGGGCGTGGACAGTTGCAGGGTGACGCCGTCGCCGTCCTGCGCCATCGCGGTGACGCGGGTCTGCCAGCGGATGTCGATCAGGTCGGCGTGGCGCTCGGCGGCGTCGAGCAGGATCTGCTCGATGTGATACTGCGCCAGGTTGATCATCGGCGGCAGCTTCTGGTTTTCGTCCTGCGGCATGGTGAAGTGCAGCACCTCTGTTTCGCGGTAGAAGCTGCGCCCGCCGGTCCACGGCAGGCCGATTTCGAGGAAGCCTTCGACGGCGCCGAGGCGCTCGATGATCTCCAGGCTGCGGCGCGAGATGCAGATGGCGCGGCTGCCGTGGCACACCGAGCTGTCGGCCTCGATCAGCACCGAGGCGACGCCCTGTTTTGCGAGGCCCAGCGCCGTGGCCAGGCCGACCGGGCCGCCGCCGACGATGGCCACCGGATGGCGGCGCGCATCCTGGCCATGCTCCAGCGCCGGAATGCGCGCCGGGTACTGCTTTCCGCTGAACGGATAGGGTTGGAATGCGATGTCCATGATGTGTGTCCTCTGATGGGATGTTCAGGCTGCGGCGCGCTTGCGGCCGTCGATCGGCAGGAGCATGACCAGCGCGGCGCCCACCACCAGCAGCACGGCGGCGTAGATCAGGCCTGCGCTGAAACTGTGGGTGGCGTCCTTGAGCCAGCCGACGATCACCGGATTGAGCGCCGAACCGATATTGCCGGTGGCGTTGATGACGGCGATGCCGACCGCCTGCGCCTTGAAGCTGAGCGCCTGGTCCGGCGTGGTCCAGAAGATCGACATCGCGGTGTAAGAGCCCGCCGACGCCAGGCAAATCCCGAGCAGCTGCAGCGCCGGGTGGCTGGCCGCCGCGGTGCAGATCCAGCCGGCCGCCGACATCAGCATCGGCAGCATCAGGTGCCAGCGGCGTTCCTGTTTGCGGTCGGAGCGCCGGCCCCACCAGATCATCGCGGCGATGGTGACGATTTGCGGGATGGCGGCGAGCCGGCCCACGGTCTGGTTGCTGGCGCCGGCGTTGAAGCTCTTGACGATCAGCGGGGTCCACACGGCCACCATCGCCAAGGTGTTCACGAGGCAGAAATAGGCGACGGCAAATTTGATGACGGTCGGTGACGCCAGTTCGGCCAGCAGGCTGCGTTTGGCGTGGGCAGCCGGCTCCGGCGGGCGATCGCTTGCCAAGCTGCGCGCCAGCGTGGCCTTCTCCTCGGCCGACAGCCATTTGGCTTGCTGCGGACGGTCGTCGAGGTAGTAGAACACGGCCAAGCCGAGCAGCGCGGAAGGCAGGCCCTCGAGCAGGAACAGCCACTGCCATCCCTTCAGGCCGGCCGCGCCGTCCAGGCCGAGGATGTAGCCGGATGCGGCCGAGCCGAGCGCCGCGGTGACCGGCATCGCAATCATGAACATGGCGTTGGCGCGGGCGCGGTAGGCGGCCGGGAACCAGAACGTCAGGTACAGCAGCATGCCGGGCAGGAAGCCGGCCTCGGTGATGCCCACCATTGCGCGCAGCAGGTACAGGGTGTTGGGATTGGTGGCGAACATGGTCGCGCTCGACGCGACGCCCCAGGCGATCATGATGGCGCCGATCCAGCGTCGCGCGCCGACCCGCGCCAGCATGATGTTGCTCGGGATGCCGCAGGCGATGTAGGCGACGTAGAACAAGGTGGTCGCCAGGCCGAACTGGGTCGAGGTCAGGCCCAGGTCCTTCATCATCGTCAGGCCGGCGAAGCCGATGTTGATACGGTCCAAAAAGGAAAAAACAAACAGCAGGAAGATGAACCACAGCAGGCGCTTCGACACTTTTGCGTTGACGCGCTGTGCGGTGTCGTCTGCGCGCTCGGCGCCGCCGTGGGCGGGATGGACTAACGATGGAACTGGTTGCATGTTGACGGTCTCCTCAACTCCAATTGAACTGCGGGCGCGCATTGCGGCCGGGCGGTCGGCGCCGCTTGTTCTTGTTTTCGGCGCAATGCGATGAATTGAGTATAGGAGTGCGTCAAGGGGTGCTTGTCCCCATTTTGGGTACATCGGACGGCAAGATGGGGTCAGGTCCGCAGGACCAGACCCCGATGACGCCGACGCCGCGTACCACGCCGGGGGTCTGGTCCTGCGGACCTGACCCCATTTCCGAAGAAATCAAGGTTTCTCTGAGGAGAGGCAGAGGGCGAACAACTGGCGCTGGCTGGAGATGCCGAGCCGCTGGTAGGCGCGTTTCTGGTAGGTGACGACGCTCGCGGGCTTGATGCCGAGCATCTCGCCGATTTCGGCGGCCGAGCACCCCTCGAGCACGCCGCGCACGACGTCGAGTTCGCGTTTGGGCAGTGATGGGCAGATGCTGCGCAGGCGCGCCAGCATCAGCTGCGGGATGCCCTGCTGGCTCTGGCCGTGCAAGGCGTAGTGGTGTCTGGCGGCGTGGCCGATCAGCGGCGCCAGCGCCTCGACCAGCGCAATCTCCTGGGGCTGGAAATTGGCGTTGGCGCTGTCGCGGTACAGGTTCACCGACAGCCAGATGTGGTCGGCCGGCTGCAACAGCAGCGACAGTCGGTCGCAGACATTGGGGTCGCTGTAGCAGACGGCGCGGTAGCCTTCGTGGATGATGTCGGCGCTGGTCTGCTGGTGGATCACCATCGGCGCCCCCGGCTTTGCCGCCTGCGGCGCAGTGACGATGCCCTGGTTGCCGTCCAAAACGTAATACAGCTTCGAATAGACGTCGGCGACGTCGCGCAGGAATCGGCCGCCGCGCCGGTCCGCCACCGACACCGTGCGCGGCCGGTTGCCGAATTCATACGCGAAGATCGTGCATTGCGAGATCTTCGCCGCGGCGCCCAGCGTGCCCAGCACTTCGGAGGCAAACGAGGTTGCATCAGCCTGGCCGATGGCCGCCACCAGGCCGGTCACCTGCGACAGGTCGAGCGGGACGGCGGGAGGGGGACGGTCGAGGTGCCAGTAGCGCATGGCGGAGACCTGACGAAAGAATAGATCGATTTTCAGGCTAGCATCGCGCGATCGCGGTGTCAATCATGCCACTATCAAGCTCCAGCTCGGGCATCGCCACCGCTCGTTGAATAACTGGTCCTTGCACACGTTACAGGGGATGCACACCGCAGACCGAGGCGGCCTGCATTATCGCGAAAAAACGTTATTATTCCGATCATTACGGATCAGTTTTGCTGAATGATTGAACTTCTTGATCGCAAGCGATGAATGAAAACAAATTGAGGAGCGCGTCGCCGGGGTCGCGTTGGCGCTATGCGACACCAGCGATTCTGCTGCACTGGGTACTGGCGGTGCTGATCGTAACCCTGGTGACAATCGGCTGGTACATGCTGTCGATTGAAGAGGATCCGCGTAGTGCCTGGTATTTCGACAAGCACAAGTCGTTCGGAATGATCGCGTTCGTACTGGTGCTGCTGCGTATCTGGTGGCGCGCCCGGCATCGTCCCGCGCCACTTCCGGCCAGTGTCCCGGGTTGGCAGGTCGCACTTGCGCACTTCACGCAGTGGAGTCTTTATGGCTGCCTCTTTCTGATGCCTGTTCTTGGCTTCCTGGGGGCCTCGTACAGCGAAGACGGCGTCACGTTCTTCGGCTCGCACCTGCCGGCTTGGGCAGTGCAAAACCACGATCGCTCCGAATTGCTGTTCTCGTTGCACATCGGCTTGGCGTGGGTGATGGTCGCGCTGATCGCCCTTCATGTGGCCGGCGCATTGAAGCACCTGCTGGTCGACAAAGATGGCGTGTTCCAGCGCATGTGGCCTCGCTAGCGCCACTTCGGCCGCTGACATCAGGAGGCTGCGCCGCGCAAGCGCAAGGCGTTCGTGATGACCGACACCGAACTCAGGCTCATCGCCAGCGCGGCGATGACGGGCGACAGCAGATGTCCCGTCAGCGGGTGGAACAATCCGGCGGCAAGCGGAATGCCGAGCGCGTTGTAGACGAATGCGAAGCCAAGGTTCTGGCGCATGTTGCGCACCGTGTCCAGCGACAGCCGGCGCGCCCGCGCGATCGAACGCAGGTCGCCTTTTATCAGCGTCAGGTGGGCGCTGTTGATCGCCACGTCGGTCCCCGTGCCCATCGCGATGCCAACGTCGGCTTTGGCCAGCGCCGGCGCGTCGTTGATGCCGTCGCCGGCCATCGCCACCACCTTGCCGGCCTTCTGCAATCGTTCCACCAGGTCCAGCTTGTCCTTCGGCTTCACCTCTCCATAGACTTCCGCAATGCCCAGCTTGCGCGCCACAGCCTGCGCCGTGGTGACGCCATCGCCGGTGGCCATGATGACGTTCAGGCCGGCGTCACGCAGGGTCCGCAGCGCTTCCGCGGTGCTCGCCTTGACCGGGTCGGAAACGGCGATCAGTCCGACCAGCATCCGGTCGGCTGCCAGGTACACCACGCTGGCGCCCTCGCGGCGCAGCTCCTCCGCCTGGCTTTTCAGTCCGCGCCATTCGACCAGCTCTTCTTCCATCAGCGCCGTATTGCCGAGCGCGATGCGCTGCCCGGACAGCAAGCCGCGCACGCCGATGCCGCTGGACGATTCGAATTTTTCCGGCGTGGCCAGGGCGAGGCCGCGGCGGCGGGCCTCGGCGACGATCGCGTGCGCCAGCGGGTGTTCGCTGCCCTGGTCGATGCCGGCGGCGAGCCGCAGCACGTCCGCTTCGCTGAAGCCGGGGGCCGCAGCCACGCGGTCGAACGCGGGCCGGCCTTCGGTCAGCGTGCCGGTCTTGTCCACGATGAGGGTGTCGATCCTGCGCATGCCTTCGATCGCCGCGGCGTCGCGGAACAGCATCCCCTGGGTCGCGGCGCGACCGGTCGCGGCCATGATCGACATCGGCGTGGCCAGGCCCAGCGCGCAGGGGCAGGCGATGATAAGCACCGCGACCGCGTTGACGAAGCCGAACACCCAGCCCGGCGCGGGTCCGAACAAGCCCCAACCCAGCAGCGTGAGCAGCGCGATGCCGATGACGATCACGACGAAGTAGCCGGCCACCACGTCGGCCAGCCGCTGCATCGGCGCGCGCGAGCGCTGCGCCAGTGCGACCATCTGCACGATCTGCGAGAGCATGGTCTGGGAGCCCACCTTCTCGGCGCGGATCACCAGGCTTCCGCTGGTATTGAGCGTGGCGCCGATGACGCTGTCGCCGGGCCGCCTGGTGACCGGCATCGGTTCGCCGGTCAGCATCGACTCGTCCACCGCGCTCTCGCCTTCGGCCACCTTGCCGTCGACCGGCACCTTCTCGCCGGGCCGCACGCGCAGCAAGTCGCCGATGTGCACATGGGTCAGCGGAATGTCCGCCTCAACGCCGTCGGCGCGGATGCGCCGCGCCGTCCGCGGCGCGAGGCCCATCAGCGACTTGATGGCGGCCGAGGTTTGGGAGCGCGCGCGCAGCTCCAGGATTTGTCCCAGCAGGGTCAGGGAGACGATGACGGCGGCGGCTTCATAATAGACGCCGACGCGGCCATTGTGCGCGGCGAACTCCGGCGGGAACAGACCCGGCGCAAAGGTGGCGACCACGCTGTACACATAGGCCGCCGCGACGCCGGTTCCGATCAGCGTCCACATGTTGGGGCTGCGATTGCGGATCGATCTGCCACATCGGACAAAGAACGGCCAGCCGGCCCACAGCACCACTGGCGTGCTGAGCGCGAGCTCGATCAGGTTCTGGTGCGGCAGGCCAGCGGGCAGCAGCATGTGCCCGAACATCGCCAACAGGAACACTGCCGCCGACAGCGGCAAGGTCCACCAGAACCGGCGCCTGAAGTCGGCCAGTTCGGGGTTGTCCTCTTCCTCCAGCGACGGCATCACCGGTTCGAGCGCCATGCCGCATATCGGGCAGCTGCCTGGGCCGGGCTGGCGAATCTGCGGGTGCATCGGGCAGTTGTAGAACGTGCCTTCGGCCACTGGCTCCATTTCTTGCTCCTCAATGCGGCCCCGATAGTGAACGTATTACACCCGGATCGCCCCGGCCGGCGCGCGCGTCACCCATTGCCCAACAATTTTCCGGCACTGTTGGATCCGATCCAACATCCCGATTTCGCGAGAAGTCGGGTCAAACGGCGCCATCATGAAAAAATCCTAGAATCTTCAGATACTTATGATCGAACAGCCCTGCCGTCATGGGCTGGCATAGTCGTTGCGTAGTATCGATTGGGCGCGCAAATGCGCGTCCGCTCACTTTACCGCACCGCTATCTTCAGGAGAACCATCATGAAATCGCTGACCATCTCGGACTTGAAAACCTCGGGCCAATCGGCCGCAAATGAAAAGGAGTCTGCGCGCGTGCTACCGCGCGAGCAGATGCAGAATGTGCGCGGCGGCCGGGCCGTGGTCGTCCAGGTGGACGGCCGCCCCGGCGGAGTCGTGGACGACTTTTCGCTGAATATGGAAATCTTCAAGGGCAACATCGGAGGGCCGATGATCTAGCCGTGGCATCTGGATGTCGCGCAGCCTCATGCCACCACCAGGCCCAGTTCGAGCATCATCTCCGCCGCCTGGCGGCTGGAGATGATCGCTCCCTTGAACATGGCGGCATTGCCCAGCTTGATGCCGGCGATGTCGGCGCCGCGCAGGTCGGCGCCGTCGAACCTGGTGTCCTTCAGATGCGCGTCGCGCAGGCTGCACTCATCGAACACGGCCTGGCGGAAGTCGCAGCCGGACAAATCCGCGTCCTGGAAGTCCAGGCCATTGAGCCGCGCCTTGCGAAACGAAAAACGGCGCAGGTCCGCACCGGCCAGCCGGCATTGCTCGAACGCGAGTCCCAGGTGGCCCGCTTCCTCGAAGCTGGCGCCGGTCAGCTTGCACTCCGTGAAGGCTGCCGACGCCAACCGTGCGCGGCGCCAGTTCGTATTATTCAGATCGCAGGCGTCGAAGCGGGCATCGACGATCTCGGCCGATTCGAAATCGGCCTGGCCGCCGCGGCAACGGCGCCACTTGCTGCGCGACAGGTTCGCTGCGTAAAAAGACGTTTCGACCAGCGAACAGCCGACGAATTCGGCGTGCTGGAAATCGAGCCGGGAGCAGTCGGCCCCGTCCAGCTCGCAGCGGTCGAACACGATGGCGCCCTTCCCGCTTGCGAGCAGTTCGGTGATCTGGGCGCGATTCAGGCTGGCGCCGGAAATGGTGGTGGCGGGAGTTGGCATTGATACGAAGTCCGTTGATCGATGCGCCATTTTAACTTTGGCCGGCGCCCGGCTCGCTCAACGATCGCTGTTCCCGCTATTCCTGCCTGGTGGGCACCAGTTTGCTCACGTCGAACCCCTGCGCTTCCAGGCGCGCGACCAGCGCACGGTAACGTGCCGGGTCGACCTTGGGCGTGCGCGACAGTATCCACAGGAACTCGCGTTTCTGTTCGCTCACGGCGGCCAGCTGGTAACCGGCGTCCAGGTCGATCACCCAGTAATCGCCCCACACCATCGGCAGGAAGGACAGAAACGCCGGGGCGAAGCGCACCTTCAGCCTGGGCGAATCGGGCCCGCCCACCTGGCGCGCGGCGCCGACGGCCTCGTCGAACTGGCCGTTGTCCATGCGGCAGCGATTTCGCACTTGCAGCGTGCCGTCGGCCAGGGCGGAATATGTCGCGGAAGTGAATCCGACACATTTCTTCTGAAACCTGTTTGGGAACTTCGCGATCTCGTACCAGGTGCCCATGTAGCGCGGCACGTCGAGCGACGCGATGGTTGAGAGCGGCCTGGCGCCTGCCGGCGCCACGTCGGCGGCCAGCGCATTCCAGCTCAGCCCCAGCAGTAATAATGCGGTCACGCTCGTCTTCATGGATGGCCCCTCATTGATCAGTGTTGCGATAGTAACCGTGGCCCCTTTCGTCGGGCGCACGCTCGCCGCGCCGGGGTCAGTGTTGGCGATTGCTCAAGTTGGTTTTTGGCATCATACTCACCGCCTCAATCCGCCGCCAGGAGAACACCATGCTCGTCGAAGTACAGGTCACCATCAACGCATCCAGGGCAGCGGTCTGGGCCGCGATCACCGACATCGAAAACGCCGCCAAATTCATCAGCGGGATCGAAGCCATCGAGGTGCTCGACCGGCCGGCCGACGGGCTCGTCGGGCTGAAGTGGCGCGAGACGCGCATCTTGTTCGGCAAGCCCGCCAGCGCGGACAAGTGGATCACCGATGCTGCCGAGAACGAGTTCTACAAGACGCGGGCGGAAAGCGACGGATTCGTCTTCCTGTCCACCATGCGTATTTCAGAGAGCGGCGGTGCCGTCACACTGAGCAGCATTCATGACTCGCAGCCACAAGGTATCGCCGCGAAAATCATGTCGATTCCAATGACGCTATTCTTCAAGGGCGTGGCGAAAAAGGCCCTGCTGCAGGACCTGAACGATATCAAGTCCGCCGTCGAACAGGAAAAATCGATCGCGGCGTAAAAGCGCAACGTCGTCCAATCAGGGAATGGCGTCGATCCGGGCCCGCAACTCGCTCTTGGCCATCGACGCGCTCAGGAACTCGACGAACGCGCGCACTTTGGGTGGCGTGAGCCGGTAGTGGGCGTAATACACCTGGATCGCGTTGGGCGGCGAGCGGAAATCGTCCAGCACGCGCACCAGCCGGCCGTCGTCGAGGTAGGGAAGGACCTGGTGCGCGCTCAGCCGCGCCAGCCCCATGCCGGCCAGCGCCGCTTCGCCGATGGCGTCCAGGTCGGTCACGACGACGCGCCCGTCGACCGGCACCGTGACCATCTCGTCGCCGACCAGGAAGGTCCAGTCGCGCAGCCGTCCGCTGGTGGCCGAGCGCAGCCGGATACAGTCGTGGCGGGCCAGATCGGCCAGCGTGACCGGCGTGCCGTGCAGCGCCAGGTAGGACGGCGCCGCCACCGTCAGCAGCTTGAGCGGCATCAGCGCGCGCGCCACCACGTTGGCGTCGGTGCCGATGCCGGCGCCGATCGCGGCGTCGAAGCCCTCCTTGACCAGATCGACCCGGCGATTCTCGAAACTCCAGTCGAGCCGTAGCGCGGGATAGCGCTTCAGGAATTCCGGCATCAGCGGCAGGATGTGCTGGCGCGCGAACCCGGGGGCGACGCTCACGCGCAAGGTGCCGGCCGGCGCCTCGCTGTCATCGGTGAGCGTCGCCAGCGCCTGCTCCAGCGCGCGCGCCGGAGCGGCCGTCTCGGCATACAGGCGCTCGCCGTTCTCGGTCAGCGTGAGGCTGCGCGTGGTGCGCTGGAACAGCCGCGCGCCCAGGTGGCGCTCTAGCTGGCCCACCTGCTTGCTCACCGCCGC
The DNA here is from genome assembly GCF_030704305.1 of Massilia sp. R2A-15. Classification (NCBI taxonomy): domain Bacteria; kingdom Pseudomonadati; phylum Pseudomonadota; class Betaproteobacteria; order Burkholderiales; family Oxalobacteraceae; genus Massilia; species Massilia sp. R2A-15. The sequence goes on along the minus strand of NZ_CP131935.1, from coordinate 1,389,219 downwards.
CGGCGTCACCCCCAGCCGGCCGGCGGCAGCGGAGAAACTGCCGGCCTCCACGGTGGCGAGGAAGCTGTCGAGTCCATCGAAATTGCGCATGATTCATTCCAAAACGTTGAAACTGATTCAATCGATTACCAGCTAATCAGATCGAATGGTAAACGTTAGGATGGCGCTCCACAAATTTTTCGCAAGGACGCATTCATGTCGCAGAGCCGGATCTTAGTCATTTACGCCCACCGCCGGCCAGCCGCTTCGCGCGTCAACAAGGCCATGGTGCAGGCCGCGGCGAGCCTGCCGAACGTCACGGTCCACGACCTGATGGCGCGCTATCCGGATTATCGGATCGACGTCGAAGCCGAGCAGCAGCTGCTGCGCGAGCACGACGTGATCGTGCTGCAGTTCCCGTTCTACTGGTACAGCACGCCGGCGATCCTGAAGGAATGGCAGGACGCGGTGCTGGCGTACGGCTTCGCGTACGGCAGCAACGGCGACAAGCTGCGCGGCAAGAAGCTGCTGGTGGCGACCACCACCGGCGGCCCCGGCGAGGCGTACCAGGCCGGCGGCTACAACCAATACACGCTCAGCGAGTTGCTGCGCCCGCTGCAGGCGACCGCGAACCTGGCCGGCATGGCGTATCAGCCGGTGTTCTCCACCAGCGGCGTGATCGGGATGGACGACGCGGCGCTCGACAAGGTGGCGACCGCCTACCACCAGCGTCTCGCCGCCCTGTAGCACGCGGACGCGCCGCTTGCGGCTGCGCCTTGCGCGGCGATGCCTAACGGTCGTCGCGCAAGAACGTCGGGGTGCGCGGCAGGCGCAAGGCGACAAGGAATGCGATCGCCATCATCACCGTCACGTACCAGAAGAACGCCGACTCATGCCCCATCGACTTGAGCCCGAGCGCGACATATTCGGCCGATCCGCCGAAGAGCGCGTTGGCGATGGCGTAAGCCAGTCCGACGCCGAGCGCGCGCACCTCGGCCGGGAACATCTCCGCTTTCACGATGCCGCTGATCGACGTGTAGAAGCTGACGATGGCCAGCGCCAGCACGATCAGGAAGAAGGCGACGTAGGGATTGGTCACCTGGTGCAGCGTCATCATGATCGGCACCGTCGAGATCGTGCCGAGGGCGCCGAAAGCCAGCATGTTGTTGCGCCGCCCGATCCGGTCCGACAAGGCGCCGAACACCGGCTGCAGGCACATGTAAGTGAACAAGGCAAAGGTCATCACCGTGCTGGCCGACTTGATCGTCATGCCGGCCGAATTGACCAGGTACTTCTGCATGTAGGTGGTGAACGTATAAAAGATCAGCGAGCCGCCTGCCGTGTAACCGAGCACGGTGAAGAACGCCGCCTTGTGATGCCGGAACAGGCCGCCGATGGTGCCGGCCTCCTGCTTGGCGCGGCTTTCGGCGCTGGCCGATTCCGTCAGGCTGCGGCGCAGGTACAGCGCGACCACGGCCGTCATCGCGCCGATCACGAAGGGAATGCGCCAGCCCCAGGCATGAATCTCATCGCCGCTGAGCGTTTGCTGGAGGACCACCACCACCAGCACCGCGAGCAGCTGGCCGCCGATCAGAGTGACGTACTGGAACGACGAGAAAAAGCCGCGCCGCCCGCGCAGCGCAATCTCGCTCATGTAGGTCGCCGTCGTGCCGTATTCGCCGCCGACCGACAGGCCCTGGAACAGCCGGGCCACGAGCAGCAGGAACGGGGCCCAGGCGCCAATCGTCGCGTACGTCGGCAGGCAGGCGATCAGCAGCGAGCCGCCGCACATCATCGTCACCGAGATCACCATCGACACCTTGCGTCCCTTGCGATCGGCGATGCGCCCGAACAGCCAGCCGCCGATGGGCCGCATCAGGAAGCCGGCGGCGAACACGCCCGCGGTATTGAGCAGCTGCGCGGTCGGGTCCGACTTGGGGAAGAACGCGGACGCAAAATACAGCGCGGTGAACGCATACACATAAAAGTCGAACCATTCGACCAGGTTGCCGGACGACGCGGCCACGATCGAGAAGATGCGATGGCGCGTTTCCTTGGCGGTGTAAGGTGCATCGGCGGCGGCGGCGACGGAAGCGGGCGGGATGCTCATGTTGTTTTTGAGAAAAGTGGATGGGGACAAACCTATTCTACGCCGCGTTGTTCAATATGCATCGCACGCCATGAGCGCGCGTCGATCCCGCTTCACGCATCCTCGACGAACTGCTTGACGAAGTCCAGCGCCGACACGATGCCGACGATTCCCTTGCCGTCCGCAACGACGACGTGGTGTATGCCGCGCGTCACCATGATCCGCGCCACGTCGCTGACCGACGCGTCGGGCGCCACTTCGACCGGCTTGTACGAGCAGATTTCCCAGGCGCGAACCTCGGCGGGATTGCGCTTCTCGTGGCGAAAGTGCGCCAGGTCGCGCGCGCTGATGATGCCGACCAGGGCGCCGCTGCGCTCGGTGACCGGCAGGGCCGACAAATTATTCGCGCGCAGCATTTCATCGACCTGCTGGAGCGTCGCGTCCATGTCGACCGCCATGGCCTGGGTTTGCATCATCGATGCGATCGGCTTGCTCATGTGCTGTTCTCCTCATTGGCTGGCGCATCCCCGCGCGGCGGCCGCCCCAGCCGCTGTTCAACGTCGAGCACCAGCCTGGTGGCCTGGATGATGGTGTCGGGATTGAGGCTGATCGAGTCGATGCCGAGCCGCACCAGGTACTCGGCCACCTCGGGATAATCGGACGGCGCCTGGCCGCAGATGCCGACATGGCGCCCGATGCGCCGTCCGCCCTCGACCGCCTGGCGAATCAGCTCGAGGACGCCGGGATCGCGTTCATCGAAATCGAAGGCGACGATGTCCGAATCGCGGTCCACCCCGAGCACCAGTTGCGTCAGGTCGTTGGAGCCGATCGAGAAGCCGTCGAACAGCCTGGCGAAGGCATCGATCTGGATCACGTTATTCGGGATTTCGCACATCACGTAAATTTCCAGGCCGTCCACGCCGCGCTGCAGGCCGTGGCCGGCCATCGCCGCCAGCACCTGTTCGGCCTCCGCCACCCTGCGGCAGAACGGGATCATCAGCTTGACGTTGGTCAGGCCCATCTCCTGGCGCACCCGCCGCATGGCCAGGCATTCGAGCGCGAAGCCGTCGGCGTAGGCCGGGTGGGTGTAGCGCGCCGCGCCGCGAAAGCCCAGCATGGGATTCTCTTCGCGCGGCTCGAAGCCGGCGCCACCCAGCAGGGTCGCGTATTCATTGGTCTTGAAGTCCGACATGCGCACGATCACCGGCTTCGGATAGAACGCTGCGGCGATCGTGCCGACGCCCTCGGACAACTGGCGCACGAAATAGTCGGCCGGCCGCGCGCACAGGCGGGCCAGGTCGTCGATCGCCGCGCGCGTGGCGGGGTCGGTGACGCGCTCCGGATGCGCCAGCGCCATCGGGTGCGCCTTGATATGTTCGGCAACGATGAATTCCATGCGCGCCAGCCCGACGCCGTCGTTGGGCAGCAGCGAAGTCTTGAACGCCACGTCAGGGTTGCCGATGTTCACCATCAGGTGCGTGCCCGGCCTGGGCAGGCTGGACAGGTCGGTGGTGGTTTTCTGGAACGCGATGCGGCCCGCATACACGCGGCCGGCGTCGCCTTCGGCGCAGGAGACGGTGACCTCGTCGCCGGTGCGGATCGATTCGGTCGCGTTGTCGCAGCCCACCACTGCGGGAATGCCGAGCTCGCGCGCCACGATGGCTGCGTGGCAGGTGCGCCCGCCGCGGTTGGTCACGACGGCCGCGGCGATCTTCATCACCGTGCCCCAGTCCGGCATAGTGGCGTCGGCGACCAGGATTTCGCCGGCCTGGAACTGGTTCAGCTGGGCCACATCGGTAATCACCCGCGCCAGCCCTGATGCGACCCTGGCGCCGACGGCGCGGCCGCGGGCGCGCACTTCTCCCTTTTGATCGAGGCGGTATTCGTCGTAGCTGGTCAGCGATTTCTGCGACGCCACCGTTTCCGGACGCGCTTGCACCATGTAGAGCAGCCCGTCGATGCCGTCCCTGGCCCACTCGATATCCATCGGCGTCGGGTGGCCGGCCCTGGCGCTGTAGTGGTCCTCGATGACGACGGCGGCGTCGGCCAGCGCCAGCACTTCGTCGTCGGACAGGCAGAAGCGGCGCTGGTCCTCCATCGGCGTGGGCACGTTGCGCGTGCTGTCGCCGCCTTCCGCGTCCGCATACACCATCCGGATCTTCTTGCCGCCCAGCGCGCGCCGCAGCACGGTGCGGCGCCCCTGCCGCAAGGTCGGCTTGAAGACATAGAACTCGTCCGGGTCCACCGTGCCCTGGACCACGTTTTCGCCGAGGCCGTAGGCGCCGGTGATGAACACGACGTCGCGAAAGCCGGATTCGGTGTCGAGCGAAAAAATCACGCCGCTCGAGGCCAGGTCGGAGCGCACCATCTTCATCACCCCGACCGACAGGAACACCTTGAAATGGTCGAAGCCGTTTTCCACCCGGTAGCTGATGGCGCGATCCTTGAACAGGCTGGCAAAGCAGCGGCGCACCGCATCAAGCAGGCTGGCCTCGCCGCTGATGTTCAGGTAGGTTTCGTGCTGGCCGGCGAAGCTCGCCGTCGGCAAATCCTCGGCGGTGGCTGAACTGCGCACGGCCACCGTCATCTGGTCGCCGTATTCGGACCGCAGCCGCGCGTAGGCCGATGAGATCGCGTCGATGAGGTCGGGCGGCAGCCCGGCGCCGTACACGATGTCGCGGGCCATGCGGGCGCGCCGCGCGAGGTCGTCGATGTCGGCCACGTCCAGTCCGTCCAGGGCCGCATGCAGCGCGGACCAGGCATCGGCCTGATCGAGCACGTAGCGGTAGGCCGCGGCGGTGACGGCAAACCCGTTCGGCACCCTGACGCCTTTGGCCGTCAGCTCGCGATACATTTCGCCCAGCGAGGCATTCTTGCCGCCGACCAGGGCCACATCGGCATTGCCCAGTTCCGAGAACCACCGGATGTAGGGTTGGTCTGCGTTCATCATCGATGCCCCGGTTCGCCACAACCCTGGTTGGACAGGATTTTCAAGCGAAAGTTTTGGCGGGCAGGAACGACGCAGGCACCATGTTTGAGCGATCGCAAGGCGCGAGCGCTCAGTTCAGGCCATCCGGGCGAATTACGCGCGCTTGTGAGATTCTGATGCAACCGACAGCTACGCCACGTCGATCTCGCGGAGCACGCCATGAACACTGCAAGAATCACCTCCTGGATGGATGCGGCGCAGCCCATCCTGGTGGCGTTCGGACTCAAGGTATTGGGGGCGATCGCGGTGTTCGTCGTCGGCCGCTGGCTGATCGGCCTGGTGACGAAGCTCGTTGCCGCCGGCATGTCGCGCCAGCGCATCGACCCCACCGTCCAACGCTACCTGGTGAGCTTCATCACGGTCGCGCTGAACATCATCCTGGTGGTCGCGATTCTCGGCTACTTCGGCGTGGAAACCACCTCGTTCGCCGCCCTGGTGGCCGGCGCCGGCGTGGCGATCGGCGCCGCGTGGAGCGGCTTGCTGGGCAACTTCGCCGCGGGCATATTCCTGCTGGTGCTGCGCCCTTACCAGGTGGACGATTACGTGATGATCGGCGGAATCGAAGGCACGGTACTGGAACTGGGCTTGTTCGGCACCACGATCAACACGCCCGACAACGTCAGGACCATCGTCGGCAACGGCAAGATCATGGGCAGCGACATCAAGAACTACTCGGCCCATCCCTTTCGGCGGGTGGACCTGGTGGCCCAATTGGCGGGCAGCGCCGACGTACAGAAAGCGATCGCGCTGCTGAAGGCGGCGCTGGCGACGGTCGCCAACACCACCGCGACGCCCACAGCCGATGTGGCGATCCTGGAATTCAATGAGTTCGGCCCCAAGCTGTCGGTGCGGCCGTATTGCCATACCAGCCACTATTGGCAAGTGTATTTCGATACCAACAGAATGATCGCCGACACGCTGGGCGCGGCTGGCTTTCCGGTCGCCACTCACCCGGTCAAGATCTATCCGGTGGAGGCCGCGGCGCGTGCCGCGCCCGCTCACCTGCAGGAGAACATTCCATGAACAGCGACGAACTCATGTCGGTGGCGCAGTCCATCGTGGCGGCGGACAAGGGCGTGCTGGCCGCCGACGAAAGCGGTCCGACCATCAAGAAGCGCTTCGACGCGGTCGGCGTCGAGTCCACCGAGGAAAACCGCCGGCGCTACCGCGAGCTGCTGTTCACCACCGAAGGCATCGAGTCGGCGATCGGCGGCGTGATCCTCTACGATGAAACGCTGCGCCAGGCAGGCGCCGACGGCACACCCTTCGCCACGCTGCTGGCGGGGCGCGGCATCAGCCCCGGCATCAAGGTGGACCAGGGCGCCAAGGCGCTGGCGCTCTACCCCGGCGACAAGGTCACCGCGGGCCTGGACGGCTTGCGCGAACGCCTGGCCGAGTACAAGCAGCTCGGCGCGCAGTTCGCCAAGTGGCGCGCGGTGATCGACATCGACGAGCGTGACATCCCGAGCCGCTACGCCGTCCAGGCCAACGCCCACGCGCTGGCGCGCTATGCCGCCCTGTGCCAGGAGGCGGGCCTGGTGCCGATCGTGGAGCCCGAGGTGCTGATGGACGGCGCGCATGACATCGAGCGCTGCGAAGCGGTGACGTCGCAGGTGCTGCAAGCGGTGTTCGCCGAACTGGACGCGCATCGCGTGCTGCTCGAAGGCATGCTGCTCAAGCCGAACATGGTCATCGCCGGCATGAAATGCGCGCGCCAGGCCGATGCGCGGCAGGTCGCCGAGGCCACGCTGCGCTGCCTGCGGCGCCATGTGCCGGCGGCGGTGCCCGGCATCGTGTTCCTGTCGGGCGGCCAGAGCGCGGAAGAAGCCACCGCCAACCTGAACGAGATGAACAAGATGGGGCCGCATCCGTGGCAGGTCAGCTTTTCGTATGGACGGGCGCTGCAGGCGCCGGTGCTGGCCGCGTGGAAGGGACAGGAAAGCAACGCGCCAGCGGCGCAGGCGGCGCTGGCAAAGCGCTGCCGCCTGAACCGGCTGGCGCGCACGGGCGACTACGCACCGGACCTGGAGGCGCTCGACTGAACGTCCGCGCCGCCCCGCCGGCAATCGATTCGATCGCGTTTACAAATAGTCCAGACAGGATCACCATGAGTCCGGGCATTGGTACTGTTTTGGAGACGCTATGTTTGACTACATCATCGTGGGGGGCGGTTCCGCCGGTTGCGTGCTGGCCAACCGGCTCTCGGCCGATCCGGCCGTGCGCGTGTGCCTGCTCGAAGCCGGCCCCGCGGACAGCAGCCCGTTCATCCGGGTGCCGCTTGGCATCGTCGGCCTGATGATGAGCAAGAAGCTCAATTGGCAGTACTTCACTGAGCCGCAGCAGCAACTGGGCGGTCGCCGCCTGTTCTGGCCGCGCGGCAAAACGCTGGGCGGCAGCAGCTCCACCAACGCAATGATCTACACGCGCGGCAACCGCGCCGACTACGACCACTGGGCCGCGCTGGGCAATCCCGGCTGGGGTTTCGACGACGTGCTGCCGCTGTTCCTGCGCAGCGAGCACCACGAGGACGGCGCCTCGCCCCTGCACGGCAGCGGCGGCCCGCTCAACGTGGCGCCGCTGCGCTCGCCCAACGTGCTCTCTCGGGCGTTCATTGACGCCGCCATGCAGGCCGGCTTCCCGTTCAACGCCGATTTCAACGGCCCCGAACAGGAGGGCGTGAACTGCTACGAAGTCACCCAGAAGAACGGCGAACGCTGGAGCGCCGCGCGCGCTTACCTGCATCCCGCCCTCGCCCGCCCCAACCTGACGGTGCTGACCGGCGCGCTGGCCGAGCGCGTGCTGTTCGACGGCAAGCGCGCCACCGGCGTCGCATACCGGCGCGGCGGCACGGTGGCCAGCATCGCCGCCAGCCGCGAAGTGCTGCTGGCCGGAGGCGCCATCAATTCCCCGCAGTTGCTGATGCTCTCCGGGATCGGCGAGCCGCAGGAACTGGCGCGCCACGGCATCGCGCTGCGCCACGCACTGCCCGGCGTCGGCCGCAACCTGCAGGACCACCTCGACGTGCTGGTGGTGCAGCGCTGCCGCCTGCCGGTGTCGCTCGGCCTGTCGCTGCGCACCCTGCCGGCCCAGGTAAAGCGCCTCTACGACTACATCGTGCACCGCTCCGGCGCGTTGACCAGTAATTCGGCCGAGGCGGGCGGCTTCGTCAAGAGCCGAGCGCAGCAGGAGCTGCCCGACATCCAGTTTCATTTCACCCCGGCGCGCCTCGACGGCCACGCGCGCACCCTGCGCAGCGCCGCTTTCACGCTGTGGGGCCACGGCTACGCGCTGCACGCCTGCCCGCTGCGCCCCGCCAGCCGCGGCCGCATCACGCTGCGCAGCGCCGATCCGGCCGCAGCGCCTTTGATCGATCCGAACTACCTGTCCGAGCGGGCCGACCTGGAGGCGATGATCGACTGCGTGCGCGCGGCGCGCCGGGTGCTGGCCGCAGCGCCCTTCGATCCGTTCCGCGGCGCGGAGATTTTTCCCGGCAGCGAAGTCCAGAGCGACGCCGAAATCGAAGCGTTCATCCGGCGGAAGGCCGAAACCATCTACCACCCGGTCGGCACCTGCAAGATGGGCGCCGACCCGATGGCGGTGGTGGACCACCGGCTCAAGGTCCACGGCGTCGAAGGCCTGCGCGTCATCGATGCCTCCATCATGCCGACCCTCATTGCCGGCAACACCAACGCGCCGACCATGATGATTGCCGAAAAAGGCGCCGACATGATCCTCTCCACCCTGGGCGCGGCGCACCAGGACGCGGCCGTGGCGGCGCCCCAGCACTGACCGAGGAAGATCCATCATGCGCTACTTCGTCACGGGAGCGACCGGTTTCATCGGCAAGCGCCTGGTGCGCAAGCTGCTTGCCGCGCCCGGCAACACGGTGTGGTTTCTGGCGCGCGAGGGCAGCGCCGGCAAACTGGCGTCGGCGCAGGCCTTCTGGGGCGCCGGCTCGGCGCGCGCGACCCCGGTGTTCGGCGACCTGCTGCAGCCCCTGCTCGGCGTATCCGACGCCGAACGCGCGGCGCTGGCCGGCCAGGTCGATCACTTCTTCCACCTGGCCGCCGTGTACGATCTGCGCGCCGGCGCCGAACAGCAGGTCGCGGCCAACGTCGAGGGCACCGGCAACGCGGTAGACCTGGCCGCAGCGCTGGGCGCCGGATGCTTCCACCACATCAGCTCCGTGGCCGCCGCCGGCCTGTACGAAGGCACTTTTCGCGAGGACATGTTCGGCGAGGCCGAACAGCTGTGGCATCCGTATTTCGCCACCAAGCACGAAGGCGAAAAAATCGTGCGCGAGCGCTGCGCCGTGCCGTGGCGCGTGTACCGGCCCGGCCTGGTCATGGGCGACTCCCGCAGCGGGGAGGCCGACAAGCCGGACGGTCCCTACTACTTTTTCAAGCTGATCCAGCGCATCCGCGGCCTGCTGCCGCCGTGGATGCCCGCCATCGGCATCGAGGGCGGACGCGTCAACATCGTGCCGGTCGATTACGTCGTCGATGCGCTCGCCTTCATCGCGCACCGGCCCGGGCTGGACGGCCAGTGCTTCCACCTGACCGATCCGGTCTCGCACCGCGTGGGCGAGGTACTCGACCTGTTCGCCCGTGCCGCGCATGCCCCGCCGATGCGCCTGCGCGTCAACGCCGCCCTGCTCGGCCTGCTGCCGGCATGGCTGCGCAACGCCATCAGCGCGCTGCAGCCGGTGCGCCGGCTGCACCAGGCGCTGATGGAAGACCTCGGCCTGCCCGAAGGGATCCTGCAGCTGGTGAACTGGCCGACACGCTTCGACAACCGCGCGGCCGCGGCGGCGCTGGAAGGCAGCGGCATCGCCTGCCCGCCGCTGGAACAGTACGCCGCGCCAGTCTGGGACTACTGGGAGCGCCATCTCGACCCTGCGCTGCACATCGAGCGCAGCCTGCGCGCGCGCGTGGCCGGCAAGGTCGTGCTGGTGACCGGCGGATCGTCCGGCATCGGCCTGGCCACCGCGCAGCGGCTCGCCGAAGCCGGCGCCACCACCCTGATCTGCGGGCGCGACGAAGCGAAGCTGGCGGCGGCGCGCGCCCAGATCCAGGCGCGCGGCTTCGATGTGGCCACCTATCGCGCCGACCTGTCCGACACGGCCGACAGCTTGCGCTTCGTGCAGGTGCTGCTGGCCGAGCACGGCCGCGTGGATGTACTGGTCAACAACGCCGGCCGCTCGATCCGGCGCGCGGTCGAGGAAAGCTACGACCGCCTGCACGATTTCGAGCGCATGATGCAGCTTAATTATTTCGGCGCCCTGCGCGTCACCCTGGGACTGCTGCCTGCCATGGCGGCGCAGCGCAGCGGCCACGTCGTCAACATCTCCTCAATCGGCGTGCTGACCAACGCGCCGCGCTTTTCCGGCTACGTCGCCTCCAAGGCCGCCCTGGAAGCGTGGTCCTACTGCGCCGCCGCCGAATACGCCGACCTGGGCGTCGCCTTCACCACCATCAACATGCCGCTGGTGCGCACGCCGATGATCGCCCCCACCAAGGCCTACCGCGACGCGCCGGCGCTCACGCCCGACGCCGCCGCCGGGCTGGTGGTGCAGGCTATCGTCAACACGCCGGCGCGCATCGCCACCGACGTCGGCATGTTCGGCCTGGGCATGCAGCTGGCGGCGCCGCACATGGCCCAGATCATCATGAACACCGCCTACCGCCTGTCGGCCGAGCCGGAGGGCGCCGATGCCAGGGGCGCGCCGCCGGCCTCACCCGAACTGCGCGCCATGCAGCACCTGCTGCACGGCGTCCACCTCTGATGTCCCAATCGTTCGCGCCGCGCGAGCCGATGTCGGTGATCGACGCGGCCTGGCTGCGCATGGACCGGCCCACCAACCTGATGATGATCTGCGGGATGATGCTGTTCGAGCGCCGCCTCGACCTGCGCGCGCTGCGCGAGGTGATCGCGGCGCGCATGCTGTGCTTCCACCGCTTCCGCCAGCGCGTGGCCGGCCCGGCCGAGGCGCCGTACTGGGAAAACGATCCGCAGTTCGACCTGGAGTGGCACGTGCGCCGCGTCGCCCTGCCGGCCGGCCGCGGCGCGCTGGAGGAACTGGCGGGCGACCTGGCCAGCACCGCGCTCGACCCGCGCAAGCCGATGTGGCAGTTCCACCTCGCCCAGGGCGCCCGCGCCAGCGCGCTGATCCTGCGCATCCACCACTGCTACGGCGACGGCTTCGCCCTGCTGCACGTGGTCGACGCCATCACCGATCTCGATCCGGCGCATCCGCGCGCGCCGCTGGCCGACCTGGCGCCGGCGCCGCCGCGCAGCGCGTGGGAGCGCATCTTCGGCGTCGTCACCGAAACGGCGGGCGACGCGCTGCGCACGACGCTGGGCGCGGCCGGCACGGGCGCGGCCCTGCTGTCCTCGCCGCGCAGCGCCCTCGCGGCCGCCGCCGGCGCGGCCGACCTGCTGCACCAGGCCGGCGTGATCGCCAACATGACGCCCGATTCGGCGACCAGCCTGAAGGGCGAACTGGGCGTGACGAAGCGGGTGGCGTGGGCCGAGCCGCTCGCGCTCGACGACGTCAAGGCCGTCTGCGGCGTGCTCGGATGCAGCGTCAACGACCTGCTGGTCGCCTGCATCGCCGGCGCCCTGCGCTCCTGGATGCAGGACCGCGGCGAGCCGGTGGACGGCGTCGAACTGCGCGCGCTGGTGCCGGTCAACCTGCGCCCGCCCGGCCCCGTGACCGAACTGGGCAACCACTTCGGCATGGTTTTCCTCGCCCTGCCCGTCGGAATCGCCGATCCGCTGGAACGGGTGGCCGAGGTGCGGCGCCGCATGGCTGAACTGAAGCACTCGCAGCAGCCGCTGGTCGCCCTCGGCATCCTCGCCGGCATGGGCGTGGCGCCGGAATTTTTAAAGGAACGCGTGCTCGAGACGCTGGCCGCCAACGCCAGCGTGATCGTCACCAACGTGCGCGGCGCGGAGCAGCCGCGCTACCTTGCCGGCCAGCGCATCGCGCGGCAGATGTTCTGGGTGCCGCAGTCGGGCGGCATCGGGCTGGGCGTGAGCATCCTCAGCTACGACGGCCAGGTCAGTTTCGGCGTCATCGCCGACGCGCGCCGCATCGCCGACCCGGCCGATCTGCCGCCGCGCTACGCCGCGGAGTTCGAGGCCTTGCTGCTGCACGCGCTGATGCTGCCTTGGCCCGTCTCAACTTGATGCACATCAAATGCGCTTTACCCTTGCCGCCGTAGTATCTATAAACGGGCCTGCTCGCGCCGCCAATACGCGCGGCATTGTCAGGCCCGCCTGCCTTCGCACAATGAGGCCCGGCATGCAACGACACTGGCTCAGTAGTTACCCCCCCGGCATCCCGTCCGATGTCGATGTCGGCAAGTTCGCCTCGTTCAACGCTTTGCTCGCCTGGATCGCCGACCGCTACGGCGCCCAGCCCGCGTTCAGCAACCAGGGCGCCACCCTGAGCTGGCACGAGCTGGCCCGCCTGTCCGCCCAGTTCGCCGCCTACCTGCAGCAAGTGGCGGGCCTGGGCCGCGGCGACCGCATCGCACTGATGCTGCCCAACCTGCTGCAATACCCGGTGGCCCTGTTCGGCGCCTTCCAGGCCGGCTGCACCGTCGTCAACGTCAATCCCCAGTACACGCCGCGCGAGCTGCAGCACCAGCTGGCCGATTCCGGCGCGCGCGCAATCGTCGTTCTCGACAATTTCGCGCACACGCTGGAGCAGGTGCTGCCGCTCACGCCGGTCCATCACGTCATCACCACCGCGGTCGGCGACCTGCTGCCCTTTCCGAAGGCGCAGATCGTGGACCTGGTCGTCAAGCATGTGCGCCACATGGTTCCGGCATGGCACATCGGCGGCGCGGTCTCGCTGCACGACGCGCTCAAGGCCGGCAAGGACCTTGCGCTGGTCGACGTGCACCTGAACGCGGCCGACATCGCGTTCCTGCAATACACCGGCGGCACCACGGGAGTGCCAAAAGGCGCCATCCTCACGCACGGCAATGTGCTGGCGAACGTCGAGCAGACCGCCGCCTGGGTGCAGGGCTTCCTGGAAGAAGGGAAGGAGACGGCGATCATCCCGCTGCCCCTTTACCACGTGTTCGCGCTCACCGCCACGCTCACCTTCTGCCGGCTGGGCGCGCACATCGTGCTGGTCACCGACCCGCGCGACATCGGCGGCCTGATCAAGCTGCTGCGGCACACGCCGTTCAACGTCATCATCGGCGTCAACACCTTGTTCAACGCGCTGCTGGAAGCGCCCGAAATCAGCCAGGTGCATCCGGCCGGCATGAAACTGGCGGTGGCCGGCGGCATGGCGGTGCAGCGCGCGGTGGCCGAGCGCTGGCAGGCGGTATTCGGCGTGCCGCTGCTCGAAGGCTACGGCCTGACGGAAACCTCGCCCATCGTGTGCGCCAACCCGCCCAACCTGGCGCAGTTCTCGGGCGCCGTCGGGCTGCCGCTGCCCTCGACCGAAGTGGCGATTTTCGATGAGGCCGACCGCGAACTGGGGCCCGGCGAAACCGGCGAAATCTGCGTGCGCGGTCCGCAAGTGATGCAAGGCTACTGGAACATGCCCGATGAGACCGAGCGCGCGCTCACCGCCGATGGCTGGCTGCGCACCGGCGACATCGGCGTGATCGACGAACGCGGCTACGTCAGGCTGATCGACCGCAAGAAGGACATGATCGTCGTGTCCGGGTTCAAGGTCTATCCGAACGAAGTGGAACAGGTGGTCGGGCTGCATCCTGGCGTGTTCGAAGTGGCGGCGATCCGTGCGCCGGACGAGCACTCCGACGAAGTGGTGAAGATCGTCGTGGTGCGGCGCGACCCGGAGCTGACGGCCGAAGCGCTGCTGGCCTATTGCAGGAAATCGCTGAGCGCCTACAAGGTGCCGAAGTACGTGGTGTTTCGCGACGAGCCGCTGCCGAAGTCAAACATCGGCAAGATCTTGCGGAGAGTGGTAATGGAGGAAGAGGCGCAACGCAGCGCCGGGCCGGTGGCGGCCGGCTGAAGCCGGGCGGCAGCGCACATGAACGGGAATGGGGAATGACATGGTCAAGAAACTCAAGGAAATGGCGGCCGCGGAGCAGCATGCGATGGTCGATGCGGTGGTCGGCTCGGCGCAGCAGATCTGGCAGGCGGGCCTGGGCGCCTTCGCCCGCGCCCAGCACGAAGGCGGCGAACTGTTCGACTCCCTGGTGCGCGAGGGGCTGGACCTGCACCAGCTGACGCAAAAAATGGCCGGCGACAAGGTGCAAGGCGTGGCCGAGCGCGCCAACCGGCTGGCCGAAAGCGTCGGCCGCCAGGCCAGCGGATCGTGGGACAAGATCGAGAAGCTGTTCCAGGACCGCGTGGCGCGTTCGATGAGCGCGCTGGGCGTGCCTTCGCACGATGAGCTCGATGCCTTGCGCCGAGAGTTGGCCGAACTGAAGGCGCAGGTGGCCGCGTCGGCATCGCCCGCCCCGGCCCCGGCCCGGCGCACCGCGGCGGCCAAGCCGGCCGCCAGCGCCAAGCCCGCGCTGAAGGACGTGCCGATCAAGGCGCCGGTACGCGCGGCGCCGAAGCGGCAGGCCAAGGCCGCGGCGCGCCACCACTGAGCGCCGGGGATCGCCGCGGGCCGGAGCATGCCATGCCATGGAAGGCCTTCCCCTACCCCAGCGCCGACTTTGAATACACGGGCGCGGCCTTGAAGAAGGCTTGGCCGGCACTGCATGCGGGCGACGTCGAACCGTGGCCGCGCAGCGCCGCGCTGGTGGCCGCCTGGATCGACTTTCACGCCGGGCGGTTCGAGCAGGCGGCGCACGCCGGGATGGCGGCAGGCCTGGCCGGCTATTCCGTGGCCAACAAGGCCGCCTGCATGCACGCCGTCTACCTGGCCGGCGCAGCGGACAAGGGCGCGCGGCTGCTCGAAGTGGCCGAACGCTGCGAGCGGCAGCAGCGCGAGCAGCCGGCCAGCGCGGCAGGCTTCTACTGGCACGCCTACGCGCTGGGCCGCCACGCCCAGGACGTCTCCGTGCTCAAGGCGCTGGCGCAAGGCGTCGCCGGCAAGGTCAAGGCGAGCCTGGACACCGCGCTGCACCTCGCGCCGCGCCACGCCGACGCGCACATCGCGCTGGGGGTGTATCACGCCGAAATCATCGACAAGGTCGGCGCCCTGGTGGCCAGCCTGACCTACGGCGCCAGCCGCGACGCGGCGCTGCGCCACTTCCGCGAGGCGCTCGAGCTCAATCCCGGCTCGGCGATCGCGCGCATCGAGTACGCGCGCGGCATGGTCATGCTCGACGGCCGCGCCAAGGCCGGCGAAGCGCTGGCCCTGTGCGAACAGGCCGCAGCGAGCGAACCGCATGACGCCATGGAAAGGCTCGACGTTGAGCGCGCCCGCCAAGAAATCGCCTGAAGCGTCGGCCCGCCACATCCATCCGGCCGACCTGCACGGCGCCGGGCGCCTGCTGCTGCTGGCGATCGAGGTGCTGGTCGACCAGGTCGAAGTGGTGCACCTCAAGCTGCTGGGCAAGCCGCTCGCGCCGCCCGGCGCCGGCGGCATCGCCGGCGTCGCGTTTCGCCGCGCCAAGCTGACGATCGCCTTGACCGGCCGCTGGATCGACGCGCAACTCGCCCCCGCGCCGGCCCAGCGCGGTTCGACGGCGCAGCGCGAGGCGGTGCTGGCCGCGCTCAACGGCTTGTTTGGCGACCTGCTGGCGCGCGCCGGCAATCCGCTGGCGATCCCCATGCGCCTGCGCACGCAAGGCAAGGCGCTGGCGCTCACTCCCGAGGCGCTGGCGGCGCTTCCCGGCGCCGGCCCCAAAGTACTGATCCTGGTGCACGGCCTGTGCCGCTGCGACCTGCAGTGGCGCCGCACCAGCCACCACGACCACGGCGCGGCGCTGGCGCGCGACCTGGGTTACACCGCGCTCTACCTGCACTACAACAGCGGGCGCCACATCTCGCGCAACGGCCGCGAGCTGGCCGCCCTGCTCGACGAACTGGTCGCCGCCTGGCCGGAAGACATCGAGGAAATCGCCATCCTCGCCCACAGCATGGGCGGGCTGGTGGCGCGCAGCGCCTGCCACTACGCCGAACAGGACGGCCATCGCTGGCGCGCGCAGCTGCGCCACCTGGTGTTCCTCGGCACCCCGCACCACGGCGCGCCGCTCGAACGCCACGGCAACTGGCTGACCGCGGTGCTGGGCCGCAGCACCCTGACGGCGCCCTTTGCCCGGCTGGGCGAGCTGCGCAGCGCCGGCATCACCGACCTGCGCTACGGCAACCTGGTTGACGAGGACTGGCGCGGACGCGACCGTTTCCGCCACGGCGGCGACCTGCCGCAGCCGCTGCCGCTGCCGCGCGGCGTGCGCTGCTACACGATCGCCGGTACGACGGGGCGGCGCCAGGGCGACCTGCGCGACCGGCTGCTGGGAGACGGGCTGGTGCCACTGGACACGGCGCTGGGCCGCCACGACGATCCGGCGCGCACCCTGGCCTTCCCCACGTCGCACCAGTGGATCGGCTTCGGCATCCATCATCTCGACCTGCTCAGCCGCCTTGAGGTCTACCAGCAGCTGCGCCACTGGCTGGGGCGGCGGCCGGGCCGGCGCTGAGATCAGCGCGGCGGCGGCATGCGCATGGCGCGCTCGGCGAACCGGCCGAACGGCGGGTACAGCCAGCGCACCAGGCTGAAGCTGCCCTGGCGGAACACGGGTTTGGCGTGGCTGAAGGTGTCGAAGCCGGCCTTGCCGTGATAGCTGCCCATGCCCGATTCGCCGACGCCGCCGAACGGCAGGCTGTCCTGCGCCATGTGCAGCAGGGTGTCGTTGACCGTCACGCCGCCCGACACCGTGCCGTCCACCACGCGCCGGATGATGGCCGGATCGGACTCGAACAGGTACAGCGCCAGCGGCCGCGGACGCGCGTTGATCCAGGCCAGCGCCTCGTCCAGGTCGTCGTAGGCGATCACCGGCAGGATCGGACCGAAGATCTCTTCTTCCAGCACGCGGCTGTCCGGGGCGCAATCGCACAGCAGGACCGGCGCAAAGAAGCGCCGGTTGGCGTCGCTGTGCATGTCGGTCAGCGCGGTGGCGCTGGCGCCGCGCGCCAGTGCGTCGTCAAGCAGCGCCTGCAGCCGCTCGAAGTGGCGCGCCGACACGATGCTGGTGTAATCGCGCGTGGCGCCGCCTGGATAAAAGCCGGAGGCCGCGCGGCGCGCCGCCTCGGTGAACTGCACCAGTCGCGCGCGCGGCACGAAGGCGTAGTCCGGCGCGATGCAGGTCTGGCCCGCGTTCAGGGTCTTGCCGATCACCAGGCGCTGCACCAGCCGGTCGAAGCTGGCGTCCGGCATGCGGCCGGGACCGACGATCGCCGGCGACTTTCCGCCCAGCTCGAGCGTCACGGGCGTCAGGTGCTCGCTGGCGGCCCGCATCACGTCGCGCCCCACCGCGGTCGATCCGGTAAACAGCAAGTGGTCGAACGGCAGCGCGCAGAAGCGGCGCGCGACATCGGCGTCGCCGTTGAACACCCGCAGCTCGTCTTCGGCGAAGCTGGCGGCGACCAGGCGGGCCATCAGCTCGCCCAGGTGCGGCGACAGTTCGGACATCTTGACCATCGCGCGGTTGCCCGCCACCAGCGCCGAATTGAGCGGCCCGACCGACAGTCCGAGCGGGTAGTTCCACGGCACCACGATCCCGCACACCCCCAGCGGCTGGGGCTCCAGCGACGCCTTTCCGGGCCAGTACTTGTAGCCGACCGCGCGCCGGCGCGCGCCCATCCACGACTGCCCATGGCGCAGCGAATGGTTGATGGCGTCGATCAGGGGATTAATTTCGAGCAGTTCGGTCTCGTGGCGCGAGCGCTGGCCGAAATCGGCGTTGACGGCGGCGGCCAGGTCGCCACGATAGTCGAGCAGCAGTTGGCGCAGGCGCCGCAGGCGGTCGGCCCGCACGGCCCATGGTGCGGGAACGAGTGCGCGGGACGCGGCGCGCTGCGCGGCGAAAGTGGGGGCAAGGGGATCGGAGTCGCGGGTCATAAGCCATTTTACGGTAAGCGGGCCGGATGATTCCCTTTCTTCAATAGATGAGGTGCGCGAGCGAGGCGCGACCAGTTTATTCAGCTCATTGACGCGAATTTGATGCAGATTAAGGGCGCCCCAGGCCAAAGTTTGGCACGCTGTCCTTTGCCAGCGACGACCTTGGAAACCCTGGAAGCTATGGACACCACCGCTCCGCCCGCGTCCGAGGCGCCCTCGAAGGCCGGCGCGGCGCATCCTCCGCCTGGCCCGGGCAGCTGGCGCCGTCACTGGCGCAAGATGCTGCTTGCACTGGCCCTCCTCGCCGGCGTGTCCATTGCCGTGATCCTGTGGCGCGAACAGCGGAACGCACCGAAGCAATATGTCACGGCCGCGGTGGACCGAGGCGCCGTGACGCCCACCGTGATCGCCAGCGGCACGGTCAATCCCGTCAACACGATCCAGGTGGGCAGCTACGTGTCGGGCGTGATCCAGACCCTGTCCTGCGATTTCAATACCAAGGTCCGTGCCGGGCAGTTATGCGCCCGGCTCGACCAGCGCCCCTACCAAAGCGCGGTCGATCAGGAAACGGCGAATCTGGCGGCGGCCAGGGCGCAGTTGCAGAAGGACCGCGCCAATCTCGCCTTCGCCAAACTGATCTATGAGCGCGACATCGACCTGCTGAGACGCAGCATCGTGTCCCAGGAAACGGTCGATACCGCCAACAACGCCTACACGCAGGCGCGCAGCCAGATCACACTCGACGAGGCCACCATCGAGCAGCGCAGCGCGGCCTTGAATGCGGCGCGCATCAACCTCGGGTACACCAATATCGTCTCGCCCGTCGATGGCACCGTGGTCGCCCGCAACGTGACGCAGGGCCAGACGGTGGCGGCGAGCTTCCAGACGCCGACACTGTTCCTGATCGCGACCGACCTCACCCGGATGCAGGTCGATACCAACGTCAGCGAATCGGACATCGGCCGCATCGCGGTCGGCAATGCGGCCAGCTTCACGGTCGAGGCCTACCCGAACCGCAGCTTCGACGGCGTCGTGCACCAGGTGCGGCAGGCGCCGCAGACGGTGCAGAACGTGATCACCTACGACGTCGTCGTGCGCGTCGATAATCCGGCGCGGCTGCTCATGCCCGGCATGACCGCCTCGGCGCGCATCGTCACCGAACGCCGCGACAACGTACTGCGCGTGCCCGATGCAGCCTTGCGCTATCTGCCGCCCGGCGTGGGGGAACAGCGGGGAGCGCCGGCGCCGCGGCGTGGCGCCGGCAAGAACGGGCGAGCGGCGCAGGTCTGGGTGACGCATGAAGGCAAACTGCGGCGCATTCCGATCCTGACCGGTCTCGATGACGACGCCTATGCGGAAGTGCTGGAAGGCGATCTGCGCGCGGGCGACCAGGTCATCGTGTCCGAGCGCGCCGCCGGCGACCGTGCCCGGGGCGGCGCAGCCACGGGCGGTCCGCGCCTGCCGCGCTTATGAGCCAGCAAGCCAATGCGGCGCCGTCGGCCATCGTCATCGACGTGCGCGGCCTGACCCGCACCTATCAGGTCGGCGATACCGAGGTCCATGCGCTCGACGGCGTCGACCTGATCGTCCCGCGCGGCCAGTTCGTCGCGATCATGGGGTCGTCCGGATCGGGCAAGTCCACGCTGATGGCGGTGCTGGGCTGCCTCGACCGGCCCAGCAGCGGCCAATACTTGTTCGAAGGGACCGACGTGGCGATGCTCACGGAGCCGGAACTGGCGCGCATCCGCAGCGCAAAGATCGGCTTCGTCTTCCAGAGCTTCAACCTGCTGGCGCGCACCAGCGCCATCGAAAACGTCGCGCTGCCGCTGTTTTACGCGCCGGACACGGCGATCGACAAGGCGCGGCGCCTCTCGCGCGCACGCGCCGCGCTGGCCTTGCTTGGACTGGCGGCACGCGAAGCGAATACGCCCGCGCAGCTGTCGGGCGGGCAGCAGCAGCGCGTCGCGATCGCCCGTGCCCTGATCAACCTGCCGAGCGTGGTGCTGGCGGACGAGCCGACCGGGAATCTCGACACGCGCACCTCGCACGAAATCATGGAGACCCTGGTGCGGCTCAATGAGGAGCAAGGCGTGACGATCATCGTGGTCACGCATGAGCGGGACATCGCCGCCTACACGCAGCGCGTCATCACGATGCGCGATGGCCGCGTCGTCACGGACGAACTCAATCCGCCGCGGGCCGCGACGATCGAAGCCGGCGCTGCCAGGGACTCCGGGGGCAAGGAACTGTTCGACGCGGCAGCAAAGCGGCCCGCGGACGCGAGTGCTGGCGCAGCGGCCGGACCGGCATGGGCACTGGCCGAAATGATCGTCGCGGCGGCGCTGCAGGCGCTCCTACGAAATAAAACCCGTTCGGCGCTCACCATGCTCGGCGTGTTCATCGGCGTGGCCGCGCTGATCGCCATGGTCGCGGTCGGCCAGGGCGCCAACGAGGCGGTGCGCAAGCAGATCGCCAGCCTCGGCACGAATCTCTTCGTGGTGGTGCCGGGCGCCTCGACCAGCGGCGGCGTACGGTCCGGCTTCGGCAGCGCCTCGACGCTCACCGTCGCGGACGCCGACGCCATTCGCCGCGAAGCGCGTAGCGTGGCCAGCGTCAGCTACCTGATCCGCCAATCGGGCCAGGTGCAGCATGCGGACCGCAACTGGACCACGGGGATCCAGGGCGTGACGGCGAGCTATCCGGGGATCACCAACTGGCGCATCGCCCTGGGCCGCGGGATCACCGACGAGGACG
This sequence comes from Massilia sp. R2A-15, assembly GCF_030704305.1. Lineage (NCBI taxonomy): Bacteria > Pseudomonadati > Pseudomonadota > Betaproteobacteria > Burkholderiales > Oxalobacteraceae > Massilia > Massilia sp. R2A-15. The sequence continues at coordinate 1,368,396 of NZ_CP131935.1, read as the reverse complement.
AGCGCGGCACGGCGCTGGTGGCGGTCATCGGCGAGACGGTGCGGCGCCAGTTGTTCAGCGATTTCGAAAGCCCACTGGGCAGCCCGATCCTGGTGCGTGGCATTCCGCTACGGGTGGTCGGTGTGTACGAGCCGAAGGGGCAGACGGCATGGGGACAGGACCAGGACGACCTGGTCATGGTGCCCTTCAGTCCCCCCGAAACCAAGGTCGTGGGCGTGGCCGCGCCGGCGCCGCGGCCGGCCGCCGCCACGCCCTACCCGCAAGCGCCCAACCCGTTCGGCGTCCAGCCGCGCCTGACCGGGTACGTCAATCAAATCTATGTGCAGGCGGTGGCGCCCTTGCAGGTGAAAGACGCCATCGACGAGGTGACCGCCACCCTGAACCGGCGCCACCGCATCAAGCCCGGCGCGACGCCGGACTTCAATGTGCGCAACCTGAGCCAGATTGCCGACGCCGCGGAAGGCAGCAGCAAGATCATGGCCTCGCTGCTCGCCGTGGTGGCCTCCATCTCGCTGCTGGTGGGCGGCATCGGCATCATGAACATCCTGCTGGTCTCCGTCACCGAACGCACGCGCGAAATCGGGCTGCGAATGGCTATCGGCGCGCAACGCCGGCATGTGCTGCTGCAGTTCCTCGCCGAGGCCGTTTTCCTCAGCCTGGTCGGCGGCGTGGCGGGAATCGTCGCTGGCGTCGCGGTGACGGAGATGATTTCGCTGGTGGCCAAATGGCCGACATTCATCTCGGCGACGGCGATCGGCGCCGGCTTCGCGTTCTCCGCTGCCGTCGGCATCTTCTTCGGCTACTACCCGGCGCGCAAGGCCGCGCGTCTCAATCCGATCGAGGCCTTGCGCTATGAATAGCCTGCGCGTCGCGGCGGGCATGGCGGCGGCCCTGCTGGCCGCTTGCACCACCGTTGGGCCGGACTATGCGGCGCCGCGGCTAAGCGCCCCCGGTCACTACCTGCCGGCCGACGCCGCGCGCGCCGATGCCGGCGCCATGGAAGCGGCCCAGTCTTTCAAGCCGGGCGCGTCGCCATCGCCGACGTGGTGGAAGGCGTTCCGCTCGCCCGCGCTCGACGCGCTGGTGGAGCTCGCGCTGCGGGGCAGTCCGACCATGGAGAGCGCGCAGGCGACACTGGAGCAGGCGCGCGCCACCGTGGCCGCGGCGCGCGGCGGCAATGCGCCGCAAATCAGCATCGCGGCGGGGGCCAGCCGCGCGAATGGGCTCAACAGCTCGTCGATCGGGCCGGCCTTCACCTTCGACTTCGATGCCTTCGGCGCGCGCGCCAGGCGCGTCGAACAGGCGCAGGCGCTGGCGGCGGCCCAGGAGGCCCTGTGGCGCGCGAGCCGCCTGGGCCTGATCGGCGATACCGTCCAGCAGGCCATCGAACTCGCGTCCGCCGCGGAGCAGACCCGCGCCGTGCAGGACATCATCGCCGCGGACCAGCGCAGCCTGGAGCTGGTGCGGGTGTCGCAGGCGGCGGGCAAGTCGGCGGGCCTCGACGTGCTCACCGCGGAAAGCCAGTTGGCCAGCGACCGCGCACTGCTGCCGCCGTTGCGACAGAAAGCCAGCGTGGCGCGCCATGCGCTGGCCGTGCTGGCCGGCCGCACCGCCGCCGAATGGAGCCCGCCCGACTTCGACTTTGAGGCGCTGGCCCTGCCCGGCGAGATTCCGCTGACGCTGCCGTCGGAATTGCTGCGCCAGCGTCCCGATATCGCGCAGAGCGAAGCGCAGCTGCATGCCAGCAGCGCCGCCATCGGGATCGCCACCGCCCAGCTGTACCCGCCGGTGGCGCTGAGCGCGGCGTGGACCAGATCGTCCGTCGGCGGCGCGCTGTTCGCCCATCCCGACAGCGCCTGGCGCATTGCGGCCGATGCGCTGGCGCCGGTGTTCAACGGCGGCACCCTGCGCGCCCAGCGTGATGCGGCGGTGTACGGCTACGCGGCGCGCCTTGGCGCCTACAAACAGACGGTGCTGGTGGCGTTCGCGCAGGTAGCCGACGGCATGCGGGCGCTGGCGAATGACGCCGCGCTGATCGAGGCGCAGCGCACGGCGCTGGAATCGGCGCAGGCCACGCTCGATCTGACGCAGCAAAGCTATCAGGCGGGCCAGGCCAGCTTCCCGCAAGTCATCGAGGCGCAGCGTCTGTTCCAGCAGGCCAAGCTGGGGTATGTGCGGGCAAAGGCGCAGCGCTACGCCGATACGCTGCAGCTTTTCCTTGCCTTGGGCGGCGCGGCGCCGCCGCCGCCCTAGCCCCTTGCGCGACGCGCCCTCGCGGCGGTGTCGAAGCGCCGGTAGAAGGCGCGCTTCGCCACTTCGACCATGCACAGGTAGGCCGACACCATGGCGACCAGGATCAGGTAAAACGAACCGGGCAAGGCCACAAAGCCGAAATAGGTGCCGAGCGGGGTGAGCGGCAGCAGCACGGCAAGCCCCACCACGCCGAGCGAGGTGGCGGTAAGCAAGGGATGCGCCCGGCTTTTCAGTGGATTGCCGCGCGTGCGGATGATGAAAATCACCAGCACCTGGGTGCACAGGGATTCGACGAACCAGCCGGTATGGAACAGCGCTTCGCCCGCCGCGAAGAGGTGCAGCAGCACGTAGAAGGTCAGGAAATCGAATGCCGAACTGATTGGCCCGATCACCAGCATGAAATTGCGGATGAACGCCAGGTCGAGCACCCGCGGCCGGCGCGTCTCCCGGGCATCCACTTGATCGAACGGGATCGGCAGCTCCGACACGTCGTACAGAAGATTATTGAGCAGGATTTGCGTCGGCAGCATCGGCAGGAAAGGCAGAAAGAGCGAGGCGCCCGCCATGCTGAACATATTGCCGAAGTTCGAACTGGTGCCCATCATGATGTATTTCATGATGTTCCCGTGGGTGCGGCGTCCTTCGAGAACGCCGACGCCGATGACGTGCAGGTCGTGCTTCAGCAAGATCATGTCCGCGGCATCCTTTGCCACATCGACGCCCGAATCGACCGACAAGCCGACGTCGGCCGAGTGCAACGATGGCGCATCGTTGATGCCGTCGCCGAGGTAGCCGACCACATGGCCGCGCGCCTTCAGCGCCAATAGCACACGGTTCTTCTGCGCCGGATTGAGGCGGCAAAAGAGATTCGCGCCCTCGACCCGCGCCCCCAGCGCGTGATCGTCCAGGTGCGCGATTTCCTTGCCGGTCAGGATGCCGGCGACGGGGATGCCCAGCTGCCCGCACACGTGCCGGGTCACCAGGTCGCTGTCGCCGGTCAGGATCTTGATGCCGATGCCAAGTTCGTTCAACGCCACCAAGGCCGCGGCCGCACTGGCTTTCGGCGGGTCCAGGAAGGCGGCGAAACCGACCAGGACCAGCGCGGCCTCGTCGCTGACCACCGCGTGCGGGTGATCGAGCGGCACCTCGCGCCATGCGATGCCCAGCACCCTCAGCCCCTCGGCCTCCAGCGCGTGGCACTGGTCCAGGATTGCAGCGGAAGCCGGCTGGTCGATCTCCCGCTGCGTAGTGCCGCCTTGCGCCTCGTAGCGGATGCACAGCCCGGCGATTTCCTCGGCCGCCCCTTTGACGACCAGCCATCGCCTGCCCTCGGACTCGATCAGCACAGACACACGGCGCCGCTCGAAGTCGAACGGCACCTCGTCGATCTTGCTCCAGCGGCTGCTGTCGATGTGCCGGTGCTCGAGGATGGCGTCATCGAGCGCGCTCTTGAGGCCGGTTTCAAAAAAACTGTTCAGATAGGCCATCTCCACGACGCGTTCGCTGGAGCGGCCCTCCGCATCGACATGCCGCTCCAGGCAGATCTTCGCTTCGGTCAGGGTGCCGGTCTTGTCGGTGCACAGCAAGTCCATGGACCCGAGGTCCTGGATGGCGGTCATCCTTTTCACGATGAGCTGCTGTTTCGCCATCCGCAGCGCGCCGCGCGCCAGCGTCACCGAGACCACCATCGGCAGCAGCTCCGGCGTGAGACCCACGGCCAGCGCCACGGCGAACAGGAAGGACTCCAGTACTGGCCGGTGAAAATAGGCATTGACGAGCAGGACGAACATGACCATGAGGACGGTCAGCCGCAGAATCAGCATGCCAAATCGGCGCGTACCGAGCTCGAACGACGTGCGGGGCGGCGCGCGGGTCAGGGTATCGGCGATCTTGCCGACCTCGGTCGCGGCTCCCGTGTTGACGACGAGGATGCGGGCGCTGCCGCTGACAACCGAGGTGCCCATGAAGACGGCGTTGGTCGCCTCCTGCAGGTCCAGCGCGGTGCCGGGCAGCATTCCCGGGGATTTCTCGACCGGGTAGGACTCGCCTGTCAACAGCGCCTGCTGCACGAAAAAGTCGTTCGACTCCAGCACGCGGCAGTCGGCCGGAATCAGGTCGCCCGCCGAGACCAGCGCGATGTCGCCGGGGACGACCTGGCGCACCGGGATCTGCGTCTTTTCGCCGTCGCGCACGACGATGGCGCGGACCGAAACGGATTGCGACAAGGCCTGCGCCGCGGTGTTTGCGCGGTGTTCCTGCACAAAGTCCAGGGTCACGCTGAACAGGACGATGGCGGCGACGATCAGGGAATTGGCGATTTCGCCCGAAAACGCCGAGGCGACGCTGGCGCCGAGCAGGATCAGCACCAGCGGATTCTTGAAGCGGGTCAGGTAGCGCCAGAGCAGCGATCTTGATGGCTGGTCGCGAAACTGATTGGCGCCATAGCGGGCGAGCCGCAGCGCCGCCTCGGCCTGCGACAAGCCGGCCGCTTGCTCAGCCGTTGGTTGCGGCTGCGGCGCCAGCCACCATGGATCGTGTGTGGGTTCCATCCGCGTTGTCGGAGGCGCCAGGCCTGTGCTGCGGCAGGCCCGGCTTGCTAGCTGTCATCGGCGCGAGGCGCCCGGCTGATTCCATCTCAGCATACTCCAGCAAGCGGATTCGAGCGAGCGCACGGTTGCGCTAGCCCGCTGGACGGCTTACTTCTTCCGCAGCACGACGTGCGTTGCCAATTGGGTCGGCACGTGTTCGACGCAGCGGAATCCCATGGTGTGCAGATCCAGTCCTGCGAACAATGATTCACCGGATCCCAGCAACACCGGGGAGATTGCCAGATGCATCTCGTCGACCAGGCCGGCCTGCAGAAACTCGCGGACGGTCGCCACGCCACCGCCCAGACGCACGTCCTTGCCGTTTGCGGCGCGAATGGCTTGCGCGTAGGCGGACTCGATGCCGTCGGTGACAAAGTAGAAGGTCGTGCCACCCTTCATCTCCAGCGGAGCGCGGGGATAGTGGGTCAGCACGAACACGGGGACGTGGTACGGCGGCTCATCTCCCCACCAGCCCTTCCATTCGTCGTCCGGCCATGGTCCGCGCACCGGGCCGAACATGTTGCGGCCCAGGATCCAGGCGCCGACGTTCTCGAAACCACGGGCGGCAAAGTCCTCGTCCGGACCGTCCGTTCCTTTGGATTCGTCGCCCATCATGCGCTGGAATGTGCGGGTGCCGCGGAACCACTGATGCAGCCCGCCGCCCCCCTCTCCCATTGGATTTTGCAGGCTCTGATTCGGGCCCGCGCCGAAGCCATCGAGCGACACGGCGAAGCAATTCACTTTGAGTTCGGACATCAATTCTCCTTCACACCGGGAATGAAAATAAAAGCAAAACAAGAGGGTCATCCATTCGCCAGCCGGTGTCAATGAGAAATTAATCCTGGCGGCGTGTTGCCCAGCCAGATCACATTTCCTGTATTGACACCAGGTTGTCCTGGGCGCGCGCGTAGGCCAGCGCGTAGGCGAGTTCGCCAGACGACTCGGCATGCAGCGTGAACAATGCCTGCCCGGCGCCAACCACGCTGCCGAGCGGCGCGTGAAAGGCGATGCCGGCCGCTGCCGCTTTCGGCGCGCCGGCCAGCTTGGCCGCCAGCGCCAGTCTGCGGTTGTCGATGGCCACCACGGTACCGCTGTGCAGCGCCTCGACGACATGCGTGAAGCGCGCACGCGGCGGCGTCCGCATTCCGCCCTGGGCATCGCAGATGCCTTGGAATTTCGTCCACGCCGCCCCGTTCTCGAGCACTTCCCGCGCCATCGCCATCCCCTCGCCCGCCGGCGCAGCCCCGCCCATTTCCAGCACCCCGGCGGCCAGCGTCAATGCGCGCTGGCGCAGGTCATCAGGGGCGCCGGCTTCGTTCTTCAAAATCCGCAGCACGTCCCAGGCCTCGAGTGCGGGACCAATGCCGCAGCCAACCGGTTGCGAGCCGTCGGTCAGCACGACCTGCACCGCAATGCCGAGCGCGTCGCCGACCAGCCGCATGCGCTCCCCGATCGCGCGCGCCGCCTCCGCCGAACGCACCTTCGCGCTTCGGCCAAACGGAATATCGATCAGGACATGGGTCGATCCGGCCGCAATTTTCTTCGACAGGACCGACGCGACCAGCAAGCCATCGCTGTCGAGGCTGAGCGGGCGCTCGACGCGGATCAGAAGGTCGTCGGCCGGGCTGAGCGAAATGGCCCCTCCCCACGCGATGCAGCCGCCCTCGCGCCCGACCACGCGCCGCATGGTGGCCAGGTCCAGATTGACGGGGGCCAGCGTTTCCATGGTGTCCGCGGTGCCGGCCGGCGACGTGATGGCGCGCGAGGACGTCTTCGGAATCGTCAATCCGCACGCGGCCGCGATGGGCACGACCAGCAAGGTGGTCCGGTTTCCCGGCAAGCCGCCGACACAGTGCTTGTCGACGACCACGCGCGAATCCCAGCGCAGGTGGGCGCCGCTCTGCACCATCGCGCTGGTCATGGCGATGGTTTCGGCCGGGTCCATGCGGTTGCCCGAGCAGGCCGTGATCAGCGCCGCCAGTTCGATGTCGGCATAGCGGCCGGCCACGATGTCATGCACGATCGCGCCGGCCGCATCGGTGCCTAGCGGGCGGCCGTAGATTTTTGCGCGCACCGCGGAAAACGATTTCAATGGTTCGGGATGGGCCAGCTGCACAAGTTCGCCGTCGATGCCGCCGAGGGCCCGCCAGGCGGCCTCCGACAGGCCGATTTCGTCATCGGCGAGCAGCGAAAAATGCACCACGTTGACGGTGGCGACGATATGGGTCGCGCCGCGCCTGACCTCGACACGCGACTTCGCCTCGAAGCCCTCGGACTTGATGATCTGGCAGTTGCTCCGCAAGTACACCACCAGCTCCTGGTAAGTATCGATGCCCAGGCGGCGCAGGCGCAGGCTGTCGGCGGCGACGGCGCGCGACGCCCCGGCGTCTCCGGTGCTCATGGCAGTTCGACCTGTTCCAGGTACTCGGGAACCTCGCAATTCCAGTGCAGCTCTTCCTCGATGCGCTTGCGCAGGGCGTCCGCCGCCGCCGGCTCGCCGTGCACGATGAAGGTGCGCTTGGGCGGAGCTTCGGCATGTCCGAGCCAGGTGAGGATTTCGTCGGCGTCGGCATGCGCCGAGAGATTGTCGATTTGCGCCACCTGCGCGCGCACGGGCACGTAGGCGCCGTGGATCTTGATCGCGTCCACGCCGGCGACCATGGCCGCGCCGCGCGTGCCGCCCGCCTGGAATCCCGCGAACAGGATGGTGTTGCGCGGATCCGATGCGAATGCCTTCAGATGGTGCAGCACCCGCCCGCCGGTGGCCATGCCGCTGGCGGAAATGATCACCATCGGCCCGCGCCGCTCGTTCAGCGCAATCGATTCTTCGACGCTGTTGACGATCGTTGCAGCGTGGTGCATCTGCTCGCACTGGGCGCGCGACAGCCGGTGCTCCTTCAAGTGCCGCTCGTAGAGTGCGGTCGCATCGACCGCCATCGGGCTGTTCAGGTAGACCGGCAGCACGGCCGGGATCTCGCCCTTGCGTTTGAGCTCGGCGATGTAGTGCAGCAATGACTGCGCGCGGCCCACGGCGAAGGACGGAATGATGGTCACCCCGGCCCGCCTGGCGGTTTCGCGAATTACCTTTGCGAGCAGGATGGCCGGATCGGTCGGATCGTGGTGTTTGTCGCCGTAGGTGGACTCGACCACCAGGTAGTCTGACGGCGCCATCGGTGCGGGGGCGACCATGATCGGATCGTGCAGCCGCCCAAGGTCGCCGGAAAATGTGATGGTGCGGGGGCCGTCGCCGATCGTCACGATGGCCGCGCCCAGGATGTGGCCGGCGAGTGCCATCGTTCCGCTCAGATCGCCGGCAATCTTGAAGCGCTTGCCAAACTCGACTGGCGCGAACAGCTTCAGCGCGCGCAGAGCGTCGGCTTCGGAGTAGAGCGGCAAGGCCGGGGCATGCTTCGAGAAGCCGTGTCGGTTAGCGTAGTTGGCCTCCTCTTCGAGCAGGTGGCCGCTGTCCGGCAGCAGGATCTTGCATAGGTCGAAGGTCGCCACGCTGCTGAGGATCTTGCCGCGGAAGCCGTTTTTCACCAACAGAGGCAAGTAGCCGCTGTGATCCAGATGGGCATGGGTGAGCACCACCGCATCGATCTCGGACGGCGCGATGGGCAGGGGCGCCCAGTTGCGCAGGCGCAGCTGTTTATAGCCTTGGAACAAGCCGCAATCGATGAGAATCCGCGCCTTCCCTGAAGTGAGCAGGTATTTCGACCCGGTCACCGTGCCGGTCGCGCCGAGGAATTGGAGTTGCATGGATTTCCCCTTGGGCCATGGTTTCACTCACTATGCTGTGATAGCGCAAAAAAACCTTTGCTGCATATCAAATGCGAGCGGCTTGGCGCCATGGCTGTTGGGCAGACGGCGGCGGTGTTGTGCTAATACATTGGGATGTCGTCAGCGCCTGAGCGTGAGGGTCGGTTACGCAGCGCCGAATGACGCGAATAAAAGGCGAAAAAAAAGCTCCCAGGAGGGAGCTTTTTTCTTGAATCTGGCGGAGACGGTGGGATTCGAACCCACGATACAGGTATAAGCCGTATGCATCCTTAGCAGGGATGTGCCTTCGGCCACTCGGCCACGTCTCCTTTCCCATCCAGCAAAACCTTCGCTAGATCAGAAGTCCGCAATGGTACCGGTTGAGAGCGGGTTTGGTCAATGGAACCCGCCCATTTTTTTCGAAAAAGTTACTCTTTTTCCAGATCGAAGGCCTTGTGCAGCGCGCGCACCGCCAACTCCATGTATTTTTCGTCGATCAGCACCGAAATTTTGATCTCGGAGGTCGAGATCATCAGGATGTTGATGCCCTCTTCCGACAGCGTGCGGAACATCTGCGAGGCCACGCCCACGTGGCTGCGCATCCCCACGCCCACCACCGATACTTTCGACACCTTTGCGTCGCCCGTGACGCTGGCCGCGCCGATGTCGGTCTTGACGCCTTCCAGCACGCCCATCGCCCGCTGATAGTCGCCGCGCGAGACGGTGAAGGTGAAGTCGGTCTTGCCGTCCACCGACTGGTTCTGGATGATCATGTCGACTTCGATGTTGGCATCGGCGACCGGCCCCAGGATGTGGTACGCCACGCCCGGCTTGTCGGACACGCCCAGGATCGTGATCTTGGCTTCATCGCGGTTGAAGGCGATGCCGGAAATGACGGCTTGTTCCATATTTGTATCTTCCTCAAACGAAATCAGGGTGCCCGAATTGGCTTCTTCTTCGAGCGGCATCAGGGGATCGGTCAGCGACGACAGCACGCGCGTCGGCACGCGGTAATTGCCCGCGAACTCGACCGAGCGGCTTTGCAGCACTTTCGATCCCAGCGAGGCCATTTCCAGCATCTCTTCGAACGTCACCGTCTTGAGCCTGCGCGCCTCCGACACCACACGCGGATCGGTCGTGTACACGCCGTCAACGTCGGTGTAAATGAGGCATTCGTCGGCCTTCATCGCGGCGGCGATCGCCACCGCCGAAGTGTCCGAACCGCCGCGGCCCAGGGTCGAGATATTGCCTTCTTCGTCCACGCCCTGGAAGCCGGTGATGATGACGATCTTGCCGGAGTCGAGGTCGGCACGCACCTTGGCGTCGTCGATCGACTGGATGCGCGCCTTGGTGAACGAGGAGTCGGTCTTGATCGCGACCTGCCAGCCGGCGTAGGAAACGGCGTCCTTGCCGATCGCCAGCAGCGCCATCGCCAGCAGGCCCACCGACACTTGTTCGCCGGTCGAGCAGATCATGTCCAGCTCGCGGGGATCCGGCTGCCCCATGATTTCCCTGGCCAGCCCGATCAGGCGATTGGTCTCGCCGGACATCGCCGACGGCACCACGACAATCTTGTGGCCGGCATCGTGCCACTTGGCGACCCGCGCGGCGACGTTCTTGATGCGTTCCGTCGATCCCATCGACGTACCGCCGTATTTGTGGACAATTAAAGCCATTTGGGTGCTGTTTCCGCTCTAGGATGAATAAAAAAGAGGGCTTTACTCTACATGCTGCTATGCAAAAGAACAAGCCAAAACCTATACCTTATGGGTATATGGTAATGCGCTTTTCGAATGTTAGCTGGAGAGGTCGCTTTTCCAGCGCAAAGCGATGCCGGGACCGCTCCCGAGATGGTGGCAATCCATGCCGATGCCGGCGGCGAACAGCAGGTCCTTGCCGGCGCTGACGATCGGCAGGCGCGTGCGCTCCCACGCAGGGACGTCGCAGGCCTGGTAGTGATACTTCAGGCTGCGCGTGGGACGGTTGGCGGCCAGCTTGAGCTTTTCGCCGCCCTTGCGGAAGTCGATCTGCAGCGCTTGCGCGCGCAGCCAGGCGGAGTCGATGCCCTGCTCCGCCGCGTCGAAATACAGCGTGCCGCCGTAATCTGGAAACGCGATTTCGCTTTCACCTTGCCATTTGAACGCCTGGGCATGGCGGACGATGACGCCTTCGTCGTCCGGGTCGCGCATGCCGGCCAAGTCTTCGAGCTTTGGGGTGATGTGCAGGCGGTCACGATGGCGGCGGATGTGGCAGTCGGGGTGCGTGACGAGCAGTTGAGCATCCGGCCGCGCTTCCACCAACTGGGTCACCATCTCGGCCAGCCAGGCGGTCGACGGCATGCGCAGCGCGCGCGTGGCGAACCAGTGGCGCAGCAAGTTCTGGACGCGGTCGATGCTCATGGCGCGCAGCTTGGCGACGTCGATGGTGTCATCGATGAGGCAGCCGGCCAAGTCCTGCGCCGCCAGTTCGGTCAGCATGCGCTGCGCCGACTGGGCGTGCGCGGCGCTACGCGCGAAGCGTTCCTGGAAGCCGGGGAACGCCTGCGCCAGCGCAGGCATCACCTGCAGTCGCAGGGCGTTGCGGGCGTAGCGCGGGTCGGTGTTCGATTCGTCGTCGATATAGGCGATGTCGTACGCTTTCACGTACGCCTCGAGCGCCTCGCGCGACACCGGCAGCAACGGCCGCGCCATCACCAAATCGGGATTGCCGAGCAGTTCGGGCGCGCTGTTGGCCGCGTCCATGCCGGACAGGCCGGCCGTTCCGGAACCGCGCAGCAATTGCAGCAGCACGGTTTCGGCCTGGTCGTCGAGGTGGTGCGCGGTCAGCATGAGGCGCACGCCGTGCTGCGCGCACATGGCGCCGAGCGCGGCGTAGCGCAGCTTGCGTGCCGCGGCTTCCACGCCGGTCTTGCCTTTGGTGAGCGTGACGTGGCGTTCGTCGAAGGTTACGCCGAGCGCGGCGCAGCTGTCGCGGCAATGCGCCAGCCAGGCGTCAGCGTTGGGGCTCAGGCCGTGGTGGACGTGGAAGGCGAACAGCGCCAGGCCATGCTCGCGCGCGTAGGCGTGCGCGAGGTGCAGCAGCGCCGAAGAGTCCAGGCCGCCACTGAGGGCGATAGCTATTGCATGTCGTTCCTGCGCAGGCAGGAACCCATGCTGACTATGTTCAGACTCAGCATGGGTTCCTGCCTGCGCAGGAACGACGAGCTGGGGGGCCGCGGACTCGGCATGGGTTCCTGCCTGCGCAGGAACGACGAGCTGGGGGTCCGCGGACTTAGCATGGGTTCCTGCCTTCGCAGGAACGACGTCATGGGGGGAAGTTTGCCCGCGCAGGGCGTCGAGCGCCCGCGCGAACGTGTCCGGGAGACACCCGGCTTGCTGCCGGCTCACTCTTCTGCCGGCATGGTTTCTTTGAATTTACCGTAGCTCATCAGCTTCTGATGACGCGCTTCCAGCAAGTCCTTAGTCTTCATGCCCTGGAACTGGCGCAGCGAATCGGCCAGCGCGCGCTTGAGCATGACGCCCATCTGCTTCGGATCGCGGTGGGCGCCGCCCAGCGGTTCGTTGATGATCTTGTCGATCAGGCCCATCGCCTTCAGGCGGTGCGCGGTCAAGCCAAGTGCGTCGGCGGCGTCGGACGCGCGCTCGGCGGACTTCCACAGGATCGAGGCGCAGCCTTCCGGCGAAATCACCGAGTAGGTCGAATATTGCAGCATCAGCACCGCGTCGCCGACCGCGATCGCCAGCGCGCCGCCGGAGCCGCCTTCGCCGATGATGGTGGCGATCAGCGGCACTTTCAGTTCGGCCATCACGTACAGGTTGTGGCCGATCGCTTCGGACTGGCCGCGCTCTTCGGCGTCGATGCCAGGGAACGCCCCCGGGGTGTCAACGAAGGTGAAGATCGGCAAGCCGAATTTCTCGGCCAGCTTCATCAGGCGCATCGCCTTGCGGTAGCCTTCCGGCTTCGGCATGCCGAAGTTGCGCATCGCGCGCTCTTTGGTGTCGCGACCCTTCTGGTGGCCAATGACCATGCACGACTGGCCGTTGAAGCGGGCCAGGCCGCCGACGATCGACAGGTCGTCCGCGTACGAACGGTCGCCATGCAGTTCATGGAAATCGGTGAAGATTTCGTTGACGTAGTCCATCGTGTACGGACGCTGCGGGTGGCGCGCGATCTGCGACACTTGCCATGGCGTCAGCTTGGCGTAGATGTCCTTGGTCAGCTGCTGGCTCTTCTTGGCCAGGCGGTCGATCTCTTCGGAGATGTCGACGGCCGAATCGTCTTGCACGAAGCGCAGTTCTTCAATCTTGGAATCGAGCTCGGCAATCGGCTGCTCAAAATTGAGGAAAGTTGTTTTAATCATTGGTCCTCCGAAATTATTATGCTGGCCACGCGAGATCCTCAGCGGGGCCGATACAAGCGCTATTCTACCGGAACCGGATCGAGACTACGCCATAAATACCACGTGGCGACGGTCCGCCAGGGCTCCCAGTTGGCCGAGACCTCGCGCGCATCGCTGCGGGATACTGGTTCGCCAGAGAAATAGTTGTGGCTGATCCCGTGGATCAGGCCGGGGTCGTCAAGCGGCAGCACGTTCGGCCGCAGGAGATTGAAGATCAGGAACATCTCGGCCGTCCAGCGCGTGATGCCGCGAATCTGCACCAGTTCGGCGATGACGGCTTCGTCGGCCATCTCCGCCCATTGATTTGCATGCACCCGCTTGGCCTTGAAATGATCGGCCAGGTCGAGGATGTATTCGGTCTTGCGCTTGGACAGGCCGCAGGCGGACAACTGCTCCGCGCCGGCCTTGATCACCTGTGCCGGCGTGATCTTCGGGCAGACGATCATCAGCTTGGCCCAAGCGGCGTCGGCCGCCTTGTTGGTCACCTGCTGGCCGACCACCGAGCGCGCGAGCGTCGTGAACGGGTCCGGATGGCCGACCAGGTGCAGGTCGCCAAACTGCGGGATCAGCTTTTTCATGATGCGGTCGCGCTTCATCAGCTCGATCTTCGCCTCTTCCCAGTACGGAGGAACTTCGATCAGCAATGAGGCGGTTCCCACAGCGTCCTTGTTCAGCGCCATCATGCCCGGCGCCAATTGGTCGAGCCGTCCGGCTTGTCTTCGAGGATGATTCCGGCAGCGAGCAGTTCGGCGCGGATCTTGTCCGATTCGGCGAAGTTGCGGGCTTTTTTTGCCTCGATGCGCCGCGCAATCGCCTCTTCGATGGCCGCATCGTCCTCGCCGGCGCCGCCTTGCAGGAATTCCTGCGGGCTGCGGCCGAGCAGGCCAATCACGTCCGCCAGCGCGCGGTACTGGCGCGCCAGCTCCAGCGATTTGGTGCGATTGAGTTCGTTGGCCATCTCGAACAGCACGGCGACCGCGATCGGCGTGTTGAAGTCGTCGTTCATCGCGTCGGCGAAGCGCACCGCGTACGGTTCGGTCCAGTCCACCGCGGTCTTGCCGTTGCCGACGTCGAAGCCCTCGAGCGCCGTGTACAGCCGGGTCAGCGCGCCCTTGGCGTCATCGAGGTGGGCGTCCGAATAGTTCAGCGGGCTGCGATAGTGGGCGCGCAGGATGAAGAAGCGCACCACTTCGGCGTCGTATTTTTTAAGCACGTCGCGGATCGTGAAGAAGTTGCCCAGCGACTTGGACATCTTCTCGTTATCGACGCGCACGAAGCCGTTGTGCATCCAGTAGTTGACCATCGGCTGGCCGAACGCGCCTTCCGACTGGGCGATCTCGTTTTCGTGGTGCGGGAACTGCAGGTCGGCGCCGCCGCCGTGGATGTCGAAATGCTCGCCGAGGTTGGCGCACGACATGGCCGAGCACTCGATATGCCAGCCCGGACGGCCGCTGCCCCACTTCGAGGGCCATTTGACTTCGTCCGGCTCCGATTCCTTGGACGCCTTCCACAGCACAAAGTCGAGCGCATCGCGCTTGCCGGTGTTAACGTCCACGCGCTCGCCGGCGCGCAGGTCGTCGAGCGATTTGCCCGACAGCTTGCCGTAGCCCTCGAAATTGCGCACCGCGTAATTGACGTCGCCGTCGTCCGACTTGTAGGCCAGGCCCTTCTTTTCGAGCAGCTCGATGATGCCCAGCATCTGCGGCACGTAGGCGGTCGCGTGCGGCACCACGGTCGGTGGCAGGATGCCCAGCGCCGTGGTGTCTTCGTCCATGTATTTTTCGAAGCGCGAAGTCAGCTGCGAGATCGATTCGCCGTTTTCCACGGCGCGCTTGATGATCTTGTCGTCGATGTCGGTGATGTTGCGCACGTAGGCGACGTCGTAGCCCGATGCGGTCAGCCAGCGGAACACCACGTCGAACGCCATCATCATGCGCGCGTGGCCGATGTGGCAGTAATCGTAGATCGTCATGCCGCAAACATACATGCCGACTTTGCCGGCAACGATCGGTACGAATTCCTGCTTGTCACGCGCCAGCGTGTTGTAAATCTTGAGTTGGCTCATCGGGCTCTTGCTTCATCTTGAGCGGACGCAACGCACGGACAATACGGTTGCAGGCGCGAATGCCGCAAAGGCACGCACCGGCAAAAACCGGTATTAATTCGATATCGTCGGATCCCGCTGTATTGTTCTTCTTTGATAGAATGGACGTTCTGCGCAAAGTATAGCATTGATAAAAACTCCACCGACCGCATATGGGTCAGGTTTATTTTTCTGCAAAAGGCTTGACAGCACTTTGCGCAAACTCCCCCTACAGAAAGCTATCATGCAAGAATCCACCTCGTTCTTCAAGCCCCTGCTGGCGCGTGTCCTGACCATTTTCTTCGGCCTGTCGTTCGGTACCGCGGTGCTCGCGGCCGACATGCCGCAGGTGTCGCTGAAGACCTCGATGGGCGAAATCGTCCTCGAACTGGACCAGGAAGCGGCGCCGAAGACGGTCGCCAATTTCCTCCAGTACGTCAAGAGCGGCCATTATAAAGGCACGATTTTCCACCGCGTGATTGACGGCTTCATGATCCAGGGCGGCGGCATGGACAAGAATTTAGTCACCAAGAAGAACAATCCTCCGGTGAAGAACGAAGCGAATAACGGCCTGAAAAACGTCCCCTACTCGATCGCGATGGCGCGCACTGGCGACCCTAATTCGGCCACGTCGCAGTTTTTCATTAACGTTGCCGAGAATACTCCACTCGATTACCCGGGCCGCGACGGCTTCGGCTACACCGTGTTCGGCAAGGTGGTCTCGGGCCAGGAAGTTGTAGACAAGATCAAGGGCGTCGTGGTTGACGACGTGAAGGGCCAGCAGAACGTGCCTGTGGTGCCGATCGTGATTCAGTCGGCATCGGTCGTGAAACGGTAAAATAGCGGATGCTCACGCATTCCCGAACTAACAACATTTAAAGGGCACATCATGACCAAAGTACTGATCACCACCAACATGGGCAACATCACCGCCGAACTGGACGCCGAGAAAGCGCCGAAGACGGTTGCGAACTTCATCGATTACGCCAACAAAGGCCACTATTCCAACACGATCTTCCACCGCGTGATCGCCGACTTCATGATCCAGGGTGGCGGTTTCGAGCCAGGCATGAAGCAGAAGCCTGCACCTGCGACGGTCGAGAACGAAGCCAAGAACGGCCTGAAGAACGACAAGTACACGCTGGCAATGGCGCGCACCTCCGATCCGCACTCGGCATCGGCCCAGTTCTTCATCAACACCAAAAACAACGCCTTCCTCGACTATCCAGGCCAGGACGGCTGGGGCTACGCCGTGTTCGGCAAGGTCGTCGAAGGCATGGACGTGGTCGACAAGATCAACAAGGTCAAGACCGGCCGCAGCGGCATGTTCGCCGACGTGCCGAACGACGCCGTGATCATCGAAAAAGTCGAAGTTCTGGCGTAATTGGATGATCCGCGGGCAAGTGAATCCGGTAGCATGGCGATGAGCATGCCCGCGCGCGCGATCGCGCTATTTGTCAGCGACCTCCACCTGCAGGAATCGCACCCGCGCACCGCCGCGGCGTTTTTCCGCTTCCTGGCGGAACACGCGATGGCGGCGCGCGAACTGTATCTTCTCGGCGACCTGTTCGAATACTGGGCAGGCGACGACGACCTCGATTCCCCTTTCAATAAATCCGTCATCGACGCGATCCGCGCCGTCAGCGACGCCGGCGTGGCGGTGTACTGGATAGCGGGCAACCGCGATTTTCTCGTGGGCGAGCGCTTTGCGCAGGCGGCGGGCTTGACTTTGCTGGCCGAGCCGCACGTGGCCGTCATCGGAGGACGCCGCATCGCGCTGGTTCACGGCGACGCCGAGTGCACAGACGATGTCAGCTACATGGCGTTTCGCAAGCAGGTGCGGGATCCTGTCTGGCAGCAGCAATTCCTGGCGATGCCGCTGGCGCAGCGAAAGGCGATCATCGCCGGCCTGCGCGAAGGCAGCCGGGAAGCGCACACAGGCAAGACGCTGGCGATTATGGACGTGACGCCGGCGGCGATCGATGCGCTGCATGTTTCAACCGACGCCGACATCATCATCCATGGTCACACCCACCGCCCCGCCCTGCATGAGCACGGCGCGCGCCAACGCTTCGTGCTGCCCGACTGGGAACTCGATGCCGAGCCGCGCAGAGGCGGCTGGATCGCGGTTAACTCAAATGGCGACATAAGCCGCTACGCCTGGGACGGAACCAGCGCGGACTGATCCGCGCTGGCATTACAGGACGTACTCGATGAGCCCCTTACGGAACCCACATCTGCATCAGCGCATTTTGTGACATCGCATACAAGCGACCATTTCCGTATGTAACTCCCGATATCGGGATATTTTCCCACGGCGTTGACAGGGTTGATATCACACCTGATGGTGTGATCTTCCGAAGCACAACCTCATTCACCCTCACCCCGCGCATGGTGTACAAATTGCCGCTAGAATCCATCGTGAGAGATCCCACGGATAAGGTTCCCGTTCCCGGCGCACCGTCCGCAAATCCTGTTACCCGCGGCGTCCCTGCAAACACCGATAGCTTACCTTCTTTGCTCAGTTTATGAATAACCGAGTTGGACAGATCGCCAATAAACAAATTGCCACTTGGATCGTAGACCAGTCCGAGAATGATACCGAATGACGACGAATCGCTTTTGCCAAGCGACGCAACGATCCTGGGTTGATCGATGGTGTCCAAGACCGTACCGTCCGGCGAATACACTCTGACCGTACCCATACTAGCGACCGCGAGATTTCCCGAGGGACTGACCGCTACAGCCGTGGCGTTAGCCAATTCCGGCCGCTGGAATACCGTAGATACCGTGCTGGACCCGATTTTCCGTAGCCCCACAGCAACCGCGCTCGAAAAGTACAGGTTGCCGGCGTTGTCAGCGGCCATCGGACCATTCAAACCGAGCGTTGCGATGTCCTTACTTCCATCAACGGCGCTGGTCAAACCAAAAGTCCCCGCATACCGGCTTACCGTTCCGTCTGGCGTGATCATTCGGACCGTGTAAAAGTCACGGACAAAAATATTGCCTTTTGCATCGATTGTGGGCGCTAAACTGAGAGCGGAAGAGGTGAATCGTGCCGAACCGCCAACACCGTCCCGGTACTGTTTGGTCAAAGGGGTACCGGGATGGGTCGTTACGACACCCTGAGCGGTGATGTAACGCAAGGTAGCCCAACCCTCGTCAAGCGCAATGATCTTGCCCGAAGGGTCCGCCGCGATGGCGCCGAAACCGAGAAAGCGGGCTGCCGCCCCGGTACCGTCTATTGCATCAGGTGGAGGCGGATTAATGGTAGAGGGAGGGGGATAGGCACCCGCGAGCGTGGACACGGTGCCGTCAGGGCTGATTTTGCGCATCGTGGCCCAGTCGGAAACATAAAGGTTGCCCCCGTTGTCGCTTGTCAGCGCTTGGGGAGAGCGGAAGCCTGCAGCGGCGCCCACGCCGTCGACCGCTGAGGTTGTGGCCACCGCGCCGCCGGCGAATGGGACCGCAAGGCCGTTAGCGATTTTCCATACCCTGGACCCACTACTGCCTAGCGCGTAGATGGTGCCGTTTTTGTCAACAGTCAGTTTCGAAACGTAATCCAAACGCTCAGCACTCCCAGCCAGCGCCGGCGAGGTCCATCGTATTGTGGAAACCACCCCGGCCGGTGTCACGCGGCGGATGGCATACTGTCCGTCGGACACGAGGTAGTCGCCGTTGATGTCGAGCGCTATAGCTCGTATATTGGTGAAACCGGCCGCACTCCCCACGCCATCTTTTACTGTGGAAAAGGAAGTACAGGTTGCAGAACCACGCCCTGCCACCGTCGTCACAATTCCCGCCTTTGTCACTTTACGGATCGACTGACTGCATGAGTCGGTTACGATCAGGTTTGCGTCGCGATCTACGATCATCGCAGTGCCATTATCGAAATTGAACCGCGCATCGCCAGCAGTGCCATCGACATTACCCGCGCCACCATTCTTCGCGCCCGCGAAGATGCTGACGACGCCGGCCGGGGTAATTTTCTGAATCAGGTGATAATAAGAATCCGCCACATACGCGTTCCCCTCCGCGTCTATGGCGAGCCCTGTCGGTTGGTGCAAGACGACTTCCATTCCGGCAAGCGCAACGGGAATACATTGCACGCTGATTGAAGTAACATCGGCACTGGCAACAATCGCAGCGGCGTTGCTCAAGCGGCAATCGTGTCCGCGGGGCGAATTGGTCAGTGATACCTTGTAGCTGGCGCCGGAGCCCAACCTATTTGGAAAGGTGAAGCCGCCGTTGGCACCAACCACGACAGTGTCGCTCCCATTCGCAATCGTCAGCTTGCCTCCTTCACTAAGACCACTCACGGTCCCGCCCAGCAAATAAGTTGGGGCCGGTGGCGGTGGACTGGAGCTCGAGCCGCCGCCCCCGCCGCACCCCACTATAACGGCCGTCGTCATCGCACACAGGCCCGCAACCAGCATTGCCGCGTTTCTTGGATTTTTGTTCATTTAAGTCCGTCCGGTTAAGTGGAAGCGGCGTGGCCGCCTCGAAAGGGTTGAAAACCACTTCATTCGCCAGGCAAGGACTTATTAAATCAATTTCCCGGAGGCTACTTATGACGCCGGGCAAGGTATTTTCATTTGGAACTATTCATCGCGCGATGACGAGGCGCGCCACGATGAATCGGGGGTTAGTCTGATCCATTTCGCGACGAAGCTAAGATGGGGTCAGGTCCGCAGGACCAGACCCCGGATAGGTGATCGTCGTGCCATCGACGACGGCGAACGGCGTCAGGCGGTGCGCCTTGCGCGCGCCCGGGCCGATGATGTCTTCCACTTGCACGCCCCTCACCAGCAGCGCATCCCCGATCATCGAGCGGTGGCAGCGCCACGGCACCGCTTCGGCGCACATCAGCACGCATCGCTGGAACCGTGCCAGCTCCGCTACCCGCTCCACATTCTCTGCAAACTCCGGCGTCTGCATGTAATCGGCGTAGCCTCGGAACGACGCGTTCCGCCAGCCCGTATTGGGCGAATCGGCGCGCGCATGGCGCAATCCGCCGAGGCCGGGCAGATGCGTGTAGGCGATCCCCACCGCGTTCAGGGAGTCCGGCAGCGCGTCCTGTGCGAACTGCGGATTGTGGCGCGAACGCGGCACCGTTCGCACATCGAGCACATGCTCGATCTGATTGCGCTTGAGCAGATCGACGAAGTCGTCCAGCGCGCGGTTCGAGTGGCCGATCGTGCAGACCAGCGGAATATTCGGTGTTTTCATATGTATCAAGAAGTTGTTGACACGTCAAAAGTCACTGTTATACTTCACTACAACACCACTTCATCACACCACCAACAGGCCCAGGAGAGTCAAACATGACGATAGGCTGGAACGACAATACGCCGATTTATCGGCAACTCAAGGATCGGGTCATCGGTATGATGCTCGATGGCGCACTGAAGGCGGGCGACGCCCTGCCCTCGGTGCGCCAGATCGCAGCGGAATACCAGCTCAACCCGATCACCGTATCCAAGGCATACCAGGAACTGGTCGACGACAATCTCGTAGAAAAAAGAAGGGGGATCGGCATGTATGTTACCGAAGGCGCCAGCGAGAAACTGCTGGCAAGCGAACGCGAGCGCTTCGTGCGCGAAGAGTGGCCGGCAATGGTCGAGCGGATCCGGCTGCTGGGCCTGGACCTCGAACAACTGCTTCGCACGGCCACGCCGGGAGGTTCAGCATGAGCGCCGCTATCTCCGCACGCGGCCTGACCAAGCGCTACGGCAAGCAGGCCGCCGTCGACGGCATCGACTTCGACATCCCGGCCGGCCGCATCGTCGGCCTGATCGGCCCTAACGGCTCGGGCAAGACCACCACCCTGAAAGCGGCGCTGGGCCTGGTGCCGTTCGACGGCGAACTGCGCGTGCTGGGCCTGGACCCGCGCACCCAGCGCGACGAGCTGATGAAGAACGTCTGCTTCATCGCCGACGTCGCCATCCTGCCGCGCTGGCTGAAGGTCAGCGAAGCGATCGACTTCGTCGCCGGCGTGCATCCGAAGTTCGACCGCGAGAAGGCCGAGCGCTACCTCGCCGCGACCAAGCTCAAGCCGTCGATGAAGGTCAAATCCATGTCGAAAGGCATGATCGTGCAGCTGCACCTGGCGCTGGTGATGGCGATCGACGCCAAGTTGCTGGTACTCGACGAGCCGACCCTGGGCCTGGACATCATCTACCGCAAGCAGTTCTATCACAACCTGCTGGAAGACTACTTCGACGAAGGCAAGACCATCGTCATCACCACCCACCAGGTGGAAGAAGTCGAACACATCCTGACCGACCTGATGTTCATCCGCGACGGCAAGATCATCCTCGCCGCCTCGATGGACGAAGTGGGCGAGCGCTACACGGAAGTGATGGTGCCGCAGGACAAAGTGAACGCCGCCAACGCGCTGCAGCCGATCGACCGCCGCACCGTGTTCGGCAAGTCGGTGATGCTGTTCGACGGCGTGCCGCGCACCCAACTGTCCACTCTCGGCGAAACCCGCAACATCAGCGTTGCCGACCTGTTTGTCGCAACCATGAAAGGAAGCTACGCATGAACACGATGAAATGGCTGCTCCGCCGCGAGTACTGGGAGCACAAGGGCGGATTTTTCTGGGCGCCGGCGATCATCGCGGTGGTGATGCTGGCCGTCCTGGGCGGCACCATCGCCTACGGCTCGCTGACCCATGGACTCGGCACCAGCACCGTGATCGTCAACGGCCACGTGGTCAGCCAGGCGCACGTGATCAGCGCGCTGCCGCTGCATGTGCGCGAGCAGATCGCCAATAGCGTCGCCAACAGCTACCTGGCGGCGGCCGCGCCACTGTTCGCCGTGCTGCCGTTTGTCGCATTCTTCTACTGCCTGGCCGCCCTGTATGACGACCGGCGCGACCGCAGCATCCTGTTCTGGAAATCGCTGCCGGTGTCGGACCAGGAGACGGTCCTGTCGAAAGTGCTCACCGCGCTGTGCGTGGCCCCGCTGATCACGATCGCCATCGGCACCGCCACCGCACTGATCTCGGTGTTGATCGGCCTGATGGTGGCCGATGCGAACGGATTGCGCCTGTTCGGGTTAGTGCTGTCGAACCCCGAGTTCTGGCTGGCGCCGTTCCGCCTGGTCGCACTGCTGCCGGTCTACGTGCTGTGGGCCATCCCGACCGTCGGCTGGCTGCTGATGGTATCGGCGTGGGCGCGCTCGAAGGTGTTCCTGTGGGCGGTCGGCATTCCGCTGCTGGGGCTGATGCTGGCGCGCTGGATCAACTTCATGACCTCGAGCTACCTGGACACCCAGATCGATGTCCACTGGATCGCCATCAACATCGTCATGCGCGCCCTGGCTGGCGTAGTTCCGGGCCTGTGGCTGCCATTCGGACAAGTCGATCCCCATGCGCTGCTCAATAGCAGCGAACGTGGCGTCGATGCGGCCGGCGTGTTCACCCAGTCGTGGATGACGCTGACGCAGCCGCAGGTGTGGATCGGCGTGGTGGTCGGTGCTGCGATGATCTTTGCCGCGATGCGCCTGCGCCGCTGGCGCGACGAGGGCTAAAAAACGGAAGTGTTGCAGCATCGGGGCCTGGTCCTGCGGACCTGGCCCCATTTTTTCGTTTACTCAAACTGTTTTTTGAACGCGTCGAACTGCGCCTTCAGGTCGTCGACCTCGCTGCGCAGCGAGGCGACTTCCTGCTCCAGCTGCGCCACCCTGCTGCCCTGCGCCGGCGCCGACACCGATCCGAACGCCGACTCCTGCTGCGCCAGCGCCGCATCCCCCGACAGCAGGTGGCCGTAGCGCGGCTCCTTGGTGCCGGGCGCCAGCGGCAGGCGCGCCACCAGCGGCGGATATTTGTCGATCAAGAACTGCAGGCAGCTCTCCACATCGGCCACCGATTTGAATTCGTGCAGGCGTCCGCTGCGCGTGCGGATCTCGCCCGCGGTCTGCAGGCCGCGCAGCATCAGGATGGTCAGCACCGCCAGCTTGTCCTGCTCGAGCGTCCACTTGATGCGCATGCGGTGCTCGTACTTGGTCACGCGCGCGCCCGCCTGCGTGATGCCGTTGACGAACTTGCGCTGCATGAGCCGCTGCAGCACATCGGCCACGGTTTCTTCCGACAGCTGCATCACCGGATCGCGGCTCGACAGCTGGTTGCAGCCGTTGGTCAGCGTGTTCAGCGACAGCGGATAATTATCGGGCGTGAGCGCCTCTTTTTCGGCCAGCACGGCCAGCACGCGGACCTCGAACGGGTCGAGCAGGGCCGCGCCGTCGGCGGCGTTTTCAGTGGTCATGCGGGAATCCTCAGTCAACCAGCTTGTTCAGCTGCAGGGTGTCGAGTTTATCACCCTCGGGCATGCTCGGGCAGCATAGTCCAGCCGCCTTCATGGTCGCCATCATGCGTTCGATCTGCTCGTCCTGGCGGGCGGCGTGGTTGATCAGGCCGTGCAGCGCCTTCGACAGCGGATCGTCGCCGTTGGGCGTGACGCCATACGCGGCGAACAGCTGCGCGCTGCGGCTGTCGACATCCTTCTTGACGATGTGGGCCGGGTTGCCGACCGCGGTGGCGCCGGCCGGGACAGGCTTGACCACCACCGCGTTCGAGCCGACCTTGGCGTACTCGCCAACCGTGAACGAGCCGAGCACCTGTGCGCCGGCGCCGACGATCACGCCGCGCTCGAGCGTCGGATGGCGCTTGGTGCCGGAGGTGAGCGAGGTGCCGCCGAGGGTTACGCCCTGGTAGATGGTGCAGTCGTCGCCGACGATGGCGGTCTCGCCGATCACCACGCCGAAGCCGTGGTCGATGAAGACGCGGCGGCCGATGGTGGCGCCGGGATGGATCTCGATGCCGGTGATGACGCGCGCTACGTACGAGATGAAGCGGCCGAGCCACTTGAGCTGATTGATCCAGCAGGCGTGGGCCCAGCGGTGCATGACGATCGCCTGGAAACCGGGATAGCAAGTGAACACCTCGAAGCCGTTGCGGGCCGCGGGGTCGCGTTCGATGATGCTCTTGATATCGTCAGTAAGATTGGGAAACATTCGAGAGGGGACAGACAGTTGCAATGCGCCATGTTAGCGCATTCGCCAACGGGCTGCTTACGGGGGGTCAATTCGGGGGATATGCCTAATTATGCGAGATCTTGCATAATTTCTGAATAAACGATTGTCGTTCCAGCGAAGGCTGGAACCCATACAGAGTCAGCAGCTACGCGGCCAATGGAGTGCTGCGAGCTCAGCATGGGTTCCAGCCTTCGCTGGAACGACACGCCTTGTCACTAGCCTTCGCGCGCCAGACGCTGGCGGCGTGCTTCGTACAGGCACACGCCCGACGCCACCGACACGTTCAGGCTCTCGACCGAGCCGAACATCGGAATATTCACCAGAACGTCGCAGGTCTCGCGCGTCAGGCGGCGCATGCCCTCGCCTTCCGATCCCATCACCAGCGCCGCCGGGCCGGTGAAGTCGGCCTGGTACAAGCCAATCTCCGCGTCGTCCGACGTACCGATCAACATGATGTCGCGCTCTTTCAGCTCGCGCATCGTGCGCGCCAGGTTGGTCACCGTGATATACGGCACCGTCTCGGCGGCGCCGCTCGCCACCTTCGCGGCGGTCGCGTTCAGCCCCACCGCGCGGTCCTTCGGCACGATCACCGCGTGCGCGCCGACACCGTCGGCCACGCGCAGACAGGCGCCCAGGTTGTGCGGATCGGTGATGCCGTCCAGGATCAGCAGCAGCGGCGGACCTTCGATCGCATCGAGCAGTTCGTCCAGATTGCGCGCCAGCGCCAGCTGGCTGGCGAACGCGATCACGCCCTGGTGGCGGCGGGTGCCGACGATCTTGTCGAGGCGCGCCGAATCGACCGGCATCACGCGCACGCCGGCCGCCTTGGCGCCGGCGATCAGGTCCTTCATGCGGCGGTCGTCGCGGCCGGCATCGACAAAAATCTCTTCCACCGACGACGCCTCGTGACGCAAGCGCGAGGTCACCGCGTGGAACCCGAAAATCATTTTATTCTTCATTGCTTATCGCTTCTTCCTGCTGGTCTTGGTAACTGGTTTCTCTTCTTTGGCGGCGCTGCGCTTGGCACGCTTGACCGGCGCAGCGGCGTCGACGCTCTCGTCCAACTCGTAGCGCGATGCGGTGTCGGCCTTCGGCTTGCGCGACTTGGCCGGCTTCGCTTCCAGCGCCTTGGCTGCGCTGCTCTTGGGCATACCGCTGCCGTCAACCTCGCGCGCGCCGTCGGCGAGCACCAGGTCGATCTTGCGCGCCTCCAGGTCCACGCGGGCCACCTTCACGGTAACGCGGTCGGTCAGTTGATAACGCTTGCCGGTGCGCTCGCCGCGCAGCTCATGGCGCGCGTCGTCGTACTGGAAGAAATCGGTGCCCAGCTCGGTGATGTGCACCAGGCCTTCGACGTACAGCGCATCGAGCTGCACGAAGATACCGAAGGTGGTCACGCCCGACACCACGCCGGTGAATTCCTCACCCAGTTTGTCTTTGATGAAGTAGCACTTGAGCCATGCCTCGACGTCGCGCGAGGCTTCATCGGCGCGGCGCTCGTTGGCCGAGCAGTGCACGCCCAGCGCGTCCCAGATCGTCAGGTCTTTCTCCTGCTTGTGGGTGCCGGCCGCCTTTTCCTTGGCCTGCTTCTTGCGCGTTGCGTTCGACACGGTGGTATTCAAACCAGCCAGCTCGATGCCCTTCGGGTCGTACTTCTTCGACAGCAGGATCGCCTTGATGGCGCGGTGCGTCAGCAAGTCCGGATAGCGGCGGATCGGGCTGGTGAAGTGGGCATACGCCTCGTACGCCAGGCCGAAGTGGCCGATGTTGTCCGGGCTGTAGACCGCCTGCTGCATCGAGCGCAGCAGCATGGTCTGCAGCAGCGCCGCGTCGGGACGTTCCTTCACCTGCTTCATCAACACGGCGTAGTCGTTGGCCGTGGGCTTGTCGCCGCCGCCCAGGTTCAGACCGACCTGCTTGAGGAAGGTGCGCACCTGGTTCAGCTTCTCTTCGGTCGGCGACGCGTGGATGCGGTAGGTGCCCGGATGCTTGTGGCGAATCAGCAGGTCGGCCGCGCAGACGTTGGCCGACAACATGCACTCTTCGATCAGCTTGTGCGCGTCGTTGCGGGTGCGCGGGATGATCTTCTCGATCTTGCCCAGCGCGTTGCAGACGATGTAGGTCTCGGTGGTCTCGAAGTCGATCGCGCCGCGCGCCTGGCGCGCCTTGTGCAGCGCGTGATAGACGTCGTTCAGGTTCAGCAGGTGCGGCACGATGGCCGGACGGCGCTGGGCTTCCGGGCCGCCGGTGTTGCCGAGGATGTCGGCCACTTCGTTGTACGTCAGGCGCGCGGCCGAGTGGATCACGGCCGGGTAGAACTGGTAGGCCGTCACTTCGCCGCTTGAAGACACGACCATGTCGCACACCAGCGTCAGGCGGTCGACCGCCGGGTTCAGCGAGCACAGGCCGTTCGACAGTTTTTCCGGGAGCATCGGGATCACGCGGCGCGGGAAGTACACCGAGGTACTGCGCTCGAGCGCATCGACGTCGAGCGCATCGTTCGGCTTCACATAATGACTGACGTCCGCAATCGCCACCAGCAGGCGGAAGCAGTTCTCGTTGCCGACTTTGACCGGCTCGCAGTACACCGCATCGTCGAAGTCGCGCGCGTCCTCGCCGTCGATGGTCACCAGCGGCACGTCGCGCAGGTCCACGCGGTCGGCCAGGTCGGCGTCGCGCACTTCGGCCGGCAGCTTGGCCGCCTGCTTCAATGCGGCGTCCGAGAAGATGTGCGGCACGCCGAACTTGCGCACGGCGATTTCGATTTCCATGCCGGGGTCGTCCAGGTCGCCGAGCACCTCGACGATGCGGCCGGTCGGCTGCTTGAAGCGCGACGGCTGCTCGACCAGTTCGACGCTGACGATCTGCCCTGCCTTGGCCTTGCCCGGCGAGCCGGCCACCAGGATGTCCTGGCCGATGCGCTTGTCTTCAGGGGCGATCACCCACACGCCGTTCTCGTTGAGCAGGCGGCCGATCACGTGGCTGTTGGCGCGCTCGACCACTTCGACGATTGTGCCTTCCTGGCGCCCGCGGCGGTCGGTGCCGGTCACCTTGGCCAGCACGCGGTCGCCATGCAGCACTTTCTGCATCTCTTTATCGGACAGGAACAGGTCTTCGCCCGGCTCGTCCGGAATGACGAAGCCGAAGCCGTCGCGGTGCGCGCTGACTTTGCCGGCCACGAAGCCGGAGTGGTCGGCCAGCGCGAAGTGTCCTGTATTGTCGACGACGATCTGGCCGTCGCGCTGCATGGCGTTGAGGCGGCGCGTCAGCACGTGCACCGCGTCCTCGTCCACTTTGAGGACGCGCGCCAGGGCTGCAACGTCGAGCGCAGACTGGGTATCGCGGAAGATGCCGAGAATTTCCTCGCGGCTGGGAATAGTGTGGGTAGCTTGGTTCAAATCGGTTTCTATATTGTTTTTGACTGTGCGTGCGGTATGCCGGCGAATGAACCGGCACAGTGATTGGATTGACACGTCGGTATGCGTAGTGTAACGGAGACCACCAAGAATCGCCTAACGTGCCGTGCTCCGAAAATTGTTCGGCCGGAGCTTTGACATTTGAAAATGTTCCGCTATAATTTTGGTCTTTCGCGGCGACGGTAGTTGCTGCGGAAGAAAGCAGAGTACGAAGTTGAGGAACTGAACCGGGAGTAACGAAAGTTAGTCTGGCGCAAAACTCCAAAGGCTAGTATGATAGCAGAAGTCGGCGGCAACGCCGAGCAGTAAAGCAGTTCAGTGCCCACGTGGCGGAATTGGTAGACGCGCATGGTTCAGGTCCATGTGCCGCAAGGTGTGGGGGTTCGAGTCCCTCCGTGGGCACCACTCTACCGGATTTATCTCCGCAGCAGTAAAGCAGTACATTGCGCCGTGATCGCAGTCCAGGTTACGGCGTTTTAGTTTGAGTTGGTTGAAGTCGTAGTTGCAGCATCAGTGCCCACGTGGCGGAATTGGTAGACGCGCATGGTTCAGGTCCATGTGCCGCAAGGTGTGGGGGTTCGAGTCCCTCCGTGGGCACCATCTACCGCAGTAACAGCCACAAAACGCCGCAGTCCTTGCAAGAGGAATGCGGCGTTTTGCCATGCACGCACGGTTTGCGCCGTTGTTGTACAGTGGATGTTTCGACATCCCCGGAGACCTGCATGCTCACCCTTAGCATTCCCGCCATCAGCTGCGGCCATTGCGCCCGCGCCATCACCGAGGCCGTTCTCGAACTCGACCCGGACGCCCGCGTGCAGGTCGATGTCGAGCGCAAGACCGCCGCCATCGACACGCGGGCCGAACCGGCCGCGGTGAGCGCGCGCCTGGCCGAAGAAGGATATCCGCCGGCCACGGCCTGACCTGCTGGCGGCGAGGAGGCGAACATGGACCTGAACTCGCTCGAAGTGAACTATCACGCGATGCTGGTGCAGTCGCCCGATCCGAGCGTCCTCCTCGACCTCGACAGCGGCCGCCTGGCCGACGCCAACGCGCGCGCCGAAGCGCTTCTGGGCGTGCCGCGCGCAGGCCTGCTTCAAATGACGCTTGCGCAGCTGTGCGCGCCGATCCAGCCGGACGGCCAGGCGCCCGCTTCGCTGCTCGACCACCACATTGCACGCGCGCTTCAGGGCCACAGCGAGATGTTCCCCCTCACCCTGAAGCACGCCGGCGGCGCGCCCGTGCCGTGCGAAGCCTTGCTGATCCGCCTGCCGGTCGAACACCAGCGCCTGGCCCACGCGCGCCTGGTCGATATTTCGCGACGCGTTCTCGCCGAGCAGTTTCGCGAGGGCCAGCGCGAAGTGCTCGAACTGATCGCCCGCGACGCGCCACTCAAGGAAGTGTTCGACCGGCTGGTGCACCTGATCGAGGCGCAGTCGCCCGGCGTGCTGTGTTCGGTCCTGCTGCTCGATACCGACGGCGTCACGGTGCGCCCGGCGTCCGGTCCCAGCCTGCCCGCGCCCTACCTGGAATCGCTCGACGGCCTGCGCATCGGGCCGGACGCCGGCTCCTGCGGCGATGCGATGTTCGAAAACAAAACCGTGATCGTGCCCGACATCCAGGCCGACCCGCGTTGGGCCAACTACCTCAAGCTGGCCGAGCCCTACGGCCTGCGTGCCTGCTGGTCGCGGCCGATCGCCCCGGACGGCGTGCACGTACTGGGCTCGTTCGCGATGTACTACCGCGAGGTGCGCGCGCCGGCCGAGGCCGAGCTGCACCTGGCCGAAATCGCCACCCACCTGGCCGGCATCGCGATCCAGCGCAACCGCCGCCTGGAGGAACTAACGCTGCACCGCGGCCACCTGGAGGAACTGGTGGCCGCGCGCACCGCGGAACTGACCGCGGCGCTGGCGCGCACCGACCAGGTCAATCGCGAGCTGAAAAACGCGCTCGACACCTTGTCGCTGGCGCAGGGCGAACTGGTACGGCGCGACAAGATGGCGGCGCTGGGCGCGCTGGTGGCCGGCGTCGCCCACGAACTGAACACGCCGATCGGCAACAGCCTGGTGGTGGCCACCTCGCTGGCCGAGAAAACCGGCGTGCTGGCCGACACCGTGACGACCGGCCTGCGGCGCTCCGAGCTGGACCGCTACCTGGCCGACGCCGCCGAGGCGGGCGCCCTGCTGGTGCGCAACCTCAAGCGCGCCGCGACCCTGGTGGCCGGCTTCAAGCAGATCGCCATCGACCATTCGCGCCTGGAGCGCCGCGCGTTTTCGCTGACCCAGTTGCTGTCGGACCTGGCCGCGCCGCTGCGCGTGGCCGCCAAGGGCGCCGGAGCCAGGATCGACCTGGCGCTGGAACCGGGCCTGCAGATGGACAGCTATCCGGGGCCGCTGTCGCAGGTGGTGACGGAAATGTTCGAAAACTGCCTCGCGCATGCCTTCGCGGGCGGCCGCGGCGGCACGGTGAGGATCTCCGCAGCGATGCGCACCGACGAGCTAGTCGCGGTGTCGGTCGAGGACGACGGCGCCGGCATGGCGCCCGACGTGCAGGCGCGCGTGTTCGATCCCTTCTTCACCACCACGATGGGGGCCGGGCGTTCCGGCCTGGGCCTGCACGTGGCGCACAATATCGTCACCGGCATCCTTGGCGGCCGCATCGACCTGCGCAGCGCGCCCGGCAAAGGCGCCTGCTTCACCCTGCTGCTGCCGCTCGCGGCGCCGCAGTCGGCCGGCGCGGGCGCTTGACTTGCCGCGCCAACCCGTTATGCTCGGCACCATGAAGACATTGACAGCGATTGCCATCGCGTTCGTGCTGTCGGCCGCCTGGGCCGCGCCGGCGCCATGGTACAAGTGGCGCAGCAAGGCCGACGGCCAGCAGGTGTGCGCCCAGACGCCGCTCGGGCCGGGCTGGGAAAAAGCCGCCGGCCCCTATCAGGATAGCCATTGCGAAAAGCTCAAGCGTACTAAATAATGCATCACCAGCGTGGGAGATTCAGGCAGTCCGTTGCATCCATTCAACCGAGGAGAAGTTAATGTTTACGAATCCCGAACAATTTGCATCCGCCACCAAGACGCTTTTCGAACTCCAGATGATGACGTTTAACGCACTGACCAGCAAGGCGGTGCAAGGCGTCGAGCAGGTTGTTGCACTGAACATGGCGACAGCAAAGAATTCGGTCGCGGGCTCGATGGCCGCCGGCAAGGAAATCAGCGAGGCCAAGGACCCGAAAGCGGCGATGGCGGCGGTCGCTTCGGCCGCCAAGCCGGACATGGCCGGCGCGGTGGAATACACCGAGCAGGTGAAGGTGATCATCGACGACATCCGCAAGGAATTCAACGAAGCGGCCGACGCCCACCTGGCCGAAGCGAAAAGTGCGCTGACGGCGCTGATCTACGACGTCACGCAGAACGTCAAGCCGGGCTCGGAGAATGCGGTGGAGATCATCAAGACTGCGATCGAGAACGCATTCAAGGGCTACGAACAGGTGACGCTGGCCACGCGCCAGGCGGTGGAGACGGTCGAGGCACAAATCGCCAAGGCCACCGAAAAGGTCATCCCGAAGCAGCAGTAATCAAGATGGGGTCAGGTCCGCGGGACCAGACCCCAGCGTCCGCAGCATCGGGGTCTGGTCCTGCGGACCTGACCCCATTTTATGCAACATCTTGCATAATTAGTGCCTACGCAAACTCCCCTCTTCCTGCGCCGCGCCGCGCCGCCATGGGCGCGAACGGGCCGGCGCCTCACCGGCCCGGGGGGGGACTATTTGAGGCCGCACGACGGGCCACTGCATCCCTTTGCGGCAGACGCCGCCCGACCGGGGCGCGGCGCCGGCGCGGCGGGCGCCTTGGCCGGCACGATACGTTCGCCCTTGAGGGTGTTGTGCAGCAGCGCGGCCAGATCCTGCGCCTCGCTTTGCACCGAACCGGCGAAGCCATTCTTCTGGGTCAGGTCGGCCAGCGCCTTGCTCGACACGCGCAAGCCGCTGACCGCCACCAGGCTGTAGGCCAGCGTGTCGTCGGGATCGCGCTCGATCGCTTCCGTTCCGTTGACGATCGCTTCGCCGTAATTCTTCTCCTCGAAACGCATCTGCGCCATGCGCAGCCACGGCGCCTTGTCGGTCGGATGGGCTGCCGCGGCCTGCTTGAGGATCGCGTAGGCGTACGCGACGCGCCCGGCCTGGACCGCCGCTTCGGCGTCGGCCAGCGAGATCGCCATCGGCATCGGCCTGGGCGCCGGCTTGGGTTCCTGCGCGGCGCAGGCGGCCAGCAAGGCGGCGCATCCAACAGCGGCCAATAGGCGTGTCATCTTCATGCTGGTTCTCCGGTACCGTTTGTCCAGACGACATTATTGGCCACGGAAAACGGCGTCTGTTGAGGTCGGTCAATGAAACCAGCAACGTGTTTTTTCAAGGAAATATTGCGCGGCTTGCGCGAGGTCAGCGGCGCCCTCGCCTGTTGCAGCAAGCTATGCATTTCTTAAGCGAATCTTCGTTGGAGGATGCCATGACGACCCAGCACGCCGACCGACGCGCCCCGCCGACCCTGCTGGCCAACCGCGGCGCCGGCGGCAGCGGTCCGCAGAGCCTTGCCGACCTGATGCACGAAGGCTTCTATGCGCTGTACCTGATGCAGAATGGCAGCGGGCCGCAGAACGCGGGCGTCTTCGCCGAGCACATGACGCGCTTCCTCGCCGACGTCGAGCGTCGCGCCAGGCATCTCGGCATGCACGCCGACGACGTCGGTGCGGCCAGCTACGCGTTCTGCGCCGCGGTCGACGAAACCATCCTGCGCTCCGACTACCCGATGCGCGAGGCGTGGCAGGTCCGCCCTCTGCAATTGCGCCTGTTCGGCGACAATCAGGCGAGCGAACACTTCTTTCATAAGCTCGACGCCCTGCGCGCGCGCGGCGTCGCCCACATGCAGGCGCTCGAGATCTTTCACCTGTGCCTGCTGATGGGATTCCGGGGCCGCCAAGCGCCCGACGGCGACGACAAGCTCACTGACATCTGCGCGACCCTTGGCCACGAAATCGCCCGGATGCGCGGCAAGGCCCGGGCCTTCGCACCGCACGCCGCGCGGCCCGACCGAATCGCCAACAAGCTGCGCAGCGGCCTCTCGCTGTGGGTGCTGACCGCGGTGTTCGCACTGGCCGGCCTGGCCGTTTTCGCGGGCTTGCGCGCCAGCCTTGACCATGCGTCCAGTCAGCTGGTCACTTCGCCGCTCCGATGAAGGTGTCGAGGAACCGTTCGCGCACCACCGACAGGGGCAGCTTTGGCTGATCGAGGTAGCTCGACAACGCGCGCACGCCGGCGTCCGCCGCGACCTGCTCCTCGACCCAGCCGGTGTCGGCGAACGTCACCTGCTGTTCGCGCCCGATAATCGGGTCGATGATCGCGTGCAGGCAGGCGACGCAGGCGTCGAGGAAGCCCACCACCAGCACGGAGCGGCCGTGGAGCCGGGTGGTAAACAGCACCAGATCGAGGTTTGCCTGGCGCAGGAACGGCGCGATCAGCTCCATCCAGAAGGCCGCGACGGCCGCGCGCGCCGCGTACTCCTTCGGCAGCGGCAGCACGAGGCTTTTTTCAATGTCCGCGCCGCCGCTGTGCATTACTGGCTGCAGCAGCAAGCCAAGGCCCAGCACCAGCCGGCGCACGTCGCTGCGGCCGAGCAGCCCCGCCAGCGACCCGATCGTGCCGGTGGCCAGGAAGGTGTCCAGCGCGCCGCGGCAGTTTTCTTCCAGCGCCAGCGTGGTGTCGGCCACTTCCTGCAGCACTGCGGCCTGGTCCTCGGTGCCCTGCAGCTTCGGCCCGGTGGTGGAAAAGAATGCGTGCAGCGGCGCCAGCGCCAGCGGGCAGTGCGACACGAAGGCCGCCGGGTCGGCCAGCGCCAGCGTGCGCATCATCAGGAAGGGATAGCGCCGCCCGGACTGGTCGCGGCTGGCGACGATGTGGCCGGCCACCGCATGGCGCCGGCGCTGGCCGACGAAGGCGAAGCTGACCGGCGCCATCGCATCGTAGTGGATCTTCCAGCGAGGGTCTTCCGGCAGCCGGCTCATGACCTCGGCCAGCCAGTCGTCCAGCACCGCCATGAAGCCGGCGTCGGGCGCCAGCTTGATGAAGTCGCTGCGGGACGGGATCTTGCCGAAATAGCCGATCCGGTCGCGAGTTGCCGTCACGTTCATTGCGCACCTCCATTGGTCGATGCCAGCGTGCCTGCCGCCGGCGCCGCAAGGTGGCCGCTGCCCAGGTATGACCAGCTCCACAGCCCGAGCGAGGCGCCCAGCAGGATCGCCGCCGCGAAGAACGCCCCGTACTTCACGCGCGCGCGGGCCGGGCTGGTGTAGCGCGTCAACAGGTCGCGGTCGGCGAAGATCACCTTGCGGAACAGGTCGAGCAGGAAGTAGCCCGATTGCTCTCCCGTTTCGCCGCGCGGCTGGTCCTGCAGCGACAGGTGGAAGCGGCTGGCGACGCGCTCGAACGACTGGCTCGGCGCCTCGCCTACCTGCAGCGCGCTGGTGAAGTAGAAACCGCGGAACACCGGCTTGAATTGATGGGAGTTCTCCTCGAACAGCGTGGCGAGAAAGGCGCGCAGTGGCATCTTGATCGACGCGAATTCGTGCGGGAACGTGAATACGCCGGGCCGCAGCTTCACGCCGCGGCTGGCCCCCATGCTGGCGATGCTCATTTCCTTCAGGCCCTCGTGCAGCTCGTCGAAACGCTGGTCGAAGAACCCCAGCACATCCGGGCTGGTGCTGCGCCGGTTGTAGCGCATGGTCGCGCCCCACACCTGGTCACGCTCGCGGCGCCCGGTGTCGTGGAAGAAGTCGGCGAAACCGGCGATCAGGTCGGCCTTGGTGAAGATCACATACACCGGCGCGAACACGCCGAGCCGCTCTGTCAGTTCCTGTACCCGCGTGCGCAGGTTTCTGGCCAGGTCCATCGATTTCTTCGGGGTGGCGCCCATCAGCTCGGCGACGCTGACGCAGACCAGGACGCCGTTGATCGGCGCGCGCCGCCGCTGCTTGCGCAGCAGCGCGAGGAAATCGAACCACTCCGCGCGGTCGCTGTCGACGGTCGAATAGCGCCCGGCGGTGTCGAGCAGGATGCCGTCGGTGGTGAAGAACCAGTCGCAGTTGCGGGTGCCCGCAATGCCATCCACCGCCCTGCTGCCGCCGATCGGAAACTGCAGGCCGGAGGCGCCGACCGCGCTGCTCTTGCCCGCGGCCGGATTCCCGATGATCATGTACCACGGCAGCTGGTACAGCGCCGCCGCGCCCGGCTTCGAGGTCTTGATGGTGGCTACCGCCGCCAGCACGCTCTTGCGCAGCACCGCCATTTCGCCGCTGGGCGCCGCCCCGATCCCGCGGAGCATCCGGCTTTCGGTGAGCACTTGCCAGATTCGGGCCATGGTCCCTCGCGCTTTTGAATAACGGAAACTAAATCCGGAAGGCAATGTTGGCACCATTACCTGCGCCCAAATTTGCGCGGCAACAAACCTGCTTGCGCATCACGCGGCGCAACTGCAGTTCGCCGCACGCCGAACAAAAATACACAAGTGCGATAAAGATCAGCATGGGATTTCCCAGATTGTTTCTAATCGGAATACGAAGTCCAATCTCAGGAGTACTATCGTGCGCCCCACAGACGAACATCCATCCGCCTCCACGCGACCCAGTTTCATGTCGGTCGGACGCCGCGCCCCCGCGGCCGACGACAACATCCTCGCCCGGCTCGAACGCGACGCCACGCGCACCGGGTCCGGCAAGGGCGGTCATTCCTGGATGAGCGCGCGGCTTGCCTGGAGCGCGCTGGCGGGCGTGACCGTGATCGGGCTGATCGGGGTGCTCGCGTCACTGGCGCAGGAAAACATCGCGGTGCACCGCAGGCCCGCGCTGACCGCCCCGGCCAAGGAGCCCGTCATGTCCGACGCCCACGGTTCCGCGCCAGGCAGGGCCGGCGACGAGCCGCTGCCGGAACCGTCGCCGTCGCGCGCCGCCGTCACCGACGACGAGCAGCTCAAGGTGCCACCGCTGGCGATGCTGGAGGCGGAGGACAATATCCCCGCTGAGCCGGCGTCCCCCAAACCGGCCTCCGCCCCGACCCCGAAACGGGCCGCCAGAGCCGCGCGCGTTCCGGCTTCGATCGCTCCGGCACAGTCGCTCGCCGCCGCGGCGCCGGCACGGCACGCGGCGCCGCGCCCGCGCAAGCCGGCGCCAGCGCCCGCAGCCCCCGTGGCGGACAGTGCCGCCGACAGCGACGTTGCATTATTGTCAGCGATCATCATGCACGCCAGCCGCCACGCGGACGAGCGGGCCCAGATCGAAGCGGCCACGCATTGCGGAACCGGCAAGAAATGCCCGCCTCCATCGAACCTGAAAGCCACAGACTAGCGCGCGCCAGGACGATTTCGCTGGGTCGGACCGGCTTCCTGCGATATACTGTATATATAAACAGTACCGCATCAGGAAGTCCGGCAGTCCGACATGAACCACGTAATCGACAACCAGCTCTACTACCTGGATAACTTCCAGCGCGTGCTGGACTGGATCGGCGAACGCTACAGCGACCTGCTGGCCGACGAGGAAAAAACCTTCCTCTCCGTGTTCGCCACCTTGCCGCAGCCGTCGCGCGCGCTGTTCGTGCGCATGGTCATGCGCAAGGGCACCCTGTTCCGCGCAAGCAAGCTCAACTACGCGGAAATCGGCTGCCCGGTCGAAGCCGCGCGCCGCCTGCAAGCCACCGGCTGGATCGAGCTTGACCCCGTGCTCTCGCTCGACGCCCTATT
Organism: Massilia sp. R2A-15; assembly: GCF_030704305.1. Classification (NCBI taxonomy): domain Bacteria; kingdom Pseudomonadati; phylum Pseudomonadota; class Betaproteobacteria; order Burkholderiales; family Oxalobacteraceae; genus Massilia; species Massilia sp. R2A-15. The sequence continues at coordinate 1,332,076 of NZ_CP131935.1, read as the reverse complement.
CGACGTGCTGTCGAAGCCCGAGATCGGCGCCGCCTTCCACCTGTCGCTGCCCGAACAAAGCGCCCGCAAGGCCGACCAGCTGGCCGCCCTGCGCGCCGGCTTTGGCGACCCGCGCCGCTTTTCCGCCTGGTACCGCGACTGCACGGACCACGTATTCCACATCCTGGTCAAGCCCCTGTGCGACCGCCTGCGCCTGATTTTCTTCGGTAACTTCCGCCAGGACTGGACCGAGTTCGTCCTGTCCGACCTGGGCGTGGTCCGCTACGAGCAGGTCGAGTTCACTGCCGCCTCGCGCGGGTTTCGCACGCGCCGCGACATCGACCACTACATCGAACTGCACCACTGCAAGGAGCGCTTTCGCGCCAGCGCCGCGCCCGAGTCGGTGCTGCGCGACCTGCCGTCGGCGCCTTTCGAGAACGACTGGCTCAACAGCCGGCGCGAACGCCTGATGTACCAGATCGCCCAGCACTACGAAAAGCGCAAGGACTGGGCCAGCGCCTATCCCCTGTACGAACGGTGCCGCTTCCCCGGCGCCCGCGCTCGCGCCATCCGCGTACTCGAAAAAAACAAGCAGTACGCCCACGCCTACCGGCTGCTGCTCGAAGCCCAGCGCGCGCCGGAAAGCGAGGCCGAGCGCCAGCAGCTGTTGCGCATCTCGCCGCGCCTGACGCGCCAGCTGGGGCGCCCCACCACGCGCGCGCCGCGCCGGCCCACCGCTTGCCGCCTCGACCTGCGCCTGCCGCATCCCGGCGACGGCTGGTGGGTCGAAGGCGTCGTGCGCGACCACCTGGCGCGGCCCGAGGCGCCCGTGTTCTATGTCGAGAACATGCTGGTCAACACCCTGTTCGGCCTGCTGTGCTGGCGCGCCGTGTTCAGCGCCATTCCGGGCGCCTTCTTCCACCCTTTCCATCGCGGCCCGGCCGACTTGTACAGTCCCGACTTCGTACAGCGCCGCGCGGCCGAATTCGACGCCTGCCTGGCCGAACTCGACACCGATGCCTGGCGCGCGACGATTCGCGCCACGGCCGCCGCCAAGCGCGGCATCGCTTCTCCGTTCGTGGCCTGGGACGGCGTGTCCGACGAGCTGCTCGAACTCGCACTCGACTGCATTCCCGCCGCCCACCTGAAAAAAATGTGCGAGCGCATCCTGCAGGACGTGCAGGCCAATCGCACCGGCTTCCCCGACCTGATCCAGTTCTGGCCCGCCGAGAGGCGCTACAACATGATCGAAGTGAAGGGGCCGGGCGACCGCCTGCAGGACAACCAGCTGCGCTGGATCGACTACTGCGCGCAGCACCAGCTGCCGGTGTCGGTGTGCTACCTGCAGTGGCAGGAGCCGGCCGCGTGAGCTACGTCGTCGCTGTGCGCGCGCTGTGCGAGTTCACCGCCAAGGCCGGCGACCTCGACCTGCGCTTCACGCCCTCGCCCACCGCCCAGGAAGGCATCGCCGGCCATGGCGTCGTCACGTCGCGCCGCGGCGACGGCTACGAGACCGAAGTGAGCCTGTCCGGCGTCCACGGCCCGCTGCTGGTGCGCGGACGCGCCGACGGCTACGACCCGGCCCAGAACCTGCTCGAGGAAATCAAGACCTACCGCGGCCGCCTCGACAGCATGCCGGAGCGCCACCGCCACCTGCACTGGGCCCAGCTGCGCGTGTACGGCCACCTGCTGTGCCAGCAGCGCGGCCTGGAGCAGGTCAACCTGGCGCTGGTCTACTTCGACATCGGCCGCCAGACCGAAACCGTGCTGCGCGAGACCGCAAGCAGCACGGACCTGGCCGCGCAGTTCGCCGAACAGTGCGAGCGCTTCGTCGCGTGGGCGGCGCGGGAACTGGCGCACCGCGAAGCACGCGACGCCGCCCTCGGCGCGCTGCGGTTCCCGCACCCGTCGTTTCGTCCCGGCCAGCGCCACCTGTCCGAGACCATCTTCCGCGCTAACAGCAGCGCGCGCTGCGTGCTGGCGCAGGCGCCGACTGGCATTGGCAAGACGGTCGGCAGCCTGTTCCCGGTGCTGAAGGCGGCGCCCGGCCAGAAGCTCGACAAGATCCTGTTCCTGTCGGCCAAAACGCCTGGCCGCCAGCTCGCGCTCGACGCGATGGAAACGATCCGCGCCGCCGCACCAACGATGCCGATCCGGATCCTCGAACTGGCCGCGCGCGACAAGGCCTGCGAGCATCCCGACAAGGCCTGCCACGGCGATTCCTGTCCGCTCGCGAAAGGCTTCTACGACCGCCTGCCGCAGGCGCGCAGCGCCGCGGCCGCGCTGCCGCTGCTGGACCGGGCGGCCTTGCGCGAGACCGCGCTGGCGCACGATGTCTGCCCGTACTACCTGGGCAGCGAAATGGCGAAATGGTCCGACGTCATCGTCGGCGACTACAACTACTATTTCGACGGCGGCGCCATGCTGTACGCGCTGGCCGCGGCCAACCAGTGGCGCGTCAGCGTACTGGTCGACGAAGCGCACAACCTGGTCGCGCGCAGCCGCGCGATGTATTCGGCCGAACTGTCGCGCGGCGCGCTGCGGGCCGCCCGCGCCGTGGCGCCGGCCTTGCTCAAGAAAGCGCTGGACCGCGTCTCGCGCAACTGGACCGAGCTCGATAAGGGCGCCACCGCGCCCTACCAGGTGATGCCCGAGCTGCCCGCCAAGCTGCTGACCAACCTGCAGGGCGCGGCCAGCGAGATCACCGAGTTCCTGGCCGAGAATCCGGCGCCGCTCGACCCGGCGCTCCAACGCTTCTATTTCGACGCACTGCACTTCGCGCGCCTGTCCGAGTCGTTCGGCGCGCATTCGCTGTTCGACGTCGCGCGCGACGGCGCCAACGGATCGACCCTGTGCATCCGCAATATCGTGCCGGCGCCCTTCCTCAAGCCGCGCTTCGCGCTGGCCCATTCCAGCGCGCTGTTCTCGGCCACGCTCAGTCCCTGGCATTACTACAGCGACGCGCTGGGCATGCCGGCCGATACCGCCTTCATCGACGTCGAGTCGCCGTTCACCGCGGACCAGCTGGAGGTCCATGTGGTGGACCGCATCTCGACGCGCTTCCAGCACCGCGCCCGTTCGGTGGCGCCGATCGCGCGGCTGATCGGCGGCCAGTACCGCGACGCGCCGGGCAACTACCTGGCGTTCTTCAGCAGCTTCGACTACCTTGAGCAGGCGGCGCAGGCGTTCGCCGAACAGCATCCCGACATCCCGATGTGGCGGCAGGAACGGCGCATGGACGAAGCGGGCCGCGCCGCTTTCCTTGCGCGGTTCTCGCTCGATAGCTGCGGGGTCGGGTTCGCGGTGCTGGGCGGCGCGTTCGGCGAGGGAATCGACCTGCCCGGCGCGCGTCTGGTCGGCGCGTTCATCGCCACGCTGGGCCTGCCGCAGATGAATCCGGTGAACGAGCAGGTGCGCCAGCGCATGGAGACGACGTTTGGCGCCGGCTACGACTACACCTATCTGTACCCCGGCATCCAGAAAGTGGTGCAGGCGGCGGGACGGGTGATACGCACGACCGGCGATCGGGGCGTCGTGTACCTGATCGACGACCGGTTCGCGCAGCCCGATGTGCAGGCCTTGTTGCCGCGCTGGTGGGGGCTCGACGCCGCATGACAGATGGGGACTCGGCGTCCCCGTCGCTCCGCAGGACCAGACCCCTGATGCGCAGGCCGGGGTCTGGTCCTGCGAACCTGACCGCATTTGTATGCGCCGCTAGCCGAGCAATGCCCTCAGTTTCTGGTATCCGCTGCGGCTGACCGGCACCCTCCTCCCATCCTGCAGCACCGCCGCGTGGCTGTCCTTCCCCGCCGGCTCGATCCGCGCCATGCGCTCGATATTGACTATATAGGAGCGGTGGATGCGCACGAACTTGCCGCCGTCGAGCTGTTCCTCCAGCTCGGCAAGCCTCTGGTTCTTCAGCCACGTTTTCCCGCCGGCGCTGATCTCGACGTAATCGTCCTGCGCCTCGATCACGTCGATGTCCGCGGCCGCAATCACGTGCACCTTCGCGCCATCGCGGATCAGCACCCGCTCGAGCGGCGCGCTGCGTTTGGCCGCATCCAGGATCACCGCGTCCAGCGCCGGCGCCGGCGTGGCGCTCGCGCGCGCATGGGCCAGCGCGACATCGAGCCGCTCCTGGCTGAACGGCTTGAGCAGGTAATCCACCGCATGCACCTCGAACGCCTTGATCGCATACTGCTCGTACGCGGTCACGAAGATGTAGCGTGTCGCCCGCCCCGCCAGCTCCACCACTTCGAAGCCGGTCAACTTGGGCATCTGGATATCGAGGAACACCAGGTCCGGCCGCAGTTCGGCGATCGCCTTGACCGCTTCGAACCCGTTGGCGCATTCGGCCACGATCTCGATGTCGGCATGCGCGCCCAGGTACTCGCGCATGACCATGCGCGCGAGCTGCTCGTCGTCCACGATGATCACCCGCATTCAGCTTCCTTTCGTTTCAGCGGGCAGCGTCAGCTCGACCCGGAATGTGTTCTCGCGCCGCGACCAGTGGATCGCCGCCTGCTCCCCGTACGCTGCAGCCAGGCGCTGGCGCACGTTGGCAAGGCCAATACCGCCGCCAGGCTTCGCCGGCTGCTCCGCATCGATGTCGTTTTCCACCGCCAGACGCAGCTGCGAGCCCGCCCGTTCGGCGGCGATGCACACCACGCCTCCTTCGGTCAGGTTGCCGATCCCGTGCCGGACCGCGTTCTCGACCAGCGGCTGCAGGATCATCGGCGGCAGCAGGCAGGCCGCCGCTTCCGGCGACACTTCCTGCGCCACCGCCAACCGCTCGCCGAAGCGCACCTGCTCGATCGCCAGGAAGTCCAGCGCCAGCGTCACTTCGGCCGCCAGTTCGACCTTGCGATGCGCCTCGAGATTGAGGCTGTGGCGGAAGAACTCGGCCAGCTTCAGGGTCATCGCGCGCGCACCGGCCGGGTTGATCGAAGTGAGCGCGCTGATCGAGTTCAGACTGTTGAACAGGAAGTGCGGGTCGATCTGGGTGCGCAGCATGCGCAGCTCGGCGTCCTGCGCCATCACCCGCGCTTCCAGTTCGCGCCGCTCCGATTCGCGCACCCGCGCCACCTCGATCGCCAGGTAGTGTCCCAGCGCCGACAGTCCGTACAGGATCACGCCGAACCCGAACATCAGCGCCATCAGCGGCGCGAACTGCGCCACACCGGCCCACTCCACGCCGCCCGACAGCAGCAGCGCATTCCAGCCGGCGCCAAGCAGCGTCCAGCCGGCGGCCGCCAGCACCGCGCTGACGCAAAACACCGCGACGATCGACATGCCGCGCTGCCGCGCCAGCGGCCAGGCGCGGCACATGTAGTAAGCGGAAAAGCTGCACGCGAACGCATACACCAGCATCGGCGGCAGCGCGAACAGCAGGCCGTTGATCCAGCCGGCGCGCGCGACGAACACAACCAGCGTGGCCAGCACCAGGGCCAGCATCAGCCAGGCCAGCAGGTACAGGGCCGCGCCGCGCCGGCCCAGCAGCGGCCCCTGCATCAGTTGCGCACTTCCACGCCACCCATGATTGCGTAGCCGCGCACGATCAGCCGCTTGCTGTTGTCCGGCGGCGGCGCGGTCTTCTCGTCGAAGCCGCCCATGATCGGGGTGCCGTGCAGGATGACGGTCCAGTCGGGCGGGCACTTGATGGTGATCCCGCCCCATACCGCGAACACGTTGATCACCGCTTCGGTCTCGATCGACGAGCCGCGCATGTCGAGCGAACAGCCGCCCATGATCGCCGTCACTTCGCCGCCCTTGAAGTTCGGGGTGGTGATGCGCCGTTCGAAGCCGCCCAGGATGGCGGTGACATCGACCACGTCCTCGGACGACGCGACGCCCTTGAGCGAAGCGCCGATCAGGCGCCGCCCGGTGACCGCCTTGTACAGCACGGAGCCGCCCAGCGCGATCAGCATCACCGGCCAGACGGCGCGCCAGGTGAAGTACACGATGCCCATCCGGTTCAGCACCATCAGCACGCCGACCAGCATCAGCACCGCGCCGACGAAATAGCCGTCCGAGCTGCTGGTGTCGAACAGCTTGATCGCGCCGACCACGATGAACACCACCGGCCAGAACGAGATCGCGTGATGGAAGTCCCAGATCGCCAGGTTATCGAGCAGGAACAGCACGCCCATGCCGATCGCCACCATGCCCAGCATCACCTGGCGCGACATGCCCTTGCGTTCGATCTCAGTTTTCATGGTTGCTCTCCCTGGCTGGTGCATTGGCGGCGAAGCGCTCGCGGATGAAAGGCTTGAGGATCATCGTGACGCCCCAGGCGATGATCACGTACGGCCAGCTGGTGCGAAAGGTCAGGCCAAACATGTGCTCGAAGTTCGCAAACAGCCACACGCCGATGAACATGGTCCACAGCCCGCTGGTGAAATCGCGCGCGGTCGGATAGCCGATCATCTTGTTCAGGCCGACGACCACCAGAATCAGCGGCCAATAATGCCATAAGTCGTAGAGGTCGAGCATGTCGAACTGGTCGAGCAGCAGTCCGGCGCCGATGGCGACCAGCATCAGGCCGAGCAAGAGCTGCTTGCGCCAGTGGTAAGAGTCATTGGGGTTCACGATACCTCCCTTGGTTGGATGACCACACATTACCGGCGCAGCGCGCGCGGCGAAACCGGTTTTCGGTGAATGGCGGCTGGGGATCGGCGAACGGCGAAGGATTCGGCGGACCGCGCCCGCGGCGCGGCGAGCGGACGCAAAAAAGCCCACCTGGTTGCCGAGGTGGGCTGGTGGAAACCGACGAACGGTTATGCCGGTGGCAAGGACGTTTCCATAGGCTGGTTCCTGACCTGGTTGCGGTACTTCGCGCGCGCAATCGCCTGCTTGATCATCTCGCGCGCCTTGTTGGTGCGCTTGATGTCTTTCTTCTCTTGCTTGCCGCGATGCTGGGCTTCGTCTTTGTTTCCAATGCGTTTGGTCATGGGGTGCGCTCCTTTAGGCTAGTGTTTATATGATGCTATTGGCTGAACCATCGTCAAATAGGACGGCGCGATGTCGTCGTGTAGGACACGAGGAGGTCAGTTGCGGCTGGTGGCCAGCTTGAAGTCCGGCAGCAGCAATCCCCATCCCAGCTGACGGCGAATTTCTTCGGGCGTCGGCGGCGGCTTCGAGTCGCGCGCGCGCCGCTCGAGGTATTCCCGCACAAGGTGTTTTGGTGGATGGGTGCTGGTGGACATAAGAACCTCCGCTGCCGCTAGTGTCTGGTGCCGGTCCTTGAGGCGACCGGCTTACCTGCTGAGGTTTTCGCTGGCCATCGTAGCTTCACGCGGCGCGTCACTCACACGGCTTCATCATAAGCGCGCACGATTGCCTGCACTGTTCGGTGCCGCACGTTCGCGTTTCACGCAGAAAAAAAAAGGGAGCCGAAGCTCCCTTTTCATTTATGCCACGCTACGCGATCAGAACTTGTATTTCAGGTTCACGTAGTACTGGCGGCCGCTCACGTCCAGCTTCGACTGCTCTTCTTCGCTGTAGCGATACTGAGCGCGACGCACGTTGGTCAGGTTGGTCGCGTCGAACGACACCACCAGTTTCGGGCTGATGTTGTAGCTCGCGTTGAACGCCAGCGTCGCCACCGGCGCTGAAATCGTCGGCGCGCCAGGCATCGTCACGCCATTGACCGTGTACAGGCCCTGGCTGTTGGTGGTTGGCGCCGGCGCGGTGCTGCCGGTGACGTACTCGCTGCGGTAGTTCCACACCAGGCGCGACGAGAACTTGTCGTTCTCGAAGTAGCCGCCCAGGTTCGCCGCATACTCGGACGCGCCGATCATCGGACGGCCATCGTCGACTTTGGTCTTGGCGCGGCTGACGTTGCTGGTGAAGCCGAAGCCGGTTTTACCGAACGGCTGCTCGTACGACAGCTCGATGCCGCCGATGTGCGCGCCCTGCTGCGACGAGGTGACGATTGAGTACGTCTTCATCGAGCTGGTGGCCGAATCGTACAGGTCGATGTTCGAGGTGCCCGTGTTGCCGGTCTTGGCGTAGCCGTCGATCTTCGAGTAGAACACGTTGGCCGAGACCAGCGAACGCGGCGCGAAGTACCAGGCCCACGACGCGTCGATGTTCTTCGAGATCATCGGCTTCAGGTCCGGGTTAGGACCGGTCACGCGGCAACCCTGCGCATCGCAGACTGGCGAACCGAAGCCCGCGCCCAGCAGGTTGTAGTTCTGGCGGCCGATGGTCTCGCTGGCGCCGAAACGCACGATCTGGTCCTTGGTCAGCTCGTAACGCAGGTTCAGGCTTGGCAGCACATTGTTGTAGGTGCGGTCGGTCTTCTTGAAGTAGTAGATGTTGCCGGTGTTGTTCTTGAACGCGACGTTGTCGTAGTACGGCTGCAGGTCGCCGGCAGTGGTGATCGCATCCGGGAACGCGGCGCAGGTCGTCGCCGGCTGGCCCGGTTCCGTGCGCAGGCATACGCCGGCCGGAATCGGGGTCGGGATGTCGGCGTTGACGCGGGTTTTCACCACGCGCAGGCCAACGTTGCCAGACCAGCCCTCGCCTTCCAGATTGGCCATCACGTAGGCGGCGCCCTGGCGCTCGCGCATGTGCAGCTCGGATGGGATGCGGCGCTCGAATTCGTCGGTGGTGGTCTTGGTGTTCGCCGCGAAGTACGCCTTCAGCGCCTCAGGGTTCCAGGTGAAGCCGGTGTTGTCCCAGCCTGGCGTGCCGCCCAGGCCTGCGCCAAAGTCCGACGGCCAGGCGATCGTGCTGGTCGGCACCGCGTTATTCAGACTCACGCTGGTCGGGCTGCGGTAAGCCGGATAACGACGCGCGCTGTCGCGATGGTGATCGGAATAGCGCACACCGGATTCGACCGATTCAAGCCAGCCCTTCTGGACCGAGTACTGGGCGTCGAACTGCAGGCTGCGTTCCTTGTCGCTGGTTTTCAGGCCGGACAGGGTACGCAGGACCAGCAGGTTGCCGCTGCCGTCGGCGTTCAGGCCTGGGGTCATCGGGCCGGCGCCGTAGTACTTGACGAACGGCGCCTCGCGCAGGCCGTTCAGCGCGTACGAGGTGCCGGTGCCGAAGCGCGCGTAAGTCAGGCCCTGGTCGGCGTCCGTCTTGCCGACGCCTTCGGTGGTCGAGAACAGGCCTTTGACGGTCAGGTCGCTGTTGACGCGGTACTTGCCGTCGAGGTCGAGGAAGCCGCTGGTGGCGTTGGCGCCTTCGCGGTAAAAGCCTTCATTGTTGCCGATGTACTGAGGCGTGGTGCCGTCCGGGAACACGATGTCGGCGCTCTTGAGCACGCGCAGCTGGTCGCCGTACAGGGTGGTTTCGTTGACGATCACCGGCTTCTTGATCATCGCGAACACTTGCTGGCCGTTCGAATTGGTGTTTGGCGAAGCTGCTGTGGTCGCGCCGTCAGTGATAGACGCCTTACCGAGCAGCATGCTGTACATTGCGCCCATGTTCGCGCGGCCGTAGTTGTTCGCGTTCATCGACGAGTGGAAGCCCGTCATCGTCACGTCCAGGTCCTTGTTCGGCTTGAACTCCATCGACAGCATGCCGCCCTTGCGGTCGCGCACGCCTTCGACGAATTCGGTCGCCATCGAGCCGGGCATGCGCACGCCGTTCAGGTCGGACGCCTTGTAGCCGGTGCCGGCCAGCGACTCGTCGGTGATGCCCTTCATGGTCGCGGTGTTGATCACGTCCCAGCCGCTGCTGGTGCCGTAGGCCAGGCGCGACGACGAATCGCGGCGGATATAGCGCTTCTCGGCGAAGCCCTGGGCGATGAAGCCGAAGGTGCCGGCTTCGTTTTTCCAGTTGACCGAGGCGCTCATGTCAGGCGCGCTCTTGCCCGGCAGGTCGGCATAGCTCATGCCGGCGCTGACGACGCCGCTCAGCTGCTCTTTCTGCGCCAGCGGTTTGCGGGTGGAGACGTTGATGGTGCCGGCCATGCCGCCGTCGGCGATGTTGGCCTGCGAGGTCTTGTAGACGACCGCCTGGTTCAGCACCGACGAAGGCATCAGCGACAGGCTGGTCGAGCGGCTGCTCGAGGTCTGGTCGCCGACGTACCAGTCGCCGCCGCTGACGGTGTGGCCGTTGAACAGGATCAGCGACATGTCCGGGTTGGTGCCGCGCATCGACACTTTTTCCGCTTCATCGTAGTCGGTGCGCACGGCGACGCCGGCCAGGCGCTGCAGCGAGTCGGCCAGGTTCTTGTCCGGCATCTTGCCCACGTCTTCGGCCGTGATGACCTCGACGTTGGCCGACGAATTCTTTTTCACGTTCAGCGATTTCGCCATCGACGCGCGGATACCGGTCACTTCGACCGTTTGCATCTGCGCAGGCGCTTCGGTTTGGGCCAGCGCGGGGAATGCTGCCAGGCTCCACATGGCCATCGACACGGCCGCGGCCACCGGCTTTTGTTTGAAAATCATCAATACTCTCCAATATTTCTTCGATCAAAGCCGGCGTATCCGACCATGCGCAGAGTATTGTCGATTGGCATTTTCGTGAATAATCACTTGTACGCTTAGGTGTATAACCTCACGGAATGTTGCACAAGCGACCAATGTTAAAACGTTATTGGGAAATAAGTTATTTTCATTAACCGCTGACCGCCGAAACGCGCTACCTTCTGGTTTTCTGACTTTTAACAATTCGCCATGCGTTTCGCTTCCCTGCTGTTCCTGGCCGCCCTGACCGGTTGCGCCACCCGCCCCGTCCCTCTGGCGCCCGCGGCGCCGTCGCCGCTCAGCACCGAGCAATTGCTGCAAAAGCAGATCTACCAGATGAGCCCGGCCGAAGCGGGACGCTATATTAGTTATATCCATCAAGCCGAGCCGGACCTGCGCAAGCGCATCGCCGCGATCGGCCGCCACAACATCGGCCAGCGTTACAAACTCAATCTGCTCGGCGAGTTTCCGTATCAAATACACGACACCTTGCCGATGTTCAGCCTGGAGGAAAGCGATTGCGTGGTGTTCGCCGAACACACTTACGCGATGGCGCTGAGCAATTCGTGGGAAGAATTCTTCTGGATGCTGCAACGCATCCGCTACAAGGACGGCGTGGTCGGCGTTGCCACGCGCAACCATTACACCGAGGTCGACTGGAATATCAACAACGCCTGGCTGGTCACCGACATCAGCGCGCAACTGGCTGGCGCCGGCGGCCCGTCGTATCCATTGACGGTCGACCGCGCGCGCTTCCTGAAGAACCGCCACCACACCGACAGCACGCTGCCGGTGCAGACCAGCCGCGAAGCCTACGTGCCGGCAGGCGCCGTTGCCGAGGTCGCCGGCCAGCTGCAGGACGGCGACTTCGTCAATGTGATCTCAACCCGCGACGGCGCCTACTGGGCCTCGCACGTGGGGCTGGTGGTCACCGGCGCCGACGGCCGCCGCAACTTCCTCAATTCGGCCGAGCCGCAGGTGCGCGAGGAATCGTTCGACGCCTTCATCGCCCGCACCCGCGCGCGCGAGGCGCGCAATGCCGCCGCCGGCAAGCCGGGCCAGACACTGGCGGGCTTCAAGTTCCTGCGCCTGAACGACAACATCGTGGTGCCGCCGGCGCTGCCGCAGCCGCGTCCCGGCCAGGCCGGCTGACATATACAGGGGCCGGTCCTGCGGGACCTGGCCCCGGCTTGTTCGCAATCCCCTCCCCGCCTCCTGGCGAGCTCCGCTGTTGAAGTTCGCCATCTTCCTTTGCGCTGTCCCTTGTTAGGGCGCTGCCGATAGCGGAACTGCCCCCCTGCGGCGATGCTCCAACGTGGGTCCCGATTCATTTTCCAATATCCAGATGCGGATCGCCGCAGGGATGCGCATTTCCGAAAGTTATTTAATTCTCAATATCATCATTTCCGATAAAACAGCAATTTGATTCACCGAAACCTTGCGCAAAATTATTCAAATGATATTCGCCATTTTTGCTTTTCGTTAGCAGTTGACTATTATCAAACCAATCACGATAGACGCCCCCGATAATAAACTTATGCTTCGGTGAATTATCTAAGTGCCGATTTACCTAAGCGCGATTATCGGGATTTATTTTTATTAATCAACCGAATATACGGCTAGCCTCCATGTCCATGCCAAATGCAATGACTACCCGTCAGCTGTCCGCCCGGATGGTATCCATGCACCGCACGGCGAAGATCGCCCTGATGGTCGCGGTAGACCTGGTGGCCCTGCCGTTCTGCATCCTGATCGCCATGCTGCTGCGCGTGGGCGACCTCAGCCTCGCGATGCATTACGGGCCGCTGTCCTACTTCCTGGTGGCCGTGGTGACCGTCGCGGCCTTCTCCATGTCCGACCTGTACCGGGCGGTGATCCGCTTCATCGACCAGCGCATGCTCGCCGTCACCGGCCTGACACTAGGGCTGGCGGTGATCTGCGTGTACATCGTGCTGTTCGCCATCAACGACGAGCGCTTTCCCCGCAGCGTGCTGGCAATCTACTGGTTCATCGTGTTTTCCTATGTGGCCGCCTCGCGCATGATGATGCGCAACTTCCTGCGCAACCAGCTCACCCGCAAGCCGGCCGGCGACGCGGTGGCGATCTACGGCGCCGGCGAACCGGGCGCCCACCTGGCCTCGACCATGCGCAGCGGCAATGAATACCGCCCGGTCTGCTTCTTCGACGAAAAGCGCGTGCTCAACGAACGCACCATCGCCGGGCTGCGGGTGTTCCACACCGACCGCCTGGTCGAAATGGTCAGCGCCCTGAACATCCGCTCGGTGGTCATCGCGATCCCCTCGGTGTCGCCGGCGCGGCTGCGCAACATCATGCAGCGCCTGGCCGAGGCCGGCGTGACGACCAAGATCCTCAGCCGCCTGGTCGACCTGGCCGACGACAGCCAGGGCCGGCCGGAAGCGATCCGCGCCCTGAAGTTCGAGGACTTGCTGGGGCGCCCGCCGGTGCCGCCGCGGGTCGACCTGTTCAGCCGTTGCGTGCTTGGCAAGAATGTGCTGGTGACGGGCGCCGGCGGCTCCATCGGCAGCGAGCTGTGCCGCCAGATCGTCACCCTGGCGCCGAGCCGCCTGCACCTGCTCGACCATTGCGAATTCGCGCTCTACACGGTGCGCCAGGAACTGCAGGCGCGCTTTCCCGACCTGCCGATCGAGGCGCACCTGGGATCGGTCTGCAGCGCCGCCCTGATCGACCGCATCCTGCAGCACGCCCACATCGACACCATCTACCATGCCGCCGCCTACAAGCACGTGCCGCTGGTGGAGGCGAACATCGTCGAGGGCCTGCGCAACAACGTGCTGGGCGCCCAGGTCATTGCCAACGCCGCCGAGCGCCACCAGGTCGAAACCTGCGTGCTGATCTCGAGCGACAAGGCGGTGCGCCCGACCAACATCATGGGCGCCAGCAAGCGCATCGCCGAGCTGATCTTCCAGGCCGCCGCCACCCGCTTCGCCCCGCAAACGACGTTCTGCATGGTGCGCTTCGGCAACGTGCTGGGCTCGTCGGGCTCGGTCATCCCCCTCTTCCAGCGCCAGATCGCCCGCGGCGGGCCGCTGACAATCACCCACCCCGAGGTGTCGCGCTACTTCATGCTCATTGCCGAAGCGGCCCAGCTGGTGATCCAGGCCGGCGCCATGGCCAAGGGCGGCGACGTGTTCGTCCTGGACATGGGAGAGCCGGTCAAGATTCTCGATCTGGCCCGCACCATGATCGTGATGTCCGGCCTGTCGGAAAAGAATGCGGCGCATCCGGATGGGGATATTGAAATTAATTATGTCGGTTTATTCCCCGGAGAAAAACTCCACGAGGAATTATTAACAGACGGCGAGATATTCCCCAGCGACCATCCGCGCATTATGCGAATGAAAGAAAATGCGCTGCGTCCCGGCATTCTGGAAACTTATATTAATTGCCTGATGCTCGCTTGCGATACCAACGACCGCGCAATGATCGAATCGATGGTCAAGGCGATCGTCAACGAATATGCGCCGCAACGCCATCCGGCGCCGGCGCAGGTACCGAAATTGCCGGCGGTGGCGCGCCCGCACCTGCTCAAGCGGCTGGCGTCATTCCGCATCTGAGCCCTATCCCCAACCCTAATCCCAGCACCCCACGGAGGCGAATAACATGCGCGACGAACTGTTCTCAGGCCATTTGAAGCACCTGATCGCGAAATTCCAGGACCGCAGCGCCGTCATCGGCATCGTCGGACTCGGCTATGTCGGCCTGCCGCTCACCTTGCGCTATTCGGCGGTCGGCTTCAAGGTGCTGGGGATCGACATCGACGGCGCCAAGGTCGCCAGGCTCAATGAGGGCGCCAGCTACATCGAGCACATCCCGGCAAGCCAGATTGCCAGGGCCCGCGAGAGCGGCTTCGAGGCAACCACCGACTTCACCCGGGTGGCCGAGGCCGACGCGCTGATCATCTGCGTGCCGACCCCGCTCAACGCCTACCGCGAGCCGGACCTGTCGTTCGTGCTCGGCACCACCGACGCGCTGCTGCCGCACATGCGCCAGGGCCAGCTGATGTCGCTCGAAAGCACCACTTACCCCGGCACCACCGAGGAAGAGCTGCGTCCGCGCCTCGAGTCGCGCGGCTTCGTCGTCGGCGAGGACGTGTTCCTGGTGTTCTCGCCCGAGCGCGAAGACCCCGGCAATCCGCGCTTCGAAACCCGCACCATTCCCAAGGTGTGCGGCGGCAGCACCCCGAACTGCCTGCAGGCCGGGCTTGCGCTGTACGGGCCGGCGATCGACAAGGTGGTGCCGGTCAGCTCGACCCGCGCGGCCGAACTGACCAAGCTGCTCGAGAACATCCACCGCGCCGTCAACATCGGCCTGGTCAACGAGATGAAGGTGATCGCCGACAAGATGGACATCGACATCCACGAGGTGATCCGCGCCGCCGCCACCAAGCCGTTCGGCTTCACCGCCTACTATCCGGGCCCGGGCCTGGGCGGGCACTGCATCCCGATCGACCCGTTCTACCTCACCTGGAAAGCGCGCCAGTTCGGCCTGCACACCCGCTTCATCGAGCTGGCCGGCGAAATCAACAGCGACATGCCGCACTGGGTGATCGGCAAGCTGACCGACGCGCTCAACGCGCGCTCGCGCTCGGTCAAGGGCAGCCGCGTGCTGGTGCTGGGGATCGCCTACAAGAGGGACGTCGAGGACATGCGCGAGTCGCCCTCGGTCGAGCTGATGGAGATCCTGCGCGACAAGGGCGCCATCGTCGACTACTCCGATCCGCACGTGCCGCACTTCCCGCGCATGCGCGAGCACCAGTTCGACCTGTCGAGCGTCGCGCTGACGGCCGACACGGTGGCCGCCTACGACGTGGTGCTGCTGGCCACCGCCCACAGCGGCTTCGACTACGAACTGATCCAGCAGCACGCCCAGCTGATCGTCGACACGCGCGGCGTGTACCTCGACCGCCTGTCCAACGTTGTCAAAGCCTGAGGAACCACCATGCGCAACTTCGCTCCCGCCATACTCGACCGCAAGATCCGCTTCGCCCTCGTCGGGTGCGGCCGGATCGCCGCCAACCACTTCGGCGCCATCCGCCAGCACCAGGACCGCTGCGAGCTGGTCGGCGTGTGCGACATCGACCGCAGCCGGCTCGAGGAAGCGGCTGGCAACACCGGCGCCACGCCCTACGCCACCCTGACCGAGATGCTGGCCAAGTGCGACGCCGACGCCTTCATCATCACCACCCCGTCCGGCCTGCACCCGGAACAGGCGGTGCAGATCGCCCGCGCCGGGCGCCACGTGATCACCGAAAAGCCGATGGCCACGCGCTGGGAAGACGGCAAGCGCATGGTCGCCGCCTGCGACGCGGCCGGGGTGCGCATGTTCGTGGTCAAGCAGAACCGCCGCAACGCCACCTTGCAACTGCTGAAAAGCGCGGTCGAGAAGAAGCGCTTCGGCCGCATCTACATGGTCAACCTGAACGTGTTCTGGACCCGGCCCGACGAGTACTACAACAGCGCCAAGTGGCGCGGCACCTGGGAGTACGACGGCGGCGCCTTCATGAACCAGGCCAGCCACTACGTCGACCTGATCGACTGGCTGATCGGCCCGGTGGAAAGCCTGCAGGCCTACACCGCCACGCTGGCGCGCGACATCGAAGTGGAAGACACCGGCGTGCTGTCGATCCGCTGGCGCAACGGCGCGCTCGGCTCGATGAACGTGACGATGCTGACCTACCCGCGCAACCTGGAAGGCTCGATCACCATCCTCGGCGAAAAGGGCACGGTGAAAATCGGCGGGGTGGCCGTCAACGAAGTGCAGCAGTGGGAATTCGCCACCCCGCACGACGACGACGCCAAGGTGGCCGACGCCAGCTACCAGACCACCTCGGTGTACGGCTTCGGCCATCCGCTGTACTACGACAACGTCATCAAGGTGCTGCGCGGCGAGGCCGAGCCGGAGACCGACGGCCGCGAGGGACTCAAGTCGCTCGAAGTGCTGGTGGCGGCCTACAAGTCCGCCCGCGACGGCAAGCGCGTGGCGCTGCCGCTGGAGTGCTGATCATGGAGCCGGTCATCCATCCCAGCGCCATCGTCGACCCCGGCGCCGTCCTCGGCGACGACACCCGGGTCTGGCATTTCGCCCACGTGTGCAGCGGTGCGCGCATCGGCGCCGGTTGTTCGCTGGGCCAGAACGTGTTTGTCGGTAATGACGTCGTTATTGGCAATAACGTCAAGGTGCAGAACAACGTCTCGGTGTACGACGCCGTGGTGCTGGAGGACGACGTGTTCTGCGGCCCCAGCATGGTGTTTACCAACGTCTACAACCCGCGTTCGGCGGTGACGCGCAAGGACGAGTACCGGCCCACGCGCGTCAAGCGCGGCGCCACCCTGGGCGCCAACTGCACCATCGTGTGCGGCGTGACGGTCGGCCAGCACGCTTTCGTGGCGGCCGGCGCCGTAGTCACCCGCGACGTGCCCGACTTCGCCCTGATGGCCGGCGTGCCGGCGCGCCGCATTGGATGGATCAGCCGCTTCGGCGAGCGCCTGGCGATGGACGAAGGCGGCTGGGCGCGCTGCCCGCACACCGGCGAACTGTATTTCCTGCAAGACGGCGTGTGCCAGCTGCACCATGAGCGCACGCCGCTGACCCCGACTGCCTGAGCCAAGGACCATCATGGAATTCATCGACCTCAAAGCGCAATACCACGCCTCGCGTGAGCTGATCAACGAACGCATCCAGACCGTGCTCGACCACGGCCAGTACATCATGGGCCCCGAAGTGGGCGAGCTGGAAACCCGGCTGGCCCACTACACCGGCGCGCGCCACTGCATCACGGTCGCCTCCGGCACCGAGGCGCTGGTGATCGCGCTGATGGCGCTGGGCATCGGGCCAGGCGACGAAGTGATCACCACCCCGTTCACCTTCATCGCCACCGCCGAAGCGATCGTGCTGCTGGGCGCGAAGCCGGTATTCGCCGACATCGACGCGGCCACCTGCAACATCGACCCGTCGCTGATCGAAGCGCTGGTCACGCCGCGCACCCGCGCCATCATGCCGGTGTCGCTGTTCGGCCAGCCGGCCGACATGGAGGCCATCAACGCCATCGCCAGCCGCCACGGGCTGGCGGTGGTCGAGGACGCGGCCCAGAGCTTCGGCGCGACCTACCACGGCAAGAAGAGCTGCAACCTGTCCACCATCGGCTGCACCAGCTTTTTCCCCAGCAAGCCGCTCGGCTGCTACGGCGACGGCGGCGCCATCTTCACCAGCGACGACGAACTGGCGCAGGCCATGCGCGAGATCCGCGTGCATGGCCAGTCGCGCCGCTACGTCCACACCCGCATCGGCGTCGGCGGCCGGATGGACACGCTGCAATGCGCCATCGTGCTGGCCAAACTCGAACGCTTCGAATGGGAACTGCACCAGCGCGCGAAGCTGGCCGCGCGCTACGACGCGCTGCTGTCGGGGCGCATCGGCCGGGTCGGCCGCGGCGCCGAGCGCACCAGCGTGTACGCCCAGTACACGGTGGTGGTGGCCGAGCGCGAGCGCCTGCAGGCCCACCTGCACGCGGCCGAGATCCCGACCGCGGTGCACTACCCGGTGCCGGTGCACCGCCAGCCGGCCTACGCCCACCTGTCCGATCCCGACTGCTGCCCGGTCGCCGTGGAGATGTCCGCCAGCGTCATGAGCCTGCCGATGGGCCCCTATCTGTCGGCCGCCAGCGCCGACCGGGTCGCCCTGACCTTGCTGGACGCCGCCGGCGTGCCCCTGCCGGGCAGCGGCGAACTGGCGTATTCGACATGCTGACCAACGCCGATGCGCCGCGCCGGCCGGCCCGCGGTGCGCTACAACGCCTTCATGGAGTCATTGCTATGCTAGACAAATTATCGCTGCTGGCCTCCAGGCTCAACACGCTGGCCCAGCTGCCGGTGGCCCGGCTGGAATTCAGGCGCGAGCTGAACCCGGAGCACGTCGCCAGCGTCCATCGCTACTTCACCAAGCCGCATCCGAAGTACAAGGTCATCCAGAACAAATCCGTGGGCGCGGCGCTGCTCGACCTGCGCAGGTTCGCCAGCCGCGAGGAATACCTCAACAGCATCCAGGGCAAAAACTCGGCCGGATTTCACGCCAAAAAGGCAAAGTCGAAAGGCTACCGCCTGGTCGAAATCGACCGCAACGATTACATCGACGACATCCATGCGATCAACATATCGGTCGAGACGCGCCAGGGACGGCCGATGGATGCGGCCTATCTGCAGAAAATCACCCACTTCGACGACGAAAAGAACTTCAAGTATTTCGGGGTGCTCAATGCGGAAGGCCGGCTGACGGGCTACGGCGACTTGGGATTCTATGGCAATTTCGCCGCCTTCAACCGGGTCATCGGCGTGCGGAACAATCACGGCATGATGCACATGATGATTACCGAAATCGTCTGCCAGGCCATCGAGGCGAGGACCTGCAACTACATCATGTACGACACCTGCTTCGGCGCCAGTCCGGGACTGCTGCAATTCAAGGAGATGCTCGGATTTCAACCCTATCGCGCGAAGTATTCCATCCAATGAAGACCTTGCTGCACCGCTTTTACAGCGACTACGCGATGCCCTCGCGACTGGCCGCCTACGAGGACTTCCTCCGCGCCGCCCGGGACGCGGGATATGCGCAGCTATCGGTGCGCCAGTACCAGGCCGCCCTTCGCCGCGGCCTCGACGGCGCCGGCAAATTCGTCGTGCACCGGCACGATATCGACACCGACCTGCGCACCACGCGAAAACTGTTCGAGATCGAAAGGAAGCACAAGATCCACTCGAGCTTCTACTTCCGCCTCTCGACGCTGGACTTCGACCTGATGCGCGAGATTGAAGCGTACGGCAGCGAAGCGGCCTATCACTACGAAGAAGTGGCCACCTTCGCCAAGAAGCACCGGATCAGGAGCGCCTCGGCCATCCGCGGCCGGCTGGCGGAAGTCCGCGACGATTTCCACGCCAATTTCCGCCGCATCGAACAGCGCCTGGGCAAGAAGATCAGCACCGTCGCCGGCCACGGCGACTTCGCGAATCGCCGGCTCAAAATGAATAACACCGAAATCCTCGATGACCGCCAGTTGCGCGACCGCTGCGGCATCGAGTGCGAGGCCTACGACCGCGCCCTGCTCGACAATGTGGACATCTACATCGCGGATCGTCCGGCGCCGCAGTACTACCACCCCTGTCCGCCGCTCGAGGCCATCCGCACCCATCGCAGGATTTGCCTGGTGACCCATCCGCGCCAGTTCGAAACGAACTGGGTGGAGAACACCAAGGACAACCTGTTCCGCTTTTACGAGGGCCTGGCATGGTAGCCAGGCTCGCCCCATCGCAAGCAACCGGAAAGCTGGCATGAAACCCAAGAAAATACTCACCGTGATAGGCGCGCGTCCCCAGTTCATCAAGGCCAGCGCCGTGTCGGCAATCCTCGAACAGTCCGACGAACTGCACGAAGTGGTGGTCCACACCGGCCAGCATTTCGACGCCAACATGTCCGATGTCTTTTTCTCCGAACTGGGCATGCGCCCGCCCGCCTACCAGTGCGCGGTGCACGGCGGCGGCCATGGCGAAATGACGGGGCGCATGCTGATCGAAATCGAAAAGGTGCTGTTGGCGGAAAAGCCGGACGCGGTGCTGGTCTATGGCGATACGAACTCGACGCTGGCCGGCTCGCTGGCCGCGA
This sequence comes from Massilia sp. R2A-15, assembly GCF_030704305.1. Lineage (NCBI taxonomy): Bacteria > Pseudomonadati > Pseudomonadota > Betaproteobacteria > Burkholderiales > Oxalobacteraceae > Massilia > Massilia sp. R2A-15. The sequence goes on along the minus strand of NZ_CP131935.1, from coordinate 1,311,977 downwards.
TCAAGCTGCATATCCCGGTCGCCCATGTGGAAGCAGGCCTGCGTTCGCTGAACATGGCGTCGCCGGAAGAGGTCAACCGCATTTGCACGGACCGCGTGTCGCGCTGGCTGTTCACGCCGACCGAGGGCGCCTGCACGCACCTGCGGCGCGAGGGCGTCGCCGCCGACCACATCCACCTGGTCGGCGATGTGATGTTCGACGTGGCGCTGCATCATGGCGCGCGGGTGGACGAAAGCGGCGGCCTGCTGGGCCAGCTGCGCGCGCGCCACGACGTCCGCCCTGGCGGCTACTGCCTGGCGACCATCCATCGCGCGGAGAACACCGATCATCCGGCGCGGCTGGCGACGATCGTCGAGGCGCTGATCGCCTTTTCGAAGGATATCCCGGTCGTCCTGCCCCTGCACCCGCGCACCCGCGCCGTGCTGGCGCGCGAGGGCAAGCTGCAGGTGCTGGAGCAAGCCGTGCTGCTGCTCGACCCGCTCGGCTACCTCGATATGGTGCAGCTGGAAAAACACGCGGCGCTGATCGCCACCGACTCCGGCGGCGTCCAGAAGGAAGCCTTCTTCTACCGCGTGCCGTGCGTGACCTTGCGCGATGAAACCGAATGGAGCGAACTGGTCGAGTCCGGCTGGAACCGGCTCACTCCGCCGGTCTCCAGCGCGTCGGTATTGCAGTCGCTGCGCGCCAGCCTGGGCAGCGCCGGCGCGGATGTCTCACCCTACGGCAAGGGCGACGCGGCGCGCCGCATCGTGCGCCAGCTCGCGGCCGACCTGGCCTGACGGTTGATCCGATCAGCGTTCCCAGTTGCGCGTCCAGCGGTACGTATGGTCGTGCCCGGAGAGATAAAGGGCCGCGTCGATCAGGCGCTGGTTCAGCGGAAATGGCGTGAGCGCCCAGATCGCGATCAGCGCCAGCAGAGCGGCAGCAACGCCCCAGCGGCCGGTCCGCGGGGCGGGCATGGCCGCCGCGACGCGAATGAAGCCAAGGCTCACCGCGCAACCGAGCAGGATGCTGCCGCTGACTTCTGACGCCGTGTGAAATTTAAAACGTACCAGCAATGCCGCCAGGCCGACGCTGGCCGCTATCCCGGCCAGCACCGCCGCGGCGCGCCAGCGCGGCGCCGCGCCTTGCGTCACAACAAAAAAAAAACCGGTATCACGGCCGCCGCGCGAAACGCGTGTCCGCTCAGCGCCTGAAATGCGATCGTCGGAATCGCCGTGTTCCAGCCGAGGAAAGCAATCTTCGACAAGGCCACGATGCCCAGCCCGGCGGCGAACATCGCACACCAGCACAGCGCGAGCTTCCACGCCTGCCCGGCGATCAGCCAGGCCGCGATCGCGCCGGCCAGCGGCAGCATGACGGACGCATGGCCAACATCGATGATGGTCATCCAGGGCAAGGCAGCGACTCCTGCGGCGAAGGCTGTTTCGCCTCCGCCATCGACAGCACTTCCCCGATGGCCTGGCAGGTGCGCTCCAGATCCGCCTCCGTCAAGGTCGGATGCACCAGGAACATCAGGCTCGTTTCGCCCAGCTCGCGCGCCACTTTCAGGCGGTTCTTCGGACGATAGCCGGTGTTGTCGAAGGCCTTCTCCAGGTACACCTCCGAGCAGGTGCCGTGCAGGCATGGCGCCCCGCGCGCGCAAATTTCTTCCACGATCCGGTCGCGCGTCCAGCCCTGCGCCAGGCGTTCAGGGTCGACGAACACGTAGAACTTGTAGAACGCCGGCTCGACACCGGCCGGAACCGGCGGCACCCGCACCACCGCATGCTGGCGGCAGACCGCCGCGATCCGCTCCGCGTTGGCCTTGCGCTGCGCCGTCCACAAGGCCATGTGCTTCAGCTGAATGCGCCCGATGACCGCCTGCATCTCGAGCATGCGCCAGTTGGTGCCGAAGGACTCATGGACCCAGCGGTATCCGGGCGGATGCGCCTGCGCGTAGACCGCGTCCCAGCACTTGCCATGGTCCTTGAACGACCACATCAGCTGCCACCACTGGCGGCAACTGGTGGTTACCATGCCGCCTTCGCCGCCGGTGGTCATGATCTTGTCCTGGCAAAACGACCAGGCGCCGATGTGCCCGATACTGCCGACCATGCGGCCCTTGTAGCGCGCGCCGTGGGCCTGGGCGCAATCCTCGATCACGAAAATCCCGTGCGCTTCGGCCAGCGCCATGATCGGATCCATGTCACAAGGCAGACCGGCCAGGTGCACGCAGATGATGGCCCGGGTGCGCGGCGTGAGCACGGCCCGGATGGTCTCGGCGGTGATGTTCTGGCTGTCCCGGTCCACGTCGGCGAACACGGGAATGGCGCCGGCGTTGACGATGCAGCTGGCCGAGGCCAGGAAGGTGCGCGGCGTAACGATCACCTCGTCGCCGGCCCGGATGCCGAGCGCCTTCAGTGCCACGTCCAGGGCCAGTGTGCCGTTCGACAGCGCCACGGCGAATTGCGTTCCGGTCCAGTCCGCGAATTCCTTTTCAAATTCGCGGCACTCGGTTCCGGTCCAGTAATTGACCCGGTTCGACAAAATGACGTTCTGGACGGCCGTCGCTTCCTCCGCGGAGAAACTGGGCCAACTGCCAACCTGGGTATCCATGGCGACCTCACCTGAAAAGAGTTTGTGCGATGTACTTGAAATCACCCAGCAAGGAATAATTAAGAAAATATTCCTTGTTGATCCTGACCTTGTCGGGCCAGATGACGCTGTCGTTGTAGAGCCGCGGGTCCTCCGCGATCGACAACAGGTATTCTTCGTTCCGGTATTTGATCGAGGCGGGACCGGTAATCCCCGGCCGCATCAGCAGGATGATGCGGTCGTTGCCTGTCAGCTGATCGGCGTAACTGGGCACGTCGGGCCGCGGGCCGACAAAGCTCATGCTGCCCATAAAAACATTGAATAGCTGGGGCAACTCGTCGAGCTTGTACTTGCGAAAAAAAGCGCCGGAACGCGTGATGACCGCCGCGTTGTGGGCCGCGATAGGGCTGCGCCGCGCGTCGCCGGCGTGCATGGTCTTGATCTTGATGACGCGGAAGATCTGGCCATGGCGGCCGACCCGCGGATGGACGAAGAAGCCGTTGCCGCGCGTCTCGATCGCGGCGATGATCCAGCAGGCCAATATCAGCGGGGCGAAGACGATGATCCCGGCCGCCGAAAAGCAGAGATCGAAAGCGCGCTTGAGGAAGATGTCGGTTTTTGACATGGCAAGATCCGGCATCGACATTAGTGGCACGCCGCCAGGAATCGCTCGGCCAGCACGGTGTAGGTCAGGTTTTCCAGCACAAACGCCTTGCCGCGCCGCCCCATTGCCGCGCGCTCATCCTGATGCAAGCCCAACAAGGTCCGTATGCCTTGCGCGGCCGCGGGCGGATTCTCGGGCGCGACCGTCAGCCCGCACGCCGCCTCCCCCACCGGGTCGTTGCCGGCATCGACGGCGTGGAGCACGGGCCGCGCCGCCATCATGTAATCCATCAGCTTGTTGGGCGCGATGCCGAATCGATACAGCGAGTGCTGGCGCCAGCCGATATACGCCACATCGAACCACTGCAGCAGCGCCGGCACCTGCGCCTTGACGACCGGATCGATGAAGTGGATGTTGCTCAAGCGTTCGCTGTGCGCCCACTGCTGCAAGCCGGCCTTCTCCGGCCCGCCGCCAACCAGCACGAAGGCGACCTGCTCGCCGCGCATCAGTTTTGCGGCGTCGACAAAGGTGTGCAAGGCGTTCGAAATGCCGTGCGTGCCGGCGTAGCCGACAATCGACAGCCCCTGGCCGCGCAGCTTGGCGAGCGTGTCCTCGGCATGCGCATGCAAGGCCGGCCCGTCGTCCATCCACTCGCCGGGGTCGATGCCGTTTGGAACGACATGCAATTTATGCGGCGCCATGCCGCGCGACTCCGCGTGCGTTTGCACCTTGGGCAGCATCGAGACGACGCTATCGGCGTTGCGATAGGCGAAGCCTTCGGCCGCCTGCGCCATCATGATGAAGGGGTGCCGGCGCGACATGCCACCCAGCTCGATCGGCGTGAGCGGCCACAGGTCGTGGATCTCGAACACCAGCCGCGCGCCGGCCAGCCGGGCGATCCGGTGCGCGGGCCAGATGTCCATTGGGTAGGTACTCGAGGCGATCACGACATCGGGCTTGAACCCGGCGGCCAGCCGCTTGCTCTCGCGATACAGGCGGGCGATGAAGGCGCCCATGTTGCGCACGCGGCCGATGCCGTTGCCGCTGTATCCGGGCGCGGCGAACCAGGTGTAGCGGATGCCGTCGATGGTTTCATCGAGGCGCGACTGCCCCATCAGCTCGGGCTGGCGGGCCCGAAGATGGGTATGCGCGGAGGCGACGATGTGGACCTCGTGCCCCAGCCGCGTCCACTCCCGCGCCAGGTAATACGGCCGGAATTCCATGCCGTGGCGCGGCGAGCCGGCGTAGTGATTGATATAGAGAATGCGCATGTGTCGGACCGTTGCCGCCGTGCGCGAGGGAATCGACGACCCCATCAAACGCGCAAGATTGCGGCGTAGAACTCGGTTAACTTTATTGCCTGGACCGACCAGTTATATTGATCCAGCACTGCCTTCCTGCCGTTTTCGCCCATGCGTTTCGCGATGTCCGGGTTTAGTACGAGATAATCTATCGCGCCGGCAATTGCTTTCGGATCGAGCGGATCGACGCACACACCGCAGTCGTTGCGCTCGATGATGTCGCGCCAGAGCGGGAAATCCGACGCGATCACCGGGATGCCCGACGACATGTATTCGAACATCTTGTTCGGCTGCGAATCGAGGTGATTGGGCATGGGCAGGAAGGTGACCAGCCCCGCGACCGAGCGCTGCATCACGTCGCGCACGCCGCCACGGTCGAGGAAGCCGAGTTCGTTCACCCGTCCCCAGCCCTCGTACGTCTTCACTTCCGCTTCCAGCTCCGGCTCGGAAAACGCGCCGACCAGGTTCAGGCGCGCGCCCGATTGCAGCAGGCCGCTCGCGCGGATCACTTCGCGGATGCCGCGAATCGCCGCGATCCCGCCCACGTAGCACACTTCCTTGCGCTTTTCCGTCCACGGGATGGCCGCGTCGAGTTCTCCAACCATGGGGAAATTGTTGACGTCGTCCGTCCTGCCATTAATCTTCTGAAATTTGTCGCGGATCGACGGCGTGGCCGCGATGATGCCGTCGAACTGCCTGCAGGCATATTGCTCGAACAGCGAGAACGCGCCGGAGAGCGCGCGTTGCGAGACCCGGCCCAGATACGGTTTGCTCAGCAGCTGCTTGGGCACGTCCTCGTGCGAATCGAAGATGACCTTCTTGCCGCGGCGCTTGAGCGCCATGCCGACCGGGATCAGTTCCGGGTCGTGCAGATGGTAGAGCGCCGCGTCCTGGGCGACGGCTTCGCTGAACACGCGCCGCGTGGTCACCAGCATACGGTCGAGCCGGCCGCGCGGGCGTCCGACGTCGACGAACTTGACCGCCTCCCGGCAGCCGTCGCCGGCGTCGTCGGCCACCACCAGCGTGACGTCGTAACCGGCCGCGGCCAGGGTGCGGCATTGCTTGAGGAAGATCCGGGTGTCGTGGCGCGGATGGGCCGACGTCAGGTGCGCGATCCTATTCATGTCCGGTCCCATGGCGATGCTTCACCTGCGCGCGGCGGCAGCGGTTCATGCCGGCGCCGCGGCGGCGGGCAGGAGCATTTTTTGCAGCACCGGCGCCAGCGACTGGGCCAGCACCCGGTGTCCAGCGGGGGTGAAGTGGATGTCCTTTTCCCAGCGAAAGCGGCGGCGTTCGGCCTTCGGGTAGCGCAGGAAATCCGGCAGCGGGTCGTGCAGCGTGCAACCGAGTTCGCCCGCCAGTTCGGCGAACCTGGCCTGGTAGCCGGACGAGTCGCATACCTCGTCTATGTGCTGCGGCAAGGGCAAGGGCATCAGGATCACCGGGCGGTCGAGGGCGCGTATCCACTGCGTGAGGATGGCGCGCATCAGGCGCCATCCGGCCGAGTCGGGCGAATCGTAATCGGGCACCGGCTGGTAATGCGTCAGGCGCTGCATCGCGTCCTTGACGCCGGCCGCCGCCGCCACCTTGCGCAGCAGCTGGAAGCGTCCGCCCGAATCGACCGCGGCCTGCTCCTCCGGCGGCATGTCCTCCAGTTCGAGCGGCTCGGCGCGCGGCGGAACATGGTGCAGCTGCAGCTCGCCGCGCTCGAAGGTGTAATACGGCTTCGCGTAAATGCGGTAGCGTCCGCTCGCATCTCGGTGGGGACGGTAGCGCGCCGTCACGCGGCGCACATTTTCGACGAACACGGCGATCACCACGACATCGTGCTCGATGTTGCGGGCAAACTCGCGCCAGGCCAGGTATTGCTGATCGGTGCCGGTGGACGAGATCCCGTAGTTGTAGACCTCCGCCCCCAGCTTCGTCTCGAGCAGGTCGGTGTAGCGTTCGTGGTTCGGGACCGCATCGCCGGCCGTGAAGGAATCGCCGAACACCAGCACGCGCGGCTTGCTGGGCGCCCGCGCAGGAACGAAGGCGCGGTCCGAGCGAAAGCCGGTGTCGTTGACCTGCACAAGGTAGCCGCCATTTTCATGCGGTATGCGCGCGCGCAGGTTGGGGATGAACCGGTAGCCGATAATCGGGTGGTATTCGTAAATTTGCCGCATGCGTCACCTCGGATGGGAAAAATCGATCGCGTGGCAGGAGCAACTGCCTCCGCTTTGAAACAAGCAAATGCAATTTTGCGAGAGATTGCAAGACGCGCATTTGTCAGGGATCAGCTTTCGTGCCATCCGTTCGCTACGCATACTGGTCCGGTCATTTGCGCAGTTTCAATGCGAGCGCTTGCCCAATTGATAAGGTGGGCAGTTCGCACCCGAGGAGTCGCCATGCGCAAGCACATTCCCAAACTGACATTCCAGGCTCATAGTCAGTCCGGCGACGACTGCTGGCATTCGGTGCTGATTGCCGTGCTGCGCGGCCTGGCCGCGATCGAGGTCGCGGCCGCACACTTGCGCGCCGAGGTCTATCCGGGCCTGCGCGAGGTGGCCGGCCCGCCGCTGTGGTTTCAGGGGCTCGCTTTCATCACCGGCTTCGCGCACCACGCGGTGCTGGTATTTTTCGTCATCAGCGGCTGGCTGGTCGGCGGCAGCCTGCTCGACAAGTTTCGCCAGCCCGCGGCGATCGCCGGCTACGCGATCGACCGCGTGACGCGCCTGTGGACCGTGCTGATTCCAACTTTCGTGCTCACGCTCTTGTTGGGCGTGGGCACAGGCGTCGTCAGCGCCAGCCGCATCGATTTTTCTCCCTCTAACAGTTACTCCGCCCTCGCCTTCGCCGGCAACCTGTTCGGCCTGCAGACCGTCTCGGTGCCCGTGTTCGGCGACAACTTGGCGCTGTGGAGCCTGGCCAACGAAACCTGGTACTACCTGATGTTCCCCTTGCTGGTCGCGGCGTTTTGGGCGCACCGCCTCGCCGCCCGTTTCGCATGCGGCGCCACGGTCATCGCGCTGGCGGGCCTGCTGCCCGGTCCGCTCGTCGGCTACTTCGCCGTATGGCTGCTCGGCGTGGCCTTTTCCCGCATCCGCATCGAGTGCGGCGCCGGCGTGCGCGCCTGCTGGCTGGTGCTGGCGGCCGCGTTGTGGGTGTATTACCGGTTGGCCTGGAACATGGATGCGTTCGATTTCGCCAACCTGGCGCCGGACCTGGTGTGCAGCGTGGTGTTCCTGGTCTTTATGTCGAGCCTGCAGTTCCAGGCCTCGGCCAGCTCGACGCTGCGGCGCCCGCTGGCGAAGATCGGCGGCTTCTTTGCAGACTTCTCGTTCAGCCTGTACGTGCTGCACCTTCCCCTGATCGGCCTGCTGCAGCAATGGCTCTGGACCGCCCTGGGCCTGCGCACCCTGTCGCCGCACCAGCCGCTGCACCTGGCAATCTACCTCGGCATGCTGGCCACCCTGCTGGCGGCATCGTATCTGTCCTACCGCTTGTTTGAATCCCAGACTTACAGGCTGCGCCGCCTGGCCAAGCGCATTTTGCTGCAAGGCCGGGCGCGGACGGCGCCCCCATCGGCGGTGGGCGCCGATTGAGGAAACGCATCGCCCCCTCCTGCCCGGCGCCAATGAAAAAACCCCTTGGGCGATGACGCCCAAGGGGTTTCAAGAGACTGGCCCCGCTTTATCGCGGGACTGCGGCCTGCTTACTGTTTCTCGTAAGCGCCGATGTCGAACGCGCCGCTCGGACGGGCCAGCCAGTCCATGTCGGTGCTGAACAGGTTCATCGACAGCGCCTTGTTGATCATCGGGCTGCCCGCGTTCAGGTGGAAGTCGCCGGCGGCCGCATTGACGAACATCGGATTGCCGCTCACCGCATGACGCTCGTTGGTGGTCGAGACCGCGAACTGGGCGGCGGTCATGTTCGAGCCTTTCCAGTTGATGTCGTTGGCGTTGCCCGAAAAGCCATTGTAGTCGCTGGTGAAATACGGCGCATAGGCCGAATCGACGCGGATGGCGGCGACCGTGCTGTTGACGATCAGGTTGTTCTTGACGACGTACGGTCCGGTGCTGGTGGTGCCGTAGTTGAAGTCCATGCCGTACTGCATGCCGTAGATCGTGTTGTTGTAGATCTGGGTGTCCTTGGCGTCGCCGATGATCAGGCCCCAGTGCTGGGTTGCGCTGGCCGAGCAGGGATTGCTCTTGCTCTGCGAGCACTTCAGCGTGCCGCCGATCATCACGTTGTTATAGACCTTGATGCCGCTCGAGGCGGGCGAATGATAGGCCTGGATCGCCGAGCCGGCGGCGCGGATGAAGCGGTTGTTGCGGATCGTGACGTTGGTGACGCCCGTGGCGATATAGATATGGTGATCCTGGGCGGTGTGGCTGCCGTTGTCGATCAGGGTGCTATTTTGAATCGTGATGTCGTCCACCGGGCCCACGCCGTTGTGCAGGTCGATGGTGCCGTTGCCGTACTGGTCGGCGAAGTGCTGCGCCGTGATGCCGTCGACGACGACGTGCGAGTTGTTCGAGAACACCAGGAAGTCGCCGTCGGTGCCGGTGTCGCCCCACTGGCCGTCAAAGACCGGAGTTTCGCCCGGATAGTTTCTGAACGTCACCGGCGCCGCGGCCGTGCCAGACGATTTCCAGATCAGGCCAGCTTGGCCATAGTAGGTGCCGCCACGGGCGCACAGGGTCTTGCCGGCAGTCAATTTAGCGCTGGCATACGCGACCGTCTTCCACGGCGAAGCGAGCGTACCCGCGCCGCTGTCGGAGCCGGTTGGCGCGATGTAGTAGGTGCAAGCCGCCGCTACCGCCGCGGTCGTTGTTGGGGAGCTGGCCGCCGGCTGAACGGGGGCAACAGGTGCGCTGGACGCGGGGGCGACCGGTGCGCTGGACGCGGGGGCAACAGGCGCGCTGGTCGCCGGGGCAACAGGTGCGCTGGTCGTATCGCTGGCGGCAGGTGCGCTGGTCGCGGGGGCGACAGGTGCGCTGGACGCGGGGGCGACAGGGGCGCTGGACGCGGGGGCAACAGGGGCGCTGGTCGTCTCGCTGGCCACAGGTGCGCTGGTCGCGGGGGCAACAGGGGCGCTGGTCGTCTCGCTGGCGACAGGCGCGCCGGACTGGTTCGCCGGGCTGGTCGACGAAACCGCAGCCGCCTGGGTTGGCTGGGCGGTGCCGGCGCTGGACGCGCCGCCGCCGCAAGCGGTCAACAGTACGGCAGCGCTGCAGCACAGCAAGGCGTGAACACGGCATTGCGAAGCGAAAGTGAAGCCTTTTTTCATCTGAAGTTTCCTGACATCATTTGCGTGAAGGAATGAGTTTGAGCCGTGGAAAGTTCCGAAGTTCAATTTTTTTGAGGAAAAATTTCTACGCCGTATTAAACGCGCAAGGACAATTTCTTAGTAGCAAGCAGCCGGAGTACGCGCCCGCGTGGGGAATGCGGTTGATTGGCGCTGCGGCAGAACGTGATCCCAAATGAAAAAACCCCTTGAGCGGTGGCGCTCAAGGGGTTTCGAAAGACCGATCCCGGGTTTATGCCGAGACCGCGGCCAGCTTACTGTTTCTCGTAAGCGCCGATGTCGAACGCGCCGCTCGGACGGGCCAGCCAGTCCTTGTCGGTGCTAAACATGGTCAGCGACAGTGCCTTGTTGATCATCGGGCTGCCGGCGTTCAGGTGGAAGTCACCGGCGGCCGCATTGACGAACAGCGGATTGGCACGCACCGCATGACGCTCGTTGGTGGTCGAAACGGCAAACTGGGTTGCGCTCATGTTCGAGCCCTTCCAGTTGATGTCGCTGGCGTTGCCCGAGAAGCCGTTGTAGTCGCTGGTGAAATATGGCGCATAAGCGGAAGCGACGCGGATGCCGGCCACCGTGCTGTTGACGATCAGGTTGTTCTTGACGACGTACGGTCCGGTGCTGGTGGTGCCGTAGTTGAAGTCCATGCCGTACTGCATGCCGTAGATCGTGTTGTTGTAGATCTGGGTGTCCTTGGCGTCGCCGATGATCAGGCCCCAGTGCTGGGTTGCGCTGGCCGAGCAAGGATTGCTCTTGCTCTGCGAGCATTTCAGCGTGCCGCCAATCATCACGTTGTTGTAAATCTTGATGCCGCTCGAGGCAGGCGAATGATAGGCCTGGATCGCCGAGCCGGCGGCGCGGATGAAGCGGTTGTTGCGGATCGTGACGTTGGTGACGCCCGTGGCGATATAGATATGGTGATCCTGGGCGGTGTGGCTGCCGTTGTCGATCAGGGTGCTGTTCTGGATCGTGATATCGTCCACCGGGCCCACGCCGTTATGCAGGTCGATGGTGCCGTTGCCGTACTGGTCAGCGAAGTGCTGCGCGGTGATGCCGTCGACGACGACGTGCGAGTTGTTCGAGAACACCAGGAAGTCGCCGTCGGTGCCGGTGTCGCCCCACTGGCCGTCGAAGACTGGCGTTTCGCCCGGATAGTTACGGAACGTCACCGGCGCCGCGGCCGTGCCCGACGATTTCCAGATCAGGCCAGCCTGGCCATAGTAGGTGCCGCCACGGGCGCACAGGGTCTTGCCCGCCGTCAATTTAGCGCTGGCGTACTTGACCGTCTTCCACGGCGACGCCAGGGTGCCGGCGCCGCTGTCGGAGCCGGTTGGCGCGATGTAGTAGGTGCAGGCAGCCGCTACCGCCGCGGCCGTTGTTGGGGCGCTGGCCACGCCCGACGTCGGCAGGACGGGGGTAACAGGTGCGCTGGTCGCGGGCGCAACAGGTGCACTGGTCGTCTGGCTTGGCGCCGGTGCGCTGGTTGCGGGGGCAACAGGTGCGCTGGTCGTCTCGCTGGCGACAGGTGCGCTCGTCGCGGGGGCAACAGGTGCGCTGGACTGTTTCTCGTAAGCGCCGATGTCGAACGCGCCGCTCGGACGGGCCAGCCAGTCCTTGTCGGTGGTAAACATGGTCAGCGACAGCGCCTTGTCGATCATCGGGCTGCCCGCGTTCAGGTGGAAGTCACCGGCGGCCGCATTAACGAACAGCGGATTGGCACGCACCGCATGACGCTCATTGGTGGTCGAAACGGCGAACTGGGCCGCGGTCATGTTCGACCCCTTCCAGTTGATGTCGCTCGCATTGCCCGAGAAGCCGTTGTAGTCGCTGGTGAAATACGGCGCATAGGCCGAAGCGACGCGGATGCCGGCCACCGTGCTGTTGACGATCAGGTTGTTCTTGACGACGTACGGTCCGGTGCTGGTGGTGCCGTAGTTGAAGTCCATGCCGTACTGCATGCCGTAGATCGTGTTGTTGTAGATCTGGGTGCTTTTGGCATCACCGATGATCAGGCCCCAGTGCTGGGTTGCGCTTGCCGAGCAAGGGTTGCTCTTGCTCTGCGAGCATTTCAGCGTGCCGCCGATCATCACGTTGTTGTAAATCTTGATGCCGCTCGAGGCAGGCGAGTGATAGGCCTGGATCGCCGAGCCGGCGGCGCGGATGAAGCGGTTGTTGCGGATCGTGACGTTTGTGACGCCGGTGGCGATATAGATATGGTGATCCTGGGCGGTGTGGCTGCCGTTGTCGATCAGGGTGCTGTTCTGGATGGTGATGTCGTCCACGGGGCCCACGCCGTTATGCAGGTCGATGGTGCCGTTGCCGTACTGGTCGGCGAAGTGCTGCGCGGTGATGCCATCGACGACGACGTGCGAGTTGTTCGAGAACACCAGGAAGTCGCCGTCGGTGCCGGTGTCGCCCCACTGGCCGTCGAAGACCGGGGTTTCGCCCGGATAGTTCCGGAACGTCACTGGCGCCGCGGCCGTGCCCGATGATTTCCAGATCAGGCCAGCCTGGCCATAGTACGTGCCGCCGCGCGCGCACAGGGTCTTGCCGGCAGTCAGTTTAGCGCTGGCGTACTTGACCGTCTTCCACGGTGAAGCCAGGGTGCCTGCGCCGCTGTCGGAGCCGGTCGGAGCGATGTAATAGGTGCAGGCAGCCGTCGCGGCCGAGCTGACCACGCCCGAGGTCGCCAGGAGCTTGTCGGCCGGCGCATCGGCGGCGGCAGGTGCGCCCGCATCGACGGCGACAGGAGCGCTGGTCGCTTCGACTGCTGCCGGTGCGCTGGACTGGTTGGCAGGGCTGGTCGACGAACCCGCAGCGGCCTGGGTTGGCTGCGCGGTGCCGGCGCCGGACGTGCCGCCGCCGCAGGCGGTCAACAGTACGGCGGCGCTGCAGCACAGCAAGGCGTGAACACGGCATTGCGAAGCGAAAGTAAAGCCTTTTTTCATCTGAAGATTCCTGACGTCATTTGTGTGAAGGAGTAGATTTGAGCGGTGGAAAGTGCCTAAGTTCAATTTTTTGGCGGAAAAATTTCTGCGCCGTATTAAATGCGCAAGGACAATTTCTTTTTTGCATGCCTTGAAAGGCGCGGCAGACGGCCAATCCGGCAAGAAAATGGGAGAGATAGGTGGCGCGACTGCAGCACGGCCCCTGGCAATGAAAAAAACCCCTTGGGCGGCGACGCCCAAGGGGTTTCAAGAGACCGATCTCGGTTATGCCGAGACCGCGGCCAGCTTACTGTTTCTCGTAAGCGCCGATGTCGAACGCGCCGCTCGGACGGGCCAGCCAGTCCTTGTCGGTGCTAAACATGGTCAGCGACAGTGCCTTGTTGATCATCGGGCTGCCGGCGTTCAGGTGGAAGTCACCGGCGGCCGCATTGACGAACAGCGGATTGGCACGCACCGCATGACGCTCGTTGGTGGTCGAAACGGCAAACTGGGTTGCGCTCATGTTCGAGCCCTTCCAGTTGATGTCGCTGGCGTTGCCCGAGAAGCCGTTATAGTCGCTGGTGAAATACGACGCATAGGCCGAAGCGACACGGATGCCGGCCACCGTGCTGTTGACGATCAGGTTGTTCTTGACGACGTACGGCCCGGTGCTGGTGGTGCCGTAGTTGAAGTCCATACCGTACTGCATGCCGTAGATCGTGTTGTTGTAGATCTGGGTGCTCTTGGCATCGCCGATGATCAGGCCCCAGTGCTGGGTCGCGCTGGCCGAGCAAGGATTGCTCTTGCTCTGCGAGCACTTCAGCGTGCCGCCGATCATCACGTTGTTGTAAATCTTGATGCCGTTCGAGGCAGGCGAATGGTAGGCCTGGATCGCCGAGCCGGCGGCACGGATGAAGCGGTTGTTGCGGATCGTGACGTTGGTCACGCCCGTGGCGATATAGATATGGTGATCCTGGGCGGTGTGGCTGCCGTTGTCGATCAGGGTGCTGTTCTGAATGGTGATGTCGTCCACCGGACCCACGCCGTTATGCAGGTCGATGGTGCCGTTGCCGTACTGGTCGGCGAAGTGCTGCGCGGTGATGCCATCGACGACGACGTGCGAGTTGTTCGAGAACACCAGGAAGTCGCCGTCGGTGCCGGTGTCGCCCCACTGGCCGTCGAAGACCGGGGTTTCGCCCGGATAGTTCCGGAACGTCACTGGCGCCGCGGCCGTGCCCGATGATTTCCAGATCAGGCCAGCCTGGCCATAGTACGTGCCGCCGCGCGCGCACAGGGTCTTGCCGGCAGTCAGTTTAGCGCTGGCGTACTTGACCGTCTTCCACGGCGAAGCCAAGGTGCCTGCGCCGCTGTCGGAGCCGGTCGGAGCGATGTAATAGGTGCAGGCAGCCGTCGCGGCCGAGCTGACCACGCCCGAGGTCGCCAGGAGCTTGTCGGCCGGCGCATCGGCTGGTGCATCGGTCGCGGCAGCTACGCTGGTATCGACGGCAACTGGAGCGCTGGTCGCTTCGTTGGCGACAGGTGCGGAGGACTGGTTCGTCGACGAAACCGCAGCGGCCTGGGTTGGCTGGGCGGTGCCGGCGCTCGTCGTGCCGCCGCCGCAAGCGGTCAACAGTACGGCAGCGCTGCAGCACAGCAAGGCGTGAACACGGCATTGCGAAGCGAAAGTAAAGCCTTTTTTCATCTGAAGATTCCTGACGTCATTTGTGTGAAGGAGTAGGTTTGAGTGGTGGAAAGTGCCTAAGTTCAATTTTTTCGCGGAAAAATTTCTGCGTCGTATTAAATGCGCAAGGACAATTTCTTTTTTGCATGCCCCTGGAATGCGCGACAGACGGCCAATCCCGGCAATGAAAAAACCCCTTGGGCGGCGACGCCCAAGGGGTTTCAAGAGACCGATCTCGGGTATGCCGAGACCACGGCCTGCTTACTGTTTCTCGTAAGCGCCAATGTCGAACGCGCCGCTCGGACGGGTCAGCCAGTCCTTGTCGGTGTTAAACATGGTCAGCGAGAGCGCCTTGTTGATCATCGGGCTGCCCGCGTTCAGGTGGAAGTCGCCCGCCGCCGCGTTGACGAACATCGGATTGGCGCGCACTGCATGACGCTCGTTGGTGGTCGAGACTGCGAACTGGGCCGCGGTCATGTTCGAGCCCTTCCAGTTGATGTCGCTGGCATTGCCCGAGAAGCCGTTGTAGTCGCTCGTGAAATACGGCGCATAGGCCGAAGCGACACGGATGCCGGCCACCGTGCTGTTGACGATCAGGTTGTTCTTGACGACGTACGGGCCGGTGCTGGTGGTGCCGTAGTTGAAGTCCATGCCGTACTGCATGCCGTAGATCGTATTGTTGTAGATCTGGGTGTCCTTGGCGTCGCCGATGATCAGGCCCCAGTGCTGGGTTGCGCTGGCCGAGCAAGGATTGCTCTTGCTCTGCGAGCATTTCAGCGTGCCGCCGATCATCACGTTGTTGTAAATCTTGATGCCGCTCGAGGCAGGCGAATGATAGGCCTGGATCGCCGAGCCGGCGGCGCGGATGAAGCGGTTGTTGCGGATCGTGACGTTGGTCACGCCGGTGGCGATATAGATGTGGTGATCCTGGGCGGTGTGGCTGCCGTTGTCGATCAGGGTGCTGTTCTGGATGGTGATGTCGTCCACCGGGCCCACTCCGTTATGCAGGTCGATGGTGCCGTTGCCGTACTGGTCGGCGAAGTGCTGCGCGGTGATGCCGTCGACGACGACGTGCGAATTGTTCGAGAACACCAGGAAGTCGCCGTCGGTGCCGGTGTCGCCCCACTGGCCGTCGAAGACCGGGGTTTCGCCCGGATAGTTCCGGAACGTTACTGGCGCCGCGGCCGTGCCCGACGATTTCCAGATCAGGCCAGCCTGGCCATAGTAGGTGCCGCCGCGAGCGCACAGGGTCTTGCCGGCAGTCAGTTTAGCGCTGGCGTACTTGACAGTTTTCCACGGCGAAGCGAGCGTTCCTGCGCCGCTGTCGGAGCCGGTTGGCGCGATGTAGTAGGTGCAGGCAGCCGTCGCGGCCGAGCTGACCACGCCCGAGGTCGCCAGGAGCTTGTCGGCTGGCGCGTCGGCGGCGGCAGGTGCGCCCGCATCGACGGCGACAGGAGCGCTGGTCGCTTCGCTTGCGACAGGCGCGACCGACTGGGTCGCAGGGCTGGTCGACGAAACCGCAGCGGCCTGGGTTGGCTGGGCGGTGCCGGCGCCCGACGTGCCGCCGCCGCAGGCGGTCAACAGTACGGCAGCGCTGCAGCACAGCAAGGCGTGAACACGGCATTGCGAAGCGAAAGTAAAGCCTTTTTTCATCTGAAGTTTCCTGACGTCATTTGTGGGAAGGAGTGAGTTTGAGTAGAGGAAAGTGCCGAAGTTCAATTTTTTGGCGGAAAAATTTCTGCGCCGTATTAAATGCGCAAGGACAATTTCTTTTTGGCATGCCCTTGGAATGCGCGGCAGACCCGCGGCAATGAAGTGCCGCGATGCAGGCGAGCAGTCGATGGGAAAAGAAAAAACCCGGGCGGGGCCGAAACTCCGCGCGGGTTTAGAGAGGTCAATGCAGGGGCTATCTGTGGGGCAGGTCCCCTGACCTTAACGCGAGTGGGCTAAGCGCGCTCGATCAGAACTCGTAAGCGCCGATGTCGACCGCGGCACCGCGTGTTCGTGCGACACCGGCGAAATCGCTTGCCGGCGCCTGGGCCGAGGTGCCCTTGTCGATCGCTGGCGAGCCGCTCAGGACGTGATAGTCGCCGGTGCCGTCTGCCCGGTAATTTGCAAACTGCGGGTTGGCCGAAACGGAGCCGCTGACGCTGCCGGCCACGCGCCAATTGCTTCCGCTGGAGGCAACGAGGTTATTGGCATAACGGTTGTTACCGCCCATTTTGCCCAGTTCGATAATCCCGTAGGCCGCGTTGTCATAGACGAGATTGTTGGCAACGTAATTGTTTTCGGAGCCAGTGGCCGTGGTGCCGGCATCGCCCTGCCCCAACAAGATGCCGTCCTTGTTATGGAAGGTCGTGTTGTTGACGATGGTGGACGCCGTCGCGCCATGCCATTGTTGAATGCCAGCCATGGCAACGCCGGAAACAATGTTATTCGTGACCAGATTGTTCGGGTTGGCGATATAAATCCCCTGCACCGTGTTGCAACGGCCAATCATCGAAGCACCGATGTTCCTGACCACGTTGCTGTCGATGACGACATTGCCGACTGGGCCATAGGTATCGATGGCTGCGCCGCCACTGCCATTGCAGCCTCCGCTGATGGTCAGGTCATGGATGAAGTTATTGCGCATGCTCAGGTAGGCGCCGGAGGCGAGGATCCCGTGACGGCCGGAACCGGAGATGTCGAAGCCTTCGATATCGACATAACTGCCGCGCGAGTCCCAGGTAATGCCGGTACCGGACACGACGATTTTCGCGCCCCATTTCACGTCCGAGACGTATCTGATACGGGCAGCCGAGGTTCCGCTCTTGCTTGTGATGATGCCGGCGTTACCCAGCGACGGAGCGGAGACGTTATAGACGCCGGGGGCGACGTGAATGACATAGCCGGCACCCGCGCGGGAGTCGGCCTTGGCGATGGTCTTGAAGGGCGCGGCCAGCGTTCCGGGGTTGGAGTCCGAGCCGGTGGTGGCAACATATAAGTGGTTGGCGGCGGCGGCGGGCGCAGCCGATTCCGCCAGGAGGCGGGTCGAATCGCCAGGGGTGGCCGCAGGGGCCGCTTGTGTGACGGACGGGGCCGTCGTGGCGACGGTAGAATTATCAGGAGGGGCAACAGTTGCGCCCGGGGCGGATTCAGTGCTGGACGGGATCGGCGCGGCAACGTTCGAGCTATTGGCAACCCCGGCGGATTGCCCGGACACGGCTGCGACGCTGTCGTTGGACGTGGCCGCTTGCTGGGCTGACTGGCCGCTGTCGGCGCTGCCGCCTCCGCATGCGGACAACAATACCGCGGCGCTGCAACACAACAGGAGATTAGCTTGAACAGTAGATGCTACGGATACGATCTTCTTCATTGGAAGTCTCCAACTCACGAGTGAATGAGCTAGTTGGAGCGCGAGTAACTTCCTTAGTTCAATTGTTTCGAGATAAATTTGTGCATGGTGTCAAGAGACTAAGGACACTTTCCTTATAGAAAACGTCCAAATAATGGGGAATTGCGCTGAGTTTTGCGCCGTCAAAAGCGAGGTTGATCGATCGTCTGCCGCGCCTGGCACTGGGCGGCGCAACGGATGGAGGGGCTGGCGACAGCGCGCTAGGACATGCGCCCGCCCGAGGCCGGCGTGCCAGCCGGACTCCACGGCGCCGCCCCGGCTTTGCTGCGCTGGGCGACGTAACCTGGACCGGTCAGCGCGAACAACACGAACAGCCACACCGACGGTTCGTAGAAGTACATCTTCTCGTTGAACGGCACCATCACCAGCAGGGTCCCCAACACCAGCCCATTGACCCGGACCAGCCGTGCAAGCATTCCCAGCAGCACAAGCGACACCGCCGCACCGCCCCGCGTGGCAAGGTTGAACAGGACGCCGATGTCCTGGTAGGAGCACCGGACGCAGGGATCGTTCACGAAACCGATTCCTACGAATTTTTCCTCGGCACTCGTGGCCCAGTACGCGGACATGCCTTCAATCCGGTGCGTCAGGCTGCCATCGGACGGTTGGTTGACAAACCGCTCCTCCAAGTGCGTGACGATCCCCGAAGCAAGCAGGTAGGTCGCGATCGCGGTGGCAAGGAGGACCAGGTGAATCGCCCTGACCTTCTTGCGCCAGAGGCAGAGGCCAAGAACCGTCACCAGCGGGACAAAATACACCGACGAGCCAGAATTGGTCAGGAAAATTCCGATGATCGACGCGCACGTCAGCAACACCAGCCGTTCGCTGAATTCCGAGACCAGCAGCAGAATTGCCAGCAAGCAGCCTATATAGTTCGCATAGGTACCGGGCTCAACTTGAAAACCGGCAAATCGCGTAATGTTCAGGTAGTCCTCGGAAAATCGGCTGTCCGAGCCAAACAGCATCTTGTGAAAGTCGACCATCCCGGCCGATGTCCCGTAAAACAGCACCGCCTGCAGCCCGATGAACAGCACGTTAAAGAACAGCAACCATCCGATCGCCGCCTGGAATTCCCGTCGCCAGTGGAACGAGGCCTCGTACATGATGATTGCCGCCGACATGTCGGCCAGGATGAGCAAGGCGAACTGGCCCGGGCCGGATATGATCACGGCTGCGTGCGCGACGATCAACAGCAGCATGATCAGCACATAAATGGACGGGGGGCGCAGCCGCACCGGCCGCATCACTGCCAACGGGAACAGCAGCGCCAGCGATGCGCCGGCCGCCAGGTACTTCGGCACCATCGAGGGCCGCGGACCGCCTTGCTCGAACGGCGTGAAGAAGAGGAACAAGGCGCAAAAAAATGCCAGGAACACCAGACGCGATTCAAGGCGGTTCGGCGTGTTCATGTCAGGGACCGGCGACGATGTCGGCCAGCGATTGGCCGAACTGCGAATAATTGCGGGCGGCGTTGAACTTGTTCTCCCAATCGGCGCGCGCACGCGTGCGGTACGCCGAGGAGGCCGCCCTGTCGCGAAAGCGCGCCAGCGCGCGCGCGATGGTGGGAACGTCCGCATCGGCCGGGATCAGTATCCCGTTGCTGTCATTGACAATTTCGCCGTTGCCGCCCACGTCGGTTGCCACCATCGGGATACCGACCGAACTGGCCTCCATCAGGCTGACAGGAATGCCTTCGCTCGAGCTCACGTTGACGATCACATCGAATTGCTTTTCCCGGTACAGCCGCATCACGTCCTCCTGCGCGAGGTAGCCCGTGAACACGACGGCGGCGCGGCCCTCCAGCTTCGAGCGGGCGTAGGCCCGCAATTCGTCATACAGCTCGCCGTCGCCGATGTGGGTCCAGCGGATGTCCAGCGATGGCTCCTCCTCCAGCAGATAAGCGATCGCGTCGACAATCAGGTGCAGCCGCTTCACGTCGATGACGAAGGAACACGAAACGATCGACAGCGAGCCCTCTTCCGGCTGCGCGTTCTCGAATCCGGGGTCGTCCACGCCCAGCCGCGAGGTGAAGCATTTGCGCGCAACGCCCGGGTGCTCGCGCCCCACGTAGGCGCGGCCATGGTCCGAGATGCTGTAGACCGCGTCGATTCCGGCCAGCACGCCCTGTCGCAAGCCCGCATAGCCACCGCTGCGCTGGTGCTCGTACAAATCTCCGCCATGGGCGCGCGAGACGATCTTGAGCGAGGGCTGGTACAGGTCGCGGTAACGGATCGCGCCCATGATTTCCGGGAACATCCAGTAGAAATAGACCAGGTCGATTTGCTTGTCCCCCTGCCCGCTCTGCTCGACCAGAAAGCGCTCGAACAGGCAGGCGCGGTACAGCGCCCGCACCAGTTCCTTCAGGTTCTCCCAGCGGTGCGCGCCGCGCGCGACCCGCAGCGCATCGCCGCGCCACGCGTACCTGCGCAGGCCCCCCAGCAATGAACGAACCAGAATGAAGCTTCGCTGCATGCCCCAGCGCACATTCGCGTACCCCAAATTGACCGGCAGCGCGGTAGGCCGCGGCACGCTGTCGGGCGAATAAAAGCTCGGCACCAGCTCGACATGCGTGAAGCAGCGCGAGAGATATTCCAGTTCTGCCCGAACGAAACCTTCGTTGTGCCCGTACGGGTAGGAGGTGGTTACCACGAGCATCCGTTTCCGTTTCATACTCGGGTCTCCATCAACAAGGATCCTGGCATTCGCGCGCGCCAACGGCGACTGCCCGCTTCGCTGCCATGATCTTTCGGTACATGGCAACGGTATACAGGGCAGTGATCGAAAACGCGACGGTCGAGGCGAGTGCCGCACCGCTTGTGCCCAGCACCGGAATGGCGAGCAAGCTGCAGACGACATTGATTGCCAGGCAAAGGAGCGCCCCTTGGATATTCACTTTTTGGTAACCCATTCCTGCCAGGGCATTGGAGATGATGGTCATGTAACTCCAGACGACAATTCCCGGCAGCAAAATGATGAACGGCGCAACGCTATCCCGGAAATCCTTGCCGAACGCAAGCGGAATCGCGAACGGCGAAAGGGCGGCAGCCACCAGCGCGCCAGCCAGGGTGACCTGCACCACCAGCGTCGCGATTTTCTTCACCATCGCCTCCAGGGCATCCGGCGACCGGCTGTTTGCGGCGGACTCGGGGAAGACGATCGCCGACGCGGCTCCCGAAAACAGCCACAGCACTTCGGCCAGCTGCACTGCAAGCGCATAGATTCCCGTCGCGGTGGCGCCCAGCATGAAACTGACAAGATACAAGGCGAGCCGATAGTGCAGGAAGGTAATGACGTTGCTGACATGGGCGCGCAGCCCAAATGAAATCGCATCGAACAATTGGTAATGCCCGGCGGCGCGAGGTTCGATCTTTCGGAGACGCGATTCGCTCATCAGCCAGAGCGATAGCTGGCCCATGATGTGGCAGGACAGCACCGCCACCACGTTGACGCTTCCCGTCACGCCCAATACGGCAACCGCGACGAAAAATACGAAGGGGTGGACCAGCAATGTCTTGTTATAGGTGCTGTAGTCGCGCTGGCCGCGGAACATCGACGACGACCAGGCCGCCAGCAGCAGCAGCGGAAACAGCACGCTGGCATACAAGGCCAGGCCTTTATGAATGCCAGGCAGGTAAGTGGCGATCTGCCGTTCGCTGCTTGCCGCCACCACCAGCGCGACCGCCATCCACAGCAGCAGCGCCAGTGTCCAGTTCACGGTGCGCATTCGTTGGGGATTGCCGACTCCGGAGCTCAGGTGGTAGACGTGGCTCGCGCCCAGGCCGAGGTTCAGAAATGCGTACAGCGCCTGGGGCAGCAACAGCGCCGTGGCCAGGATCCCGTTGCCCGCCGGCCCGAGGGTCCGCGCGATAATGCACGTCGCGGCAAGATACAGCGAGCCGGACATGATTTGGCGGGCGACCGTCGCGCCGATGGTTGCAGACAGGTTCAGGCGCGAATCCGGGGATCGCCCTAGTGAACAGGCTGCAAACAGGGTTTTCATCGTTGTCTTCATCATTGGCTTGGCGGGTGGTGCGCGAAACGGCATGGTCGATTATGGAAGGCTACAGATCTTCTCTATTGACACAACTCAAGCGGCCGGGACGAGCCCGACCATCCCCCGGGCGGCCGGCAGTACTATCATGGGACGCGGTCGCCTTGTTCTTGAACAGCCGTGGCGGCTACGCGAACGAAAGCAAGTTTGCCTCGATCCCTTTGCATTGGCCGTCATGAGCGTTTCTGAAACACAGGTGAAGTTCAGGAGGTTCCCCACAACCGCCTCCTGCGGCGCCGCCCTGCTGGCCATCTGCGGCGCCGGGTTGCTGGCGGTGCGCGGCGCAGGCATGCCGCAACCGGCCCTCGGTGCGGAAGCGCCCAACTACCACCTGTATGTCTCTCCGACGGGGTCCGATTCCAACCCGGGCAGCGCCGCCCTTCCGTTCCGCACAATCCAGCAGGCCGCCAGGGTCGCCATGCAGTCGACCACCGTCCACGTCGCACCCGGCACCTACCGCGGAAACGTCACCACCAGCACCAGCGGCACCGCGACGGCGCGCATCCGTTTCGTCTCCGACACCAGGTGGGGAGCCACGATCATCGGCAGCGGCACTGAAGCGACCTGGACCAACCGCGGCAACTACGTCGATATCGTGGGCTTCGACATCAGCGGCAGCGGCCGCCATGGCATCCTGAACTGGGCGTCGAACACCCGCATGTCCGGCAACCACGTGCACCACCTCTCCCTTTCCGGCGGCTGCACGGGCGACGGCGGCGCGGGCATCGTCAATGCCAACTATAGTGGCTCGAATGGCGACATCATCGGCAACGTCGTCCACGACATCGGCATGCCGGGCCAGTGCAATACCGTGCATGGCATCTACTCGTCCAATCTCGGCGGCGTCATCGCCAACAACATCGTCTACCGCGCCTCTTCCTATGGCATCCACCTGTGGCACGCGGTGCGCAATGTCGTGATCGCCAACAATACGGTGTTCGCCAACGGTTCGGCCGTTATGGGCGGCGGCATCGTGATCGGCAACGGCGACGCGCCCGGCGGGGTGGTCCTCGATTACGCCACCGTCATCAACAATATCGTCTACCAGAACCCGGGCGCGTCGATCAGGGAGTTTTGTTACGCTCAGGAGAAGTGCATTGGCGAGCACAACGTCATTGCCAACAACCTAGTCCATGGCAACGGCAGCGGTATTTCGCTGAAAGTCGGCAGCGACAGCGCCACCGTGCTGACCGATCCTCAGTTTGTCGATTTCAAGGCCGACGGCACGGGTGACTACCATTTGAAGAGCACCTCGCCGGCGGCCAACCAGGGACGCCTGGCCCTCGCTCCGGCCTACGACATGGACAACGCCGCCCGTCCGCGCGGCGCCGCGGTGGACATCGGCGCCTACGAAGACTTCTGATTCCTGGGGGATGGCGGCCGGCGCGCTGCACGGCGGCCCCGCGCCCGCGGGGCTACGCGGGCGCCGGCGCGCCCGATTGCGCTAGGCCGAGTAGGCAAGCTGGCCGGTGCTCACGTCGCTGTGGCGCGAGCGCAGCCGCAACACCATGTCGTTGAACAGCACGCCCTGCGGCGAGATGCCGGCATGGTTCAGGCGCTTGATCGACTCGTTGATGTCGGCTTCGGAGGTTACGCCGGCGCGCGTGATGATGAATACGGCGCCCGCGTGCGCGCCGATGATCAGCGCGTCGGCCACCGCCAGGATCGGCGGCGGGTCGAGCAGCACCAGGTCATAGTTGGCGCTGATCGCCTCCAGCATGCCGCCGAAATTCAGGTGCAGCAGAAATTCGGAACGGTTCGGCGGCAGCGCGCCGGTCGGGATGAAGTCGAGATTTTCCAGCACGCCGCGATGGATCACCTGGTCCACCGGCATCGCCCCGCTGATCGCCTGCGACAGCCCCTGCTCGCGGCCGACGCCGAAGTAATGGTGGAGGTGGCCGTTGCGCAGGTCCGCGTCGATCAGGAGCACGCGCTTGCCGCTGGCGGCCATCACAGCGGCGAAATTGGCCGACACGAACGACCTGCCCAGGTTGCGGGTCGGGCCGGCCAGCATCACGATATTGCTCTTAAAGTGAGGCATCGAAAACTGCATCGCCGCGCGGAAGCTGCGCAGGCTTTCGATGGCGGGGTCCTCGGGCATCACCTGCGCCAGCAGCGGCAGCACGGACCCGTCACCACGCATCTTGCGCACGAGCTTTTCCTGGTTGGCGCTATGCGGAATGGTGGCGTAGACGACGCGCGCGCGCAGCAGGCGCTCGATCTTGCCCGGCTCGTCGATGCCGCCCTTCATTGCCTTGCGCGCGAGCGCCATCGCCACGCCGAGGAACAGGCCGATCACCATCGCCAGCACGATGATCACCGGGCGGTTCGGCCGCACCGGCTTCTCAGGCGCCATCGGCGCGTCGATCATGCGCACGTTGCTGACCCGGCCCACCGATATCAGTCGCAGCTGCTGGGCCGTGTTCGACAAGGCCGTGTACAGGTCGGTGTTGACCTTGATCTCGCGCGTGAGGCGCGTTTCTTCCTGCTCGAGCACCGGCAAGGTGCGGATGCGCTTGGCCACATCATCGATTTCGGTGTCGACTTCCTTGCGCTGGCCATTGACGCCCTGGACGATCGGATGGTCCTCGGTGAAACGCGCCAGCAGCTCGGTCTTCTTCTGGATCAGGTCGAGCCGGCGCGCCCGTGCGGCGGCGGCCTGCTGAAGGCTCATGCGCGCTTCCTCGTGCAGGTCGATGGTGCCGTGGGCGTTGCGGAACTGGTTGTACTTCTCCTCCGACTGCTCCAGCTGGCGCTTCAGGATCGGCAGCTGCTGGTTCAGGAAAGCCAGCGACTTCTCGGCCTCCTCGGTCTTGCGCGCCAGGTTCTGGCGCATGTATTCACGTCCGATCGCCGAAAGCAGCCGGTTGATGCGCTTCGAGCTTTCGCCCTGCATCTTCACCTCGATCACGCCCGACTGCTTGCCCTGCTCGCTGATCACCATCGCGTTCTGGATGCGCTCGATGGTGCCCAGCCGCGACATGCGGCGCAACCGGAAGCGCGCGCCCGGCTTGGCCACCAGGTGATCGATCTTCAGCTCGACGCTGCCGTCGGTGGTGGGCACCATGTAGCGCTCGCCCACCGTGCCCTCGAAGGCGGGGGCGCCGCCGCCGCCGCCGAAGCGGTAGCGCTGGCCTTTCAGCGCGACGATGCTGAACTCGCGGTTCTGCAGCCCTTCGGGCACGTTGAAGGTTCCGACCTCGATTTCTTCACCGCCCCAGACATAGCCGCCCCAGCCGAAAATGCCCGGTTCCGACAGCTCGGTGCGGGTCTGGTTGGCGATCCACGATCCGGCGATCGGGAAATAGACAGGATCGACCTCGATGTACAGCTGCAGGTTGTCGACGGCCCGCGAAATGACCATGCGCGAGCGCAGCAGCTCCATTTCGGCGATCGCCGCCTTCTTGGTTTCGAACAGCGACGACGCCTCCGAGAGGATGTTCTTCGATGCGTTCGGGCTTTCCTCCTCGACGTGAATCATCAGGTTCGCCTCGTACACGGGCTTGGCGACAAGGGCATACACGACCGCCAGGAGAGTCACCAGCAAGGTGATGGTGCCGATCAGCCAGCGGCTGTCGTACAGGGTGTTGAACCAGTTCTTGAGGTTGACCACGCTTTCCTCGGAACCGATGTCGGGCGCGCGCGGGTCCCACTGCATGTTCAGTGTGGGCGGGTGATACAGTACATTGGCGACGGGATGTTGGGGGTTGAGATTGTCCATAATGACTCCTCGTTATGCTCAGGGCTTGGCAACCCCGACCGCGGAAGTGAGGGCGCCCGGTATCAGCAAGCTGAGGTTGCGGTGCCAGTTGGCCAGCGGCGAGGCGGCGACATACACGACGTCCTTGGGATGCAGCTCGAACCCCTCGGCCATCGCCAGCGCGCCGGTGAGCCGGGCGTCGAGCTGGTAGACGCGCACGCTGTCGGGATCGCGCCGCACCACATACACCTGGCGCGCGTCGCCCGACAGCGGGCTGACCCCGCCCGATTCGCCCAGCGCCTCGTTGAGCGTCAGGCGCCCGTTGTGCATCGTCAGCGCGCGCGGCGTGACCACTTCGCCGGTGACGAACACCTTGCTCTCATCGCGCGAGGCGACGCGCACCACATCGCCCGGCGCCAGCATCACGTTGCCCGGATTGATCCCCTTTTGCACCAGTTCGCGCATGTCGATGCGAAAGCGCTGCTCGCCACGTTCGAGCACGAGGCGGCTCTGGTCGGCCGTCGGCGTCAGGCCGCCGGCGCGGTTGAGCGCCTCGAGCAGCGTCATCGGGATGTCGTTGATGTTCTGCAGTCCGGGCGCCTTGACTTCGCCGTCGATATACACCCGCTTGCTGCGGTAAGCCTGCACGCGCAGGGTGACATTGGGGTGGGCGATGTAGCGCGCCAGCCGGTTGGCAAGGAAGTCGCGCGCCTGATCCTCGGTCATGCCGGCCAGCTTGATCGAGCCTGCGAACGGAAACTGCACCTTGCCGTCGTGGTCCACCACGAAGCCCTGCGGCGGCGCGCCGTTGCTGGCCATTTCGACGGCGCCCGAGGCGGGCGTGACGACGGTGCCGCCAAGTTCGGGGTGGTCCCACACGACGATGGACAGGATGTCGCCGGCGTCGATGCGGTACGGCGGCGGATTGGGCACCACCAGCCGCGACAGGTCCTGGACGACGACGGACTCGCGCGCATGTTGCTGGGCGGCGATCAGCTGGGGCGTGATCAGCTCGGTGGGAGGCGCATCTCCCGGCAATGCGGTCGATGCGCGGCTTTGCTGGCTGCCAGTGAGCGACCCGCAGCCGCCCAGTGCGAACGCCGTTGCCACACAGAGGGAAGTGGCGGCTTTACGATATAGTCTTATAGAAATTTCCATGATTTTTTGCCAATATGTCAGTTGCGCGCCTGCTAGTTGCGCTCCAGACCAGAGTAAGGCCTGACACCATGCGGGCCTTGCTGTATATCAAAATGCCTGCACACGAAAATTGATGGATGTCGTTGCGTGCCTGGCGGCACGCAAGGGGTAGGCGCCGGACCGCAGACCGGGCGGCCGGGGATGCGCTAGCGCAGCTCTTCGAGCAGGCGCAGCGTTTCGGCGAAGCTCCAGACGCGCCGGATTTCGATAACGTCGTAGCGCGACGCGATGTTGGGCGGGAAGGCGGAGTAGCGGGCGTTGAGCCGCACGATCCGCCGCACCAGGTTGTCCGTCTCGGCCTGGCCGCTCGAGCGCACGATCGTCACATCCTCGACGCTGCCATCGCTGCGGATCGCGACGCTGACGACCGGCTCGATGCGTACCCGGTCCGCCGACTGCGGCGAGAAAGCCAGGCCGCCGTTGCGCTCGATCTTCTGGCGGAAGCTGTCCGCGTACATCCGCAGCGGCACATCGCGCTCGCCGGGGCCGAGCACGATGCGGCGCCCTCCCCGTTCGTCGCCCGTGCGCGCGCGCGGCGGATCGCCGCTCAGCAGGTCGACGCCGCGCGCCAGTTCGCGCACCCGGTTGGCAGCGTCGCTGCCAAACATATTCCTGGGCGTTGCGGTGCCGGCGCCGCCTGGCCCCGCGCCGCCGATGCCGGCGCCGGAACTGGCCGCGGCTGCCGCCCGCTCGCGTTCGCGCTGGCCGGCGGCGGCCTGCTCCGCTTGCTGTCGCGCGGCCTGCTCCGCCTGCTGGCGCGCGGCCTGCTCCGCTTGCTGGCGCGCGGCCTGCTCCGCCTGCTGGCGCGCTGCCTGTTCCGCTTGCTGGCGCGCTGCCTGTTCCGCTTGCTGGCGCGCGGCCTGCTCCGCTTGCTGGCGCACCGCCTGCTCGGCCCTTTGCTGCGCCGCGAGTTCCTCGGCCTTGCGCCGCGCCGCTTCCTCGGCTTTCTGCTGCGTGGCCATTTCGGCCGCCTTCTGCCGCGCCGCCTGCTCGACCTGCTGCTGCGCCGCCAATTCTGCCACCTTCTGGCGCGCCGCATCCTGCGCCTTCTGTTGCGCCGCGAGTTCCAACGCCTTCTGCCGCGCCGCGTCCTGCGCCTTCTGCTGCGCCGCGAGTTCTAACGCCTTCTGCCGCGCCGCGTCCTGCGCCTGCTGCTGCGCCGCGAGTTCCGCTGCCTTCTGCCGCGCCGCTTCCTCCGTCTTCTGCTGCGCCGCGCGTTCGACCGCCTGCTGGCGCGCAGCATCCTGCGCCTGTTGGCGCGCTGCGAGTTCGTCCGCCTTCTGACGCGCCTCCTCCTCGGCCTTTTGCCGCAACGCCTGCTCTTCTGCCTTCTGCTGCAGCGCGGCCTGCTCGGCGCGCCGCTGCTGCGCCTGCGTTTCCGCGGCCGCGCGCGACGCTTCCTCCGCCTGCCTGCGGCTATCGTCCTCCGCCTGCTTCGCCGCCAGCAGCTTCGCCTGCGCTTCCTGCGCGGCTTTCGCGTCCGCCGCGGCAGCTTGCTCCTGCTCGCGTTTGGACTCCGCCAGCCGCTGCGCGGCGCGCAGCTCGGCGCCGTCGTCGGCGCCATCCTGCGCCTCTTTCGGATCGATGGTCTTCTGGGCCGCTTCCGGCGGCTGCTGCAGCGGCACGACGAAATCGTTGAGGCTTTGGTCCTGGGCGATCACGGGTGTTGGCGACGCCTCGACGGGCTTCGGTGGCGACAGCGGCCGGCTGATGCGGCGCGGCTTGACGGGCTTTGGCTTTGGCGTCGGCGCGACAACCGGCGCGGGCCGCGGCGCCGGCGCCGGCGCTACCAGCCGCATGCCCGATGGCGCGGGCGGCGGAAGCATCGGCGCGAGCGGTTCCGCAACCGGCTCCGCAAGCTGCGGCGACGGCAGCGGCGGCAGCGGCGGCGCCAGCGTGACCGTCACCGGCCGCGGCGCGAATGGCGTGGGCAGGCCCAGCCCGGGGATGCCGAACCGGATCAGCAGCAGCATCGCGTGCAGGACGATCGACAGCATCACGCCGGCGGCCAGGCGCCGGTTGAGCAGATCGGTGGACGCAGCGCGGCTGGTGGCGGTGGCAAAACTCATGCGGGCGGGCCGGCACGGCGGCGGGGGAATGTTGTCAGGCTATCAGGATATCGTGTTCTCATCCGCAAAGCGAGAGCGAACGCCATGCGCATATCAAACCGCGTGCGATCAGTCCAGGCTCGCGGCCTAGCGGCGCGTGCGCGTGCGCGCCGCCTTGCAGCCGTCGATCCAATCGCGCCCGCCGGCCTGCAGCGCGGCGTCGATCACTTCCTGCGGCAGGCTGTAGACCGATGCCCAGGCCGCGCGGCCATCGACGGTATTGGTCGGGAAGTCGCTGCGCTCGATGGGCCAGCCGTACTTGCGCACCAGCGCGCGAATCACCGTGTTCAGCGTGATCTTGCGGTGCTCGAACAGGCTTTCGACGCCGGTCATGTCGTCCGACGCCAGCAGCACCGCCAGCGTCTGGGCGCGCAGCGAGGCGCCCATCGTGGGGAAGCGCCCCGGCGCAGGCGCCTTCTGGCGGCCGCTCATGCCCGCCTCAATTCGACCGCACCGCCGCGCAACACGCCGCCCGCGCCTTCGGGGTGCGCAAGCCAGGCGCCCAGCCAGCCGGCCACCCTGGCCGCCTTCGCTTCGATGTCGGTGCCGAAGCCGCGTTGCGCCAGCAGCGCGATGCCGTTGGTCTGGACCAGCACGCCGGGCGACAGGGCGAGCGCGCCATCGGCGCCGGGCGCGACGCACAATGGCGCCAGGCGATGCTCCAGTAGCGACGCCAGCACCAGGTTGTGCGACGAGACGATCACCGTTCCATGCCGCGCCAGTTCGTCGAGCACCGCGGCGGCGGCCGACACCGACTCCAGGTGGTTTGTGCCGCGGAAGATTTCGTCGATCAGGCAGATGATCCGGCCCGGGCCGGCGGCGGCGGCAAGCAGTTCGCGGGCCCGTTGGAGTTCGGCGATGTACAGGCTCTCGCCCCCCAACATCGAATCCTCGCTTTGCATGCTGGCGAACACCGGCAGCATCGGCACGCTGGCGCGGCTGGCGTAGCAGAAGCCGAACGCCCGCGCGGCCAGCAGGTTCAGGCCGATCGTGCGCAGCAAGGTGCTCTTGCCGACCCCGTTCTGGCCCGAGATAAACGCGCCCCTTCCGTGCAGCGCGATCGTCAGCGCGGCGGGCCGCTCCAGCAAGGGATGCACGGCCTGCTCGATGACGACTGCGCCATCGCTGCGCTCCGCCCGGCAGGTCGGCCCGCAGGCCAGCAGGTGCCGCGCCAGCGCGAGGTCCGCTTCGACACCGGCGACGCGCAGGTAGCAGTCGCGCAGAAACTGGCGATGGAGCCCGACAATGCCGACGCCCTTGAAGTAATGCTTGACGTTGGCCAGCATGAACCAGTCACGGTATTCCCGCATGCCGGGAACCAGATCCACCACGAACCGCGACAGGCCGCGGTTGATCTTGCCGGCCAGGGCGCTGTCGCGCGCCACCTCGCGCAACAAGGGATGATCGATCGCGCCGAGCAGGCTGGCGCCGCGCAGCATCATTTGCAGCGAGCGCATCGCGCGGTTCCACACGGCCAGGCGCTCGTGGAAGCGCATCTGGATCGCGATCAGCTGGTACAGGAAAAAGCCGGCGCCCAGCCAGGCCAGCGGCGACAGCACGACCGCGCCGACCGATGCCGTCAGGCCCACGCCCAGCAGCCATCCCTGCCCCGCCCATTTCGGGACCGCCGGCAGGTCTTCCTCGAACAGCAGCGTGGCGATGTCGGTGTCGGCATGGCGCAGCGACTTGCACGCTTCGGTCAGGATCGCGAGGCGGTCCGGATCGCCCGATAAGAGACGCAGGCGTTCGTCCAGTGCGTCACGCGCGGCGTCGTCCTGGCCATCGCGCAGGATGCGGTACAAGACCTGCTTGCCGAAGATGCTCACCTGACTCGTCAGCCGGACGAAATACGAGTCGAGCAGCATGCCTTCCCAGGTGGGCTGGTCGACCGACGCCGCGACCATGCCTCCACCAATGCGATGCAGCTGGGCGATGTCGCTGGCGGCGAAAGGATAATCGGCCGGCTCCTGGTCGTTGACCGGAAAGAGCGAGCGCAGGAATGCGAAGGCTTGCTGAACGAAGGCGAACATGCGGCTTTCCAAAAATATATTTTATGGAAAGATTGTACTGTAGAAACCCGCTGCGGACTGCGGCGGCGGGCGACAAGCACGGCGTCAGGCTGCCTTGAGATCGGTGAGGCAGTCGACCAGTTCGGCCAGCGGCATCGGCCGCCCGAACAGATAGCCCTGCATGCCGGGCGCGCCGTTGGCAGCCAGGAAGCTGGCCTGCTCCGCCGTCTCCACGCCTTCCGCGACCACGCGCAGGCCCAGGTGCGCGGCCATCGCCAGGATCGACTGGACGATCGCCCTGCCGTTCGGATCGTCCGGCGTGTCGCGGATGAAGCTGCGGTCGATCTTCAGTTCGAACAGCGGCATGCGCTTCAGGTAGGACAGGTTCGAATAGCCGGTGCCGAAATCGTCGATCGACAAACGAATGCCGAGCGCCGCCAGTTCGTGCATGCGGCCGATCGTCTCGTCCATGTTCTCGACCAGCAGGCCCTCGGTGACTTCGAAAATCAGCTGGTCCGCCGGCGCCCCGGTTTCCTCAATGATCTCGCGCACCTGCTCGACGAAGTCGGGTTCGCGGAACTGCGGCGGGCTGACGTTGACTGACACCGGCAGGAGATGGCCGGCGCGCGCCAGCCGCAAGCTGGCCAGGCACGCTTCGCGCAGCGCGAACTGGCCCAGCTTCACAATCAGCCCGCTCTCCTCGGCCGCGGGAATGAAGACGTCGGGCGCTATCATGGTGCCGTCGGGGCGGCACCAGCGCATCAGCATCTCGGCGCCGACCGGCACGCCGTCGCAGTTGACCTGCACCTGCATGTGCATCGACAGCTCGCCGTTGTCCAGCGCCGCGGCAAGGTCGCGTTCGAGCGTCAGGCGGCGCTCCATCTCGGCCTGCATGGTCGCTTCGAAGAAGGCCACGCCGTTGCGGCCTTCCGACTTGGCGCGGTACATCGCGGTGTCGGCTTCGCGCAGCAGGTCGTGCACCGTCTGGCCGGGTTTAGGCAGCAGCGTCACGCCGATGCTGGCCGACGAGTTATAGGTCTGGCCATCGATCTCGAAGCCTTCGGTAATCGTCTGGCGGATTTTCTCGGCGACGAACATCGCCGCCTCGCCGGCGCTCTCGCTGTCGTGACCGAGCTCGCCGAGCAGCACGACAAACTCGTCGCCGCCGATGCGCGCCACGGTGTCGCCTTTGCGCACGATACGCAGCAGCCGGTCGGCGGCGTTCTTCAGCATCGCGTCGCCGATCGCGTGGCCGCGTGCGTCGTTGATGTACTTGAAGTGATCGAGGTCGATGAACATCACCGCGCCGAAGCCGTCGCCGGCTTGCGCTTTCGCCAGCAGCTTGTCGATGCGGTCCATCAGCAGGCGCCGGTTCGGCAGCCCGGTCAGCACGTCGAAAAACGCCAGGCGGTGGATCCGGTTTTCCGACTTTTTCCGTTCGGTGATGTCGCGTCCCACGGCGACCCAGTGCGTGTGCTTGCCGCCTTCGTCGGCGAACGGCACCAGTTCCAGCTCGACCCAATAGGGCATGCCCATCTTCGTGTAGTACAGCATTTCGCCCGATACCGCTTCGGTGCGCGCGACGGCGCCGGCGAAGCGTTCGACCTCGGCGGGATCGGAGTCTCTGCCCAGCAGCATGCGCCAGCTCTGTCCTATAACCTCTTCGCGCGTATAGCCGGTGCGGCGCAGGAAGGCGTCGTTGACGGAGATGATCGGCTGCGCCGCGCCGGCGACGGTGACGACGCGGGCGATTACCACCATGTCGTTCAGGCGCGCCACCGCAGCGGCCGTGAGGCGCAGTTCGGCGTTGAGCGCGTGCAGCTCGTCCTGGCCGCGCTGAAGGGTGGCGGCGTTGTCGCGCAAGGCGTCGAGCGAACGCGCCAGGCGCTGCAGCAGGATCGAGCACGACAGCGTAATGACCGTGCTGATGAACAGGTAGTTCACGGCGATCATCAGCGACGGCATCAGGCCCTGGCCCGCGTCGCCCGGCAGATGCAGGGTCGACAGCCCGGCGTAGGTGAGCAGAAAAATGGCCAGCCCCGACAGGGCGAGCATGCCCAGCGCCGGCCAGGTGCCCAGCAGGACCGCGGCGAGCACCGGGCCGGCCACCATGTAGATCTGGCTGACCGGCCCGACGGACAGCATCAGGCCGACGCCAATCATGAAGACGATGGCCAGGAAATTGAGCACGCGCACCGTGTAAGAGAGCTTGCGGCGCGCCCACAGGGTGGTGAGCCAGCCGAGCGCGACCAGGTCCATCGCAACGACCGGCCACCTGCCCTCGTTCATCAGCAGAAACATGCTCGGGATGGCCGTGATGATCCCCAGCACGAGCACAATGGACAGCAAGGAAGAGAAAATCTGCGTGCGCCAATGCGCAATATTGTCGAACGTTTTCAGAAAATTACCTTTTGATCTCGCGGCCACATCGCGATAGACACCTTGCGTGTCGGAAGGATTGGTGCAATGCAACAGGATAGTTGGTAACTGATCGCGTGTCACCTACCATGTTGATTTCTGTGGCTCGGAGGAAACAAGTGTATCTTTAAAATAATATTCAGATCAGATCCGGCGGACCTGATCCCGCTGCTTGCTTTATGACGGCCGGTACACGGCGCTCGGTGGCGTCTCCCTTCGATAAGCCGGTCCCGGCCAGAACGCGGCCTGGACGAAATCGGAAATCCAGTTTTTCCCGTCGAAGCCCTGGATGTGGCCGTGCGGATGGGCGGAAGTGGCCTGGATCACAGCCACGTCGCCTTTTTGCGGCACGAAGCCGTCGATGCTCGCGATGTCGATCGGCTGGAACCCGATGCGCAGCAGCGTCGGCCCCCAGTCCTTCGCGCTGACCGGATGGCCGGCCGTATCGGCGCCCCCGTCCTCGAGCGCCTGCCGCACGTAGCGCGCGCACAGGCCCCTGCCGAAACCACTGACTGCGGACTTGCGCAGATGCGTGGCAAATATGCTTACATTAAACATGACAATTCCCCTCTGTAATTGCGCCTCCTTTGCTGAGGCCGACATCAGAATTGTTGTTTATTTGCTTACAGATCCGTCTGATCGGGATCATGGCGCGGCATCGGAATACGCGGCTTTTGCTATCGCCGCTTCACAAAGCGTTAATTAAAATAATCTCAACCTGAATTTTCTTGCAAGGTTGCCAGAAGCGGCCTAGATTGGTGCCGGTATCGGTGGACGGTGGCGGTGATGGGCGCGTCGTGGAGGGGCGGTCCGGGGAAGGCTGGTGCATGCGGACTAACTGAGTTTTGTGAGCCGTCAGCGCGCTTTCGACACAAGTGAAGATTCACGAAATTGCAAAACCCGACATCTTTAGAAAGAAACAACTAATTACACGAAGAAACAAGTATACTATTCCCTCCATACCAACATCAGCAGAGAGAGCTAAATGAATATCCGCAAGATCAAATCTCGTGGCACCTCCCTTTCCCTTTGCATCGCCTCGCTGCTGATGCTGGCATCCTGCGGCGGCGGAGGCGGCAGCGCATCGGCGCCCGCCCCGGGCGCCCCGGTCTCCACACTGTCACCGATTTCGGCCAGCAATTCGACGCAGGTGGCGAGCAACGCCTATGCGGCCAACGGCTCGATCGGCGATTCGTCCACTGGCGTCAGTTCCCTGCTGACCGGCGTGAGCGTGGACGGCAAGGCCCCCGGCGTCGTCAACCCGGCGCTCGCGTTGCTCAAGCGCTCCTACGCCGGCGGCGCCCCTGCCCTGCTGACCGGGGTGTCCAGCTCGCAGACCCAGGCCTGCGCCGGCGGCGGCACCATCACGGTCAGCGGAACGGCCGCGGGATCGAACGGCCCGGCCAATGGCGACAAATTCAGCATCACGGCCAACAATTGCGTCGAGGCCGGCACCACGATGAATGGCGCCATTTCGATGACGTTCTCCAACATTTCCGGCAATTTGTTTGGCACCGGCGCAGGCGCCGCGACCATGGATATGACGTTCACGGATTTCACTGTGGCGGAAGGCACGACCTCCGCCACAGTAGCTGGCGACATGAAACTCGTGATGTCGCAGACTGCGGCCGGCACCGTTAGCCTGGCCATCAGCGGCACGTCCCTGCAGAGCATTGAACGCAAAGGCGGCGTGAAGGTCAGCGATTTCCGTCTGTCCAACTACACGGCTACTGTCAGCGGCTCGGGCAATACGTTCAGCGTCAGCACCAATTACGCGCTGACCGGCACCTTCGGCTCGCTGGGCCAGCTCAGCGTTACCGTCAGCACGCTGCAGCCGTTTGTCGTCGGCGACAGCGGCGTGCCGAGCTCCGGTTCGATGATCATCAATGGGGCGGCCTCGTCGGTCACCGCGACGGTTGTGCCAGGCAACAAGGTGCGCCTGGATTACAGCGCGAAGGGCGACGGCGTGATTACCCAAACCAATACGATCGCCTGGACCGCTTTCGTAGCGAGCCTTTGATCGTTGCTCTGAGGGGCCGCGTTTGGCGAGCGGCCCTGCTAGCCGCTCTGCTCGCCTTACCAGAACTCGCCGCCTGCGCCCAATGGCAGGGCGCGCTCGGTCTTGGCGCGCAGAGCGTCGCGAATACGGAATTCGACAGATCCGGCGCCACGCTTGTCCGCGAGACTGGCTCGCTTCCCGGCGTCGCCGCACGCCTCGCTTGGCAGGCGGACAATTTCGGCGTCTTCGCCGGGGGCGAGGCCTATCAACACGGCATCGACTATCACGGCCAGACCCAGGCCGGCGCACCGGCTGAATCGACGTCGGCGACGCGGCTGATTCAGCTGCGCGCCGGAGTCAGCTACGCCATTAACGAGCGGGTTGCCGGATTCGTTGCAGGCGAATGGGACGGTTGGCGACGGGACATTCAGGGCGCCAGTGGCGCGGCGGGGTTGCAGGAGCGCAGCGCCTCCGCGCGTTTGCTGATTGGAGCGCGCGGGCAATGGGACAGCTCCGCCGTGGGTCGTTTTGGTATCGACGGCGCGCTGGTCTTGGCTGGGCCAGAGCGGCTTGATGTCGGCTTTTCGGGCGTCCTCGATGCGGCCTCGCTGACTACGCAGCGGGCGCGCGGTTGGCGCATTGGGGCCAGCGTGCGTCCGTCGGCGGTGCCTCGCGTCGAACTGCGCGTCGGTGTCGATACGATCAATGTCGCGCGCAGTGGCGATGTGCCACTCATGCGCAATGGTCAGTTTGTGGGCACGGTTGCCCAGCCCGAACATACGCGGCGTGCGGTTAGTGTGGCTATATCGACTTTGTTCTAGTCAAACGCCCAAGACTTGTATCGCAGTGATGTGGTTGAATTACCTTCTTAAACTGGCCTAGCGAGCAGGTTCGAACCTGCGACCGTCAGCTTACGATGGAATCCCAGATTTTATCAATATCAATTTGGGGACGTGGGCGCGTAGTGACGACGGGCATTTACGCACCATCCGCAGCCTTGGCTTTGCGTCTGGCCCGTCCGGCGCGCTTGATTTCCTCTGGATCCCATGGCGTGGTGCGCCGCTGTGCAGGCCCTCCTGCAAGTCACATCGGAGTTGATTGAGCTTGGCACCCAGCAGTTGGTGCTTTTCTTCCATCAGACGCAACGCCTCTCGCACGACCTCACTCGCCGACGTGCACCAGCCCGAATCGACTTTCTGTCGCACCATCTCCTCAAGATGAGGAGTCAAATTGATGTTCATTCCCATGATGTGTCCGTCGCGATTGCCTTGGATTTGATCATACAAAACACATCCAACTTTGACAGATCCTGACATGACCTTAGGGCGCGCGGCGGATGCAAATCCAGCGTCCCCCAACTATTCCAGTTACCCGAGATATGACGCCGAACGGGTTGCTGATGTGCAACCAACTTGGTAGTATTGCCAATAAGGAGGATGCATGAACGTCAAGAAATTTGCTTTGCCTATGATGATGGCACTTGTCGGTTTGACGAGTGGAAGCGCCATCGCTCGCAACCAAGGAAGGGAACAGGTTTGCCTCGTGATCGGCAAGTATGCTGAGGGCGTCGCGGAAGCACGAGAGAGTGGAAGATCGGAAAAAGAGGCGTTGAGCGTGCCGACACCGGGGCGAAAGGGCACACCGCAGGGAGACTTGTACGTAGCCCTGCAACAGGTTATCTCCTGGGTCTACACGGTTCAACTCCCGCCTTCGGAGGCTCGGAAACTTGTGTACACGAAGTGCCTCAATCGTGAATTTTTCGCATATAACCCCAAGCTGGATGGCTAACCAATGTTAAAAACTCTAGTTGTCTGCGCAACACTTCTGTACAGCGTTTCCGCTTACGCTCAATCTGAGCGAGTGTGTTTAAGCGCAGCTCAAATAGCTGAAGTAAGTGCCGAGTTAATGAAAGCGGGCCAAACCGAAGAGTACGTGACCGGCATTCTCACCGATCCTAAAGGTGCCGATCCCAAACGACCTAAAATTCGGCAAAAGGTTATCGACGATAATCAAGTAGACATCGCCAGATGGGTCTTCACGATGCGTCCACTTCCTTCCGAAGCACGAGCCACCGTTTACACGAAGTGCATGGCAGGTGGCTTAGGCTATATCGATTGGTCGAAGCACGCTAAAGCCGCTCGCGCTCGTTAAATAACTTAACTCCGCTTGCTACAGAGTGCCGGCCATGCGAATGGGGCCTCAACGATGGCCGCTTACGCTTGAACGCATATTGCTGAGAACGTGTCCGAATGAATGAAAGGAGCTTCCCCGCCCCCAGCCAAATCATGCACCTACGGCTGGTTTCAATGGTCTAAGAGGTCTGACTGGCAACTCAACCTGACCAGTGAAGTGGGGGAAGTCATGACGTTTTTCACGTGCAACGTGCGCTGCCGTATTACGCCATGAAACTTAGCGCGAAGGATCGCGTTGAAATATTTTGATCGATGAAAGACAACGCGAATCAAGATTGACAAAGAATTCGATCCTGCCAGTTTCAGTCTGTGCTCTGTACCATGCAGACGCATCCGGCTGGGGCAGCGACATGCCCGTCATTTCGACGTTCTTAAAAGAATGCTCGATCTCTTGAATTTTGATACAGCGCCCGGAAATATGCGCACCGACAATGAGCGGGGCTGGGCGGCCGTTACTGTATTTCACTACCAGCAACTCATCAATCCGAGTCCCGTCGCGGAGCATCGGGCCCGGGCCGACGTAGCGCAGCTCGTCCGGAGTGTCCACCGTCTTTTCGAGCTTTGCGTCGAACGAATGTTCGAAAAATTCCTGGTTAATGTGATTTTCGAGAATGGCGTGAACAAAGCCCTTCAAATCATTCGCTGCCATGGTCCGTGCGGACGCACTCGAAAAGACGACCAATATGAAACCAGCCAATATATTCATCGACGCCAATTTACGATTCACGACATCCCTGCGGATCTGGTTAATAGATTCCAGCCCAGTATTGGCAGCGTTGATATTTCATGTCAAGCGAATACTATTCACATCTTATTGTGCTGGATGTATACACCGGGGATTTATCTGGACTTGATGGCCTGCCCAACAGGAATCGAACCTGTGACCCTCAGCTTAGAAGGCTGATGCTCTATCCAACTGAGCTATGGGCAGTCTGAGATGCGGTGCAAGCGGAAAATCCTGCACGCAATGGAAAACGGGCCGTCATTCTCATGACAGCCCGTCTTTAAAACTGTGGTCGGAGTACAAGGATTCGAACCTTGGACCCCCTGGTCCCAAACCAGGTGCGCTACCGGGCTGCGCCACACTCCGAAGACGACATAATACCTCTTTGCGCCGCCTCCGTCAATGTGACACGCAACTTTCCCTAGGCCGCAACCTTGTCGGCAATTCGCCGCGCCATGTTCGCTGCCACGTCGGCATCCTTGGCCTCGACCATCACGCGGATCAGCGGCTCGGTGCCCGAGGCGCGAATCAGCACCCGGCCCGTTTCACCCAGCTCGCGCTCGACGGCTTCTTTCTCGGCAACCATTGCGGCGTTCTTGGTCCAGTCGAAGCCTGGCGTGACTTTCAGGTTGATCAGCGTTTGCGGGAACAAGGTCAATTCGCCGCAGCATGCCGCCAGCGACTTGCCGCTGCGTTTGAGTGCCGACAGCACCTGCAGCGCGGACACGATGCCGTCGCCAGTAGTGTGCTTGTCGAGCGCGAGCAAATGGCCCGAGCCTTCGCCGCCCAGCAGCCAGCCGCGCTCCTGCATCACTTCAAGCACGTAGCGGTCGCCGACCTTGGCGCGCGCGAAGCCGATGCCCAGTTCCTTGAACTTGACTTCGAGCGCCATGTTGGTCATCAGGGTGCCCACCGCGCCCGCCACCGGACCGGTCGCCATGCGGTCGCGCACCATCATGTAGAGCAGCTCGTCGCCGTTGTACAGGCGCCCTTCCGAGTCGCACATGATCAGGCGGTCGGCGTCGCCGTCGAGCGCGATGCCGAGGTCGGCCTTGTGCTCGACCACCGCCGCCGACAGCGCTTTCGGAGCGGTCGCACCGAAGCCGGCGTTGATGTTGAAGCCGTCCGGCGTGGCGCCGATCGCGATCACTTCGGCGCCCAGCTCGTGGAACACCGGCGGCGCGATCTGGTACGCCGCGCCGTGCGCGCAGTCGACCACGATCTTCAGGCCTTTCAGGTCGAGCTCGTTCGGGAACGTGCCCTTGCAGAACTCGATGTAGCGGCCCTGGGCGTCGAACAGGCGCTTGGCGCGGCCCAGTTTTTGCGGCTCCACGCATTCCATCGGCTCGTCGATTGCCGCTTCGATGTCCAGCTCCACCGCGTCAGGCAGCTTGGTGCCGTGCTCGGAGAAGAACTTGATGCCGTTGTCCTGGAACGGGTTGTGCGACGCGGAAATCACCACGCCGGCCGACAGGCGCAAGGCGCGCGTCAGGTAGGCGATGGCCGGCGTCGGCATCGGCCCGGCCAGCATTACGTCAACGCCCGCGGCCGAAAAGCCCGCTTCCAGCGCCGCTTCCAGCATGTAGCCGGAAATGCGCGTGTCCTTGCCGATCAGTACCGTCGGACGGCCGCTGGAGCCAGTGCTCTTGGCCAGCACCTTGCCGGCGGCGTAGCCGAGGCGCATTACGAAATCCGGCGTGATCGGCGCGACGCCGACCAAGCCACGCACACCATCGGTACCAAAATATTTGCGGCCCATATCTTCTCTTTTTCGTTGATTAGTGAATGTTTGCTGCTTGCCAGACCTTCAGCGCGTCCACGGTCTCCGGAACATCATGCACGCGTACAATTTTAGCGCCATGCGCCACCGCAGCCAATGCCCCTGCAAGGCTGCCCGCCAAGCGCTGTTCCACCGGTCGCCCCGTTACCGCGCCGATCATCGATTTGCGCGACAGGCCCGCCAGTACCGGCAGGCCGAGTTCCTGCTCGATCCGTCCGGTTGCGCGCAGCAGCGCGAAGTTGTGCTCGACGGTCTTGCCGAAGCCGAAGCCGGGATCGACGCAAATGCGCTTGCGCGCGATGCCGGCGTCCGTGAGCGCGTCGATGCGCTCGCGCAGGAAGGCGATCACCTCGCCCACCACGTCCGCGTATTCCGGCTGCTGTTGCATTGTCTGCGGCGTGTTTTGCATGTGCATGACGCACAGGCCACAGTCGCTTTCCCCCACCGCTTCGATCGCGCCCGGCGCGCGGAAGCCGTTGATGTCGTTGATCATGTCGGCGCCGGCGATGACGGCCTCGCGCATGACTTCGGGCTTCCAGGTGTCGATCGACAGTGGCTTGCCCAGGCCGCGCAAGGCGTACAGCGCCGGCATCACGCGGCGCAATTCTTCTTCGAGCGGTACCGCCGGCGAGCCGGGACGGGTCGATTCGCCGCCGATGTCGATCATGTCGGCGCCGTCGGCCACCATCTCTTCGGCGCGCGAGATGGCAAATTCGAGGGCCTGGAAGCGGCCGCCGTCGGAAAACGAGTCGGGCGTGACGTTGAGGATACCCATCACCAGCACGTCGCTGTCGAGGGTGTAGCCGAAACGGCCGCATTGGAGGAAATGGCGCATCTTACTTATAGACGGAAAATAGATCTCGACATGCCGGCGGCGGCGACGACAGCGGGGTCAGGTCCCGCGGACCTGACCCCATCTTTGCGGCGCGGACGGAAACGAAAAAAGGCATCCTGCGGGATGCCTTTTTGGAAGCGCGCTGACCGGTCAAGCGGGCGCCGTCGCGTTCGGCGACACGCCGCCCGAGCCGCTGTCGCCCGGAGGGTTGCGCTTGGTCAGGTTGCTCGTCGCCGACTGGCGCGGCTCGTGCCCCGCCATGATGTCGTTGATCTGCTCGGCGTCGATGGTTTCCCAGTCGAGCAGCGCGCGCGTCATCGCTTCGACCTTGTCGCGGTTCTCTTCGAGCAGGCGGCGCGCCAAGGCGTACTGCGTGTCGAGGATGCTGCGGATCTCGGAATCGACCTTTTGCTGGGTCGCCTCGGAAATGGTCTTGGTGGCGCCGCCGAAGAAGCCTTCGTTTTCGCTGTCTTCGTACACCATCACGCCCATGCTGTCGCTCATGCCGAAGCGCGTCACCATCGAGCGCGCCAGCTTGGTCGCGCGGGCGAAGTCGTTCGAGGCGCCGGTCGACATCTGGCCGACGAAAATCTCTTCGGCAATGCGCCCGCCAAACAGGATCGAGATTTCCTCGAGCATCTTGTCCTTGTAGCCGGACAGCGAATCGTGCTCAGGCAGCTGCCAGGTCAGGCCCAGCGCATAGCCGCGCGGCATGATCGTGACCTTGTGCACCGGGTCGGCCTTCGGCAACAGCTTGGCGATCACCGCGTGGCCCGACTCGTGGTAGGCCGTGTTGCGGCGCTCTTCCTCGCGCATGACCATCGACTTGCGCTCCGGTCCCATGTAGATCTTGTCCTTGGCGTCCTCGAAATCGATCATCTCGACCAGGCGCTTGCTGCGCCGTGCCGCAAACAGCGCGGCCTCGTTGACCAGGTTGGCCAAGTCGGCGCCCGAGAAGCCCGGGGTGCCGCGCGCCAGGATGTCGGCCTTGACGTCGGTGCCGATCGGCACTTTGCGCATGTGCACGTTGAGGATCTGCTCGCGGCCGCGGATGTCCGGCAGTCCGACCATCACCTGACGGTCGAAACGGCCCGGACGCAGCAGCGCCTTGTCGAGCACGTCGGCACGGTTGGTCGCGGCGACGACGATCACGCCGGAGCTCGCTTCGAAGCCGTCCATCTCGACCAGCAGCTGGTTCAGCGTCTGCTCGCGCTCGTCGTTACCGCCGCCCATGCCGGCGCCGCGATGGCGGCCGACCGCGTCGATCTCGTCGATGAAGATGATGCACGGCGAGTGCTTCTTGGCGTTTTCGAACATGTCGCGCACGCGCGACGCGCCCACGCCGACGAACATTTCAACGAAGTCGGAGCCGGAAATCGAGAAGAACGGCACCTTGGCTTCGCCGGCGATGGCGCGCGCCAGCAGCGTTTTACCGGTGCCCGGAGGGCCGACCATCAGCACGCCGCGCGGAATGCGGCCGCCCAGCTTCTGGAATTTGGTCGGGTCTTTCAGGAAGTCGACGATCTCGTTGACTTCTTCCTTCGCTTCGTCGCAGCCGGCGACGTCGGCGAAGGTGACGGTGTTGTTGGTTTCGTCCATCATGCGCGCCTTCGACTTGCCGAAGGAGAACGCGCCGCCCTTGCCGCCGCCCTGCATCTGGCGCATGAAGAATACCCAGACGCCGATCAGCAGCAGCATCGGG
The DNA here is from genome assembly GCF_030704305.1 of Massilia sp. R2A-15. NCBI lineage: Bacteria > Pseudomonadati > Pseudomonadota > Betaproteobacteria > Burkholderiales > Oxalobacteraceae > Massilia > Massilia sp. R2A-15. Next base: position 1,269,488 of record NZ_CP131935.1, on the reverse strand, counting down.
AACCACGAAATGAATACCTGCTGCAGGAAACCAGGCTCCTCAGGCGGTTTGATGTCGAAGTGAACGCCATTGTTGACCAGGTCGCTGACCAGGCCCTTGTCGAGGCCGGTGGCGGTCGAGCGCACCTTGCTGTCGTCGGTGAGCGTGGCGGAAATGTTGGTGCCTTCGATCACGAGATCCTTGACGCGATGGCCTTTGACGGCATCGAGCAGCTCGGAATAAGCAATGGCCTTGCTGCCGCCAGCGACGCTGTGATTGTCGAACTGCTTGAACAGCATGAACAACAGCAGTGCGACGACCACCCAGATGGCGGATTTGGAAAACATATTATTCACGAAAACTCCTTCGATGCTGCGTGCATCTTGTGCCGAATTTAGAATGCCGATTTTACTCGCAATACGCAGGGGATGCCACGCAAGCCCCGCGCCTTGCCCAAAAAACCACTGAAATTACTACTCGTCGGCATTAACCGGCCACTTGCGCCGGCCCTGGGACCTGTACCCGGCTCATGTGCGGTCGCCAGTCTTAAATATCAAGGGACGATTCGCCTTCTTCCTCGTCAATGCGCGCGCCCGGGTTTTTCGGGCCGCGTCCAAGCAGGAAAATCTCGGACGACTTGTCGCGGCTGGCCTTCGGCTTGACCTGCTTGACGACCTTGAACTCGGCGCGGAACTTCTCGACGATCTGGCTGAAACCCATATCCTTGAAGCACTTTACCAACAATGCCCCACTTGGTTTCAGGTGGAGTTGAGAAAACTCAATTGCCAAATCGATAAGATGCTCCATGCGCGCGGCGTCGGCGGTCGGAATGCCCGACAGGTTGGGCGCCATGTCCGACAGCACCACGTCGACCTTGCGGCCTTCCAGGATCACGTCGAGTTCGCGCAGCACGCGGTTTTCGCGGAAGTCGCCCAGGATGAAGTGGACGTCGGCGATGGGCTCCATCGGCAGCATGTCGAGGCCGATCATGGTGCCGTGGATGCCGCCGCCCTCCTTGCCCGACAGCTTGCGCCGCACGTACTGGCTCCAGCTGCCCGGGGTGCTGCCTAGGTCGACGATGACCTGGCCGGCTTTGATCAGTTTTTCGCTTTCGTCGATTTCCTTGAGTTTGAAAGCCGCGCGTGCGCGGTAACCCTCTTTTTGCGCCAGTTTGACGTAAGGGTCATTAATATGGTCATGCAACCAGTTCTTGTTTAATTTTTTCTTCTTCATTCGCGTAGAATACTGCTTTTAAGGGATTTAACTAAAATATTATGCAAAAACTTACACCCGCCGAGCGCAGCGAACTGCGCGCCGAAGCCCATGCGCTGAAGCCAGTCGTGATGATCGGCGAATCCGGCCTGACCGAGTCGGTCATGAAGGAAATCTCGGCCAGCCTGGACTCGCACGGCCTGATCAAGGTGCGCGTGGCCGGCGACGACCGCGACGCCCGCGTCGAAATGTACGAAAACATCTGCGACACCCTCAAGGCCCAGCCGGTCCAGCATATCGGCAAGCTGCTGGTGCTGTACCGTCCGAAAGTCGAAACGGTCAAGGAACGCAGCAGCAAGGCCGGCAAGGGCATGCGCGAAGTCACCATCGTCAAGGCCAGCGCCAGTGGCACCAAGCGCCCTAGCGTCACCAAGGTCATGATCAAGGGGAATGAACGTGTCACCGAAGGCGGTACGATCAAGCGCGCCAAGCCGCGCCAGACCAGTCAGAAGAAAAGCGGCCTCGGTAAATAATCAGGCGCCGCCGACAAGATCGGGGTCGGGTCCAGTGGACCTGACCCCTTTTTCATGCCTGTCGTTCCTGCGAAGGCAGGATCCTATACTGAGCCAGATGGACAGGTAACACCTGCACAAATCAAGCGCGGTATGGGTTCCTGCCTTCGCAGGAACGACAAGCCGGAAAGCGTTAGCGCAGCTTCACCAGCAACACGCCCGCCAGCACGCTCTCGACCAGGTACACCAGCTGCGACAAGCCATGCAGCAGGCCGAAATTGGTCTCCGCAAGCCCCGCCGCACCGGCCTGCGCCTTCACCTGCGCCATCATCGGCTGAAAGCCAAGGAAAATCGCCGCGCCGCACAGCATCATCGCGCCTATCAGCACGTTGATGGTGCGCTTGTTCTCCGGCGGAGAGAGTTTCAGGAGCACTTGCAGCAGTCCCGCGCACGGGATGGTCAGCATGAACTCCGTCCGCAGCAGCGATCCGACGATGGTCCCGACCAGCACGTTGTCGTGCAGGGTCGCAAACAGCGTCGGCGCCACCACGTAGCCGATCGTCCACAGGCTGCCGGCCCACAGGCTGGCAACCAGCAGGCGCGCGCGGCTAGCGAGCATCAGATGTATTTGACTTCGAGTATTTCGTATTCGCGCGGGCCGGACGGCGCCTGCACTTCCACCACGTCGCCGGCGTACTTGCCGATCAGCGCGCGGGCGATCGGCGAGGTCACCGATACCTTCGACAGTTTGAGGTCGGCTTCATCGATGCCGACGATTTGATACGTGACCTTCTGACCATTCTCCAGGTCTTCCAGGTCCACCGTCGAGGCGAACACCACGCGGCCTTCGGCGTCCAGCGCCGACGGATCGATGATCTGGGCGGCCGACAGCTTTCCTTCGAGTTCGGCGATGCGGCCTTCGACAAACGCCTGGCGCTCCTTGGCGGCGTCGTACTCGGCGTTTTCCGACAGGTCGCCGTGCGAACGCGCTTCGGCAATCGCGTCGATCACAATGCGGCGTTCTTTGGTTTTCAACTGGTGCAGTTCTTCCTTCAGGAGCTCTGCGCCGAATTTGGTCAGTGGAACGGTTGTGTTCATAGTGTCACTTCTACTCTGATTATTGGTCGTACCAAGTGAAAACCACAGAGGCACGCGATTGCACATCGCGCAAACTCTGTGGTCGAGAGGTACTGCTTGCTGCTTAGTTTAAGGTTTTATGCAGGCCTTGTAAATCGTACACACGCAACTCGTCGAGATGATGCATGCCTTCGACTGCCGCTTCGGCGCCGGCGATCGTGGTGTAGGTGACAACGCGCGCCGCCAGTGCCGACGTACGGATCGCCCGCGAATCGACGATCGCGCTGCGCTTTTCTTCGACCGTGTTGACGACCAGGCTGATCTCGTGGTTCTTGATCATGTCGACCACGTGCGGCCGGCCTTCGAGCACCTTGTTCACCGCCTGCACCGGGATCCCGGCCGCGGCGATCACCGCCGCCGTGCCCTTGGTCGCCACCAGCTGGAAGCCCAGCGTGACCAGGTCGCGCGCCACCGCCACCGTGCGCGGCTTGTCGGACGCCTTCACCGACAGGAACACCTTGCCCGACTCGGGCAGCTTGATGCCGGCGCCCAGCTGCGACTTCACAAAGGCTTCGCCGAAGGTCATGCCCACGCCCATCACCTCGCCCGTCGACTTCATTTCCGGTCCGAGAATGGTGTCCACGCCCGGGAATTTCACGAACGGGAACACGGCTTCCTTGACGCAGAAGTAAGGCGGGATGACTTCCTTTGTGATGCCTTGCTGCGCCAGCGTCTGCCCGACCATGCAGCGCGCGGCGATCTTGGCCAGCTGCAGGCCGGTCGCTTTCGACACGAACGGCACGGTACGCGAGGCGCGCGGATTCACTTCCAGCACGAACACGGTATCGACCATCTTGCCGTCGACTTCCTGCTTCTGGATCGCGAACTGCACGTTCATCAGGCCGACCACGTTCAGGCCCTTGGCCATCAGCGAGGTCTGGCGCTTCATTTCATCGATGGTCTCCTGCGACAGCGAGTACGGCGGCAGCGAGCACGCCGAGTCGCCCGAGTGCACGCCGGCCTGCTCGATGTGCTCCATCACGCCGCCGATGAAGGTGGTCTCGCCGTCGGAGATGCAGTCGACGTCGCACTCGATGGCGTCGTTGAGGAAGCGGTCGAGCAGCACCGGCGAATCGTTCGACACCTTGACCGCTTCGCGCATGTAGCGCTCGAGGTCGCGCTGCTCGTGGACGATTTCCATCGCGCGTCCGCCCAGCACGTACGATGGACGCACCACCAGCGGGTAGCCGATTTCGGACGCCAGCTCCAGCGCCTCGGCTTCGGTGCGCGCGGTGCGGTTTGGCGGCTGGCGCAGGCCCAGCGACTTCAGCAGCTGCTGGAAGCGCTCGCGGTCTTCGGCCGCGTCGATCATGTCCGGCGAAGTGCCGATGATCGGCACGCCGTTCTTCTCCAGGTCGAGCGCAAGCTTCAGCGGCGTCTGGCCGCCGTACTGCACGATCACGCCGACCGGCTTTTCCAGCGCGACGATTTCCAGCACGTCTTCCAGCGTCAGCGATTCGAAGTACAGGCGGTCGGAGGTATCGTAGTCGGTCGAGACGGTCTCCGGATTGCAGTTGACCATGATGGTCTCGTAGCCGTCTTCGCGCATGGCGAGGGCCGCGTGCACGCAGCAGTAGTCGAATTCGATGCCCTGGCCGATGCGGTTAGGACCGCCGCCCAGCACCATGATCTTCTTCTTGTCGGTCGGATTGCTCTCGCACTCTTCGTCGTAGGTCGAATACATGTACGCCGTGTCGGTCGAGAATTCGGCCGCGCAGGTGTCGACGCGCTTGTACACCGGGCGGATGCCCATCGCATGGCGGCGCTCGCGCACTTCGGTGTCGGTCACGTGCAGCAGGAAGGCCAGGCGGCGGTCCGAGAAGCCTTTTTGCTTGAGCTTGTAGAGCATCGCCTTGTCGAGCGACTCGATCTTCTGGTGGTCCAGCCACAGCTCGATGTCGACGATCTCCTTGATCTGCACCAGGAACCACGGGTCGATGCGGGTCAGCTGATGCACTTCTTCCAGCGTGAAGCCCTGGGCGAAGGCGTCGCCCACGTACCAGATGCGGTCGGGACCCGGTTCGCCGAGTTCTTCTTCGATCTTCTCGCGGTCGCGGGTCTTCTCGTTCAGGCCATCGACGCCCACTTCCAGGCCGCGCAGCGCCTTCTGGAACGACTCCTGGAAGGTGCGGCCGATCGCCATCACCTCGCCCACCGATTTCATCTGGGTGGTCAGGTGCTGGTCGGCGGCCGGGAATTTTTCGAACGTGAAGCGCGGGATCTTGGTGACCACGTAGTCGATCGCCGGCTCGAACGAGGCCGGGGTCGCGCCGCCGGTGATCTCGTTGCGCAGCTCGTCGAGCGTGAAGCCGACCGCCAGCTTGGCGGCGATCTTCGCAATCGGGAAGCCGGTCGCTTTGGAGGCCAGCGCGGACGAACGCGACACGCGCGGGTTCATCTCGATAACGATCATGCGGCCGTCGGCCGGGTTGATCGAGAACTGCACGTTGGAGCCGCCGGTGTCCACGCCGATCTCGCGCAGCACCGCGAGACTCGCGTTGCGCATGATCTGGTATTCCTTGTCGGTCAGCGTCTGCGCCGGCGCCACGGTGATCGAGTCGCCGGTGTGCACGCCCATCGGGTCGAGGTTTTCGATCGAGCAGATGATGATGCAGTTGTCCGCCTTGTCGCGCACAACTTCCATCTCGTATTCCTTCCAGCCGATCAGCGATTCTTCGATCAGCAGTTCGGTGGTCGGCGACGCTTCGAGGCCGCGCTTGCAGATGGCCTCGAACTCTTCTTCGTTGTAGGCGATGCCGCCGCCCGTGCCGCCCATGGTGAACGACGGACGGATGATGGTCGGGAAGCCCAGCTCGCGCTGCACCGCCCACGATTCTTCCATCGAATGAGCCACGCCGGAGCGCGCCGAGCCGAGACCAATCTTGGTCATCGCTTCCTTGAACTTGGAACGGTCCTCGGCCTTGTCGATCGCCTCCGGCGTCGCGCCGATCAGCTCCACGTTGTACTTGGCCAGCACGCCCTGGTTGTGCAGGTCGAGCGCGCAGTTGAGCGCGGTCTGGCCGCCCATGGTCGGCAGGATCGCGTCGGGACGCTCCTTGGCGATGATGCGCTCGACGACCTTCCAGGTGATCGGCTCGATGTAGGTCACGTCCGCCATTTCCGGGTCGGTCATGATGGTGGCCGGGTTGCTGTTGACGAGGATGACCTTGTAGCCCTCTTCGCGCAGCGCCTTGCAGGCCTGGGCGCCGGAATAGTCGAACTCGCACGCCTGGCCGATGATGATCGGGCCGGCGCCAATGATCAGGATGCTTTTGATGTCACTACGTTTTGGCATATTATTTCTTCTCCGCGGCTTGCATCAGGTTGATGAAGCGGTCAAACAGGTAGGCGACGTCGGTCGGCCCGGGCGAAGCCTCAGGGTGGCCCTGGAAGCAGAACGCCGGCTTGTCGGTGCGGGCGAAGCCCTGCAGCGAACCGTCGAACAACGATACGTGGGTCACGCGGCAGTTGGCCGGCAGGGTCGCGGCATCGACCGCGAAGCCGTGGTTCTGCGAGGTGATCATCACCTTCTTCGAATCGAGGTCCTGCACCGGGTGGTTGGCGCCGTGGTGGCCGAACTTCATCTTCAGCGTCTTCGCGCCGGAAGCGAGCGCCATGATCTGGTGGCCGAGGCAGATGCCGAAGGTCGGGATGCCCGCTTCGATCAGTTCGCGCGTCGCGGCGACAGCGTAGTCGCAGGCGGCCGGGTCGCCCGGGCCGTTGGCCAGGAAGATGCCGTCCGGGTTCAGCGCCAGCGCGTCGGCCGCGGTGGCCTGGGCCGGCAGCACGGTGATCTTGCAGCCGCGCTCGGCCAGCATGCGCAGGATGTTGCGCTTGACGCCGTAGTCGAAGGCGACGACGTGGTATTTCGGTGCGGTCTGGGCGCCGTAGCCCTTGCCCAGCGCCCATTCGGACTCGGTCCACTCGTACGGGGCCTTGGTCGAGACGACCTTGGCCAGGTCCATGCCGGTCAGGCCCGGGAAGGAACGCGCCAGCTCGAGCGCCTGGGCGACGGACGGCTCATTGCCCTGCACGCCGGTGAGGATGGCGCCGGACTGGGCGCCCTTCTCGCGCAGGATGCGGGTCAGCTTGCGGGTGTCGATGCCGGCGATGGCGACGACGCCTTCGGCCTTCAGGTAGTCCGACAGGGTCTGGGTGGAGCGGAAGTTCGATGGCAGCAGCGGCAGGTCGCGAATGATCAGGCCGGCGGCATGGATCTTGGCGGCCTCCACGTCTTCCGGATTGATGCCGTAATTGCCCACGTGCGGGTACGTCAGCGTGACGATCTGACGCGAGTAGCTGGGGTCGGTGAGGATTTCCTGATAGCCGGTCATGGCGGTGTTGAACACGACCTCGCCGGTGGTGTGGCCGGCTGCGCCTATCGAAATACCTTTAAAGATTGTTCCGTCGGCTAAGGCCAGGATGGCTGGAACAGAAGGGCCCGAAAAAAATGGCGGCAAGGGTAACTCCTGATAAAGTTACCGTAGCTGCGCCACGTCAGACCGACGACCATGATTGCCGGGCCAGTTTCGCGCCGGGATGGAAGTCTTTTGAATGATGGGATGGTGGGTAGTCGCTACGGTATGGGTGTGAATGGCTAAACCTCCGAATTATAGCGCAAACCGTCCCGGTCGGCAATCGGCGACGGCACTTTATCCACGCCGGGTAAGCGGGTTTTCGGGCGCGGTCAGGCAATTCTCAAATGAAACTACAAGGGGGACAGGCGATGCAGACGTTTGGACGCGATACGCCGATGGACAGGCCGAACCCGGGCGGACGGGCGGCGATATTCGTGCCGCATCCGGAGGCGACGGCGGTGGTGTCGGCGGCCGTCAACAACGGCTCGGGCATGGTGGGCTTCGGCAATGCCGACGGCACCGTCACGGTGTATTTCGAGAACAACCGGTTTCGCGATCCCGGTCTGCACCAGTGGCAGAGCAAGGTGTTCAAGGCCTACGGGCGGATGGTCGAGCGGGCGCCGACCACCAACAAGCTCTCCTGCGACGCCAGCAACCTGTTACAGGTCGGCTTCATCGAAGGTGGCGAGATCCTGGTGCGGGATATGGAGCTGCTGGCGCAGTGGCTGCAGCGCAGCGATGCGGCCGATTCGATGCCGGAATCGGCCGAGATTCACGCCGGCCGTTAACTCGTCGTTCCTGCGCAGGCAGGAACCCATGCTGAGGCTGAGCCGAGTCGGCATAGGCTCCTGCCAAGGGGGACGCCGAGCCCAGGAGCGACAGACTTACAGCCCGAGCGCGGCGATGCCGGCCTTGGCAATCTGCGCATCTTCGGGCGACTTCACGCCGGACACGCCGACCGCACCCACCACCTGGCCTTCGACCACGATCGGCACGCCGCCCTCGAGCATGCCGTCGATGTGCGGCGCCGACAGGAACGACGTGCGGCCATTGTTGATGATGTCTTCGTAGATCTTCGACTCGCGCTTGCCCATCGCGGCCGTCCGCGCCTTGGCCGGAGCGATATACGACGAGATCGGCGCAACGCCGTCCAGGCGCTGCAGCCACATCAGGTGGCCGCCGTCGTCGACGATCGAAATCACGACCGCCCAGTTATTGGCGGCCGCTTCGGCCTCGGCGGCGGCGGCGATCTTCTTCACGTCTTCCAGCGTCAACATCGGTTTGGTTTTCATCTTGTTATCCTTTGAGTTTGAGTGTTACAGGTTCTGCTTGGCCTTGAGCTTGGCCTTGATCTGTGGCATGACGGCGGCCGCGGCCTGCTCGCCCGCGAGAATCGCCAGGTTGCGCGCCTGGAAATCGCCGCCGCCCATGGTGCCCAGGCTAGGCGCGATGACGATGTCGGCGTCCTTCAGCTCGTAATGGTTCAGGCGCTGGCCCATGATGCTGAAGGTCTGCATCAGCACTTCGAGCGAGCTGAGCGTCGCCTGCGCGTCGGTCTGGGTCGAGATATTGACGGCGATGATGAAGTCGGCGCCCATCTCGCGCGCGAAGCGCACCGGCACCGGCGCCACCAGGCCGCCATCGACGTAGGTGTGGTTGCCGATCTTGACCGGCTGGAACACGCTCGGCACCGACGACGAGGCGCGCACCGCCTGTCCGGTGTTGCCACGCTGGAACAGGATCGGCTGGCCGCTGTTGAGGTCGGTCGCGACGGCGCCGAACGGGATCTTCAGCTTTTCCATCGGCACGTTGTGCACGGCCTTGTTGACGTAATTTTGCAGCGCCTCGCCTTTGAGCACGCCGGAGACCTTGGCGAACAGCGGCAGCGCCCAGTCGGAAATGGTCGCTTCGTCCATGTCCATCGCCACGCGCTGCAGGGCGAATCCGTTGTTGCCGGCCGCGTACAGCGCGCCGACGACGCTGCCGGCGCTGGTGCCGACGATCACGTCCGGGTAGATGCCCTGGGCTTCGAGGGCCTTGATGACGCCGATGTGGGCGAAGCCGCGCGCGGCGCCGCCGCCGAGTGCCAGGCCGATCTTGATTTTGCGCGGAGTCGGCGTGGCGGCGACCGGCGGCGGAGTCACGGCAAGTGGTGCGGTGGGAACCACCTGCTTGCCGCCGCAGCCGGCCAGCAGCAAGGCGCCGAGCGCGATCAGGGAAAGACGACGTGAAGTCATATGCGGGTATTCAATTTGGATGAGGCTGCGATTGTAACGTGTTCGCCGCAAGGATGGGGTCAGGTCCGCCGAACCTGACCCCGGGGTTGACGCCGGCGCCAGCATTGACGCGACGGCTGCCCACACTGCGGCGACAAGTTCAGCGTTTCGGAAACGTCACCGTAAAGCAGCTACCCTCGCCCGGCTTCGACGTGATCGACAGCGTCGCGTGATGCCGCAGCAGCACGTGCTTGACGATCGCCAGCCCCAGCCCCGTCCCCTGCGTCTCGCGCGAGCGGCTCTTGTCGACGCGGTAGAAACGCTCGGTCAGCCGCGCAATGTGGACCTGGTCGATGCCGATGCCGGTGTCGCTGACCGTGAACTGCGGCCCGTCCGCGCCCTGCTTCCAGGCCAAGTGGACCTTGCCGCCCTCCGGCGTGTAGCGCACCGCGTTCGACGCCAGGTTGCCAAACGCGCTGCGCAGTTCCTCCGCGCTGCCGACGATATCAGGCCCGTCGATGGTCGCCGTGACTTCGTGCCTGCCGCCCGACAGCGCACGCGCCTCTTCCAGCACCTCCTCGATCACGGCGCCCACATCGACCGGCTCGGGCCGCAGCGGATAGTCGACCGACTCCAGCCGCGACAAGGTCAGCATGTCTTCGATCAGGCGTTGCATGCGCCGGCCCTGCTCCGTCATCAGCTTGAGGTGCGCCTGGCGGCTGGCCGAGTCGAGGTCGGGCGTGCTCGATGCGATCTCGAGGAAGCCGACGATCACCGTCAGCGGCGTGCGCAGCTCGTGCGAGGCGTTGGCGATGAAGTCGCGCCGCATCTCCTCGATGCGCACGCTTTCGGTGGCGTCGTGCGTCACCAGGATCTGGCGCCGGTTTTCGAACGGGATCACCTGCACGATCAGCTTGCGGTCGCGCAGCGACAGCGTCAGCGGCTGCTCGTAGCGCCCCAGCACGATGTAGTCGATGAAATCTGGATGGCGCACCAGGTTGGTCACCCGCATGCCCTTGTCGCGCTCGAGCGTGAGCCCCAGGTGCCGTTCGGCGGCCGGATTGCACCATTCCAGAAACAGCACGTCGTCCATGATCGCCACGCCGTCCGGCAGAAGGTGCATCGCCTGGCGGAAGCGCGCCAGCCATTCGGTCAGCTCCGCCTGGCTGCGCTCGTCGTCACGGCGCAGCCGGTACAGGCGCGAGAACACGTCGGTCCAGGCGCCCCACCCGTCCGGCAGCTTGGCGCTGTTGAAATCGTCCAGCCACGCGCTCAGCTGGCTCAGGTAGGACAGCTGGATGTACAGCTGGGCGATCAGCAGCAGCACCGCCACCGACAGTCCGGCTACCGGGCCGGAGATCCACCAGCACAGGCCGGCGACCACCATCAAAATCGCCAGGCGCAACGCGGCCGGCACCCAAAAGGTCAGTTTTGGATTCATCGGCTCACTTTTCCGACAGCATGTAGCCGACGCTGCGTACGGTCTTGACCAGCCCGTCAGCCGACTTGAGCGCCTTGCGCAGCCGCAGCACATGGACGTCCACGGTGCGCTCCTCGATCTCGGCATGGTTACCCCACACCTTGTCGAGCAGCTGGCCGCGCGAGAACACCCGCTCCGGATGGGCCATCAGGAACTTGAGCAGCTTGTACTCGGCCTGGCCGATGTCGATGCGTTCGCCGCCGACGGAGACGCTGTTGCTGGCCGGGTCGAGCGTGAGCGGGCCGACCGTCAGCGGCGCCTGGGCCAGCTCGGGCGCGTTGCGGCGCAGCAGCGCCTTGGCGCGCGCCAGCAGTTCGCGCGGCGAGAACGGCTTGGTGACGTAGTCGTCGGCGCCGTGATTGAGGCCGGCGATCTTGTCTTCCTCCATGCTCTTTGCGGTCAGCATGATCACCGGGATCTTCTGGAAGTTGCGGTCGGCGCGGATGCGCGCCAGCAGGCGCAGGCCAGTCTGGTCGGGCAGCATCCAGTCGAGCAGTACCAGGTTCGGCGTGCGCTTCATCAGGAAATCCCACGCTTCGGCCACGCTCTGCACGGCGCACACGTCCCAGCCCGCCTCTCGCAGCGAGAACGTCACCAGCTCGATGATCGCCGGTTCGTCTTCAACGATGAGGACCGTGGTTTTATCGCTGGCCATCGGCGCTTACTGCTCACCGACCTGGGCCGCCGGCTTGGTATGGCGGATGTCCTTGCCTTCGACCACGTAGATCACATACTCGGCGATGTTCTTGGCATGGTCGCCAATGCGCTCGATCGCCTTGGCCACCCACAGCGTGTCCAGCGCCGACGAAATCGTGCGCGGGTCTTCCATCATGAAGGTGATCAGGTTGCGCATGATGGTGCGGAACTCGTGGTCCACGACGGCGTCCTGGGCGATCAGCGCCATTGCCTGTTTGCCATCAAGACGGGCAAACGAATCGAGCGCGTCATGCAGCATCTCCGAGGTCGCGGTGGCGATCGAACGCACCGTCTCGTAGTGGTTCACGCCCACCACGCCGCGGCTGTGCAGGTTCTTCGACATGCGCGCGATCTTGGCCGCCTCGTCGCCGATGCGCTCGAGGTCGGTGATCACCTTGATGGTCGCCATCACGGTGCGCAGGTCGTTGGCGGCCGGCTGGCGGCGCACGATCAGGTGGCTGCAGGCGTCGTCGAGCGACACTTCCAGCTGGTTGACGGCGTCGTCTTGGGCGATCACACGGTCGGACTGCTCCAGGTCGCCGACGCGGAAACAATTCATCGCGTCGGTGAACTGGGTTTCCACAATGCCGCCCATCAGCAGTACCTTGGAGCGGATCGCCTCCAGTTCGTGGTCGTATTGTTTGGATGAATGCTCGCCTATCATTGCTTCTCTCCGTCTTCTTCGTTTTGGTCAGCCGAAACGGCCGGTAATATAGTCCTGCGTCTCTTTGCGCGCGGGATTCATGAACAGCTGGTCGGTCTCGCCGAATTCCACCAGTTCTCCC